>NZ_NKFL01000006.1:0-643904 GCF_002223055.1 Burkholderia sp. HI2500 | reverse complement strand
GACGGTGGCGACTGCGCGGCCGACGCGGCCCGCGATCGGCGCACGCACTTCGGTGAAACCGAGATTGAGCTTCGCATCCGCGACGGCCGCGTCGGCCGCCTGCAGGTCCGCACGCGCCTGCTCGGCCGTGGCGCGCGCGTTGTCGAGTTCTTCCTGCGACGTCGCATGCGCATCGATCAGCGTCTGCACGCGCTTGAGCTGCACGTTCGCGAGGCTCGCGGCCGCACGGGCCCGCTGCAGCTGCGCATTGGCGCGATCGAGCGCGATCCGGTAAGGGCGCGGGTCGATCTCGAACAGCAGCGCGCCCTGCGCGACCAGGTCGCCTTCCTTGTAAGCGACGCGCTGCAGATAGCCGCTTACGCGCGGCCGCAGTTCGACCGCGTCGACCGCTTCGACGCGTCCGTTGAATTCGTCCGCGAGGCGGATCGTGCGGGGTGCGATGGTGGCGACGCCGACTTCGGGAAGGGATTGGGCCGACGATGCGCCTTTGCCGTCGTGACAGCCCGACAACGCCAGCAGCAGTGCACAGGCCGCGCCCAAAGGCGACGTCCTGCGTAGGGATAAGGAGAGCATGATGCCTCGCGACGGGTTAAACTGCCGCGTAGCATAAAAGTTGAAGTTAACTTCAAGTCAAGTTTTCCCGGAGGGGCAACATGGGTATCCAGGAAACACCGCAATGGCCGCTGATGTCGATCCGCGAAGTGGCCGCGCGCAGCGGCGTGCCGGCGTCGACACTACGGTTCTACGAGACGCGCGGGCTCATCAAGTCGCATCGCAACGGCTCGAGCCATCGCCACTATTCGCGCGCGGTGCTGCGGCTGATCGCGTTCATCGTGTTCGCGCAGAAGATCGGCTATTCGCTCGACGAGATCGCCGAGCAGCTCGTCAGCCTCCCCGAGGACACCGCGCCGAGCAACAAGGACTGGCAGCGGCTGTCGCGCGGCTGGAAGCAGCGCGTCGCGAGCCGGATCGAGGAGTTGCAGCGCCTGTACATCAACCTCGACGAATGCATCGGCTGCGGCTGCCTGTCGCTGAAGCGCTGCAAGCTGACGAACCCGGAGGATCGCGCGGGCCGCAACGGGCCCGGCGCGCGGCGCTGGCTCGGCGACAAGCCGCCCACGGATATCGCATGACCGGCGGGCCGGATGTGGCGCGCGATGCCGCCGCATCCGGCCACCTGGGTAGATTGCGTCACCCGACCCGCCAGCCGCCGTTCACCGCGATCGTCGCACCGGTGACGAACGACGCACGCGGCCCGGCGAGCCACGCAACCGCGTCCGCGATATCGTCCGGATGCCCGGCGCGGCCGGCCGGCGTCTGTTCGCGGATCGTCGCCGCAATGGCCGGCGCGACGCCGCTTTCGCCGAAGAAGCGCGTGTCGGCGATATAGCCGGGCGCGACCGTATTGACCGTGGCGCCGCGCGGCCCGAGTTCGCGCGCGAGCGCGACGGTGAACCCTTCGACGCCGGCCTTCGCCGCCGCGTACGCCAGGCCACCCGGCAGCAGGCTGCCGGCGCGCGCCGCGATCGAACCGATGTTGACGATCCTCGCGGCGCGCTCGGCCAGGTGCGGCAGCACAGCCATGGTCGTCACGAACAGGCTTTTCAGGTTCGCGTCGAGCACGGCGTCCCACACGCGCTCGGCCTCGCCTGCCTCCGTAT
This sequence comes from Burkholderia sp. HI2500, assembly GCF_002223055.1. Classification (NCBI taxonomy): domain Bacteria; kingdom Pseudomonadati; phylum Pseudomonadota; class Betaproteobacteria; order Burkholderiales; family Burkholderiaceae; genus Burkholderia; species Burkholderia sp. HI2500. The sequence goes on along the minus strand of NZ_NKFL01000006.1, from coordinate 642,243 downwards.
CCGCGCCGACGCGGCCGGTCGCCCCCGCGTTGTTGACCAGTACGTCGATGCAACGGCACTGCGCGACGATCGCGGCAACCGCCGCCTCCGCTTCGCACCGCACGCTCAGATCGGCCGCCCGCCCGATCGCCATGCCGCCGAGACGCGCAACTGCCGCTTCCAGCCGCGCCGCGTCGCGCCCGACGATCGCGACCCGATACCCGTCCTCCACCAGCCGGCGCGCGATTGCGAAGCCGATCCCGCTCGACCCGCCCGTGACGATTGCCGTTCGCTGCTGTTCGATCCCTGTCATGACCTGCCCTCCCGAATGTCGACCGTTGATGACAAGGCCATTCTGGGCAGCACAGTGTGATAGGTAAAATACGAATTCGATGATCCACTGATACGCAAAAGGTATCGCATGATCGATCTACGCCAGTTCAGGCAATTCATCGCGGTCGCCGAGACGCTCAGTTTCCGGCGTGCGGCCGAGCGGCTGCACATGGCGCAACCGCCGCTCAGCGCGGCGATCCGCAAGCTCGAGGACGAGCTGGGCGTCGTGCTGTTCGAGCGCGACAACCGCGGCACGGCGCTCACGCCGGCCGGCGACGCGTTCCTGCTCGAAGCACGGCGCGCGCTCGAACAGGCCGAGCGCGCGGTGGCCGTGGCCCGCCGCGCGGGCGCCGGCCTCGGCGGCACGCTACGGTTGCGTTTCGTCGACAGCACGGTCAACGCGCTGCTGCCGCTGATCCTCCGCGCGTTCCAGGAGCGCCATCCGGACGTCGATTTCCAGCTCGAGGAAGGCACGACCGCCGAGCAGGTGCTCGCGCTGCGCCAGGACCGCACGGACGTCGGCCTCGTCGTGCTGCCGGTAGCCGATGCGGGCGACGTGCGCGTCGAGCCGCTGCTGCGCGACCGGATGGTCGCCGCGCTGCCCGACGGTCACCGGCTCGCACACCGCCGGCGCATTGCGCTTGCCGAACTGGCTGACGAACCGTGGGTCATGTTTGCCGCGCACCACGGGCCCGGCATGCACGCGCTGATCGTGACCGCATGCGCGCAGGCCGGCTTCGCGCCGCGCATCGTCCAGCAGCCGCGCCAGATGCAGACGACGGCCGGGCTCGTCGCGGGCGGCATCGGCGTCGCGCTGATGCCGCGCCTGTTCGTGCCGATGCAACCGCCAGGCATCACGTTCTGCGAACTGACGGGTGCGGGAAGCCCGCTCGCATACGAGCTGGCGATCGCGTACCGGACGCCCTCGCCGCTCGTCGATGCGTTGCGCGAGACCGCGCGAAGCGCGGTGCGCGAACTGGGGTGGGTGCTGGCGGCGTGACCGCGCACGTCACGCGCGGCGCTCAGCCGCCGACGACGTTGAACGCAATGTCCACCACGGCCTGCCGGAACGCGTCCTGCCGCGTGGGCAGCGACGTGTACTCCAGCATCATGTGACTGTATGACACAGTCGTGCCGATCGCGCTCGCGATCATGAAGAACAGCACCGCCGGATCGACCGGGCGGATCACACCGGCCTCTACCGCCTCCGACAGCAGCGGAAACATCACGTCGTAATACGGGCGCACGAGCCGCGCCTGCAGCCGGTCGAGCCGCGCGCCCACTTCGGTCGCCGCCGTCGAGAAGAACATGCCCAGGTCGGGCTCGTCGAACTCGTGGTCGACACACAGCTCGATCGCGCGCCGTACACGGTCGCGTTGCGGCAGCGGCGACGTGCGCAACGCGCGCAGCGCGTCGAACATCGGCTCGGCCAGCTCGGCGATCTGCTCGACGACCGCCAGCCACAACGTTTCCTTCGTCCCGAAATGGTGCGCGATCAGCGCCGCATCGACACCCAGCTCGCGCGCGACTTCGCGCACGCTCGTGGCATCGTAGCCACGCTTCGCGAACGTGCGGCGCGCGGCCCGCAATATCACGTCCGGCCCCACGGACGCCCCGGCCAGCGGCCGCCCTCGCATACGCCGCTTGGCCGGCGCGCGCTCAGTGACTTCAGCCACGTCTTCCTGCTCTCCTTGAATGATTCGAATACCCGTGTTCCGGCCCCGCTCGAACGACGCCGAACACCGGGTGACCTGCCCCGCTCCGTTGACACGCGAAGCCGGGAAGCGCTAGGATCATACCTTATTCATCACGTGATGATTTATCCATGACAACCCCTACACGCATCGTCATCGTCGGCGGCGGGATCGCCGGCCTGCAGCTCGCCACCCGCCTGGGCGAGCGCCTCGGCCGGTCCGGGCGCGCCCAGGTGACCGTCGTCGACCGCAGCCCGACCCACATCTGGAAGCCGATGCTGCACACGATCGCGGCCGGTACGCGCGACGTGCAGCAGCAGCAGGTGATCTTCCTCGCCCATGCACGTGATCACGGTTACACATACCAGCCCGGCGAACTGACGGGGCTCGATCGCGCGCGCCGCCGCGTGCAGCTCGGCGAGATCCGCTCGCAGGACGGCGAACTCGTGCTCGACGCACGCGAACTCGAATACGACGTGCTGATCTTCGCGCTTGGCAGCCAGGCCAATGATTTCGGCGTGCCGGGCGTGCGCGAGCACTGCTATTTCATCGACAGCCAGAAGCAGGCCGAGACTTTCAACGAAGCGTTGCGGATGCGCGTATTTCGCAGCATCGCGCGCGACGAGCCGTTTCGCGTCGCGATCGTCGGCGCGGGCGCGACCGGCGTGGAACTCGCGGCGGAGCTGAGCCGCTTGCTGGAAGTGGCACAGGCGTACGGTGACGCGACGGTGCGCGAGCGGCTGCAGCTCACGCTGCTCGAGAGCGGCCCGCGCATCCTCACCGCGTTTCCGCCGCGGATTTCCGCGTCGGCGCAGCGGCGGCTCGAACAGATCGGCTTTCATGTGCTGACGTCCACCCGCGTCACGTCGGCCGACGCAAACGGCTTTCACTACGGCGACGGTTCGTTCGCGGAAGCGGACCTGATGGTGTGGGCGGCCGGCGTGAAGGCGCCCGATTTCATGCAGGCGCTCGACGGGCTCGACACGAATCGCGCGAACCAGATCGTCGTCGGGCCGACGCTGCAGGCCACCGGCGACGAGCACGTGTTCGCGATCGGCGACTGCGCGAGCCTGCTGCCCGACGGCCAGGAACGGCCGCTGCCGCCCACCGCGCAAGTCGCGACGCAGCAGGCCGAGCATCTCGCGAAGCACCTGCCCGCGTGGCTCGACGGCACGCCGATTCCGCCGTTCGCGTTCCACGATTTCGGCGCGCTCGTGTCGATCAGCGACTACGACGCGTTCGGCACGCTCGGGCAGTTCGGGTTCTTTCGCGGCGGCTTCATCCAGGGGCGTTTCGCGCAATTCAGCCACCTGATGCTCTACCGGCGGCACCAGCAGGCGCTGCACGGCTTCTCCAAGGCGACCCTGCTGTGGATCGCCGAACGGATCAACGGCTGCGTGCAGCCGCGCATCCGCCTGTCGTGATACCGCACGTGGCGGTGTTGCATAACGTTTCGAGGAAAACCGACATGAACAACCGTTTAGCGCCCTGGCTCATGACCGTTGCCGCGATCAGCAGCTTCGACATGCCGTCCCTCTCGTGGGGCGCGCCGCGGCGGCGCAGCGTCACGCGCGACCGGCTGCCGTCGTGGGACGCGACGAGCAAGCCGTCCATCAGCGTGCTCGAGCGGCCCACGGCCGACACCGTGATGATTTCATGGCGCGACGCATGCACCGGGCACTACGGTTATCAGAAGTGGCGGCTGTTCACCACGCGCAAGCGCGGCGTGTGCGCGCTGTCGGGGCAGCCCATCGAGATCGGCGACAGTGTCTATGCGCCGCAATTGCTCGGCTCGACGCCGGGCAACGCCGCCGCGATGGTGCTGGCCGCGTGCCTCGACGCGGCCCGCCCCGCCGAGGCGGCCTGACAGCCCGGGATTCGACCCGGGGCCCCGCTTCAGCCAGAGGTGACGCGATCCGTATCGCGAACCGCCTCGTTCATGCGTGCTTCGGCTTCCGCATCCAGCCGCGCCGCATTCGCTTCGGCTTCTGCTTCCGGCATCAGCTCGCCTTCCCATTTCGCGACCACCGCGCTGGCGATCGAGTTGCCCACCGCGTTCGTGGCCGAACGGCCCATGTCGAGGAACGTATCGACGCCCAGAATCAGCAGCAGCCCGGCTTCCGGAATGTTGAACTGGTGCAGCGTCGCGGCGATCACGACGAGCGACGCGCGCGGCACGCCGGCCATGCCTTTCGACGTGAGCATCAGGATCAGCAGCATCGTGACCTGCGTGCCGAGCGACAGGTGAATGCCGTAGGCCTGCGCGATGAACAGCGACGCGAACGTGCAGTACATCATCGAGCCGTCGAGGTTGAACGAATACCCCATCGGCATCACGAAGCTCGAGATCTTGCGACGCACGCCGAAACGGTCGAGCGCATCGAGGATCTTCGGATACGCGGCTTCCGAGCTCGCGGTCGCGAACGACAGCATGAACGCTTCCTTGATCAGCGCCAGCAGCTTGAACACGCGGCGGCCGAGGAACAGCAGGCCGGCCGCGACGAGCGTGCCCCACAGCAGGAACAGGCTCAGGTAGAAGTCGCCCATGAACACCGCGAACTTCAGCAGGATCGACAGGCCGTTGATCGCGACGGTCGACGCCATCGCCGCCAGCACCGCGAGCGGCGCGAGCTTCATCACGTAGCCGGTAATCTTCAGCATCACGTGCGCGAGCTGGTCGATCGCTGCGACGAGAATCTTGCCGCGTTCGCCGAGCGACGCGAGCGCCACGCCGAAGAACATCGAGAACACGACGATCTGCAGGATCTCGTTGTTCGCCATCGCCTCGGCGATCGATTTCGGCACCATGTGGCCGACGAAATCCTTCAGCGTGAACTTGGACGTCGCCAGATGCGCGGACGCGCCGATATCCGGCAGCGGCAAACCGAGGTTCTCGCCCGGGCGCAGCAGGTTCGCCATCAGCAGGCCGAGCAGCAGCGAGATCAGCGACGCGGTGAAGAACCAGCCGAGCGCCTTCACGAACACGCGGCCCACCGACGACGCGTCGCCCATGTGCGCGATGCCGACGACCAGCGTCGAGAACACCAGCGGGCCGATCACCATCTTGATCAGCCGCAGGAACACGTCGGACACCAGCGAGATGTAGCCGGCGATTTCCGCCGCCGACTGTTTGTCCGGCAGCTGCGTATAGATCATGTAGCCGATCAGGATGCCGGCCGCCATCGCGAGCAGGATCCAGCCTGCCGCGGACATTCGTTTGTTCATATCGGAATTCGACGCACGGGAAGAAGTTGACGGATGAAAGGCGCGCATTCCTGTGCCGTGCCAGGGTGCGCGCGTGGCGAGCCGGTCGTGCCCGGTGTATCGGGCACGGTCGCCGGCGCCGGTCGCGCTCGCGGATCTCCGCGAACGACGTGCTGCCGCCGCAACGGCATTCGCGCGAAGGCGAACGCCGTTGCGGAGCAGCGATTCAGCATGAAGCGATCAGGCCGGATCAGGTCAGTAACCGATTGCCGAACCGGCCGGACGGCGCGGATCGTTGTAGCCGTAGATGAAGCCGACGCGCACGTTCCCGGACACGGACGAATCGTTCCCGGAACTCTGGCGGCTCGCCGCTTCGGTGCCCGCCAGGCCGACCATGATCAGCTCGGCGGCGCCCCACGGCGTCTGCTCGACCATCTTGTAGCCCATGTTGCGCAGGATCGCGAGCGTGTCGGGCGACAGGCCGTAGGTTTCGTAATAGACCTCGTCGGGCAGCCACTGGTGGTGAATGCGCGGCGCGGTGACCGCGTCCTGCGGCGTCATCCCGTAGTCGATCACGTTCAGCACGGTCTGCAGCGTGATCGTGATGATGCGCGAGCCGCCCGGCGAGCCGACCACCATGAACACCTTGCCGTCCTTCTTCACGATGGTCGGCGCCATCGACGACAGCGGACGCTTGCCCGGCGCGATCGAGTTGCGCGTGCCCTGCACGAGACCGAACAGGTTCTGCGCGCCGACCTTCACGGTGAAGTCGTCCATCTCGTCGTTCAGGAAGAAGCCCGTGCCCGGCGCGATGACCACGGCGCCGAAGCGGCCGTTGACCGTATAGGTCGTCGACACCGCGTTGCCGTCGTGGTCGATGATCGAATAGTGGGTCGTCTCCGGCTTCTCGTGCACGCCGACGCCCGGCTGCACGTCGACCGACGGCGTCGCCGTATCCGAATGGATGCTCTTGCGGATCTGCGCCGCGTAGTCCTTGCTCGTCAGCTTCGCGACCGGGTTGTCGATGAAGTTCGGGTCGCCGAGCAGCGTGTTGCGATCTTCGTATGCGTGACGCATCGCTTCGGTCATGTAGTGCACCGCCGCGGCCGAATGGTAGCCAAGCTTGCGCATGTCATACCCTTCGAGGATGTTCAGCGTCTCGCACATCGTCACGCCACCCGAGCTCGGCGGCGGAGCCGACACGAACTCGTAGCCGCGATACGTGCACGTCAGCGGCGCCATGTCCTGCGCACGGTACGACGCGAAATCCGCCGCCGTGATCAGGCCGCCACCCTTCCTGGCCGCCGCCTCGACGATCTTCGGGATCTCGCCGTGATAGAACGCGTCGGGGCCCTGCTCCGCGATACGCTCGAGCGTGCGGGCCAGGTCCTTCTGCACCAGGCGATCGCCCGGCTGCAGCGGCGTGCCGTCCGGACGCAGGAAGATGCGGGCCGCTTCCGGATCCTTCTTGAAGCGGTCGATCGTCGTGTCGAGGATGTCCGTATCGCCACGCGTCAGCACGAAGCCGTCGCGCGCGAGGCGGATCGCCGGCGCCATGACCTGCTTGCGCGTCAGCTTGCCGTACTTGCGCTGCGCGAGATCGAGGCCCGCAACCGTGCCCGGCACGCCCACCGCACGATAGCCGTACAGGCTGTCGTCCGGAATGACGTTGCCCTTCGCATCGAGATACATGTTCGCGGAAGCCGCAGCCGGTGCGGTTTCGCGGAAATTGATGAAGCGGTCACGGCCGTCGGCCAGGTGGACGGTCATGAAACCGCCGCCGCCGATGTTGCCGCAGCACGGATTGGTCACGGCCTGCGCGTAACCGACCGCCACCGCGGCGTCCACCGCGTTGCCGCCTTCCTTCAGGATGTCGACGCCGATTTGCGACGCGAAGTGCTGCGACGAAACGACCATGCCGTTCTTCGCTTCGACCGCGGGGTCCGATGCGGCGAACGCGCACACGCTCATGGCCGACAACAGGGTGAGTACTACGAGCCGCCTCATGACGGGATCCTCCAGACAAATAAAACCGTGGCATGCCGGAACGCGACGCCGCATCGGGGTTGTCGACGCGTCAATCGCGCTTGTAATAAACAATACATTCCAGCGAGGCCGCGATCATAGCACTCGCTTTTTTGCGCCAAAACCTAGGGTTATCACTGAACAACGAACGAATATCCGCCGAATGGGTCATTTGCCAATGTTTGTTTTATTACAATGGTGAATGAGCCGGTCCACCGTGCGATGCGTCCCTCTAATTTCGGAGCGTGCACGGCCCGCCTGACGTCGATCGGCTAACATGCGTGGAGTCGCCGGCAGACACCCGTCTGCCGTTTGTCATTCAGATACGAGAGTTGGAGTGCCCGATGGGGACGAGCATCAGGGCGTTGCTGCTATCCCAGATGGATAGCTTCACGCCGTCGGAACAGAAGGTCGCGCAGGCGTTGCTGGATCGCTACCCGAGTCTCGGGCTCGGGCCGATTGCGAGCTTTGCCAAACAGGCGGAAGTGAGCGATCCGACCGTGTTTCGCTTCGTCGTCCGGATCGGCTTTCCGAATTACTCGTCATTCCAGCAGGCGCTGTACGGCGAGATCGACACGGCAATGAATTCGCCGCTCGCGCGGATGGATGCGTTCCACTCGGCAGCGGGCATGCGCGACAGTCATTCGGCAATTTTCCAGCGGCTGTCGGAGTCGCTGGCGACCACGATCGAAGGGCTCGATGCGGCGGCGTTCGGCGCCGCGGTGGCGCTGCTGGCGAATCCGGATGTGCGTGTCTTTTGCGGCGGCGGGCGTTATACGGCGCCGCTCGCGTCGCTGTTTTCGTTCACCCTCGCCTACGCGCGGCCACATGTTCAATATGTCGAACCGAATGTGAACCTCGCGTCGGTCGCGCTGGCGGACATGGGGGCCGGTGACGTGCTCGTTATTTTCGATTTTCGCCGTTATCAACGGGACAGTATTCGGTTCGCGCAAGCCGCTCACCAACTTGGCACACGCGTGCTGCTGATTACGGACGAATGGCATTCGCCGATCGGCGAGTTCGCGGAGATCGTGCTGCGCATCCGCGGGCAGCCGTTTGCGATGCTTCAGACGAACGTCCCGGCGCTCGCGCTCGCCGAAGCGCTCGTGATCGGTGTGACGAACCAACTGCCGGAGCTGGCAAGGCAGCGGATGGAGAAGATCGAGCTTCTGAATTCCGGGGGGAGCGAGCCGGATATCGGTCAGCGGGATTTGCCGGAGTGAGGGGTGGTTGAAGCATGAGCTTCAAAGCGAACGATACCCGTCAAGTCACGATAGCAGCTTACCCACAGCGCATATCCTAGGAAAATAGCGGCGGAAAATACCACAACCATCCCGCCAATTGTGGCCCAAACGGGCCATGTCAATACACATTGCATGACAAACCACGCGCTCAGCAAACTGCTCGCCGCGTACAGCAAATGCAGCATCCGCCGCGGCCGCTTCATCGGCCTCCAAGTTTCAGGATGCACACCCGCATCGACGAATACATCAAGGTCAAACCGCAAACCACGACCAGCAAGGCCGCGTAGTATCGCAACAATCAGTGCATCGCGATTCCTGAACCGTATGCATCGCATAGCATTGGACGTGAGCCTCATCGGAATTCGTTGCTCGACGATTTCACCGGTCGCCATGCGGCGCCAGAACACGAAGCTCTTCGTGAATGACCTGGATGTCTGGTATTCGGTTCGCACGTCACACCCGGCATCCGGTTTCCCGACTATCTCATCCCAGTGGATGCGTCTTCCCGCAGACAGCGCGTTGCTATCCGATAACTTTCCAGTGCCATACCAAAGACCAATCTCATCGACGTGAAACCACGCCCCTGCCTTGATTCCCTCGCGCGTCATGACAATGGCTGAAGCGGCCATCAAAACAAACAACGCAATCAAAACGATCGCCAACTCGATTTCGTGGTGCTGTTTGCCGGCACCGCACCCAGACAGGATGTGCAGTACGGCACATTCGTCGGTTCGCCCGAACCGCTGAACTGGAGCGAGACCGAGCGGGACTGCCGGCGGCTGATGACGCGCACGAAGGACATACGCGTTGCCGTGCTGCATACGCGCTGCCGCACGCGCCTGGGCGGCGTCGCAGGCCTGTCGGAAGGCATGCGGTTACTGGCGGCGTGGTTGCAGGCCTTTCCGGAGCAGGTCCATCCACAGGCCGATGCCGACAACGATCGCCATGCCGCGCTGGAGATGCGCATGAACGCGCTGCAAGCGCTGTCGGATCCGGAAGGGTTGCTGGCCGATGTGCGGGAAATCGTATTGACACGATCGACTGCCACCCGGTTGCAGGTTCGTGACGTCGAGCGCGCGTTCGCGCATCCGCGTCCCGCCGACGCGCTCGCGCCCGATTCGGTCGCCCTGCAATTGCAGAACCTGCGGGAACAGCAGCCGTCGTCGATGAAGGCCTTCGACGACGCGATCTCGAGCCTCTCCGCTATCGATTCGTGGTGCTCGACGCACCTCGAGACGTATCTGCCGGATTTTTCCCCGTTGGTCCGCCTGCTCAAGCTCTTTCAGGCAAGCGAACCGCAGGTCGATGGCCGATCCGGCTCCTTGCGTGCGGTCGAACACGAGGCACGCGATACGCCGGTGTTGGCGGCGCTCGACGAAACGGCCACAGCGCCGGCAGGTCCGGACGGCGAGGAGGAGGCTGTGCCAACCCCGACGTCCGTTGCCGCGCTCGCCCCGCTTGCGCCAACGGACCGGCAGGCAGCGTTGGCGCTGATCTGCGCGGCACGCAAGTGGTTCGAAATCAACGAACCGAGCAGCCCCATCCCCGTGCTGCTCAAACGCGCCGAACAATTCGTCGGAAAGCGCTACGTCGATGTCGTCAGGGCCATTCCGCCGGAGCTTCTCGCTCAGTGGGAAGAGGCAGACGGCTCATGATGGCATCCCGTCACGGTCGTGCGTGACGGGATGCCATGCGTGCTCGACGATCAGCTCTCGACATCCTCGAGACTGAACACCTCGGTCTTGTCGTTATACGAGAACACTTCCCCGTAACGCCCCCAGTCGATCACTGCATCGAGCGTTTCCTCAGCCGCTTCGTCCGACAGGAAATCCTCCAGTTCCTGCTCGAACCGCACGCGCGGCGCGCGATGGCCCGGGCGCTCGTTCAACACCTTCCGAATACGCGCAGCAAGCGGCACGTGCTTCAGCAGGTGATCGGCGAACATCAGCTTGCGCTCCTGCGTGCCAAATTCCGCGAAAACACGTGCAGGCGGCGTGAGGAACACGTCCCCTTCCCGCACGTCCGCGAAGCCGAGGTACTGCAGCACTTCGGCGATCGGGAACAGGTCGTCGACTTCCAGATGCAGCGTGCGCGCGATTTCCGGCATGTCCGCGCGGCCGTGGTACGGCGCCATCGCGAGCGTCTCGATCAGGCCGGCCATCAGGTTGGTCGATACCTGCGGCAGCCAGCTGCCGAGCTCGAGCCCCTTCTTCGTCGCCTCGCCGGTCTGGCGGGCCGTCATCTTCGCGTAGATGTCGTCGACGAGCTTGCGGAACGCCGGGTCGAGCCGGTTGCGCGGATGCTTGAACGGCACCTTGATCTCGGCAATCACACGGCCCGGGTTCGACGACAGCACGAGGATCCGGTCGCACATGAACACCGCTTCCTCGATGTTGTGCGTGACGATCAGCACCGACTTGATCGGCATCCGGCCCTGTGTCCACAGATCGAGCAGGTCCGTACGCAGCGTCTCGGCCGTCAGCACGTCGAGCGCGGAGAACGGCTCGTCCATCAGCAGGATCGTCGGATCGACGACGAGCGCGCGCGCAAAGCCCACGCGCTGGCGCATGCCGCCCGACAGCTCGCGCGGGTATGCGTTCTCGAAGCCGTCGAGACCGATCAGGTCGATCGCGGCCAGCGCACGCTCACGCCGCTCGCGGGCGCCGACGCCGAGCGCCTCGAGGCCGGCTTCCACGTTCTGCAGCACGGTGAGCCACGGGAACAGCGCGAAGGTCTGGAACACCATCGCAACGCCTTCGGCCGGGCCGCGCAGCGGCTGGCCGAGATAGGTCACTTCGCCGCCGGTCGGTTCGATCAGCCCGGCGATGATGCGCAGCAGCGTCGACTTGCCCGAGCCGGAACGGCCGAGCAGCCCGACGATCTCGCCTTCGCGCAGCGACAGGTTCGCATCGTCGAGCACGAGCAATTCGCCCTGCGACTTGTTGAAGCCGCGGTTCACGTGCTCGACGCGCAGGATTTCGTCACCGAGGCGCGGCGGCTGCAGCGGCTGGGACGTCTTGGCGGGGGCGTTGATAACGGTCGAATTTTGCATCGCGCTTACTCTCAATCGAGACGGAGCCGGGATTCCGCATAGGCGTACATCGGACGCCACAACAGACGGTTGAACAGGGTAACGAACAGGGACATCACGGCGATGCCCAGGATGATCTTCGGAAAATCGCCGGCGGCGGTGGTCTGCGCGATATACGAACCCAGGCCGTGAGCCACGACCTTCGTGTCGCCCCACTGCACGAACTCGGACACGATGCTCGCGTTCCACGCGCCGCCCGATGCGGTGATGGCGCCGGTCACGTAGTACGGGAAGATGCCGGGCAGGATCGCCTGTCGCCACCACTGCCAGCCGCGGATGCGGAAATTCTTCGTCGCTTCCTTGTAGTCGTTCGGATAGGACATCGCGCCGGCGATCACGTTGAAGAGGATGTACCACTGCGTGCCGAGCACGATCAGCGGCGACAGCCAGATGTCGGCGTTCAGGTGGAAGTGGACGATCACGATCACGAACACCGGGAACAGCAGGTTCGCCGGGAACGCGGCGAGGAACTGCGCGAGCGGCTGGATCTTCTCGGCCAGCGCGGGGCGCAGCCCGATCAGCACGCCGAGCGGCACCCAGATCACCGACGCGATCGCGATCAGCACCAGCACGCGCAGCAGCGTGATGAGACCGAGTACGAGCACGTGCCCGACTTCGCCCATCGTCACGCCGGTCGCGACGAACGTGACGACACGCCACACGACGTACGCCGTCAGCAGGATCACGAACGCGCCCCACACGATGTCGCCGATGCGCGACGAGCCACGCGACGATGCACCGCGCGTACGCGTGCTTGTCAGCGACGGAAAGCGCAGCGGAATCCGCGCGGCCTGCGACAGCAGCCAGCCGGCCGGCACGAGCAGCTGATGGATCAGGTGCGTGCGGCGCATCATGTCGAGCAGCCAGGATTGCGGCGCATCGCCCGACGCGGTGTTTTCCATCCGGAACTTGTCGGCCCACGCGACCAGCGGGCGGAACAGGAACTGGTCGTAGGCGAGGATCACGACCGACATCGCGACGATCACCCAGCCCACCGCGCCGAGATTCTTGTCCGAGATCGCCTGCGCCAGATACGCGCCGATGCCCGGCAGCGTGATGGTCTGGTTGCCGACGGTGATCGCCTCCGATGCGACGACGAAGAACCAGCCGCCCGACATCGACATCATCATGTTCCAGATCAGCCCCGGCATCGAGAACGGCACCTCGAGCTTCCAGAAGCGTTGCCACGGCGTCAGGTGAAAGCCGCGCGACACTTCGCTCAGGTCGCGCGGCACCGTGCGCAGCGACTGGTAGAAGCTGAACGTCATGTTCCACGCCTGGCTCGTGAAGATCGCGAAGATCGCAGCCAGCTCCGCACCGAGCACGCGGCCCGGAAACAGCGCGAGGACGAACGTGACGGTAAACGAAATATAGCCGAGCACCGGCACCGACTGCAGGATGTCGAGGATCGGGATCAGCACCATGCCCGCGCGGCGGCTTTTCGCGGCGAGCGTGCCGTAGACGAGCGTGAACACGAGCGATGCGACCATCGCGGCAAGCATCCGCAGCGTGGTGCGCAACGCGTATTCGGGCAGGTTCGACGGATCGAGCGAGATCTTCTGCGTCTGCAGCACGCCGATCGGCGCCATCGTCTGGTGGAAGCCGACGATCGCCATCGCGAGTATGCCGATGATCAGCGGAAACGCGACCACGTCCCAGCGGTTGGGCAGCACGCGCCACGCGGACGCGTTGGCGGTGCGATTCGGATCGAAGAAACTGATATCCATCGGTAGCGTCTTGTGTTGAATTGAAAATCGATGGGTCCAGCCGCGTGTCGCGCGGCCGGGCGTCGCGCCCCCGGCGCGAATCAGAACAGCCCGTGCAGCAGCCAGTACAGGGCGGCGGACAGCGCGATCGACGCGGGCAGCGTCAGCACCCACGCGAGCACGAGGTTGCGCACCGTATCCCAGCGCAGGCCCGCGCCGCTGGCCGTCATCGTGCCGGCCACGCCCGACGCGAGCACGTGCGTCGTCGACACCGGCAGCCCGTACGCGTCGGCCATCCCGATCGTCAGCATCGCGACGGCCTCGGCCGATGCGCCCTGCCCGTAGGTGAGATGCGACTTGCCGATCTTCTCGCCGACCGTCACGACGATCCGCTTCCACCCGACCATCGTGCCGAGGCCGAGCGCGATCGCGACCGCGACCTTCACCCACGTCGGGATGAATTTCGTCGCGCGGTCCATCTGCTTCTTGAACGCCTCGAGCGCGCTCGCGTCCTCGACCGAGAACGCCGGCGCCTTCGCCTTCTCCATCAACCGGATCGCCTCCGACGCGACGTACATGTTGTTGCGCACGTTGTCGACGAGGTTCTGCGGCACGCTCGAGATGCCGCCGGCCTGCGCGACCTGGTCGGCAATGGTGTCGGTGAGCTTGCCCAGTGCGGGAATCGTCGCCGGCGTCAGCTTGTGCGTGCGCACGTAGGCCTCGACATCGGCTCGCGGGTCGGTCGACCGGGCAGCCGGGTCCGCATATTTGACGAGCGTCGTCGACGCGTGGCGCGCCACCGCGACGAACGTGCTCGTCTGATCGGGCGTCACGGCCTTGTTCAGCGCATACGCGGTCGGCATCACGCCGATCAGGATCAGCATGATCAGCCCCATGCCCTTCTGCCCGTCGTTCGAGCCGTGCGCGAACGACACGCCCGTGCAGGTGAGGATCAGCAGCAGGCGGATCCAGAACGGCGGCGGCTTGTTGCCCTTCGGCTCCTGGTACAGCGCCGGCACGCGCACGAGCGCCTTCAGCAACAACAGCACGAGCGCGGACAGCACGAAGCCGATCAGCGGCGAGAACAGCAGCGCCTTGCCGACGCCGAGCGCCTGGTTCCAGTCGACGCCGCTCGTGCCCGACGGGCCGCTGACGATCTGGTTCATCAGGCCGACGCCGATGATCGAGCCGACGAGCGTGTGCGAACTCGACGACGGCAACCCGAAATACCAGGTCGCGAGGTTCCACGTGACGGCCGCGATCAGCAGCGAGAACACCATCGCGAAGCCCGAGCCGCTGCCCACCTGCAGGATCAGCTCGACCGGCAGCAACTGCAGGATCCCGAACGCGACGGCGCCGCTCGACACGAGCACGCCGAACAGGTTCCAGAGGCCGGACCACACGACGGCGAGGTGCGGGTCGAGCGAGTGCGTATAGATGACGGTCGCGACCGCGTTCGCGGTGTCGTGGAAGCCGTTCACGAATTCGAAGCCGAGCGCGATCAGCAGCGCGACGATCAGCAGCAGGAACGGGAGGACCGAGCTTTCCTTGACGGGACTGAGGTCGGCACTCAGGTGGATACCGACGTAGACGATGCCGCAGGCAATGATCAGAAAGAACAGCGCGAGGCTGACGATGCGCGTGCGGGTGCTGACCGCACCACTGGTTTCCGTTGCCGCGAGATTCGGCATGAAGGGGCTCCGGAGAGGTGACTCGGAGTGGCAGGCTATCGATCGGTCGTGACGCAAATGTGACGTGTCACTTACAGGACATTGACAGGTCATCCGACAGGCATCCCGGATCGCCGCGCAAGCCGCAAACACGGGCGTTCGACCTTGTAACTGGCGGGAATAAATTCGCCGCTGCGCCGGTATGGCACGCGAAGGCGCCGGCTTATTCCAGGACGATCCGGCCGTCCGGTTTCGTCACACGAATGCGAGGCTCACATGTCTTCATCGACCCCCACCAACCCGTCGCGCCGCAAGGCCCTGCAGTGCATGGCCTTCGGCGGCCTCGGCACGCTGTTTACGCTGTCGGGCGGCGTCCTGACGCCGTTCGACCTCGCGCTCGCGCAGACCGGCGACGCGCTCCCCGCCAACGCGGGCCGCCCGCTGTTCGTGCAGATCAGCGACACGCACATCGGCTTCAACAAGGACGCGAACCCCGACGTATCGGCCACGCTGAAGCAGACGATCGAGCTCGTCAACGGCATGCCGGCGATGCCCGCGCTGGCCATCCATACCGGCGACATCACGCACCTGTCCAAGCCCGAGGAGTTCGACCACGCGTCGCAACTGCTCGCCGCGTTGCGCGTGCCGGAACTGCATACGGTGCCCGGCGAGCACGACGTCACCGACGGTTCGGGCGCCGAATATTTCGGCCGGTTCGGCAAGGCGTCGGACAACCGCGGCTATTACAGCTTCGACCACGCGGGCGTGCACTTCATCGGCCTCGTCAACGTGATGCACTTCAAGCCGAACGGGCTCGGCAGCTTCGGCGACGACCAGCTCGCGTGGCTCGCGCAGGATCTCAAGGGCCGCTCGTCGAGCACGCCGATCGTCGTGTTCTCGCACATGCCGATGTGGACCATCTACGAGCCGTGGGGCTGGGGCACCGGCGACGCGCCGCAGACGATGGCGCTGCTGCGCCGCTTCGGTTCGGTCACCGTGTTGAACGGGCACATCCACCAGATCGTGTCGAAGGTCGAGGGCAACGTGACGTTCCACACCGCGCGCTCCACCGCGTTCCCGCAGCCGACGGCCGGCAACGGCCCGGGCCCCGTGCCGCTCACCGTGCCGCGCGACCGGCTGCCGTCGATGCTCGGCGTGACGACCGTCGAATTCGCGGGCCATCCGGTCGCGTCGTCGCTGCGCGATGCGACGCTGGCCTGACGCACTGAACCCAAGGGAGACCGACATGACCCGTTTCAAGCCATCCAGCCTCATCGCGGCGCTGCTCCTGTGCGCCACCGCCCCGCTCAGCGCGTTCGCGCAGGGCCCCGACGGCACGCTCGTGACGATCCGCAACTTCATGTTTTCGCCGATGTCGACGACGATCAAGGCCGGCACGACGATCACGTGGAAGAACCTCGACGGGGAACCGCACACCGTCGTCAACGACGCGGGCATCTTTCATTCGAAGGCGCTCGACCAGGACGAGACGTACGCGTTCCGCTTCGACAAGCCGGGCGTCTACAAGGTGTTCTGCGGGATTCACCCGTACATGAAGGAGACCATCACGGTCGAATGACGCGGCGCGTCACGACACGCGCTTGAGGGTCGGAAGCGACTGACGTCGAATCAAACGCGGCCGCCCGTTGCACCGCGGGCGGCCCGTCCGCCGTCGATCGCCTAAACTGAATCGAACCGTTCGTACCCGACCCACTATCACACGCAGCGAGGCCAGCCATGACCGCGAGCCAGCCGGCACGCATGGATCTCCCCGGGCAAGTGGTGCTCGTGCTCCAGGGCGGCGGCGCACTGGGCGCATTCCAGCTCGGCGTCTTTCAGGCGATGGACGAAGCCGGTATCCGGCCCGACTGGGTGGTCGGGACGTCGATCGGCGCGATCAACGCGGCGCTGATCGCCGGGAACCCGCCAGCGCAGCGTTACGAGAAGCTGTCGGCATTCTGGCGCCGCGTGACCGAACGGACCCGTTTCGACACTGGGCCGCTGCTGCCCGGCTGGAACCGGACGCTGGCCGAGCTGATGATCATCGGCGGCGGCATCGCGGGATTCTTCCAGCCCAATCCGGCCTCGTGGCTCGGGCCGATGGTCCGCCTCGGCGTCGATCGCGCGTCGTATTACCGGATCGCGCCGCTGCGCGACACCCTTGCGTCGCTGATCGATCCCGAGCTGCTGAACGCCGGCCACCCGCGCCTGACCGTCAGCGCGGTCAATGCGTGCTCGGGCACGATGCGCTATTTCGATTCCCGCGATACGCGACTGTCGCTCGAGCACATCATGAGTTCCGGCGCGCTGCCGCCCGCGTTCCCGGCGATCAGGATCGACGGCGAGCCGTACTGGGATGGTGGCGTGTATTCGAACACGCCGGTCGAGGTCGTGCTCGACGACAATCCGCGCCGCAGCTCGATCATCTTCTCGGTCCAGATGTGGAACCCGGCCGGCCCCGAGCCCCAGAGCATCTGGCAGGTGTCGGAGCGGCAGAAGGACATCCAGTACGCGAGCCGCACCGACAGCCACATCGCGCGCCAGCAGCAGATCCACCGGCTGCGCCACGTGATCCGCGAGCTGGCCCGGCACGTGCCGGAAGCCGAGCGCGCGTCGCCGGCCGTGCGCCGGCTCGCCGCGTGGGGATGCGAAACCACGATGCATCTGATCAAGCTCGCGGCGCCGCGACTCGCCGACGACAATCAGTTCAAGGACATCGATTTCACGCCGGCCGGCATCGAGGCCCGCCGACAGGCCGGCTACGAGGCCGCACAACGGGCCATCGCGGCGCGTCCGTGGGAGACACCGACGGACCCGACGGAAGGGCTGACGGTATTCGACGCCAGCGGGCCGCCGATCACGGAAGATCCGGCGTGATACGCGGCGCCGCTATCGCGCGCCGAGCGCTTCGGCTCGATCGCGCGCGACCAGCCTGAAGCCGGGCCCGTCCGGCTGCGTTCACCTCGACCATCAGCACACCGTCCCGCGCAGCGTGTCGAAATAGTCATCGAGGATCGTGATGTTCATGGGGAGCGCGCCCGGCACCGCCGTCATCCTGAACCGCGAGCCTGCATGTCTCTGACCGATCGATTTTCGCCGTGCGCGGACCTCGCACGCACGCTCACTGCGCTGCCGAGCGCATGTCCGGCGCCGTGCCGGCAACGACCGGACACGATTGCGGCAACGCTTGCCCGAACAGCACGGCCAGCCCACAAGCGGACGTGAACATGCCGAGGCCGTCATGCCCGACGCCCGGCACTTCGACGACCTGTTGCGCGAGATCGTCAGGATGCCGTTTCTTCAGATAGTCGAAATACGCGAGCCCGCGTGCGAGCCGGTACGGGCCTTGCGCCATGGCCGCGCATGAGCGGTCGATGAAGTGGGTGTAAGGGTTCGTGTCGGCCTGGCCGAGCAGGTACACGACATGACGCGCGGCATAGCGCGTTTCGAGATCGCGCACGTCCTGCGACGCAACATAAGGCGGTGCCGACTTCAGCCCGTATTTCCATTCGGTCGCGCTCGGGCAGGTTCCGCCTGCGATCGGCTGGCCGTCCGGCCGTTCGTCGTCGAAATACAGGTAGCTCGACGGGTTCGCGACCACATAGCGCACCGCGATGCCGGCCCGCGCGAGCGCATCGCCTTCGTGCCCGGCCACCGCGTAACGCTGCAGCAACTGCGCGCCGGCGGAGTGGCCAATCACGACGACCGTCGACAACGCGGGATACAGGCCGCGGTCGGCGAAATGCGCGAGCAATGCGTCGAGCGCGGCGAACGAGCTGATCGGGGCTGGCTGGCGGGCCGGTTCGCCGCCCTTCCATCCTTCCTGGGTCCAGGCGAGCGTCGGCGCGGGCAGCGAGAACGCACGCGTATCGGCGCGTGTCAGGAATTGCGGCGCGACGACCATCGTGCCCTGGCCCACTGCACCGGCCTTCTCGACCACCTTGAGCCCCGATGCGTAATAAGCGTCGGCGTTGCGCAGCGTGCCGTGAATCACGATGAACACACGCGTGACGTCAGGTGCCGCCTTGTCGACGGGATGGTCGGCATAGACGGGCAACATCGCGTTGCCCTGCGGCGTGTCGACGGTCAAGTGCTGGTCGGCGACTGCCTTCACCGGTGCTTCGAGACGTTCGCGCTGGGTGGGCGTGGCGGCTTCGGCCGGATGCGCGCCGCCCAGGACGCCGAGGGCTGCCGCGACCGAAATCGCGAACGCCAGGGTTCGGGCGGCCGGCAATACGCGTGAGCGCCGGATGCTTGCAAAGGCAACGGAAATGAGTGACATGGCGACGGATCGAGTGGCGGATATGACTTTAACGGCGATGGTCGCAGAATCCGTCGCGCGCTGCCGGACGGTTACGGGAAGCGCGTCAGTGGGCCGGTTCTGCGCCGCGTTCGCGCCGCCCGCCCATTCCCGGCATCCGTCACCGGCCCCACCAGCCGCCGGCGAGTCGATCAAGCTGACCTGGAAGCGGATCGTCAGGGTCATCGACATCCCGACGATCGACGGGCCGGGGCGCGTCAGCCCGACGCTTCGGACGCATCGCGCTGCATCCGTTGCACGATCGCGTCCAGTTCGCCGATATGCGTGGCCACCGCCTGCTTGCCCGCGCGTGCCCATCCATCGAACGACGTCATCCCGCTCACCGCGCCGACGAACGCCACGCCGGCACGCTCGGCCGCCTGCGCATCCACCGCATGGTCACCCACGTAGATCGCCGAACGGGCCGGCACGCCCAGCCGCGCCAGCGCCAGCACGAGCCCTTCGGGATCAGGCTTGTGACGCTGCACGTCCTCGCCGCCGATCAGCACGTCGACGAGCGACTGCAGTTCGTTCAGCGCAAGAATCGCCTCGATCCGGTAGCGGAACTTCGACGACACGATCGCGACCGCGAGACCCTGCTCGCGCAGACGCGCAAGCAGCGACGGGACATCGGGATAGATGCGCGTGCCGTGCACCATGATCTCGTCGGCGCGTGCCACGAAGTGGCGCGCAAACGCGTCGGCCCGCGCCGGCTCGGTTTCACCCGTCAGCAAGCGGAACATTTCGTGCAGCGGCAGCCCGATCACGGCACCGATCTGCGCCGGTGTCGCGCCGGCGGCATCCAGCCGATGCAGCGCGTATTCCGTGCATTCGATGATTGCGGCGGACGAATCCGCCAGCGTCAGATCGAAATCGAAGATGACGGCCTGAACAGGCATGAAAGGACGCTCCGAAAAAAATCGGCTTGCGCGCGACGCGCGAACCGGCATGACGTTGCGATGCGCATCCGCGTGTCGATCGATCAGCGTTCCTGACCGGATTGCTCGCGATCGGCCGCGTCGAACCCGTCCGGGTCGCGCTTCGCCCATTGTTTTGCCCACCCCAGCAACGGTTGCAGCGCCGCCTCGAGCCGCCGGCCTTCGGCCGTCATGCAGTAGCCGCCCTCGCCATGCTCGACGAGGCCCGATGCCTTGAGCTCGGCCAGCCGCGTATTGAGCAGGCGCGCATTCGTTTCGCAGGCTTCCTGCAGTGCGCGGAATGTGAGCGGCTCGCCGCGCAGTTCCCACAGGATGCGCAGCGTAGTCCGCCGCCCAAGCAGATCCAGCACGACCATGATGGGTCGTCCCGTCTTCGATCCGCGAACGCGCTGTCCGATTTTTGGTGTGGTCATGCTGTACTTTTTAAAGCAAACGCCAGGCAGAGTCAATCGCTTGAATCGCGCCTCGGTTCTGCTTTACTTTTTAAAGCACGACGCCTACGCTTCCACGCATGCATCGTCTCGGGCACGGGGCTCACATGACTCAGCGTATTGCATCCGCATCACCGCCGTTCGAACCCGACATCGCGGCTTCGATCGACCGGATCATGCAGGGCCACCCACCGTTGCGACTCTTCACCACGCTCGCGCGCGATCCGCGCCTGTTCACGAAATTCTTTGCCGCCGGCCTGCTGGACAAGGGCCATCTCGACATCCGGCAACGCGAGATCGTCATCGACCGCACTACCGCGCTTTGCGGGTGCGAATACGAATGGGGCGTGCATGTCGCCGTGTTCGCCCGGACGGCGAAGCTGAGCAGCGAGCAAATCCGGTCGTTGGCTTGCGGCTCGGCTGACGACACATGCTGGAACGACGACGACCGGGTGCTGATCCGGATGTGCGATGCGCTGCATCGGCACTGCGATATCGACGATGACCTGTGGCACACGCTGTGCCGGCATTTCAGTGACGAGGCACGGCTCGAGCTGCTGATGCTGGCGGGCTTCTATCGGACGGTCAGTTATCTCGCGAATGCACTGCGCCTGCCGCTTGAAGCGCATGCGACACGGTTTCCGTCTCGTACGTCGGCATGTGAAGTTCATTCCCCTGATTTGCCGACGGAGGATCGACCGTGATTTCTGGCATGGCGACGAATACAAGGCGATGGTCGAGCGGGTGTATGGCCATCCGCCCGTGATACGCGTGCTGGATTCTGTCGCGCATGTCGATGCGACGCAGGACGGTACTAGATCTTCGGACTGTCCGACTGAGGGCCGGATCGCGCCGTTGCGGAACGACCCGCCCTGCACCCTCGAGGGTCACAACGATCCATCCCCGTTATCGCATTTCGCTATCAACCCCATTGCCAGCAATGCTTTCAAACATATCGTCAAGTTCCGATATAAGATTCGCCCATCGACGATACCTGTTTGCCTGACTGAAACGCCCGCCCGATCCATGCCGACCGAACTCGACATCGAAGCCATCCTGAAAGCGCTCTCGAACCCCGTGCGCCGGGAAATCCTCCTCTGGCTGAAAACGCCGGGCGAGCATTTCCCGAACCAGACGCTGCCGTATGAACACGGCGTCTGCGCGGGCCAGATCGACGCGCGCTGCGGGCTGTCGCAGTCGACCGTCTCCGCGCACCTCGCGACGCTGCAACGCGCGGGGCTCGTGACGTCGACACGGATCGGCCAGTGGGCGTTCTTTCAACGCAACGAGGCCGTCATCGACGCATTTCACGACGCCCTGCGCCGCGAACTCTAGTCAACACGGCCGAACCGGCCATGCGGAGCGCCGTCGCCCATGACGCGACGGTTTCCCGCCTTTCGTGAAGAGGTTATTTGCCATGCCCACCCTGTTCGATCCCGTCACCCTCGGCGACCTGACCCTGCCGAACCGCATCGTGATGGCGCCGCTCACCCGCTCCCGTGCGGGCGCGACGCGCGTGCCGAACGCGCTGATGGCCCGCTACTACGCCGAGCGCGCGACGGCCGGCCTGATCATTACCGAGGCAACGTCGGTCACGCCGCAGGGCGTCGGCTACGCGGACACCCCCGGCATCTGGTCCGATGAGCAGGTCGAGGGCTGGAAACAGGTGACGCAGGCCGTGCATGCGGCCGGTGGGCGCATCGTGCTGCAACTCTGGCACGTCGGCCGGATCTCCGACCCGGTGTTCCTGAACGGCGACCTGCCGGTCGCGCCGAGCGCGATCGCCGCCGGCGGCCACGTGAGCCTCGTGCGTCCGCAGCGCCCGTACGTGACGCCGCGCGCACTCGAGCTCGACGAAATCCCGGGCATCGTCGCCGCGTACCGCAAGGGTGCGGAAAACGCGAAGGCCGCCGGCTTCGACGGTGTCGAGATCCACGGCGCGAACGGCTACCTGCTCGACCAGTTCCTGCAGGACAGCACCAACCACCGCACCGATGCATATGGCGGCCCGATCGAGAACCGCGCACGCCTGCTGCTCGAAGTGGTCGATGCGGCAATCGACGTGTGGGGCGCCGGCCGCGTCGGCGTGCACCTTGCCCCGCGCGGCGACGCGCACACGATGGGCGATTCCGATCCGGCGGCAACGTTCGGCTATGTCGCGCGCGAACTCGGCCGTCGCAAGATCGCCTTCATCTTCACGCGTGAGTCGTACTCGGGCGACCACTTGAGCCCGCGCCTGAAGGAAGCGTTCGGCGGCCCGCTGATCGCGAACGAGCAGTTCACGCTCGACACCGCGCAGGCTGCGCTCGAGGACGGCAGCGCCGACGCGATCGCATGGGGCAAGCTGTTCATCGCGAACCCCGACCTGCCGCGCCGCCTCGAACTCGGCGCACCGCTCAACAAGCCGGTGCCGGAGACGTTCTACGCGGAAGGCGAAACGGGTTATACCGATTACCCGGCGCTGAGCGACGCGGCCTGACGGCACGGCAGCGCGTGTTCAGCGGCGCACGTCCGCCCGCATGAACACGCGCTGCGTCTCGTCGAGGCCGAGCGATACGTGGTGCGCGCGGATCGCGCGCAGCGTGTCGTCGAGCGCGGCGGCGTCGACGATGCTGAAACCCAGGCGCGCGTAGTACGGCGCATTCCACGGCGCGTCGCGAAACGTCGACAGCACGACCTCCGCGATCCCTTCCTGCGCCGCGCGTGCCGTCACCTGTTCGATCAGGCGCGCGCCGATCCGCTGTCCGGCATGCGACGGCGCGACATCCAGCTCTTCCAGATAAAGCCGCTGCGCATCGAGCAGCCGGTAGAACGCAAACCCGACGCACGTGCCGTGCGCATCGACCGCCACATAAGCCCGGCCGCCATCGATGCGCACGAGTACGGCGGCCGTATCGGTCGGCTCGGCTTCCGCGATGTGGGTCATGCCGATTTCGCGAAACCGCTGCGCGGCAGCCACTTCGACGGCGGCCATCGCGGCCGCGTCTTCCCGCGTGGCGGGACGGATCAGGATCGGTGCAGTCATGACGGCAATTCAGGCAGACAGTCTGGAACGGCCGTCACTATAATCGAAACCTCATACGTTTCGAACGCCCCACCCACGAGGTTCGTCATGACGCTGTCCGCGCTCGCCGTCTTCGCTGTCACCCTGCTCGTCACCGCCGGCACGCCCGGGCCGAGCGTCGCCGCGCTGGTCGCGCGCGTGCTGACGAACGGCGTGCGTGACGTGCTGCCGTTCCTCGCGGCCATGTGGGTCGGCGAAGCGCTGTGGCTCACGCTCGCGGTCGCGGGGCTGTCCGCGTTCGCGCGCACGTTCGCGGCCGGGCTGATCGTGCTGAAACTGCTCGGCGTCGCGTACCTGCTGTTCCTCGCATGGAAGATGTGGACCGCGCCGACCGGGACCGGCGCCGACGACCTCCCGCGCGGCCAGTCGCCGTGGCGGATGTTCGTCGCGGGCATGCTCGTCACGCTCGGCAACCCGAAGATCATGGTGTTCTATCTCGCGCTGCTGCCGACCATCGTCGATCTCACGCACGTCGGCGTGACCGCGTGGGCCGAGCTGGTCGGCACGATGCTCGCGGTCCTGATCCTGGCCGACTGCTTCTGGTCGCTGCTTGCGTCGCGCGCACGGGCTTTCCTGACGTCGGCGCGCGCGAAGCGGTTCGCGAACCGCACGAGCGCGACCGCGATGGCCGGTGCGGCAGTGGCGATCGCGACGCGCTGATGTGGAATCGAGGCGCGCTGATGGCATTCTGTAACGCCTGACGTGCAGGAAGCGTTACTTCCGTAAGCGCGGGTCATCTCCCAGGTCGCGCAGGCGCTTTCTCAACCGTCGATTGTCCGCGAGCAATGCAACCAGCGCGACGAGCGTCGCAACGGGAAAAAACCAGTTCCCCGAGTAATGCAGCAGTGCCCATGCAACAGCTGCGACTACAACAGCCGCGGCGATCAGACTGATTCCGTCTGCCATTCTGCTCATGCGGTCGCCCTCCCGATTGCGCGTGCGCGGATCGCAAACGTCACACTGACTGGCATGGGTCGAAGTACCTCCGGATACCGTTCGATCACGCGATAGACATCTTGCGGAATCACAAGACCGCGACGAGCCGCCCAGACGCGAATGCCGTCGACAGCGGCCACGCCGCGCTTGTCGCACACCAGCGACGCGTCGGCAGCCACAATCAGGCTGCCGATCGCCGCACCGACGTAAAAGCTCGCCCCGAGTGCTGACGCGGCTGCCAGCAGTTCCAGTCCGGTCGTTGCTCCGATCAGTTCGCCAACAGTAGCAGTCGGGCCGAGCGTCTTGAGCACGCCGAGAATAGCCGCGAGCGTGCCGGTTGCGGTTTGCTGCGCAGCAAACAGGCTTGCTGGCGCGGGTAAACCGAGGGCATCCATGTTGTCCCTGAATGCCCGATAAAAAGTCTTGCATTGCGTCATGCTGGATCCTCCTCAGAGCGCGGTGATTCTAGCAATGACGAGATGCGCTGACGAACCTGCCGGATTCATTCTGACCGAGCGCCTCTTCATTCAAGCGTCTCGACGCCCTCCACGCCACAAGCGCGTGTCGTCCCGGTGCGTGCCCGCTTACTGCCCGATGATTCGTTACGAAGTGTCGCGAACGAACCGTTCGTCGCTTCTTACAGCTATACACAACCGCCGATTTTCGTCACGATACGGCGAGTCGCGAAGGCGGCCCGCCGCGCGCCTGCCCCGGGGACCTCAATGAAAACCTGGCTATCGGCTGTCCTGCTCTGCCTGTCCGCCACGGTCGCGCACGCGGCCGGCATCAAGTTCCTCAGCATCCCGGCCAATGCGGCCGGCCACGAGTTGCGGGCGGTCATTTGGCCCCCCTGCGCGGCACCCGCGCAATCGCTCACGATCGGCCCGTTCCTGCTGAAAGGGCAACGCAACTGCCCGACCGTCGGCGACAAGCTGCCGCTGGTCGTGATTTCGCACGGCCATGCCGGCACGTACTTCGGGCATCACGACCTCGCCGAAACGCTTGCCGACTCGGGCTACGTCGTCGCGGCGATCAACCATCCCGGCGACACGCATGCCGACATGAGCCGCGCGGCCGACCTGAGGGAGCTGGCGGAGCGGCCGGAGGACATCAAGCGCCTGGTCGACTACATGCTGTCCAACGGGCCCGACGCCGCGCACATCGATCCCGCGCGGATCGGCTTCTTCGGCTTCTCGCGCGGCGGCTATACGGGCCTCGTGCTGGCCGGCGCCAATCCGGATTTCGTGCACGCGCACGTGGCCTGCCCGGACCCGACCTGGTTGATCTGCAAGCAGATCCGCGACCATGACCTGCCGCGCCAGCCGCTGGCGCACGATCCGCGGATCAAGGCCTACGTGATCGCCGACCCGATGAACGAATTCCCGACCGCCGATACGCTGAAAGACGTGCATGCGCCGATCCAGCTCTGGGCGTCCGAAGCGGGCGGCGACGGCGTGGAGCCGGAAACGGTCCCCGCGCTGGCCGGCATGCTGCCGCAACGGCCGGAATTCCACGTCGTGCCGAATTCCGCGCATTTCGCGTTTCTCGCGCCGTGCTCCGAATCACTGGCGCACGACTCGCCTGAAGTCTGTACCGATGCGAAGGGATTCGACCGCGTGGCCTTCCACGAAACACTCGACGCGAAGGCACTCGCGTTCTTCAGCGCCAATCTCCGCTAACAGCGAAACGTCTTGCGCCAGACGCCCGGCGCCGGCACATGGTCGTTGCACGCGATCAGCGCGCGCACCAGCGCCCAGTCGTCGTCATCGCAGAAGTCGAGCAGCATCGCGCCATACGGGCCGGGCTGCTCGCGCAGCCGTGCGGCCAGCCGCGCATGAATGCCCCGCACGTTGCCGTCGCCGTGTGCGACCACCGACGGATTCGCGCCCATCCCGGTTCCGCTGCAGAAGTTGATCGCCCAGCGGCCGCTGTCCGGCGACGGCAAATCCGTCAGCAGTGCGTCGATCGCACGCCACTTCCAGCCGATCGACGCGGCGACCGGCACGCGGTATTCGTCCTGGATCACGAATGCACCATCGGGGTGGTCGATCGTGAACGTCGCATTGTCGGGCCATGCGGTCAAGTCGATGCCGAGCGGACGGCTGCTGCGAAAGCGGCGCAGCAGCACGATCGCGCCGCGCACGTCGCCGAGCGCGGGCAGCGTGCCGCCGGCATGCCAGCGCAGCCGCGGATGCCGCGCGCGATGCGCGTCGAACGTCGCATCGAAACTGCGCGTGCACGCGTGCGCCGGCCATTCGTCCTTCACCGACATCACGATGCATTCGCGCGGATGCGCGTCGAGAAAACGCGCGCAGGTTGCCAGCACGTCGTCGAACGTCATGCCGAGCGCGATGCCGCCGTGATGGATGTCGAACGCATCGCGCACGTGCCGGCAGCGGATGTCGAGCAGCCGCACGCCATGCGCGAGCTGGGCATCGAGCGGCGCACGCTGGGTGCGCACCAGCCGATCGTCGACGGTATACGCACAGGTGTCATGGCTGCCCGGTAGGGTCAGCGTATGCAGCAGCCGCGCATCGTCGAGCGCCGACATCCAGTCGGCGGGCGGCATGCACGTATCGTGGCTCGAAGGGATCATGAATCGATGAATGACAAGGAAAGAAAGCCGTGGGTCACGGCATCGGATGTCGCGGCGCGCGCCGGCGTGTCGCGCTCCGCGGTGTCGCGTGCATTCTCGCCGACGGCGAGCATCGCCCCGCAGACACGTGAGCGCGTGATGGTCGCCGCGCGCGCGCTCGGCTACCAGGTCAACCTGATCGCCCGCGACATGATCACGCAGCGCAGCAGCATGATCGGCGTCGTGACGGCCGGGTTCGAGAATCCGTTTCGCGCGCGGCTGCTGTCGGACCTGATGGCCGCGCTCGGGCAGCGCGCGCTCACGCCGCTCGTGACCAATGCGGAAGATCCGCGCCAGGTCCGGCAATCGCTCGAGCAGTTGCTCAGCTACCGGATCGCGGGCCTCGTGATGACGTCCGCATCGCCGCCGCTGTCGGTCGCGCAGCAGTATCTCGAACACCGGATCCCGGTCGTGATGATCAACCGCGAGGCGAACCTGCCGGGCGCGGACATCGTCGTCAGCGACAACGCGGCGGGCGCCGTCCACGCAGCGCAGCGGCTCGTGCGGGCCGGTGCGCGCCGGCTCGCGTTCGTCGGGCCGCGCGGCGCGAGCTACAGCGCGCAGTCGCGCGCCACCGCGTTCGAGCAGGCGATCGGGCGCGGCGATGCGTTCGACGCGACACTCGCGCACGTGCTCGACACGCCGTCCGACACGCATGCAAGCGGCGTCGACGCCGCGCGGCAACTGTTCGGGAACGGCAAGCGGCCCGACGGCGTGTTCTGCTCGTCCGACCTGCTCGCGCTTGGCGTGATCGACGTCGCGCGCAGCGAATTCGGGTTGCGCGTGCCGGACGACGTGCGCGTGATCGGCTTCGACGACATCCCCGCCGCCGAATACGATGCGTACCGGCTCACGACGCTGCGGCAGGACACGCGCGGCCTCGCGCACGCGGCGGTCGACCTGCTCGCGGACCGGATGCAGGCGTTCGACGGCCCGTCGCGCACGCGCATCGTGCCGGTCACGCAGGTGGTGCGGGCCAGCTGCGCATAACCAGGGAGCATCGGGCGCGGCGACGCCGCGCGTCACTTCAGCCCGCCCGCGAACCCGCGCAACAGGTAGCGCTGCACATAGCCGGCCACGGCCAGCGTGGGCAGCGACGCCATCAGGCCCGCGCTCATCAGGTCGCCCCAGTCGATGCCGTTCTCGGTCACGTAGCCGGCAATCGCGAGCGGCAGCGTGAAGCGGCTCGGCGTCGACACGAACAGCAGCGCGATCAGGAATTCGTTCCACGCGGCGATGAACACGAAGATCGCGGTCGCGATCAGCCCGGGCGCGCACAGCGGCAGCACGATCTGCACGAGGCGTCGAGCAAGCCCCGCGCCGTCGATGCAGGCGGCTTCCTCGTATTCGATCGGCACGTCGCGCACGAACGCGAGCAGCATCCAGATCGCCATCGGCAACGCGTAGATCTGGTACGCGAGCATCAGGCCGAGCGTCGAGTCGAGCAGGTGCAGCCGCTTCGCGAGCGCGAACAGCGGCACCGCGATCGTGATCGGCGGCATCAGCTTCAACGCGAGCACGAGCACCAGGAACAGCAGGTCGAGCCGCGCCGGAAACCGCAGCCGCACGAGCGCGTACGCGGCCGGAAACGCGAGCGCCAGCGCGAGCAGCGTCGTGCCGAAGCCGACCAGCAACGAATTGAACAGCGGTGCACCGATGCCGTTCGACCAGACCGACGCGAAATGCTCGAAGGTCGGCGCGGCCGGCCAGATCCGTAACGGATGATCGAGGCGTTCGAGCGTCGGCATGAAGGCCGCGCCGGCCATCCACAGGCACGGCAGCAGCAACAGCGCGAGTGCGACGAAGCGCAATGCCCAGGGCACCGCGCGACCAAAAGCAGCGCCCGTTCTCGCGCCCGTGATGCGGGCGGGTTGCGCCGTCATGCGCGCCGCTTGCGAACCGTCTGCCATACGTACCCCGAGACCAGCAGCGCGGACGCCGCGAGCATCAGCACCGACGCGGCACTTGCCGGCCCGACGTTGAAGAAGCGGAAGCCCGTGTCGTAGATATAGGTCGACAGCGTCTGGGTCGCGTTGCCGGGGCCGCCGCCCGTCAGCGCATAGACCTTGTCGAACAGCTTGAACGTGTCGATCGAGCGCAGCAGCAGCGCGAGGCCGATCTGCGGCGCCGCGAGCGGCAGCGTGATGTCGCGCAGGCACTGCCACTCGCTCGCGCCGTCGGTGCGCGCGGCTTCGTACAGCTCCTGCGGGATCGACTGCAGCCCGGCGAGCACGATCAGGAACGCCATCGGCGTCCACTGCCACACGTCGACGAGCGCGAGCGACCACAGCGCGAGATGCGGATCGGACAGCCAGCGCACGCCTTCGATGTCGAACGCCGCGAGCAGCGCGTTCAGGAAACCGTCGAAGTTGAGCCAGTTGCGCCAGATCGCCGAGCACACGAGCGTGGACAGCATCATCGGCAGGATCGCGAGCGGCAGCGCGATGCGCCGCCCCGGAAACGCGCGCACGAACAGCAGCGCGAGGCCGAAACCCAGCGCGACTTCGGCGAGCGACGCGACGATCGTGAAGCGCAGCGTGTTGCCGAAGCCGACCGTGAACGCCTCGTCGCCGAGCACCGCACGATAGTTCGCGAGCCCGGCGAAGGCGCGCCGGCCGGCCGAGTAGTCGACCTGGCAGAACGAATCGATCAGCACCTGCGCGACCGGATACAGCGCGAGCGCGGCGAGCACCAGCAGCGCGGGCCCGAGCAGCGCGACGAACGGCAGGCTGCGGCCGAAAGCTTTCATGCGCTGGGTCCCGGCGAGAGTTCGAGGCGAGCCGTCACTTGCCGGCCGCGGCCGTCGCCTGCGCGATCTTCTGCTGTGCCTGGCGCAGCGCGGCGTCGGGTGCGGCCTGCCCCGTCAGCGCGAGCTGCAGCTGGTCGCCGAGAATGCTCTCGACCTGCTGCCAGTCGTTCACGCGCGGCCGCGCACGGCCGGCTTCGAGCGCCTTCAGCTGATCCGGATACCAGCGGTACTGGCGCACCAGCGCCGGATCGTTGAACACACTGCGGCGGGTCGGCGGAATGCCGATGCCGGCGAGGCGCGTCTGCGTGTCGCGGGCGGTCAGGTACGCGAGGAAATCCTGCGCGAGCTTCGCGTGCGGCGCGTCCTTCGGGATGCCCATCTGCCAGATGCCGAGCATCGGCGCCGGGCCGGCGGTCTGCCCGGGCGGCGGCTGCAGCGCGATCTGGCCGACCACGCGCGACTGCTTCGGATCGTCGAGCGCCGGCACCCACGCCGGCCAGACCTCGATCGACTGCGCGGCGGTGCCGCGCTGCAGCGCATCGCGCACTTCCGCCGCGCCGTACACGTCGACGTCCTTCGGCGCGGATGCCTTCAGCGCGAGGAAGGTCTTCAGCGCGGCTTGCGCCTCACGCGAATCGATCGTCACGTTGCCGGCACGGTCGAACACGTCGCCGCCATAGGCCCACAGGATCGGCAGGAAGCCCGTCACGACCGGGTTGCCCTTCGTGCCGCGGAACACGACGCCCGACACGCTCTTGTCCGCACCGCCGACCGTCTGCGCGATCTTCAGCACGTCGTCCCAGTTGCGCGGCGGCTGCAGCTTGTACTTCGCGAGCAGGTCCTTGCGGTACGCGAACATCTCGACGTTGCCGACGATCGGCAGCGCGTACAGCGCGCCGGCCGCGTTGCGGCCGAGCGCGACGGCGGACGGCACGAGATCGGCGTCAGCAAGCGACGCGGGCAGCGGCTTCAGCCAGCCGTTGCCGATGAATTCGGGCGCCCACGTGTCGTCCATCATCACGAGGTCGTATGCGCCGGTGCCTTCGCGCATCGACAGCTTGAGCTTCTGGTACAGGTTCGCGTTCGGCAGCTTGAGCAGCTCGATCTCGGTGCCCGGATGCAGCTTGTTGAAGCCGGCGACGGCGTCGGCCAGCCCCTTGCCGTAGATATCGTCGCGGCCTGCGATGACGAGATCCGCGGCAACGGCGTGCGTGGCGGCGAAGGACAGCGCAAGGGCGGCGGACAGCGCGCGCAGGCGGCTCAGCAAGGTCATGAGGTCTCTCTCGTTCGGCGTGGTGGCGGGACGGCCGGGCGTTGCACACGTGTGCAACGCGGGAGATGCTTCCGGCCGCCTGTAGCGAATGCCATTGTTCACGCCGATCGTTAAGAATTTATGGCACGCGGCGATCGCCGGTACGCGGCGCCTGCCGCAGCGAGTCGGGCAGCAGCCCGGCGGCCCTCCGCCCACCCTATGCCCGCCACCCGTTGCACGCTGATAGCTGCCCGCGTTCCGCGTTCCGCGCGCCGTGTCCCGCGTTCCGTGTCCCGCGCTCAAAAATTCACGCGAATACCCGCCATCACCGCCAGTTGCCGGCTCGAGTTGCTGTTCGCGAGCACCGGGATCTGCGCGTAGTTCACCGCGTTGCCGTCCGCGTCGGTGCCGAGCCCCTTCCCGCTCGCGATCTGGCCGATCGCGACCGCATACAGCGCCGTGCGCTTCGACAGGCTGTAGTTCGTGCCGACGTTCACCTGGTGGAACCGCGTCGTGCCGCGCCCGTCGGTATGCGCGGCGTTGAAGATATAGGCGACGCCGCCCTGCAGCGCGGGCGTGAACATGTACGTGGCGTTCACCTCGCCGATATCGAACGTGAAAGCCTGCGTGCGCGGCTGCGCGGTGGTCGAGAAATAGCGGCTGTCGCCGAGGCGCGTATGCGTATAGGTGAGCGCGATCGTCGCGTCGCCGAACGTGACCGACCCGCCCGCGCCGAATGCGCGCATCGAGCCCGCGTCCTGCAGCAGGCAATACATCGCCCCCGGGTTGCTGCACGAGAAATCGCCGATATAGCCGTTCGCGCCGCCGAGCGCCGCGTCGAGCGGCTGGTGCAGGTCGAGGTAGCCGACCGAGAACGCGACCGGTGCGCGCGTGTACGTCGCGGCCACCGCGTAACCGCGCTTCGCGGAGAAATCGCCGGCCTGTCCGCCGAAGCTGAACGTGCCGCCGAACGTGAGGCCGTTGAAATCGGCGCTGGTGAACTTCACCGCGTTGTTGAAGTTGAATGCGGCATTCAGGTTGTCGACGTCGCCGAGGTGCGAGCCGTACGGCGTCGCCCAGTTGTTGCTCGACACGTACGCACCGAGCATGTCGGTGTACGAGTCGTACTGGCGGCCGAGGCCGAGCGTGCCGATCCCGTCCTGGCGCAGCCCGACCCATGCCTGCCGGCTGAAGGCCGTGCCGCCCTGCAGCGCCTGCCCGTTCGCCGAAAGAAACTGCTGCTCGAGCGTGAACACCGCATTGAGCCCGCCGCCGAGCGGCTCGGCGCCCTGGAAGCCGAAGCGTGACGGCACGAGGTTGCCGCCACCCATCTGCCATGCGTGGCCGCCGCCCGTGCTGCCGTCGGCGCGCGTGAACTGCTGGTTCGTCGAGTAGATGATGCCGGTGTCCACGGTGCCGTACAGCGTCACGCTGCCCGAGGTCTGCGCGTGTGCGTGCATGCAACCCAGCGTCGCCGCAGCCGCGGCCAGTCGTCGTCCGATCTTCATGTCCCGCCCCTCTGTTGTCATCGATTCGCAGTGCAGATCGATGGGGTTATCGATATGGGTGACAGGACTCTATCCAGCGAAAATTCAGGACCTCTATCGCAAATCGGCAAACAGTCGCACGCGTTGCCCGCGACCGTGCTCGACGACGCCGTTGCGGCGCGCGTGCGTCATTCGGGGCGCGTCGTCTGCGACGGCAGCTCGCCGAACAGGTCGCGATACTCGCGCGCGAAATAGCCGAGGTGCGTGAACCCCCAGCTCGCGGCGGCCTCGCCGACGCCGAGCTGCTGCACGGGCGTCGTGCGCAGCAGGCGGCGCACCGCGTTCAGCCGGATCGTGCGCAGATAGCCGACCGGCGTGACGTCGGCCACGCGTTGAAAACTCGTTTGCAGCGTGCGGCGGCTGCAGCGCAGCGCGCGGCACAGTTCCAGCACGGTGACGGGTTCCTCGGGCCGGTCGCGCAGATGCTTCTCGCAACGGCTCACGATGTCGCTGTAGGTGGCGTGCGTGATGTCGCGGCGCTCGACGCCGATCCCCTGCTCGAGCGCATCGAGGAACATGCCGAGCATCGCGTCGCGGAACATCTTGCGGGTGGCCGCGTATTCGAGGTGGCCCGGGTTGCGCTGCGCATCGTCGATCAGCGACGACAGCCGCACGCCGAGCGCGACGCCCTGCTCGTCGGACAGCCGCGTCACGTGGCGCAGCTTGCGCGCGCCCGATGCGCCGAATTCGGCTTCGCACAACTCGTCGACCATGTCGGACGCCGCGCTGATCCCGACGAGCCCCATCCCTTCCGGCGTGTGGAATTCGAAATCCTCGCCGGCGCGCAGCGCGAGCAGCGCATAGCCGTCGACGGGCTGGCCCTGGAACGTGCCCGCGAGCGGCACGGACAGCGGCACCGCGAGCGACGTGCGCCCGGCCGGCGCGAGCCCGGTTTGCGCGACCCGCCGGTTGGTCGTTTCGCGGAAGAAGTGGAAATCGTCGTACAGCACCTGCGTGACGGTGCCCTTGAAGCGGCCCGGCGTCATCTGGCGGTAGACCTGATGCCAGCCCGCGATCGCGAGCCCGTGATCGTGCACGTCTTCGTGTGAGCGTGACTGGAACAGCATCGGCATCTCCGGTAAAACCCCTAAACGCGGCCGCCGGTTCCCCGGCGCGCAACGCCACAGCTTACCCGTGCAATATCCTGCGTAGTGCGGTTTCGAACGCAAGACAGGCCGCCGACAGCGCGGCGGACTGCTCGCCCGTCAGGCGGACGTAGCGGCGGAACGACGGCATCCGGTTCACGACCTCGCTGCCGCCGAACGGCACGATCGCGAGCGTCCAGCGGCCGTCGCGCGCGTCGATCGTGCAGTCGGTCAGGTGCAGCGGCCGCAGCGCGTCGGCCAGCGACGGCTCGGCGACCAGCGCGGCTACCGCATCGACGAAACCGGGGTCGCATCCTGGCACGATCACCGCGTCGATACCCGTGCAGCGCAGCCAGCCGGTCTGGCGCACGCGCGCGCCGCCTTGCACGGCCGGGCCGGCTGCGGTTACCGCCACCTTCACGCTGACCGTATGCATCAGGAACTGGCGGTCGACGCGCTCGTCGACCCTCACGCGCATGCCGTTCGGCAGGCGGGCCGTCAGGCTGCCAGCGCCATCGGCATCCCGCTCGGCGCCCAAATCCGCCAGCACGCGTGCGGCGATCGCGCCGGGCCGGTGGCCGGGCGGCGGCGCATCGGGCGCCGCGCGCCAGCGGGCGAGCGCGAGCTTCACGATGCGACGTGCTCGTTGCGCAGCACTTCCTCGACCGGCACCGGCTTGAACGGATGCCGGCGCTGCACGACGAGCGTCCAGAACAGCGCGTACAGCGCGGTGAGCCCGAGCATCGCGCCGAACGGCACGTAGATGTCGCGCGCGTTCATGCCCGGCGGCGTGATGTACCAGATCGCCAGGATGATGCCGACGCTCGACACGATCTGCGGCAGCGGGAACAGCGGCGAACGGTACGGGCGCGGCAGGTCCGGGCGGCGAATCCGCAGCATCACGACCGACGCGGTGACGAGCAGGTACGCGGTGCCCCACGCGCAGGTCGCGGCGAGCACGAGGTGCAGGATGCTGTCGAGATTGCCGTTGATCAGCCACGCATGGAAGATCGGCACGATCGCCGCGGCGACG
This sequence comes from Burkholderia sp. HI2500, assembly GCF_002223055.1. NCBI lineage: Bacteria > Pseudomonadati > Pseudomonadota > Betaproteobacteria > Burkholderiales > Burkholderiaceae > Burkholderia > Burkholderia sp. HI2500. The sequence goes on along the minus strand of NZ_NKFL01000006.1, from coordinate 607,327 downwards.
ATACCGACCACCGGCGTCTTGAAGCGCGGATGCAGGTACGCGAAGCAGCGCGGCAGCGCGCCGTCGATCGCCATCCCGTACAGGATGCGCGGCAGCCCGGCCATCAGCGTGTTGATCGTCGCGGCGCCCGCGCACAGGAACGCGATGCCGAACCAGATGCGGCCGAACGGCCCGAGCACCTGCAGCGCGAACGCGGGAATCGCGCCCGGCGTGTCGAGCAGGTGCGTGAGGCCGTCGGCGCTCACCGGCACGTTCGCGACCTGGCGGCGGATCGCCGCGCCGTACAGGAACATGCAGATCGCGACGCCGACGAGGCCCAGCGCCATCGCACGCGGAATCGTCTTGCCCGGCGCCTTCATTTCCGGCGCGAGCGGCGTGACGAACTCGCAGCCGACGAACATGAACATCGCCATCCCGACCAGCGACAGCACGGCCGGCACCGACGTGCCGACTTCCGAGCCGCCGAACCAGCCGTCGAGATGCACGGCCGGCGCGGCCGCGAGCCCGAGGATCCCGAAGATCATCAGCGACAGCCACATGCCGGCCGTCAGCACGATCTCGAGCTTGCTGAACACCTTGATGCCGATGATGTTGGTGATCGCGAACGTGACGACGAGGCCGACGCCGACGAGCCACGAGCTGTTGTGCTTCTCGAACGCGGCATTCAGCGATTCGAAATTGACGAGCGCCATGATGCCGCTCAGGATCGTTTCCGCCGTGCCGGCGAACACGTGCACGAGGAAATACGCGGAGATCGTGCCGGTGATCGCCCAGAAGCGGCCGAGCCCGCACGACAGGTAATCGTAAACCGAGCCGGCCGTCGGCAGCATCGCGGCGGCTTCCGAGAAGGTGGTCGCCTGCGCCTGCATCATCACGAACGCGATGATCATCGCGACCGCGAACGCCCAGCCGCCCATCCCGAAGCCCGACGTCGCGGTGAGAATCACCGGGCTTGCCATGATGAGGCCGACGGCGCTCGCCAGCGCGGTCGGAAAGCCGACCGCCCCCGCCTTCAGCGCCGTGCCGCCTCCCGCTTCAGCCGGCGTGCCGGCGGGCGTGTCGCCCGCTGCGCCGGTAACTCCAGACCATCCCGACATCCCTGTCTCCTTCCTGTGTCGACCCCGGCCGCCGCTTCGTCGGCGGCCGGGGTTCCATGGCTATGCGGTCGGCCCGGGCGGCGCTTCAGCGCTTCGATACCCGGGCCACTTGTCGATCACACCTCGATCCGATGTCGAAAAAATACGCAGGCAAAATAATCCGGTCATAGCGCAAATTGGCAAACCGGCGGCGGCCACGCTGCCCGCCGCCGGCGTGCCGTCACGGAGTCACGGGGTCACGCCATCACGCGAACGGCACGGCCTCGAAGCCCGCCGCCAGCGCGTCGACGATCCGGTCGAGCTGCTCGCGCTGGATCACGAGCGGCGGCGACAGGATGATCTTCGTGCCGACCGGACGCACCAGCACGCCGTTCTCGCGCGCGACTTCCGCGACCGCGTTCGCATAGCCCGAGAGCGGGTCGATCGGCTCGCGCGTGTCCTTGTTCGCGACCAGGTCGAGCGCGAGCATCAGCCCCTTGCCGCGCACTTCGCCGACCGCCGCGAAGCGTTCCGCGAACGGCTTCAACGCTTCGAGCAGATACGCGCCCTGCTTCGCCGCGTTCGCCGGCAGGTCCTCCTTCACGACGATGTCGAGGCTCGCGATCGCCGCCGCGCAGGCGACCGGATGGCCCGCATACGTGTAGCCGTGCATGATCGCGCCGCCGAAATCGGCATTCGCGGCGAATGCGTCCTCGATCCGTGCGTTCACGACCGTCGCGCCGAGCGGCACGTAGCCCGACGAGATCCCCTTCGCGAGACACATGATGTCCGGGCGCACGCCCCAGCCGCGGCTGCCGAACATACTGCCGCTGCGGCCGAAGCCCGTCACGACCTCGTCGGCGATCAGCAGGACGCCGTAACGGTCGCACACCTCGCGTACCAGCGGCCAGTAGTTGGCCGGCGGCACGATCACGCCGCCCGCGCCCTGGATCGGCTCCGCGATGAACGCGGCCACCGTGTCGGGGCTCTGGAACTGGATCTCGCGTTCCAACATCTCCGCGCAGATCCGGCCGAGTGCTTCGGGATCCTGCGTGAACGGGTTGCGGTACAGCCACGGCGTCTCGACGTGGAAGCAGCCCGGCAGGTTCGGCTCGTAGTTGCGGCGGAACACCGTGTTGCCGTTCACCGACGCACCGCCGAAGTGCGTGCCGTGATAACCCTGCTTCAGCGAGATGAACTTCGTGCGGTCGGCCTGGCCGCGCACTTTCCAGTACTGGCGCGCGATCTTCAGCGCGGTCTCGATCGAGTCGGAGCCGCCCGAGCTGTACAGCACGCGGCGCATCCCTTCCGGCTCGAGCATGTCGATCACCTTCTTCGACAGCTCCTCCGCGCGCGGATGCGAAATGCCGTCGAACAGCTGGAAGTATTCGAGCTCGTCGAGCTGGCGCACGATCGCGTCCTTCACTTCCTGGCGGTTGTGGCCGACGTTCACGTTCCACAGGCCCGCGACGCCGTCGACGAGCTTGCGGCCCTGTTCGTCGAACACGTAGCAGCCGTCGCCGCGCACGATGCGGATCGGCTTGCGCTGCTTCATCTCGTTCGGGTGCAGCATCGGGTGCCAGAATTTCGCTTCGTTGTAGCTCATTGCAGTCTCCACTGTCGGATCGGTTGAGGTTGAGGCCGCGCGTCAGTGCGCGATGCAGACGGATTTGGTTTCGGTGAAGCCTTCGATCGCGTGCTGGCCGAATTCGCGGCCGATGCCCGATTGCTTGTAGCCGCCGAACGGCATCGACGGGTCGAGCGGGATATGGCAATTCACCCACACGGTGCCGGCCTCGATCTGCGGCACGAGGTTCATCACGCGCGTCAGGTCGTTGCTCCAGAGGCTCGCGGCAAGGCCGTACGGCGACGCGTTCGCGAGACGCACTGCATCGGCCGCGTCGTCGAACGGCATGACGACGATCACCGGGCCGAACACTTCGTCGCGCACGATCGCGCTGTCCGGATGCGGATCGGCGATCACCGCCGGCTTCACGTAGTAGCCGGGCAGGTCGTCGGCCGGCGTGCCGCCCGCGAGGAACGTGAGGCCCGCGCGGCGCGCGCCTTCGATGTGCTGGACGACCTTGTCGCGATGGTGCGCGGAGACCAGCGGGTTGATCTGCGCGGTCGTGTCGAGGCCCGCGCCGAGCTTCATCGACTGCGCGACGCCCGCGAGGCCGTCCGCGAGCTGCCTGAACTTGCTGCGGTGCACATAGATGCGCGATGCGGCCGCGCACACCTGCCCCTGGTTGAAGAACGCGCCGGCGGCGACGCCGTCGAGCGCCTGCGCGACGTCGATGTCGTCGAGCATCACGATCGGGTTCTTGCCGCCGAGCTCGAGCGAGAAGCGCGTCATGTTCTGCACGGCCGCCGCGCCGACCAGCTTGCCGGTCGCGGTCGAGCCCGTGAACGAGATCTTCGCGATCGACGGGTGGCTCGCGAGCGCGGCGCCGCACACGCGGCCGCCGGTGACGACGTTGAACACGCCGGGCGGCACGCCGGCCTCGCGTGCGAGCTCGGCCAGGCGCAGCGCGGTGAGCGGCGTTTCCGGCGACGGCTTCAGCACGATCGTGCAGCCGGCCGCGAGCGCGGGAATCAGCTTCCACACCGCGATCATCAGCGGGAAATTCCACGGCACGATCGCCGCGACCACGCCGACCGGCTCCTTGCGCGTATAGGCCGTATAGCGCGCGCCGGGCGGGAACGGGATCGACACGTCGAGCGTCTGGCCGGTGATCTTGGTCGCCCAGCCGGCCATGTAGCGCACGTATTCGACGCTCGCGCCAACCTCGATCGCGCGCGACACGTGGATCGACTTGCCCTGGTTCAGCGTTTCGAGCTGCGCGAGCGTTTCGGCGTCGGCTTCGATCAGGTCGGCGAGTTTCAGCAGGATGCGTTCGCGGTCGGCCGGGCGCAGGCCGCTCCATACGCGGGTGTCGAATGCATGCTTCGCGCTGGCGACCGCGCGGTCGACGTCGTGTGCGTCGGCATCCGCGACCGTCGCAAGCCGCTCGCCCGTCGCGGGGTCGTACACGTCGAGCCGCGCGGCCGCGTGCGCGGGCTGCATTTCACCGTCGATGAAGAGGCCGAAGTCGCGCGCAACGAAGGTGCGCACGGTGTCGCTGACGGCGACGAAATTCGTGGTGCTCATGGGCATCTCGAGGATTGTCGTGGCTGGACCGCGTGCGCACGGGCACGCGGGCGTCGTTCCACTGTATCGACGAGGGTTCGCGCCCGGTGAGCGCAAATTGGCAGCGCGTGGGCGCTGGGGAGGCGCGGGTTCGAACCGCGCGGGGTGGCTGGCGATCGACGTGGAAAGCCGGCCGGGGGCAGCAGCCTCGGTCAGCCGCTGAAGTACATGCAGCGGGCGCCGCCGACCAGTTCGTTTTCCTTCGCACTGCCCGATGTAAACAGGCAAAAGCTGGCGCCGAGGTCGCTTTCGAATTCCATCAGGAAGTCCGGTCGGCCGTCGCGATCGAGGTCGCCCGCCCAGATCAGCGACGCGCTGAACGGCGGCGAGCCGCCGCCAAAATCATGCAGGACCGACCGCTTGCCATCGCCTTCGGCAATCGCCGCACCGGATGCCGTGTGATGCAGTGCGTACCGGCGGCCGTGGAAATCGAAGCGCAGCGGGCTGGCGCCGGGCTCGATCGCCCTTCCGTCTTTCGGGAACGCCAGGTTCGCCGCGTCGACCTTGCCCTGCCTGAGCCACTTGCAGCGGAACAGCGCCACGGCTTTTCCGAGGTTTGACTTGATGTCGACGATGTCGCCGCCCGGTTGCGACGGTTCGAACCGGACGCTTGCCGGTGCGAGCGTCCAGCGGTTTCCGACCGGAATCAGCCCGAGCCACCCGCCACCGGGATAATCAGCGGCCTCGCCGACGTCGTCCGGGGCAATTTGGGTCGGTCGCAGCACGAGGCAACGATCGGGCTCGCTTTCTTGCGCGAAGGCCGTCGAGGCCGTCGAAACACCCAGCAAGACAAGCAGCACGGCCAGCAGCGCTTTGACTTTGATATTCATGAATCGGCGATCGCGAAAGGTTCGAAGTCCGGATCGCAATTATCCGATGAATTACAGGAACAGCGCCCCCACCAGTTCCGTGCGGTTCGACACGCCGAGCTTGCGGTACATCCGCATCAGGTGCGTCTTGACGGTCGGCTGGCCGAGCGCGAGATCGCGGGCGATCTCCTTGTTCGAGCGGCCGTCGCGCACGAGGCGCGCGATCTGCTCCTCGCGGTAGGTCAGCCGCTCCTCGCAGCCGATCCGGTGGATCCCGCGCCGCGCGCGCAGCAGCGGGCTCAGCGCGGCTTCGGCCACCGGCTGCAGCCGCACGAGCGCTTCGATCTCGCCGGGCGCGAACCGCGCGGCCGTGCTGTTGCCGGCCACGCCGCCGCGCGTGTCGCCCGCCTCGAAGCGCAGCAGCGAGAACGCACCGACCGTGCGGCCCGCATCGCGCAGCCAGATCTCGACGACGTCGGCCACGTCGTGCCGCCGCAGGAAGCGGGTCCAGTACGCGGACGCGTCGCGCCTTTCGTCAGGCAATTGGGACGCAAGCGTGACGACCGCGCGCTCACCGGCCGCGCAGCGCGACGGATGCAGCGGATCGAGCATCCGGTAGCGCGCGACATAGGTGCGATGCATCGATTCCGGCATCCCGAACAGCTCGAAATCGGCCGGTTCGCCGCTCTGGTCGAGCCGGTAGAACACGATCGCGGACGGGCTCGCGAACGCGTCGAACGCGTCCACGCACGCGCGCAGCGCGCGTGGCCAGTCGGCGGCGGCCGGGTCGGCGGGAACGGATGAGGTCGGCATGGTGGAATCGGCTGGCGGGCGAACTTATTGAAGATCGAAGTTCGGGCCAGCCTACCGGCGCCGAAAAGCGCCGGTGAGCGCAAATCGGCAAATCGTCCCGGCCCGGCCGGTACGGAGGATTCACCCTCCGGCCGGAACGATGCAGGCGCGCGGCCAGGCACGCGCTCGATTCAGCGTGCGTTCGCGGCGAACGTGTCGCAGGCGCTCAGCTCGCCCGACTCCATCCCGCGCCGCAGCCAGTACACGCGCTGGTCGCTGGTGCCGTGCGTGAAGCTCTCCGGCACGACATAGCCCTGCCCTTGCTGCTGCAGCCGGTCGTCGCCGATCGCGGCGGCCGCCTTCAGCCCCTGCTCGAAATCGCCGGGTTCCATCAGCCGCTGGTTCGCGCGCTGCGCGTTGTTCGCCCACACACCGGCGAAGCAGTCGGCCTGCAGCTCCATCCGCACCGACAGCGCGTTCGAGTGCGCCTGGCTCGCCCGCCGGCGCGCGGCGTCGACCTTGTCGGAAATGCCGAGCAGGTTCTGCACGTGATGGCCGACCTCGTGCGCGATCACGTAAGCCTGCGCGAAATCGCCGCCCGCGCCGAAACGCTTGCGCAGTTCGTCGTAGAAACCGAGATCGATGTACACCTTGCGGTCGCCCGGGCAGTAGAACGGCCCCATCGCGGTCTGGCCCGTGCCGCATGCGGTCGGCGTCGAGTTCGTGAACATCACGAGCGTCGGCGGCTGGTACTGCGCGTGCAGCTGGGTATTGAACACGCCCGTCCACGTGCGCTCGATATTGCCGAGCACCTTGCGCGTGAACACCGCGCCCGTGTCGTTCGCCGGCTCGCCCTGCCGCTGCGCGGGCGCGGGCTGCGCCTGCTGCTGGCGGCCCTGCAGCGCCGACGCGCCTTCGAGTATCACGCGCGGGTCGATCCCGAAGAAATACGACGCGGCGAACGCAACCACGATCGTGCCGATGCCGATCGTCGCGCCACGCCCGCCGCCGAACCCGCCGGCGCCGCGGCGATCCTCGACGTTCGTGCTTTCCCTTTCGTCGTCCAGCCTCATAGCCGGCCCTCCCTGTTCTTGTCGATGGTCCGGCACGCGAGCGCGCAACCGGGCGATAGGTTGTCGTGACACGATCCCCGGCCGATGCAACGCCCGCGCACGGGGTGTGCGCTGCTGCCGGGATCGCCGGCCTGCCGCTCCGCTCGCACGACGGAATCGGCCGGCCGATGCGCCGCGCGTCGATGCGCGGCCCGCCCGCGCTATTCTGCCGGGCTTTCGTGACTTATCGCAAAAATGTGGAGGATAGAGCGATTCGGCGCCGGACATCGTCAGCCTTTGCAAAATGGCCCGCTACCGCGCCGGTCGCCCGAATGCCGCCCGCGTTCATCCTTTCGGCTGATACCGGCGCTCGCCGGCGCCGCCTAAAGTGACCGGAAACGACACCTTTCCGGAGCACGACATGACCCACCCGACACCCCGCACGATCGCGATCACCGGCGCGGGCACCGGTATCGGCGCCGCTTGCGCGCGCCGCTTCGCCCGCCGGGGCGACCGCGTCGTGCTGATCGGGCGGCGCCAGGCGCCGCTCGACGCGCTGGCCGCCGAAACGGGCGGCCTCGCGCTGGCCGGCGATGCCGCGAGCACCGCCGACTGGGCCCGCTTCCTGCCGCGGATCGCCGAACGCTTCGGCCGCGTCGATGCGCTCGTCGCGTGCGCGGGCGGCCACGGGCTCGGCCGCGCGGACGAAACCGACGACGCGCAGTGGCGCGACGCGATGCACGCGAACCTCGACACCGCGTTCGTCAGCGCGCGCGCGTGCCTGCCCGACCTGATCGCGCAGCGCGGCAGCATCGTGCTGGTCGCGTCGATCGCCGCGCTCGCGGCCGGGCCCGGCGTGTGCGGCTACACGGTCGGCAAGCACGCGCTGCTCGGGCTCGCCCGGTCGCTCGCACGTGACTACGGGCCGCACGGCGTGCGGGCGAATGCGGTGTGCCCCGGCTGGGTCCGCACGCCGATGGCCGACGCGGAGATGGAACCGCTGATGTCGGCGCACGGCGACACGCTCGACGGCGCGTATGCACGCGTCAGCGCCGACGTGCCGCTGCGGCGCGCGGCCGACCCGGACGAGATCGCGGCAGTGTGCGCGTTCCTCGCGTCGCCGGACGCGTCGTTCGTGACCGGCGCGACGCTCGTTGCCGACGGCGGCGCGATGGTGGTGGACGTGCCGACGCTCGCGTTCGACAAGCTTTGATGCGCATGGGTGTGCCGCTCGCGTGACGTACGCGTCGCGGGCGGCGTTGCGTTCAGGTCCTCCCGTCCTCCAGCGCCTGCCCACGCACGCGCGCCACGTCGCCCGCTTATTTCCCGCCCCCGAAAATCCGCTACCATCGACCGATCCCGCCGCCCCGCCCGGCACTGCCTCACGGTTCGAACGTCGATGAACATCCGGTTTCTTGAAACCTTCGTCTGGCTCGCGAAGCTGGAAAACTTCCGGCTCACGGCCGAAAAACTGCACACCACACAGGCCGCCGTATCGAGCCGCATCGCGTCGCTCGAGGAAGCATTCGACGTCCGCCTGTTCGACCGCAACACGCGCTCGGCCACGCTCACGCCCGCCGGGCGCCGCATGCTCGCGTACGCGGAGCGGATCGTGCGGCTCGACGGCGAAATGCGCCGCGACATCGATGCGGCGAGCGATGCGGGCCTGATCCGGATCGGCGTGATCGAATCGATCGTGCACAGCTGGTTCCCCGCGCTGATGGCGCAATTGCGCGAGCGCTATCCGCGCCTCGACGTCGAGATCACGAGCGACACGACGCTGCACCTGATCCGCCTGCTCAGCACCGACGGCGTCGACCTGATCCTGCAGACCGACCCGGTGCCGGGCCCCGATTTCACGAACCTGCCGTTGTGCGAATTCCCGGTGCGCTGGGCGGCCAGCCCGCGCCTCGGGCTCGGCGGCCAGGCGCTCGACGTCGCGCGCCTCGCGGCATTCCCGATCATCAGCTTCTCGCGCCACTCGGGCCCGCACGCGACGATCGAGCGGCTGTTCGCGGCCGTCGAGCGGCCGGCCAGCATCAACTGCATCACGTCGGTCGCCGCGATGATCCGCCTCGTCGCCGACGGTTTCGGCGTGGCCGCGCTGCCGCCCGCGATCATCGGGCGTGAGCTGCACGAAGGCACGCTCGAACTGCTCGACGTCGAACCCGAATTCCCCGCGCTGCCGCTCGTCGCGACGTATCGCAGCCAGGGCCTGCCGGTGGCCGCGCGCATCGCGGAACTGGCCAGCGAAGTCGCGCGCGCGACGGCCGCCGCCACGCATCACGCAAAGACGACCGCGCCCGACAGCGTGGACAAAACACCCGCCCGTCCCGCGACAAAGACCAAAGCGAAAGCACCGGCAAAAGCGAAACGCACGACGCCATCCGCCCCGCCCGCCACGCCCCCGGCGAAGCGCCGCCCGCGCCGCTCATAAGAAAACCTGTTCACCGCGAATTTGTTTTCTTGTTGGACGGGTGCGGCCCGTCTTCGGGAAACTGCGGTTCCTGACACACCCCGTCACGAGGAACCCCGCGATGACCCGCCTTTCCCTTCCACACGGCCAGCTTTGCGTCTGGACGGATATCGACCCCGCGCACGAAGCCGATTTCAACGCGTGGTACGACCGCGAGCACATGCAGGAGCGTGTCGCGATTCCCGGCTTCACGCACGCGCGGCGCTTTCGTGCGACCGACCGCGGCCCGCGCAAGTACCTCGCGCTGTACGTGACGGACGCGCTCGACGTGTTCCATGGCGGCGCGTACCGGCGCGCGTTCACGCAGCAGACCGCATGGTCGCTCGCGAACTTCGAGCGCATGACGGGCACGCAGCGACGCGTCGGAGAACTGACGATTGAGGCCGGCGACGGTGAAGGCGCGCATCTCGCGCTATTCGTGCTGCCGCCGGATCGCATCGACGTGCCGCACCTGCGCGAGCGCTTCGATGACGTGCTGCACGAACCGGGCATCCACGCCGCGCGGCTCTTTTGCACCGCGCCTGATCTTTCCGCGCCGATCGGCGCCGATGCGGCCGCCCGCCCGGCTGCCGATGCGCTCGTGCTGATCGAAGGCAGCGATGCGGCCGCGACCCGCCGCGTGGCCGCCATGCTCGCCGGGCACGACGACGTGCGCACCTTCGAGATGCTGTGGCGCGCCGCCGCGCCGCCGCGCCGCTGCATATAACGCGCGGCGACGTCGAAACCGAACCCGCTGTCGCCGCATGTTCGGCCTGATCACCCACGCCGACCACGCCGCATGCGCGATGCACACCCGCGCATCGGCCCGGCGTTTCATCCCGTTCCCCGACACGACATGCCCGACACCATGAGCACTCTCGCCCAGCCCGCCGCCCACGCGCCCCGCCGCGTCCGCAACAGCCGACTCGCGACCGCGAGCATGATCGGCACGTCGCTCGAGTGGTACGACTTCACGATCTACAACACGCTCGCCGCGCTCGTCTTCAACCACCTGTTCTTTCCGTCGGTCGATCCGCTGGCCGGCACGATCCTCGCGTTCTCGACCTATGCGGTCGGCTACGTGTCGCGCCCGCTCGGCGGCTTCGTGTTCGGCAATCTCGGCGACCGTATCGGCCGCCGCGCGGTGCTGATGCTCACGCTCGTGCTGATGGGCGTGACGACCGCATTGATGGGCGCGCTGCCGACCTATGCGCAGGCCGGCATCCTGAGCCCGATCCTGCTCGTCGCGCTGCGCTTCGTGCAGGGCGTCGCGCTCGGCGGCGAATGGGCCGGCGCGGTGCTGCTGTCGGTCGAGCACGGCGACCAGAAGCGGCGCGGGCTGTCCGCATCGTGGACGCAGATCGGCCCGTCGTTCGGCACGCTGCTCGGCACCGGCTGCATCGCGCTCGTGACGCTGTCGACCACGTCCGGCGACTTCCTGTCGTGGGGCTGGCGCGTACCGTTCGCGGCCAGCGCGCTGCTCGTCGTGTTCGGCTTCTGGCTGCGGCGCGGCGTCGACGAAACGCCGCAGTTCGAGCAGCTCGCCGAATCGCACGCGACTGCCGAGGTGCCCGTCGCCGACGTGCTGAAGGTCCACTGGAAGCGCCTGCTGATCGCGGGTGGCTCGCGGATCGGCTCGGACGTGCTGTATGCGCTGATCGTCGTGTTCACGCTCACCTACGTAACGACCGTGCTGCACCTGTCGCGCCCCGTCGCCTTGACGGCCGTGATGATCGGCACGGCCTGCAACGCGCTCGCGGTGCCGTGCTTCGGCGCGCTGTCGGACCGCTTCGGCCGCCGGCCCGTGTATCTCGGCGGCGCGCTCGCCGGCATCGTGTGGGCGTTCGTGTTCTTCACGCTGCTCGATTCGGCGCGACCCGGCGCGATCGTCGCGGCCGTCGCGATCGGCCTCGTGATCCACGCGGTGATGTACGGCCCGCAGGGCGCGTTCGTGACCGAACAGTTCCCGACCCGCGTGCGCTATGCGGGCTCGTCGCTCGCGTACACGCTCGCCGGCATCGTCGGCGGCGGCTTCGCGCCGCTCGTGATCGCCGCGCTGTTCCGGCAGACGGGCACGACGACGGCCGTGTCGCTGTATGTCGCCGCCGCGCTCGTCGTCACGTCGATCGCGCTCCTCGTCGCACGCGAAACCGCGCACAAGCCGCTCGCGGATTGAACGTCGCCGCCAGCAAGCCGTTTCATTCCTTCGCACTTCAAACGGATAGCCGTATGCCAACCCTGTCGTTTAATGTCATTCCCCGGAAAGGTGCGCCGGCCACCGTCGACGTCGAAATCGCGCGCGTCGTGATCGCCGGCTGGGCCGGCCGCGATCCGGCCGCAATCCAGGCCCATATCGACGAACTCGCGGCGCTCGGCGTCGCGCCGCCGTCGACCACGCCCTGCTTCTATCGCGTGTCGGCCGCGCTGCTGACGCAGGCGCCCGCGATCGGCGTGCTCGGCGCACGATCGGGCGGCGAGATCGAATGCGTGCTGGTCGACAGCCCGGCCGGCACGCTCGTGACCGTCGGCTCCGATCATACGGATCGTGAGGTCGAAGCGTACGGCGTCGCGGTGTCGAAACAGGTGTGCGCGAAACCGCTCGGCCACGACGCGTGGCTTCACGCGGACGTTGCGGATCACTGGGATGCGATCGAGATGCGTTCGTGGCTGATTTCGCGCGATGGCGAGCGGACGGCGTACCAGCACGGCGCGGTGAGTGGTTTGCTTGCGCCCGAGGTGCTGTGGCAGCGCTTCGATGACGGCCGGACGATGCCCGCGCGCGGCGCGATGTATGGCGGCACGGTCGCCGTGCATGGCCCGATCGCGGCAATGGGTGACGGCGAGGCGTTCGAGATGGAGCTGCACGATCCGGTGCTGGGGCGCAGCCTTCGGCACCGCTACGCCGTGGAAGTGTTACCGGTCGTGGCATAACGGGCAACGAGGCGCGGCAGATGGGCTCGCCAGCGTTCTGTCGCCGCGCCGGCTCCCGCTAATACGCCTAAAAGCAGTGATAATCGGGAAAGTTGAGCTGCGAGTTGCCGCAATACAGCACACCAGCCAGGTTGGTACACCCGCTCAATGCAAGCATCATTGCGCCCGCAACCGACACTTTCCATCCGAAATGCAACATTGCGCCCCCGTTTCCGCCTGATCGACATGAGCCGACATGATGCGCATCGGACGTGCCCGGGTATGTGGAGAATTGTTGTGCCGCAGGTGCTGCGGTTCGCCATCGTGCCCGCCCGTGCCGGAGCATGGACCCAGGCACGAGCCGTTGCTCACTTGAGACACCCGAGGCCCACCAGCGTCGCTTCCACCGCCGTGTCGAGCGGCGTCACCGGCTCACGGCCGAGCACCGCGGTCACCCGCGTGTTGTCGAGCCGGATCGGCTCGCGCCACAGGTAGCGCATCTCGAGCAATTCGCGCAGCGTCGTGACGAACGGCGCCGCCGCCCACACGAACCACCACGGGAACTTGCGCACCGTCGGCCGCAACCCGTGCCGCTGCGCGACGCGGCGCACGGCCTCCGCCATCTGCGTGCCATCCGCATCCCAATGCCCGCCGAGATGAAAGCGCGCGAACGGTTCCAGCGTGTCGCGCCGCTCGATCAGCTCGACCATCGCGCGCGCGGCGTCCGGCACGTACGACCATTGGTGCCCGATGCCATCCCGCCCCGGCACGCTGATCGACGCAACCGGCTGCCCGGCCTTGACGAGCCCCGCCGCGAACCAGCTGTTGCCGGTGAGCTTCGGCCCGAAGAAATCGCCGGCCCGCACGATGATCGTGCGGACGCCCTGCCCGGCCGCCTCCTGCAGCCGGCGCTCCAGCTCGACGCGAATCGCGCCCTTGCGCGTCGACGGATGCTGCGGCGCATCTTCGACCAGCACCGGAAACGCATCGGCGCCGTAGTTGTAGACGGTGCCCGGCAACACGACGGTGGCCCGCTCCGCCTTTGCCGCCGCGATCGTGTTGTCGATCATCGGCAGCACCTGCCCGGCCCAGTTCCGGTAGCCCGGCGGATTCACCGCATGCACGATCACGCCGCAGCCGCGCGCGGCGCGGACGACCGCGTCGCGATCCATCGCGTCACCGCGCATCCAGGTGATGCCGTCGCGCTCCACGACTTCGGCATCGAGCCCGCGCTTCAACCCGCGCACTTGCCAGCCCGCATCGCGCAACTGCCGCGCGACTTCCCCGCCAATCCCGCCGCTCGCGCCGAGCACGAGTGCCTGTCGTTGCGTCCCGCCTGCGTGGGTCGTCATTGCCGCTCTCCTTGAATGAATGTCCGTGATGGCAAGCATTCTGGCGCGGCTTCGGCTATCAAGGAATTGCCGAACCTGATGGATCAGCTATACATTTATGCATGACCACCGATCTGAACTGGGAACGCTACCGCACCTTTCTCGCCGTGCTGACGGAAGGCTCGCTGTCGGGCGCGGCACGCGCCCTCGGCATTACGCAGCCGACGGCCGGCCGCCACGTCGCGGCGCTGGAGGCCGCGTTCGGCCAGACGCTGTTCACGCGCTCGCCGTCCGGCCTGCTGCCGACCGAGGCGGCGCTCGCGCTGCGCGGCCATGCAGAGGCGCTACGCAGCGCGGCGGCCGCGTTCGAGCGCGCGGCCGCGAGCCACGGCGCCGGCGTGCGCGGCATCGTGCGGATCTCGGCCAGCGACGTGATCGCCGTCGAAGTGCTGCCGCCGATGCTCGCGCAATTGCGGCGCAACCACCCGGGGCTCGTCATCGAACTGGTGCCGACCGACCGCCTCCAGGACGTGCTCAAGCGCGAGGCCGACATCGCGGTCCGGATGGCGCCGCCCACGCAGGAGGCGCTGGTTGCGCGGCGTATCGGCGCGGTCGATGTCGGGCTGTATGCGCGCGACGATTACCTGGCGCACAACGGCGTGCCCGAGACGACCGACGCACTCGCGCATCACGCGCTGATCGGCTTCGATACGGTCACGCCGTTCATCCGCTCGATGGGCCGCAGCATGCCGCTGTGGAAGCGCGATGCGTTCTCGCTGCGCACCGACAGCAACCTCGCCCAGCTCGCGATGATCCGCGCCGGCTACGGGATCGGCTTCTGCCAGAGCGGGCTCGCGAAACGTGACGCGCGGCTCGTGCGGGTGCTGCCGGACACGCTCGCGATGCAGCTGGAAACCTGGGTCGTGATGCACGAGGACCTGCGGTCGAGCCCGCGCTGCCGCGCGGTGTTCGATGCGCTGGCCGACGGGCTGCATGCGTATGTGAGCGGCGAAATCGTCGAATAAACGGTTCGCGGCGACGGCACGGACGAAGTGAACGCAGCGCCCGCGCGGCGCTATTCGTAGATTTTCCCGGCGAACAGGATGTCCGCCATGCGCCGCCACGGATTGTCGGGCACGTCGTAGAAACGCAGCCCTTCTTCCGACGCCTCGGCCCAGTCGACCATCGCGTCCAGGTACTCGCCGATCGAGCGGTTTTCCCAGCCGAGCGCGGCGCGGGCGTACGGCGACGGCGGCACGTCGGCCTCGAGCTGGCGCTCCGTGTTCCAGTCGTGGCCGAGCACGCGCAGAAACTGGATCAGTGAGCGTTCGTCGACCACGCGCTCCAGCGCATCCTGCAGCTTCGCGTCCATCTGGCGTTGCAGTTCGTCGTTCATTTTTATGTTCCTTCGCGCGCCTCTCAGGGACGCGCCGCCGCCAGTCGTGCGGCCCGGTTTCACATCAGCAATTGCCGCGACAGCACCTCGCGCGCCTGCGTGACGGCTTCGCGTTCGCCGGGCATCGGCGGCGTCAGCGAAAACACCGCATCGGGCAGCGGCGGCAGCCGGTATTTCGCGCCGAGCCGCATCATGCCGTCGCCGATCGCCGACGCGCACAGGCAGCCCACCCCGAGCCCCGCCGCCAGCATCGACTGCAGCCCGGCCACGCCCGACGCGCTGTGCACGAGCCGGTACGGCATGTGCTGCTCGTCGAGCGAGCGCACCGCGACCTGATGCATCATGCAGTCGTCCGGCAGCAGCACGAGCGGCAGCGGCTCGGGCAACTGCTCGGCGAGCGCGGGCGATGCGACCCACGACAGCGGCTCGCGCCGCAGCACCCAGCGCGTATCGGCCGACGCCGGCCGGAACGGCCCGCTCGACAGGTTCATCACCACGCCGAGATCGACCTGCCCGCGCGCATGCGCGGCCTCGATATCGGCACTCTTCATCGCGCTGACGTGCAGGCTCAGTTGCGGGTAGCACTCCCGCAGCCGCGCGAGCAGGCCCGCGACTTCGTTGGTCCGGTAATAATCGGTGATCGCGACGCGCAGCTCGCCCTTGATCGCCTGCCCGCGCACTTCGTCGAACGCGGCCTCGTTCAGCGCGACGATGCGCCGCGCATGCTGCAGCAGCCGCGAGCCGGCCGGCGTCGGCTCGACCCCGCGCTTGCTGCGCACGAACAGCGGCACGCCGGCGCGCGATTCGAGCTTGCGCACCTGCTCGCTGACCGTCGACTGCGACAGGTGCAGCAGCGGCGCGGCGGCCGTCAGGCTGCCGGCATCCGCGACCGCCGCGAAAGTACGCAACTGATCCAGGTCGAAACCGCGCATCGCCATTCCCCATCCATCGATTAACCCGATGGATGCTACCACCAATTCCCGCTTTTCCGATTCATCGTCACCACCCAGAATGGGGGTCAATCGCCCGCCCACGGCCGAACCGGCGCCTCTGTCGCCGCATCCGGCGTGAACATGGCACTCATTCTTTCGGACTTGCTTCCATGACGAACGACACCCTTGCCCCCTGCGTGCCGGCCGGCACGGCCGCCGCGGCGACGCCGCGCAGCCACCACGGCTGGGCGCTGGTGGTCCTGCTGGTTGGCGCGATTTTGCCGCCGCTCGACTACTTCATTGTGAATCTCGCGCTGCCGGCCATCCGCGACGGCATCGGCGCGCGCCCGGCCGAGCTGCAGCTGGTCGTATCGGCGTACGCTTGCGCGAACGCCGTCGTGCAGATCACCGGCGGCCGGCTCGGCGACCTGTACGGCCGCAAGCGGATGTTCATGATCGGGATGGCCGGCTTCGTCGTCGCGTCGACGCTGTGCGGGCTCGCCGGCAGCGGCGCGGTGCTGGTCGGCGGCCGCGTGCTGCAGGGCCTGTTCGCCGCGATCCTCGCGCCGCAAGTGCTCGCGACGATCCGCAGCGTGTTCACCCCGCAGGAGCAGGTGCGCGTGATGGGCTTCTACGGTTTCGTGTTCGGCCTCGCGGCCGTGATCGGCCAGCTCGGCGGCGGCGCGTTGATCAGCCTGCATCCGTTCGGGCTCGGCTGGCGCGCGATCTTCCTCGTCAACCTGCCGATCGGCATCCTGGCGCTGATCGGCAGCTGGCGCTTCATCCCGGAAAGCCGCCCGCCGAAAGGCCAGCGCATCGACGTGCCGGGCATGGTGCTGCTGTCGCTGTTCCTGCTGATGCTCGTCTATCCGCTCACGCACGGGCGCGAGGCCGGCTGGCCGCTGTGGATGGTCGCGTGCCTCGTCGGCGCGCTGCCGATGCTCGGCGCGCTGCTGGCGGTCGAGGCGCGCCGTCTCGCGGGCGGCCATGATCCGCTGCTCGACGTGCGCCTGTTCCGCAATCCCGTCGTCGCCCTCGGGCTCGTACTGGCGTTCCTGTTCTACACGCTGAGCGCGTTCTTCCTGAGCTACGGGATCTACCTGCAGGGCTGCCTGAACTGGTCGCCGCTCGCGTCCGGGCTCGCGATCCTGCCGCTCGGGCTCGGTTTCCTGTCGAGCCCGCTGCTGATGCCGCGACTCGTCGGCCGGTTCGGCGGCTATCGCGTGCTCACGCTCGGTTTCGCGATGCTCGCGGCCGGCGTCGCGACGGCCGCCGCGCTGGCGGGTGCAGCCGCGCCGGGCGCCGGCTTCTACGTGGGGATCGCGGCGATCGGGATCGGCCAGGGCCTCGTGCTGCCGTCGGTCGTGCGGATCGTGCTCGCGGAAGTCGACACGGCGCGCGCGGGTGTCGCCTCCGGCATGGTCACCGCGATGCTGCAGATCGGCGCGGCTGTCGGCGCGGCCACGCTCGGCGGCGTGTTCTTCGCCCGGCTCGGCGCGCATCCGGCCGCGCTCGATTACGTGCAGGGCTTCAGGACGTCGATGTTCGCGCTGACGGCCGTCCTGCTCGTATGCATTGTGCTGTCGGCGATGCTCGGGCCGCTGCATCGGCGGCTGCATGCAGGCGGGTAAGCGGGACGGGAAGCGTTGCGACGGCAGGGTCTGATGCGGAAGCGGTGCCGATGCAGGTGCGGCCGCTCGCCGGTCTCGGGCATCACGCGTGATGCTTGCGTTGCGCCTGGCGCGCTTCCCATTCGGCCAGCTCGACGCGATACCGCGCGAGTGCTTCGTCGTAGAGATCGAAGACGCACGGCGAGCAACCGCTGTTGCAGCAGTCTTCGAGTTCGGGCTGGATGGGCGGGGTCGGACGGGGATCGTCGACGGACGGATCCGGAGAGGCAGTGTTGGGCACGGCGAAAATCGAATGAATGGACGCGCTCAGTATAAGCGGATGCCGCCCGATATGCGTGCCGCGCGGGCCATGCCACGCGGCGTCATATCCCCAATATCGTCACCTGATCGTGGCGAATCCGGACCTCGCGTGTCCATGCATCGATTTCGGCAATCACTTCCGCAAGCGCGGCGCAACTCGCGTCCAGACGGTCGATGAAATCCTGCCGCGAATCGCGGAACACGAAGCCGAGCCGGTCGAGTGCCGCCGTTCGCTGCGTGGCGTCGCCCAGCATGCTGCGCGTATCGTCCAGTTCGTCAATGATCCGAAGCCAGTCCGGCATGCCGATGCCATTGAACGCGTAATGATCGTAGTCCGGGATCTGCCGCGAGATCGCCGCTTCGAGCAGGCCGAAGACTTCCTCCCTGAAAAACAGCGATCCCTCGTTCCAGCACTTGCGCGCATACGGCCCGCGCATGAGCTCGATGTAGGCGGTGTCCTCGATTTCCGCGAGATCCCTGATGATCCGGATGTCGTCCATGGGGTGTCGTCGTTGCCGCCGTGGCGTCGCTCACGCTTCGCCGGGCGCTGATCCATAATGGCGCGATTGTCGGCGAACCCGGCGACGCTGTCGATGTCTCGCTTCCATCGCGTTCCGGCCGACGCACGGCCCGAACCCACCGCGACGCTCGCCGCCGCATCCTCGTCATCGCCCCACAGGAGCCGCACGATGGCCGAAGCAGTGAATCCGCCGGAAGTCTGGGCGCCGTTCGGCGCGTTCTCGATGGCCGTGATCCAGGGCGATGGCCGGATCGTGCACCTGAAGGGGCAAGTGTCGCTCGACCGCGACGGCCGGGTGGTCGGCCACGGCGACATGCGCATGCAGGTACGCCAGACGCTCGACAACATCCGCGCCGTGCTCGCCACGATGGGCGGACAGATGCAGGACGTGATCTCGCTCGTTCACTACGCGACCGACATCGATGCCTTCATGCAGGCCGGCGACATCCGCAAGACCTACTTCGCCGAGCCCTATCCCGTGACGACGACCGTCCAGGTCGAGCGTCTCTACCATCCCGATCTGCTGATCGAGATCACCGCTGTTGCAGAGATTCCGCTGGCGCGTTTTCGACGGCCTGCATCGCGCGCGTGAAGCGGCGATGTGGCGATATGGCGATGTGCCATATGACGCGCCGGTCGTGAAGTTCCCGACCGGCGCGCCTGCCCACACCTCGCGCGCTTACTTCACCTGCGCGCCCGGCTTCGCGGCACCCGCCGCCGCCTTGTCGGCCAGCGGCTGCCACGCGGCACCGAGCGAATACCAGTCGACGCGGCGCGTGAGCGTCATGATGCCGGCGAGGATCGCGAACAGCAGCAGCGAACCGAGCATCAGCGCGTTGTCTTCCGACAGCAGCAACCCGTAGAGCGCCGCGTACAGCACCGCGAGCAGCACCGCGAACACCGCCCCGCGCTTCACGCTGTGCAGCACGAACGACAGGTAGAAGGCGAGCAACCCGATACATGCACCGCTCGCCGCGAGATACGCATACGCGAACTTGATGTGTTCGGACAGGCTCAGCAGCAACAGGAAGAACAGCGCGAGCGACAGGCCGACCAGCGTGTACTGGATCGGGTGAATGCGCAGCCGCTTCACGAGCTCGTACATGAAGAAGCTCGCGAACGTGAGCATCACGAACAGCGCGCCGTACTTCGTCGCACGTTCGGCCTGCAGATAGACGTTCACGGGTTCGATCACCGACACCGACGCCATTTCGATCGCGCCTTCCCCGTCGCCCGAGATGATCTGCTCACGCGCCTTCGTGTTGAACGACGTCACGCGCCAGTTGCCGGTGAAGCCGCGCGCATCGACCGTGCGGTTGTTCGGCAGGAATGCGCCGTCGAAACTCGGATGCGGCCACGTCGATTTCAGCGAGAAATCGTTCTGGTCGCCCACCGGTGCGAACGCGACGGAATCCGCCCCGCGCAACGGCAGGTCGACGCTGAACGGCACGACCGCCCCTGCGTTTGCGTCCGCCAGCGCCGCGAGATCGACGTTCGCGTGCACGCCCTGGCGCAGGCTGTCCAGCCGCGTGCCCTGCTCGACGTCGAAGCGCGTGCCGCCGATGCGCAAGTCGGGCTGCGCGGTCAGCCCGCGAATGTCGCCGATGCCGATCGACACATAGGCATCGTCGATCTTGAAGCTCACGTGGCCGTCCGCCTGCGGCAGCTTCTTCAGGTCCGGCAACGCCAGCGTGCCGGTCATCCGGCTCGCCAGCTCGTACACCAGCGCCTTGTGAATGCCGCGATACCGGACGCTGGTCGTCAGCGTGCCGTCGACGTTCAGCGTCTTCGGAAACACGAGCAGGCGCTTCGTCTCGCTGCGCAGGCTCGTCTTCGTCGCGCCGCCGGCCGGCGAATCGTCGCGCACCCGCGTGACTTCCGTGTAGTGCACGACGAGCACGGGGCCCGCCACCGTCTGCGGCCCCGCATAGCTCGACCAGATGCTCTGCAGCGCATCCCGGCGATACGCGGCACGTTCATGCACGATGCTTTGCACCATCTGCAGCGGGATCAGGATCAGCAGCGCGAGAAACGCGGTGATCGCGAATTTGAACAACAGGACTCGATTCATGGCCGACAGGTACCGGAGTAAAAGGGTACGGTCAGCATGAGCCGCCCCGGTGAAGGGCGATTGAAGCCGGTGTGAAGCGAAGGTGTGGCGAACGTGAAGTTGAAGGGAGTTCAGCCCGCCGACGGCAGCGTGAGCGTCGCGCACGCGCCGCCTTCGTCGCGGTTCGCGAGCGCGACCTGGCCGCGGTGCAGCATCGCGACCTCGCGGACGAAACACAGCCCAAGGCCCGTGCTGCGATCCTGGCCGTCGGGGCGCGGCAGCGAATAGAAGCGCTCGAACACGCGCGCCAGTGCGTAGTCGGGCACGCCGGGGCCGTCGTCGGTCACACGCACGACCGCGACATGGGCCTTACCCGCCGGCTGCCGTTCGAGCGCGATGCGGATCGTGCTGCCCTGCGGCGCGAAATCCAGCGCGTTGTCGAGCAGGTTGCCGAGCGCCTGGCGCAGCAGGAACGGATCGCCTTCGACGACTGCCGGATCGGCCGCGTCGTGCGCGTCGATCGCGAGGTTCACGCCGCGCTGCCGCGCGCGCGGCTCGATATCGTCGACGAGCTGTTCGAGCACCGGCCGCAGCGCGACCGGTTCGCGCACCGACAGGCGCTGCTTCTGCTCGACTTCGGCGAGCGCGAGCAGCTTGCGGATCATCTGTTCGAGTCGGCCGGCCTGGCGGCGGATGTTCTCGGTGAAGCGCCGCCGGTTCGTCACCGGCATGTCTTCCTGCAGCAGTTCGGCCGCGCCGCTGATTGCCGCCAGCGGGCTCTTCATCTCGTGCGTGAGCGTGTGGATATAGGTCTCGACGTACTGCCGGTCTTCCAGCCGCTGATGCATGCTTTCCACCGCGCGCCCGAGCTCGGCCAGCTCGCTTGCGCCCTGTAGCGGCATGTCGGCCCGCTCGCCCGCCGCGATCGCGCGCGCATAGCGCTGCAGGCGCCGCAGCCCGACCACCAGCCACCACGTGCAGGCCACGCCGATCAGGATCGCGCCGCCCATCAGCAGCGCGCCGTACAGCATGATCTTGCGCTGGCTGCGCGCGATGAACGGCGCGACCGTCTGGTTCGGCTTCGCGATCGTCAGCACGCCAATGATCTCGTTGCCGTGCCGGATCGGCGCCGCCACGTGCATCACGGTGCTACTGTCATCGTTCGGATCGCTGCGCGTGCTGCGCGCGCCGTACTCGCCGCGCAGCGTCCGGTACACGTCGTTCCAGCGCGAATAGTCCTGCCCGACCGCGCGGCCGGACGAGTCGTAGCGCACGATGCCGTGCGCGTCGGTGATGTAGAGACGGTAGCCGATCGTGTTCTTCTGCACGCCCCATACGTTCGCGCTGATCGGGCGTTCGTGCAGGTTCGACAGTTGCCGCGCGAACGCGCCGTTGGCAATGTGGCCGTTCGCCAGGTCGTCGGCGGCCAGCGTCGCGAGCACCTGCGCGGTATCGACGAGCGTGTCCTCCATCGCCTCGCGCACACCCGGCTTCACCTCCTGCACGAACACGCGCAGCGTGATCAGCGCAGCCAGGCCGACGATCAGGAAAAAACCGAAGAAGATGCGCAGGCCGATATGCATGGACGGAGCCGGTCGTTACGGTTGCAGCGAATAACCCATCCCGCGATGCGTGCGGATCGGGTCGCGCTCGGGGTCGATCGCGCGCAGCTTCGCGCGCAACGTCTTGATGTGCGTGTCGACCGTGCGGTCGGCCGAATCGAATGCCTCGTGCCACACGAGGTCCATCAGTTGCTCACGCGAGTAGATGCGCCCCGGATGCCGGACCAGCAGCGCCAGCAGCCCGAACTCGTAGCGCGTGAGGTCCAGTGCGTGGCCGAGCCACGATATGCGGGCGCCGTCGGTGTCGAGTGTGAAACCCGGTGCGGTTGTCTCGGCCGGCGCGGGTACGGGTACCACAGGCGTGGGGATCGATTCGGGCGCAGCCGTCCGGTAGAAGCGCCGCAGAATCACGCGCACCCGCGCCGCCAGTTCGCGCGGCGAAAACGGCTTGACCACGTAATCGTCGGCACCGATCTCGAGCCCGACGATCCGGTCGATTTCATCGTGCCGCGCGGTGAGGAAGATCACCGGCACGTCGGAGAACGTGCGCAGCCGCCGGCACACCTCGAAGCCGCTGAGATCCGGCAGGCCGACGTCGAGCACCACGAGATCGACGCGCGTGTCGCGCAGGTGGTCGAGCGCCGCCTGGCCGAGCATGCAGTGGACGGTCTGCATGCCGTCGGTGCCGAGGGCATAGATGATCGTGTCCGCGATCGCCACTTCATCTTCGACGATCAGGATAGTGGGCTGATGCATGGTCTCAGTCAGGGCTCGCGCAATCCGGTGCGACATTGTACGCACGGCCGGCCGCCGCGCGAGCCCCCGCCCTTGCCCCGCCGCGCTATGCCACGCGGCCGGTCACCGGAATCGACGCGCCGGTGATCGCCTGCGCGTCGGCCGACAACAGGAAGCCGATCGTCGCCGCGATCTGCTCCGGCTTCACCCAGCGCGTGAAATCCGCGTCCGGCATGTCGGCGCGGTTCGGCGGCGTATCGATGATGCTCGGCAGGATCGCGTTCACCGTCACGCCGCGGTCGAGCAGTTCGGCCGCCAGCGCCTCGGTGAGCCGCGCGACGCCGGCCTTCGCGGCCGCGTATGCGCCCATCCCCGTGCCGGCCTTGAACGCCGCGCCCGCGCCGATGTTGACGATGCGCCCGGCCGGGTTCGCCAGCAGGTGCGGCAGCGCGGCCTTCGATGCGTTCAGCGCGGTCTTCACGTTCAGTTCGTACATGCGGTCCCACGTGGCGGCGTCGCCGTCGGCGATCGTCTGCCACACGAACGCGCCCGCGATGTTCAGCAGCGCATCGACCCGGCCGAATTCGCGCTGCACGGTATCGAGCGCCTGCGCGGCGGCCTGCGGATCGACGAGATCGATGCCGCCGATGCGCAGCGCGTCGGCCGGCACGCCGGGCAGCGCCTGCGCCGCCGGGGCCGCGCCGCGGCCGATCAGCGCGACGCGTGCGCCGCGCTCGCCGAGCCACGCGGCCGTCGCGATGCCCAGGTGACCGAATCCGCCGGTGATCGCGACTGCCTTGCCTTTGAAATCGTGTTCCATCGATGTTTTCTCCTGGATCGAGGGTTGCTTGATGATGCGTGTTGCATGAGCGATGCCGGCCGCGGCATGCGTGCGTGGCCGGCAATGTGCCACAGGGTAGCGCCGTTCACGCGTCCGTGCGCACCGCGACGAGGCTGCGACGGCGCGGTTCCTCCGTCGTTTCGCCCGGGTTGTCAGGGCGATGCCGCGGTTGGCGCCGGCCTGCATGGCGTGTCGGAAGCGCAGCACGACACGGTGGCATCCGATACGGACCGCCTCGCGTGCTCGATCGCGAAACAACGCGCGACGCAGAACGCGGCAAATGCGTGGCTGCCGACGGTGTCGGCGAGCTGACGCACCGGGCCGCCGCCTGCGAGGCCCGGCGGGCACGCGGGCGAGCGGCCGGGCATAATGCGCGAGGCCGGTCCGGCGCCACGTGCCGCGACCGTGCCGGACCACCCGACGGCCCGCTTCATTTCCCGTCCCGAATCCTGAACTTCAATCCGTGAATGTCATGCAAGTACTCGTCGTAGGAACCGGCAAGCTGGCCAGCGAACTGCTCGACGCGCACCGGCTCGACCCGGCCACCTGCCGCGTGATCCCCTGGTCGGACAGCGCGCGCAACGACGCGCAGCGCAGCGACGCCCGAACGATCGTCGTGCATGCCGGTTCCGGCCGCGAACTCCCCGCCGTGATCGCGTTCTGCGAGGCCACCGGATCGCCACTCGTCGAACTGTCGACCGGCTCCGAGCTCGAAACCGGCTCGCACGCTTTCCCGGTCGTGCTGTGCCCGAACACGAACATCCTGATGCTCAAGTTCATGAGCATGCTGGAAACCAGCGGCCACCTGTTTCACGACTGCCGGATCAGCGTGACGGAGTCGCACCAGGCCGGCAAGACGTCCGTCCCCGGCACGGCCGTCGGGATCGGCCAGTCGCTCGGCGTGCGGCCGGAAGACATCCGCTCCGTGCGCGACCCGGACGTGCAACGCAGCGAATTCGCGGTCGCCGACGATCAGCTCGGCCGCCACGCGATTCACCGGATCCGCATCGACGACGGCGCGTGCAGCCTGCAGTTCGAATCGCGCGTGGTGGGTGCGACGCCTTACGCCGATGGCGTGTCGCGCATCGTCGATGCTGTTCGGCTGCACGATCTCGAGCACCGCCGCTATTCGATCGTCGAGTTCATCCGCAACGGCTGGCTGTAATCGCGGCGATGCGCGACGGGCGGCACACGCGCTTGGCAGCGCAGACGTTTTTTGTTCAACGCAAGAAGAGGTTCGGTGCCGATTTCCGTGGAGGTCGTCAATCGCCCGATCCGCGACATCCAGGCCGCCATGAATCTCGCCGGCCGGCGCCTGACGTCCCGCATGGCCGGCGTTCAAGATCACGCCAGCCGGCTTCGCCGCCACGGCCGCTTGCGAAATTCGACGAGTAATCGTCCTGCCGCATTCGCTGGTAAGTTATCGGCCGAGGTTCATTCGCCGAGCGGGGGCGCGGGTCACCGTCACGCGCCGCCAAGCACCGCACCGCTCTCGGGCAGCGTCGCACCGCCGTCGACGACGATCGTCTGCCCCGTAATGTAAGCGGCATCCGCCGATGCGAGAAACAGCATCGCGTTCGCGATATCTTCCGGTTCGCCCATCCGCGCGAGCGGAATGTCGCGCGCGATCTGCGTCGCGACCGACGCGTCGCCGAGATTGCCGGCCGCCGGCGTGCGAATCATGCCCGGCTCGACGCCGTTCACCGTCACGTTGCGGCGCGCGAGCTCAAGCGCGGCCGCGCGAATGAAGCCGTTCACGCCAGCCTTCGACGCCGCGTAATGCGCGAGCCCCGGATACGCGACACGCGGCCCCGTCACCGACGACGTGACGAGCAGCCGCCCCGCTCCCGCACGCTCGAATGCCGGCAACGCGGCCTGCGCGAGCCAGAACAGCGCCGACAGGTTGACCGAGAGCGTCCGGTCGAGCGTCGGCTCGTCGATCTGCGTGAACGGCGTCAGCGGAAAATACGCGGCATTGTGGACGACCACATCGAGCCGGCCACCGTCGCGCTCGACCGCCGCAACCAGTGCGCCCAGTTCGTCGCGGCTGGCGGCATCCACCCGATAGGCGCGCGCCTCGCCGCCCGTGCTCGCGAGCGCATCGGCCTGCGCGGCGGCCGCCTCGCCGTTCAGGTCGGCGAGCGCGACGAACGCGTCGGATTCCGCGAATCGGCGTGCGATCGCCGCGCCGATCCCCTGCGCGGCGCCCGTGACAAGCACGACGCGCCCGTTGAAATCCGCCCGCAGGCGGCCGCTGCCCGGCACGGCATTCATCGCTGCGCCTCGCCGCCGAGCGGATGCACGGTTTCGTTGAGCACCTGCGCGTGCGCGCCGACGGGGAAGTTCGACAGCGTGCCGAAATCGCCGCCCTGGTAGCCGAAGATCTTGCCGTCGGTCTTGCGCTGCGCGAGGTCGATCAGCACGACGCCGAGCGTCGGCACCACCTTTTCTCGCCACACGAACAGATACAGCGCGTCTGCAATCCTGAAGTAATGACAGCGATCGACATCGGCCAGCCCGCCTTCGACACCCTGCAGGCACTGCCACGCATAGAAATTCTCGTTCAGGTAGATGTGCTCGTAGCATTCGGTCGGGCTATAGCGATACATCGTCCGCTTGCCGATCAGCTCGCGCGTGGGCCCGTGCAACGGCCCCGGCTGCGTGTGGCCGCCGAGCGTGCCGTGCCGGAACTCGGCCTCGACGCCCGTCAGCGGCAGCCCGCGCGCAACCCGTGTGAACGCGTCGATGCGCGTGTCGGCTTCAGTCGGCAGCGCGCCGACGACCGACGTCCATACACCGTTGTCGAGGTCGATCACGAGACTGACCGATGTCGCGCGGGCGGCCGAATCGATGTAGTCGACGAAGTACAGCCCGTCGCGCAGCCGCGTCACGCGACACGGCTCGCGGCCGCCCGTATCGGTCGCCGCATCGCGCCACTGCAGTGCGCCGGGCTCGAACGTATAGACGCGCCATGCACCCGATGCGTCGCCGAGCGCAAGTGTCCGCCCGGCGAGCGCGTCGACGGATGCGAGGATGTTCGCTTCCGGCGCGAAGCCGTCCGCGAGCGCGCCAACCTGAATGAATACCGGATCCTGTCGTTCCACCTGCCGCCTCCCGCGCAGCTTCAGGCCCGGCGGGCCGTGTACGCTGCTCATGTGCACATGGTGCGGGCTACGCGCGCCGCGCGGTATCGGCCAAAAGGATGAAGGGCGCGCGGCGCCGGAACACGCTAAAGTGCATGACATCCGCGCCGCAACCGGCGCGAGGAGCGCACATGCACCGCGTCACCCATTACCGACGGACCGGCGAAGGCATCGAGGCAATCAGCCTCGAATCCGACCGTGCATTTCCGCGCCACGCGCACGACGAATTCGGGGTCGGTGTGATCGTCAGCGGCGCGCACCGGTCGTGGAGCGGCCGCGGGCAGGTCGACGCGCTGGCCGGCGACGCGATCATGGTCAACCCGGGCGAGATGCACGACGGCTCGCCGATCGAGGCCGGCACGGGCCGGCACTGGCGGATGCTGTACCTCGCACCCGCGCTGGTCGCGGGCGTGGCAGCGGAAGAAGGCCTCGGCGGCGTCGAACTGGCGCATCCGGCGGTACGCGACGCGCGGCTCACGGCTGCCGTCGGCCAACTACACGCGCGTATCGTCGCGGGTGAATCCCAGCCGCTTGCCCGCGACGAAGCGCTCGTGATGCTCGTCGCCGGGCTGCTTGCCCGGCACGCGAACCGCACGCTGCCGGCGGCGGGCGTCGCACCGGCAATCCGCCTCGCCCGGGAGCGGCTCGACGCGGTGCCGGCCGCGCCCGTTTCGCTCGCCGAGCTGGCCGACCTGAGCGGCGTCAGCCGCTTCCAGCTGCTGCGCGGGTTTGCCCGCGAAGTCGGCATCACGCCGCACGCGTACCTGATCCAGTCGCGTGCGCGGCTGGCGCGCGCGCTGCTTGCCAGCGGCTTGCCGATCGCCGATGCCGCAGCCGAAGCGGGCTTTGCCGATCAAAGCCATTTGACGCGTGCGTTCGCGCGCCAGTTCGGGATCACGCCGGGGCGGTTCACGCAGGCCGTTTGACGCCGCCGCCATCCAGCGGGGCTCGTCGCCAAACACACCGGCCTCGAAGGCTGCGCTCACATCGACAACTGCGACGGCACGCCGCGCCATGCGCTGCTCGCGGTGGCTGTCGCCCGCCCCTGCGGCCCAAGCATGCAGAGTCACGCGCTCCGTATTCGACATGCCCGCGCGCGCTGCAATTTCGTTCAAGACGCGCATCAACGCCGTACGCGACGATGCGGCGCATGAAGACACGACTGATTGGCTATCTCTATCTCGCCGCCGCAATGGCAGGCGTCGGCAGCACCGTCATCGCGAGCCGTCTCGCGGCCGGCGGCCTGCCGCCGTTCGCGGCCACCGCGCTGCGCTTCCTGATCGCGACACCGCTGCTGTTCGCGCTGATGTGTGCGCAGCGCATGCGCTGGCCACGCATCTCCACGCGCGACGCCGTGCTGCTCGTCATCCAGGCGGCGGCGGGCGGCGTCGGTTATACGGTGCTGCTGATCTGCGGCACGAAGCTGTCGTCGCCGCTCGATGCGGGCGTGATGCTCGGCACGCTGCCCGCGATGTCGACGCTGATCGCGGCCGTCGTGCTGCGCGAGCGGCAGACACCGCGCGACTGGGTGGCCGCCGCGCTCGCAACGGCCGGCGTGCTGTTCGTCACGTTCGCGCCCGGCCAGGCCCTGCCGTCGCTCCGCACGCTCGCCGGCGATGCGCTGGTGCTGGCCGCCGTCGCCTGCGAAGCCATATTCATCCTGCTCAACCGGCGGCTGGCCGCACCGTTGCCGCCGCTGGCGCTGTCCACCGCGATGTCCGGCCTCGGCTTCGTGCTCGCCCTCGTGCCCGCCGCGTTCGAATGGCACGCGGTGGCGACCGGCTGGACCGTCGACGCGGTGTCAGCGATCGCCTACTACGCGCTGGTGCCGACCGTGCTCGGCTACCTGTGCTGGTATGCCGGTTCGGCGCGCACGAGCGGAACCGAGGCCGCGCTGTTCACGGCGGTCGCGCCGGTCTCGGCCGTGCTGTTCGCGGTCGCGCTGTTCGGCGAAACGCTCAGCGCCACGCGTATCGCGGGTATCGCGCTCGTCGTTGCCGGCATGGTCGTCGGCGCGACGCGGCGACGCGAACCGCCAGCCGAAGCACGCTATACGCACCCGGCGAATCCGGATCGACCGTCCCGCCCCACGCCCGCCGCGCAAACCGCCACCGACTGACTTGCGCTCATCGCGTCGTTGCTTCGTTGCTTCGTTGCGGAAACGGCGGCGTCTCCGCCCCGCCGTATAACCCGTCGATCCTCGCGTTTCCCCCGTGCGGCCCGCAACTGTAGGAATGTGTCCGCGCACCGCAAAACCGTTGCGCACCACCCCGCAAGATGCAATATTCGCGTGGCCGGGACCTTTGACAACCATCGCACAACAATCCGCCACGCAATGAACAGGAAGGAAGCCAAAACAAGAATCGCGGTGCTGCTGTCCGCGGGAACGAGGAAGGCCGACACGTTGGCCGAACTGTCCGGACAGGGACTCAAGGATCGCGTGCTCGCGCACCTGATCGCGTCGCGCCCCGATCCCGAACGCTGCCGCCAGAACAAGCTGCACATCCGGATCCTGGTCGCGCTCGGCATCGCCCAGCTCGCGATCAGCCTCATGCTCGCGTACTACTTCTTCGCCACCGGCGCCGGCAACGGCCTCGTGCTGGTATTCCTCGCGCTGACCGTGCCGCTGTCGCTGCTGTTCATCTGGGGCTTTGCAACCCATCGTGTCGGCGCGTACCACGCGTTCATCCTGCTGTCGCTGCTGCAGGTGCCGAAGACCATCGCCGAGCTCGGACGCGATCCGTCGACCGCGCTGCCGAGCCTCGCGATCACGGTCCTGCTGGTGGGCTATGTCTGGTTCGTCCGCAACCGCCTGTTCCCCGACTACGGCTGGTTCACGCCGCGCAAGGTCGAAGGCCGTTACGCGTTCGTCGAGCACGCCTGACGCCACCGGCATCGAGCGCCGGCCAAAAGAAAAAAGGCGCCGGGCCGCCCCGCAATCGCGGGACGGCCCGGCGCCTTCTGCATTCCGGAACCGGTCGGCTTACTTGGCCTTTTCAGCCGAATCGCTGATCGCCTGGCCGCCCTTCGAAATGTCCTGCCCCACACCGGCGACCGTGTTGCAACCGGCAAGCGCGGCGGTCACCACCAGCAGCATTGCAGCAATCGTACGCGTCATTCTCATTCTCCTTGGAATCAACAAGCCCGACGGGCGAATCGTTTGCGGCGTCGCGCCCGGCAGATGCTGGGCACGGGGCCTGACCTGATTATACGGAGACGGCCGCCGCGCGCCAGTCCGAACCCGCCGCTGTCACTCGGGCCATACAGCCGGTTCGCGCAGATTTTCCTTGACTTCAACACGCGAGGAACTAATATACGCACCGCGTATATTTTTCGTCAGGAGCCGCCGATGACCGTTCCCCAGCAAGCCTTCCTCCGCGACGCCATGCGCCGCCTCAACATGACGCGCGAAGCGTTCGCCAGCCGCATCGGTGTGAGCCGGCGCGCGCTGGATACCTGGCTTCTGCCCGACGATTCGCAGGAATCGCGCGGGATGCCCGAGATCGTCGAGCGCTTCGTGTCGGAAATCGTCGAGCGCTCGGTGCCGGAAGGCGGCAACTATACGCAAAGCGTAG
The DNA here is from genome assembly GCF_002223055.1 of Burkholderia sp. HI2500. NCBI lineage: Bacteria > Pseudomonadati > Pseudomonadota > Betaproteobacteria > Burkholderiales > Burkholderiaceae > Burkholderia > Burkholderia sp. HI2500. Next base: position 577,027 of record NZ_NKFL01000006.1, on the reverse strand, counting down.
ATAACCAGGGGCTCGCCAAGCAGTTCTTTTTCGAGGGCAAGCCGCAACTGCTGTCGGTCGACCAGTTCTCGCGGGAATCGGTCGAGGCGCTGTTTCGCGTGGCCGACGTCATGCAGCCGATCGCGCGCCGCCACAAGATTTCGCGCGTGCTGGAAGGTGCGGTGCTCGGTAACCTGTTCTTCGAGGCCAGCACGCGTACGCGCGTGTCGTTCGGCGCCGCCTTCTGCCGGCTCGGCGGTTCGGTGTGCGACACGACGGGCTTCACGTTCTCGTCGATGGCCAAGGGCGAATCGATCTACGACACGAGCCGCGTGATGGCCGGCTATGTCGACGCGCTCGTGATCCGCCATCCGGAGAAAGGCTCGGTGGCCGAGTTCGCGCGCGCGACCAACCTGCCCGTGATCAACGGCGGCGACGGCCCCGGCGAGCACCCGAGCCAGGCGCTGCTCGATCTCTATACGATCCAGCGCGAGTTCTCGCGGCTCGGCAAGATCGTGGACGGCGCGCACATCGCGCTGGTCGGCGACCTCAAGTACGGCCGCACGGTGCACTCGCTCGTCAAGCTGCTCGCGCTGTACCGCGGGCTCAAGTTCACGCTCGTGTCGCCGCCGACGCTCGAGATGCCGGCCTACATCGTCGACCAGATCGCGACGAACGGCCATGTGATCGAGCAGACGACCGATCTCGCAGCCGGGCTGCGCGGCGCGGACGTCGTCTATGCAACGCGGATCCAGAAGGAGCGCTTCACCGACGAGTCGTTCGAAGGCTACACGCCGGATTTCCAGATCAACCAGGCGCTCGTCGATTCGGTGTGCAAGCCGGACACGCTGATCATGCACCCGCTGCCGCGCGACAGCCGGCCCGGCGCGAACGACCTGTCGGTCGACCTGAACCGCGACCCGCGCCTCGCGATCTTCCGCCAGACCGACAACGGCATTCCGGTGCGGATGGCGATCTTCGCGGTGCTGCTCGGCGTCGAGAACCTCGTCCAGCATTCGATGCGCGACGCGACGTGGCGCCCGCCGGCCTATCTCGGGCCGGAGGATGCGGTGTTTCACGGGGTCGATTGAGAAGGAACTGCGGGGCGAGCCAGTCAGGCGCCCCCGCAGTTCAACGGAAAGCGCGCCGGGCAGCCCGGCGCGCTTTTTTTACGCGCGGTGGAAAGGTAGGCAATCAGCGCCTAGGACGCCCACGGATCGATTACCCGCAGGCCGACCGACTCGAACGGCGCGACATCGCGCGTCGCAATCACTCTAACCCGCCTGATAAGCACGTCACACCTGGCCGATCGGCCATTGACCCTGCCCAGACCACCCCGTCACATTAGTTGACACTTTCCTTACTAACGCTAACAAGAACGCTTCTCATTCAATAAAAAATTACATAGAATGCCGCCTGAAAACAAATCGTAATAATTCCCGGCGGCATGCACATTCCCGTAGCGCACCGCCCCCGGGGCCACACCGCGAGGTCGAAGCGCACCATGAAGTCACGTCCCGACGAGCTGAAGCTCGGTAAATTCACCACCCTGTGCAGCGTGCTCGCCGCAAGCCCGGCCTTCGCGGCGGACGGCACGCCGCCGCCCGCCCCGGCCGGCACCGAAGGCCATCTCGCACCGATCGAAGTCCAGGGCAAGGCCGAGCACAGCTACAAGGCCGACTTCTCCGCTTCCGCGAAATTCACCGCGCCGCTCGTCGACACGCCGAAATCCGTCACCGTGATCCCGCAGGAGCTGATCCAGAACAGCGGCGCGTCAACATTGACCGAAGCGCTGCGCACCGTGCCCGGCATCACGTTCGGCGCCGGCGAAGGCGGCAACCCGCTCGGCGATCGTCCGTTCATCCGCGGCTACGACACGCAGGGCAGCATGTTCGTCGACGGCATGCGCGACACCGGCGCGACGACGCGCGAGATCTTCAACACCGAGCGCATCGAGATCACCAAGGGTTCCGACGGCGCGTACGGCGGCCGCGGCGGCGCGGGCGGCAGCATCAACCTGATCACAAAGGCCCCGCACCTCGGCACCACCGCCGCCGCGAGCGCGGGCCTCGGTACCGACCGCTATCGCCGCTTCACGGCCGACGGCAACTGGCAGTTCGCCGATCACGCCGCGTTCCGCCTGAACCTGATGAGCCACAACAACGACGTCGCCGGCCGCGACGCGGTGAACAACGAGCGCTGGGGCGTCGCACCGTCGATCGCGTTCGGCCTCGGCACGTCGACGCGCGTCGTCGCGAGCTACTACCACCTGCAGACGGACGACCTGCCCGACGGCGGCATCCCGTACTACTACGGCTTCAACCTCCCGAAAGGCGTCGCCACCGACGGCCCGGCGCCCGTCGACCGCCACAACTTCTACGGCCTGACCAACCGCGATTTCCGCAAGACGACGTCGGACATCAGTACGCTGAAGATCGAGCACGACATCACGTCGTCGCTGACGATCCGCAACACCACGCGCTATACGGAATCGACGCAGGACTACATCTGGACGCAGCCCGACGACAGCCAGGGCAACGTGGTCAACGGCAAGGTCTGGCGGCGCGCGAACACCCGCAACAGCGCGATCAACAGCATCGCGAACCAGACCGAGCTGTTCGGCGAATTCCGCACCGGCCCGTTCAAGCACAGCTTCACGACCGGTATCGAGCTGTCGCGCGAATGGGGCAAGCGCGACACGTACAACGTCGCCGCCGCGAACGGCAAGATCTGCCAGAACGGCATCGGCGCGGCGTCGGGCTACAACTGCACGAGCCTGTGGTCGCCGAACCCGAACGACCCGTGGGCCGGCTCGATCACGCGCAACAACGACTACGCGCGTGCCCGCACCGTGACGAAGTCGATCTACGGCTTCGACACGATCGAGATCACGCCGCGCTGGCAAGTCAACGGCGGCGTGCGCATCGACGACTACTCGACCCGCTTCACCGACACCAAGGCCAACGGCGGCAAGACCACCACGCGTGACGACACGCTCGTGAACTGGCAGGCCGGCCTCGTGTTCAAGCCCGCGCAGAACGGCAGCATCTACGCGTCGTACGCGACGTCGTCGACGCCGGCCGGCATGATGCTCGGCGAAGGCAGCGAAACGCAGTCGCTCACGCCGGGCCGCGGCGGCGTCGGCTCGAACGCCGATCAGCTGGCGCCGGAAAAGAACCGCAGCATCGAGCTCGGCACGAAGTGGAACGTGCTGAACGACAAGCTCGCGCTGACCGCCGCGCTGTTCCAGATCGATACGACGAATGCGCGCGTGACGCTGCCGAACAACCAGTATGCGATGGTCGGCAACAAGCGCGTGCAGGGTCTCGAACTCGGCGTCGCGGGCCAGATCACGAAGCAGTGGCAGTTGTTCGGCGGCTATACGTACATGAAGAGCGAGCTACGCGACAACGGCAAGGACACGGCGAACAACGGCAACCGGTTCCCGAACACGCCGAAGCACAGCTTCACGATGTGGTCGAACTACGACGTGACGCCGAAGTTCACCGTCGGCGGCGGCGCGTTCTACATGTCGCAGGTGTTCGGCGATCCCGCGAACCAGCACGCGGTGCCGTCGTACTGGCGCTTCGATGCGATGGCGCAGTACCGCATCAACAAGAAGCTCGGCCTGCAGCTGAACGTGAACAACCTGTTCAACCGCACCTACTTCGACCAGGCGTATCCGGCGCACTACGCGTCGATCGCACCGGGCCGCTCGGCGTTCGTCACGCTGAACGCGCGCTACTGATCGATGGAAGCCGTGTCGCTGAAGGCGCTCGCGTCGGTTTCGCCGCGCGAGTTCGCCGACATCCTGGCCGGGCCGCCCGAGCGCGCCGCCGCGTGGGTCGCGGCGGCGGCCGACAACGGCATCGTCGATGCCCAGGCCGTCTACGGGCAATACCTGCTCGACGGACATGGCGTCGCGCGCGATCCGGCGGGCGCGTTCAACTGGTTCCGGCACGCGGCGCGCGCCGGCCACGCGATGGCGATGAACATGCTCGGCCGCTGCTACGAGTTCGGCTGGGGCACGGCCGCGTGCGCGCCGGTCGCCGTGTACTGGTACCGGCTCGCCGCGCAGGCGGGGCTCGACTGGGGCATGTACAACTACGCGACGGCGCTCGCGCTCGGTAACGGCGTCGACGAGAATCGCGCCGAGGCGCTCGACTGGTTCCAGCGCGCGGCCGCGCTCGGCCACGCGAAATCGATCAACCTGATCGGCGGCTTCTACGAGGACGGCTGGGTCGTACCGGTCGATACCGACGCCGCGTTCGACCACTATCGACGCGCCGCCGTGGCGGGCGACTTCCGCGGCCAGTTCAACCTTGCACGGCTGCTCGCCGAGCGCGGGCGCATCGACGAAGCGCTCGCGTGGCTTGCGCGCGTGCCGGCCACCGCTACCCCCGCGTTCGTCGCGAAGATGCGCGCGTATCTCGCGTCGTCGCCGATCGACGCGTTTCGTGCGGCGGCGCTGGAATTGCAAACGCCACCACAGCCGCAGCCGCACTGTACGGAATCCATATCATGATGCTTCACGTCCCCGGCGTATTGACGAAAGCGCAGGTCGCGCAATGTCGCGAACTGCTCGATGCGGCCGAATGGGTCGACGGCAATGCGACGTCCGGCACGCAGTCGGCGCTCGCGAAACGCAACCGGCAATTGCCGGAAGGCGCGCCGGCCGCACGCGCGGTGGGCGACGCGATCCAGGACGCGCTCGCACACCATCCGCTGTTCTTCTCGGCGGCGCTGCCGCTCAAGGTGTTTCCGCCGCTGTTCAATCGCTACGAAGGCGGCGAGACGTTCGGCACGCACGTCGACAACGCGATCCGGCTGCTGCGCGGCACGGATTTCCGCGTGCGCAGCGACCTGTCGGCGACGCTGTTTCTCGAAGAACCCGATGCGTACGATGGCGGCGAGCTGTGTGTCGAGGATACGTACGGCACGCATCGCGCGAAGCTGCCGGCGGGCGACCTCGTGCTGTATCCGGCGTCGAGCCTGCATCACGTCACGCCCGTGACGCGCGGCGCGCGCGTCGCGTCGTTCTTCTGGATCCAGAGCATGGTGCGCGACGACGGCGATCGCACGCTGCTGTTCCAGCTCGATACGCAGATTCAGGCACTGTCCGCCGAGAAAGGGGCGAAGGACCCGATGGTCATTTCATTGACGGGGATTTATCACAACCTGCTGAGGAAGTGGGCGGATGCGTAACCAACGATATGCAATGCAGCCGCTGGACGTATTGCGCGGCTCCGTCGTGCGCTACGACGGTCCCGTCGATCCAATCGAGGAAAGCGGTTGGGAGGCGCCGCCACACGACACGCGAAACGACGGCGGCCACGCAGGCACGACCATCGATACGCGAGGATAAGAGGCTCACGCTCCCGCAGCGGAAACCGCGACACATCCTCCGCCGGACTCTGGCATATTGGCGATTCGTCTGACCAAATCAACCACGAGCACCCGGCCTCGTGCAATAGCGCTTCCTGCTGCCAGCCGGACGTGGCCCGCAACCGTCATTGCGCCACTTCGTCCACTATCGTGATTTCGCTCTCCGATCCCGTTGTCCGGTCCATTGCCCTGCTGGAGTCGCACGAAGGGTTTGTCGATCTCGCAGGCTTCCATGACCGTATCGCTGTCGCGCCCGGCCCCGACGACGTCGCAAACAAGAGCCCGCATTTCCTGAAAGTGCGTCGTGGCGTGGCGGACCGGCTGATCGCCGCAGCGCACGCGCTCCCCGCCGGCCTGCGCCTGTACGTCAAGGAGGGCTATCGCCCGCTGGCCCTGCAGCGTCACTACTTCACCGGGCATCTCGCGCACCTGCGCCGGACGCTGAAGCCGTTGCCGGATGAAGACACCCTGGTCGCACTGACGAGCCACTACGTTGCACCGCCGGAAGTCGCCGCGCACCCGACGGGCGCAGCTGTCGACCTGACGCTCATCTCGGCGGATGGCATCGAGCTCGACATGGGTTGCATGCTCGATGCCACCGACCAGGAATCATCCGGCGCGTGCTACACGCACAACCCGTTCATCAGCCGCGCAGCCGCCCGCAACCGTCAGGTGCTGATCACCGCGCTGACGGGCGCCGGCTTCACCAATTACCCGTCGGAATGGTGGCATTGGTCGTTCGGGGACCGCTATTGGGCCGTGATGCACGATCAATCGCACGCCATCTACGGCCCCGTCGAAGAAAACATGCTCGACGAAGCCGCGTGCTGACATTCTTTCCGACGAAACGCGCCCGCCTCGGTAACATCCTCACTTGTCGATCCCTGCCCGCTCCCGCACAATCGCAGCACCTGCATCACTCTCCCCCGCGCCGATGTCCTATGCGTCACTCGCCACCGGCGTCCTCCTCGCGGGCGGCCTCGGTCAGCGCTTCGACCCGAGCGGCCTGCACAGCAAGCTGCTCGCGCTGCTTCCCGACGGCACGCCGGTTGCGGTCGCGGCCGCCCGTCATCTCGCGGCGGCCACGGCCGACGTGATCGCCGTCGTGCGTCCCGGTGCCGAAAAACTCGCGATGCTGCTGAACGAAGCCGGCTGCCACGTCGTCTATGCACCCGACGCCGCGCGCGGCATGGGCGCGAGCCTCGCGGCCGGCGTGCGCGCGACGCCCGACGCGAACAGCTGGCTCGTCGCGCTCGGCGACATGCCGTGGATCGCGGCGTCCACCTATGAAGCCGTCACGCGCGCGCTCGACGCCGACGACGCGTCGATCGTCGCGCCCGCGCACCGCGGCGTGCGCGGCCATCCGGTCGGGTTCGCCGCGCACCATTTCGATGCGCTCGCCGCGCTCGACGGCGACACGGGCGCCCGCGCGCTGTTCGCCAGCGCGCCGGTCAGGCTGCTCGACGTCGACGATCCCGGCATCGTGCGCGACGTCGATACACCGGCGGATTTGCGCTGACCGGGATCGCGCAGAGCGCGCGGTGCAATACAGCGCACGCGCCGCGCGCGGCGGGCGCCTGCCCGAAAGCGGCCCGGGCCCGGATTGCACCGGCGACACACCACCCGCCGCCACAATCCCGCTGCAAACGCACGCCCGATTGGCTATAACGGAGACGAGGCGCCCCTGCCGCGCCACCGCCGTCACGCACCGCGCGAGTCCTCCATGACCGATCACACGACCCCGACGCCCGAGCCACCGGCCGACCCGAACCGCGATCCGGAAGACGATCCGTTCTCGTCGCCGCCCGGCCATCACGACAACCCGCAGCAACCGGACGGACCGCCGAGCAAGGATCCTGTCTAGCCTCAGGGCTGTCGCGCCGCGCATTCACCGCGGGTTCCCGTCATGCGCCGTCGGCGCCGCATGAGGTTGGCTAGCGCGCCGTATACCCGCCGTCGATCGGCAACGACACGCCGCTGACCATCGACGCCGCGTCGCTGAGCAAGAACAGGATCGGTTCGACGACCTCGTCCGGCTCCGCGAATCGCCCGAGCGGAATCGCGGCCAGCATCGGCGCCCGCTTTTCCGGTTCGCTCCACGCGAACTGCGCCATCGGCGTGAGCGTGACGGTCGGGTTCACACTGTTCACACGAATGCCGTGCGGCCCGAGTTCGATGCACAGCACGCGCGTGATCGCATCCATCGCCGCCTTCGACGCGCAGTAACTCAGATGCGCGGGCAAGCCGACGAGCGCGGCCTGGCTCGATACGTTGACGATGCTGCCCCGCGCGTGCGCGACGCCACGCGCGTCGCGCGCGATCATCTTCCGTGCGACGGCCCGGGCAACGAGCGCCGCGCCGCGTGCATTGACGGCCATCACGCGATCAAAATGCGCGGCGCTCACCTCGAGCGCCGATTCGAGTGACGCGATCCCCGCGCAATTCACGAGGCCGTCGAACGCATCGTGCGCGGCGAGCGCCGTATCGATCGCGTGCTCGTCGCCACCGACGTCGAGTCGCAGCGTCTCGCACGCGGCCTCGCCGGCCAGCGCATCGAGCGCGGCCATGTCGCGCCCGGCCGCGACGACCTGCGCGCCCGCCTGCGCCAGCGCGACCGCGCACGCGCGCCCGATCCCGCTCGACGCCCCCGTGACGAGTACCCGCGAACCGCCGAAGTCGAACCGTGTCTTCATGATGGCGTGTGCAACTCGTGCATGATCGGTTTGAGCGCCGGATACAGCGCCGTATAAAGCGCAAAGCGCGCCGCATACGCTTTCGCGCGTCCGGCATCGGGCCGTGCGCGCTCGACGAGCGTGACCCAGCCGCCTTGCGCGTCGTCGTGTGACACGAGCCCTGCCCCGACGCCCGCGAGCAAGGCCGCCCCCATCGCGGCTTCGACGTCCTGCTCGATCGTCCACACCGGGAAGCCCGTCACGTCCGCGATGATCTGCATCCACAGCGCCGAATGCGCGGCCCCGCCCACGACGATCAGCCGGTCATCCAGCGCCACCGCGCCGCGCCGGCCGGCCTCGATGTTGTGCCGCAACGCGAACGCGACACCTTCGAGCACCGCGCGATACAGGTGCGCGCGCGTATGCGCGAGACTCAGCCCGACGAACGCACCGCTCGCCTTCGCGTCCCACACGGGGCTGCGCTCGCCCATCAGGTACGGCAGGAACAGCACGCCGTCGGCGCCCGGCGGCACGCCTTCGGCTGCTTCCTCGAGCAGCACGTGCGGATCGCCGTGCGGCAGCAGGCGTGCCGCATCGATTTCCGCGTTGCAGAACTGGTCGCGAAACCACGCAACCGACGCGCCGGCCGTGATCGCGCCGCCGAACACGTAGAGGTCGCGCTGCCCGTTGAACACGTGCGGCATGCTGACGAGCCCGTGACGCGCATCGACGTGCCGGCTCACGTAACCCCAGCACATGCTGGTGCCGATCATCGCGACATGCTGCCCCGCGCGCGTCGCGCCGGCCGCGAAGGTCGCGACGGCCGCATCGACGCCGCCGGCGACGACGGCCATGCCGGCCGGCAGCCCGAGCTGCTCCGTCCATTGCGACAGCAGCCCGCCGACGATGTCCGTCGATTCGACGAGCCGCTCGGGCATCATCGTCGCCGGAATGCCGAGCATGTCGAGCGCGTCGTCGGACCACTCGCGGCGCGCGACGTCGTACACGCCGCCGATATTGCCGGCCGAACTGTGATCGACCGCGACCTCGCCGGTCAGCAGGTAGATCACGTACGCGTTCGGCGGCAGGAAATAGCGCACGTTCGCCCACACGTCCGGCCGCTGGTCGCGCAGCCACAGCATCTTCGTGAAGCCGTAGTAGCTGTCGACGCCGTTGCCCGTGATCACGCGCAGCCGCTCGACGTTCACGTTCGCGTTGACCCAGTCGACTTCCGCGGTCGCGCGCCGGTCCATCCAGATCAGGCACGGATGGAGCGGCCGCATGTCGATGTCGACCGGAATGCCCGAGCCGCCGTACAGGCTGCCCACGCACACCGCGCGAATCGCATCGGCCGGCACGCCCTGCGCGCGCGCATCGCTCACGCAGCCCGCGATGCACGCGAGCACCGCATCGAACCACACCTGCGGCCATTGCTCGGCCCACAGCGGGCGCGGCGTATCGGGCTGGTAGCCGGCCGAGCGCCGCGCGACGATCGTGCCGTGCCGGTCGACGAGCAGCGCCTTGGTGCTCTGCGTGCCGATATCGACGCCTATGACGTATTCCATGATGTCTCCGGTGAGGCGCACGCCGGCCGTCAGCGGGCCGGTTTCAGCAGCACCTTGATCGATTCGGGCGATTTCGCGACGCGGATCGCGTCGTCCCAGTCCTCGAGCGCGAAATCGTGCGTGACGATGCCTTTCGACGTGACGAGCCCGCGCGCGAGCAGGTCGATCGCGATCGGGTAGCAGTATGGCCCCAGGTGCGCGCCGCGTACGTCGAGCTCCTTGCGATCGCCGATGATCGACCAGTCGACGGTCGCATCCTCGCCAAACACGCTGAATTCGACGAAGCGGCCGAGCTTGCGGATCAGGTCGAGCCCCTGGCTCACGCCGACCGGCGCGCCGGTCGTCTCGATGTAGACGTCGCAGCCGTAGCCGTCGGTGAGCGACCGGACGATCTCGCGCGCATCGTCGCGCGCCGGGTTGATCGTCACGTCGGCACCGTACTCGCGCGCGAGTTCCAGCCGCTCGTCGATCAGGTCGATCACGACGAGCTTCTTCGGCGTCTTCAGGTGCGCGACCTGCGTCATCATCAGCCCGAGCGGGCCCGCGCCCGCGATCACGACCACGTCGTCGAGCTGGACGTCGCCACGGTTCACCGTATGGATCGCGCACGACAGCGGCTCGATGATCGCCGCGTCCTCGAGCGACACGCCGAGCGGAATCTTGTGGACGATCGCGGTCGGCGGAATGCGCATGTACTCGGCCATCCCGCCGTCGGCCACCTCGCGCTGGAAGCCGAAGATGTTGTGCACTTCGCACATCCAGTACTGGCCCGACTTGCAATAGCGGCACTTGCCGCATGGCACGATCTGCTCGGCGATCACGCGGTCGCCCACCGCCACGCCGAAATGCCCGGCCGCGCCGTCACCGAGCGCTTCGACGTGGCCGAAGAATTCGTGGCCGGGAATCACGGGCGCCTTCACCCATGGGCTCGGGCCGCCCCAGAACATCTTCGCGCCCGTGTAGCACTTGCAGTCGCTCGCGCAGATTCCGCATGCGGCGATGCGGATCACGAGCTCGTTCGCGCCGGGGCGCGGCTTCGCGACCTGTTCGACGCGGTAGTCCTCGGGGCCGTGGCAGACGACCGCGGTCATCCGCGGCAGGGCTTCGGGTGTCGTCATGGATAGTCTCTTTCGTGGATGATCTGGATGACTGATGAATCGATCGCTACCGCGACCGTTCGCGGCTGATGTAGATCGCGAGCAGGATGATTCCGCCCTTGATCACGTTCTGCACATACGGGTTCACGCCGATCATGTTCAGCCCGTTGTTGAGCACGCCGAGCAGCAGCGCGCCGACCAGCGTGCCGAGGATCGCACCGCGCCCGCCGGAGATCGACGTGCCGCCCATCACGACAGCCGCGATCGCGTCGAGCTCGAAGCCCACGCCTGCGTTCGGCTGACCGCTCATCAGGCGCCCGGTCAGCACGATCGCGGCGAGCGCCGACGTGAGGCCGGCCAGCGTGTAGACGATCAGCTTCACGCGCGCGACCCGCACGCCGGTGAGCCGCGTCGCCTGCTCGTTGCCGCCGATCGCATACACGTAGCGGCCGAACGGCATCCGGTCGAGCAGCAGCCACGCGACGGCATAGACCACCAGCATGATCAGCACGGGCGCCTGGATGCCGAACACCTTGCCGCTGCCGAAGAACGCGACCCAGTCGGGCAAGCCGTCGATCGGATAGCCGCCCGTGTAGATCAATGCCAGGCCGCGCGCGATACCCATCGTCGCGAGCGTGACGATGATCGGCGGCATCCCCGCGAACGCGACGAACACGCCGTTCAGGAAACCGAAACCGAAGCCGACCGCGATGCCGATCGCGAGCGCCGCAACCGCGTTCACGCCCGCGACCATCAGCCCGGCCGCGAGCGTGCCCGACAGCGCCATCACCGAGCCGACCGACAGGTCGATCCCGCCGGTCAGGATCACGCAGGTCATGCCGACCGCGATGATCGCGTTGATCGACACCTGGCGCAGCACGTTCTCCAGGTTCGCGGCGGACAGGAAGCTCGGGCTCGCGATCATCATCGCGATGCACACGACGATCAGGCCGACGAGCGGATAGAACAGCGTCGAGCGCCGCAGCTGCGCCCACCTCGCGCGTGGCGGCGGTGCGTCGCCGTGTCCGGCTGTCGCCGCGAGCGTCGTGGAACGCGTGGAAGAAGAATCAGGCAGGTTCATGGGTCGCTCCTCGCGTGCCGGCCGTGGCATAGGTCATGACCGTGTCGGGATCGATCTCGTCGCCTGCGAGCGTCGCCTCGATGCGGCCCTGCCGGAACACGGCGACGCGATCGCACATGCCGACGATTTCCGGCAACTCGGACGAGATCATGATGATGGCGTAGCCGCGCGCGGTGAGTTCGCGCATCAGCCCGTAGATTTCGGCTTTCGCGCCGACGTCGATGCCGCGCGTCGGCTCGTCGAAGATCAGCACCGACGTGTGATGGTTCAGCCAGCGCGCGATCACGACCTTCTGCTGGTTGCCGCCGGACAACGTCGCGACCTCGGTGTGGATCGACGGCGCCTTCACGCCGACGCGCCGCACCACGTCGTGCGTGGTGCGCGCCTCGTCGCGGCGGTCGATCAGCCAGCGCATCGACCGGTACTTGCCGAGGTTGTTCAGCGAGATGTTGTCGCGGATCGAGAACGACGTGATGAGCCCTTCCGTCTTGCGGCTCTCCGGCAGGATGCCGATGCCCGCGCGCAGCGCGTCGGCCGGATCGGCGAGCTTCGCCGCCGTGCCGCGCACGCGCACGTCCTTGCGGTGCGCACGCGTCGCGCCGATCACCGCGAGCGCGGTTTCCGTGCGGCCCGAGCCGACCAGCCCGGCGAAGCCGAGGATCTCGCCGGCATGCAGCGTGAAGCGGTTCACCGGGCCGCCGCGCTCGATCTGCAGTTCGTTGACCTCCAGCACCCGCGGCGCATCGGCCGCGCGCGCCGGTTTCGGCGGAAAGCTGCTTTCGATCCGGCGGCCGACCATCATCCGTACCAGTTGCTCGACGTCCGTGCGCGCGACGTCGGTCGTCGCCACGTACTGGCCATCGCGCAGCACCGTGATGCGGTCGCACACCGCGAAGATCTCGTCGAGGTGATGCGAGATGAAGATCATCGCGACGCCCTGCCGCTTCAGCTCGCGCATGATCGCGAACAGGTGCTCGGCCTCGGCCGGCGTGAGCGTGGCGGTCGGTTCGTCGAGGATCAGGATGCGCGCGTCGAGCGACAGCGCCTTGCCGATCTCGACGAACTGCTGCTGCGCGACCGACAGCGCACGGATCGGCGCATCGAGATCGATCGCCACGCCGAGCCGCGCGAAGATCGCGGCCGCCGCGTGACGCATCCGCTTGCGGTCGCGCGCACCCCAGCGGTTGCGCAGCTCGCGGCCGAGGAACAGGTTGTCGACGGCGTCGAGATGCGGAATCAGGCTGAATTCCTGGAACACGATGCCGACGCCGGCCGCGACCGCATCGTGATAGTCCGCGAAATGGCGGGCGGTGCCGTCGATCTCGATCGTGCCGGCATCCGGCTGATGAATGCCGCACAGGACCTTCATCAGCGTCGACTTGCCCGCGCCGTTCTCGCCGAGCAGCGCGTGGATCTCGCCGCGCGCAATCTCCAGATCAATGTCGGAGAGCGCCTTTACGCCCGGAAAGCTTTTCGTGATGTGGCTGAGCCTGAGTATCGTGTCCATCGGCTTCTCCGTGCGAAGAGCGCCGGCCGTGCCGCCGCCCTTCGCGTCGCATCGCACGTCGTTCACCAGCTGAAGCCCTTCGCGTTGCCGCGATCGACCACCTTCACGTCGACTGGAATCGCCTTCGGCACCGTCGCGCCCCACTTGCGCGCGATCGCGATGCCGAGCGCGATGCGCACCTGGTCGGCCGGGAACTGCGCGGTCGTCTCGATGAACTTCGAATTCGGCTTCTGGATCGCGGCGATCGCCTCGGGCGCGCCGTCGACGCTCGTCAGCTTGATGTCCTTGCCCGAACTCTCGATCGCGGCGAGCGAGCCCATCGCGCCGCCGTCGTTCACGCTGAAGATGCCCTTCAGGTTCGGATGCGCGGAGATCATGTTTTCCGTGACCGACAGCGCGGTCGCGCGCTCCTGCTTGCCGTTCTGCGTGTCGACCAGCTTCACGTTCGGGTATTTCGCGAGCCCGGCCTTGCAGCCGCGCACGCGTTCGAGAATCGGCACGACCGGGATGCCGTCGAGAATGGCGACCTCGCCGCTGCCGCCGATCGCCTTCGCGAGGTAGTCGCACGACATCACGCCCGCGTCGTAGTTCTTCGAGCCGACGAACGAATCGACCGGGCCGTTCGCGTTCGCATCGACGGCCACCACCACCGCGCCGGCCTTCTTCGCCTGCGTGATCGCCGACTGGATGCCGGTCGAATCGGTCGGGTTCACGAGCAGGATGTCGATCTTCTTCTGCAGCATGTCCTCGACGTCGCTCACCTGCTTGCTGACGTCGTGATGCGCGTCGGTGACGACGACCTGCGCGCCGATCGACGCGGCCGCGTCGTTCAGCGCCTTCTGCATCGTCACGAAATACGGGTTGTTCAGCTCCTGAAACGTCATGCCGATGCGCAGCGGTGCGGCCTGCACGGCGGCAGCGGGCAGCCAGGCCGCGACGGCGAGCGCGGCAATCACCGCCATACGGGCGGCGCGACGGGGGGATGAAGCGGGCGATGCATGCGTCATGACGGTGTCTCCGGTTATGTGTGCAGCTTTTTCGTGGTTGAACGCGCCCCTCGCGACGTGGGCGACGCGATTGCGCTGGGTGAAACGGTCGGGAAAGTCAGGCGGGCCGCGGCCCCGCGATCATCCTGGCTGCGGCGCGAGCTCGGGGATGCCGGCCGTGACGACACGCGGCGGCAGCGGATTGCCGGTCGGCGCCGCGTGCAGCGCGAGCTCGCGGCTGCGCGCGTTCAGGCGCTGCAGCGCGCGGAATTCGGACGGCGCCATCCCCTTCACCGCGCGGAACTGGCGGTTGAAGTTCGACACGTTGTTGAAGCCGGCCTGGAAGCAGATATCGGTGATGCTCGCGTCGTCGGCGAGCAGCATCTGGCACGCGGACTCAATCCGCAGACGATTCACGTACTGCACGAACGGCATGCCCGTCTGGCGATGGAACGCTCGCGAGAACGCGCTGACGCTCTGCCCGGTCAGTTGCGCGAGATCGGCTTCCCGCAGCTCGGACGCAAGGTTCTTGCCGATGTAGGACAGCGCATGGCTGAGCCGCGTGGGCGTGACGTCGGCCTGGTCGTACGCGGGGCTCGCGAGCAGCGTGCGTTCGGCCGCCCCGCAAAGCCGTTCGAGGATCGTCATGAACAGCGCGATGCGGCGCATGCCGCGCGCGGCCAGCAGTGCGTCGAACAGCGGCGCGATCGCGGCGCTGGTCGCCGCGTCGAAGCCGACCCCGCGCCGCGCATCGTCAAGCAGCGCCTGCGCGTCGCGGCATTCGGGAAACGCGTCCATGCAGCGGCGCACGAACGCGGGATCGAACTGGATCACGAGATTGCGGCGCTCGACGGTTTCGCCTTCGGCCATGTCGCTGACCCAGTTGTGCGGCAGGTTCGGGCCGAGCAGCACGAGATGGCCGGGGCCGAACGAGCCGATGTGGTCGCCGACGAAATACTTGCCGCGCGTCGCGACGATCAGGTGCAGTTCGAATTCGGGATGGAAGTGCCAGCGGATCGTGCGATACGGATAGCCGTGCGACCAGACCTTGAACGACTCGTCGCGTCGCACGTCGACCACTTCCAGATCGGGGTGCATCATGGTTGGCGTCTCCATTCCCATGTCTCGCTGGCCGGTTCGTTGCGCGCGTGCGCCGCGTATTTCACGCGGCGACGCGACCGGTCGCATGGGAAGCAATGTAGGTCGATCGAGCGCGCGGCTCCACCAACTTTACGCCTGATTTCCGATACTTTTTTGCGCATTCCGGCCGCACAGGGCGCCGGACGACAAATTTGTGCAGCGCGGAACGGCCGGGTGGCCGCCCGCTCCGGTGCTCATGCGGCCGCGTGCTCGCGCGCCGTCCGCACTTCGTATGCCTTCAGGTGGTTGTACGCGATCCGCAGCAGCGACAGCGTATCGGCCGCCTCCGGGTCGCGGCGCGCGAGCAGGTCGCCGATCACGTGATCGGCTTCGACGCGCGCATGGTTCTCGACGTCGCGCAGCATCGACGCGGTCAGCGGCGACGGCGTCAGCACCATTCGCTGCATCCGCTCGATGGCGGCCGGCTCGGGCCGGTGGCCATTGTGCTCGGCAATCGCGCTGCATTCGCCGAGCATCGTCTCGAGCAGGCGACGGCCGTCCGGCGCGGCGAGAATGTCGCCCACCGAGCCGCGGAACAGCGACGTGCTCGCGGCGAGCGTCGCGAGGAACACCCATTTTTCCCACATCCGCGCGACCACGTTGTCGCTGAGCGTCACATCGAACCCCGCGCCGCCGAGCACGTCGGCCACCGCGCGCACGCGCGGCGATTCACCGCCCGCGAGTTCGCCGAAGGTGACCCCGTGCGTGTCGTTGAGGTGCACGATGCGCTGCTCGCGATCGAGCGTCGCCGCGATCACGCACAGCCCGCCGAGCACCTGCGCGGCGCCGAACCGGTCGCGTAGCACGTCGAGATGACGCATCCCGTTGAGCATCGGCAGGATCAGCGTCTGCGGGCCGACGAACGGCGCGAACGACTGAATTGCATCGTCGAGGCTGTACGCCTTGCAGCTCAGCAGCACGAGGTCGAACGGCGCGACGCCGGCCCCCGTATCGCCCGCGCGCACGGTCTGCACGTTCGCGAGCGTCAGGTCGCCGCGCGGGCTGCGGATCAGCAGCCCGTCGCGCGCCAGCGCGGCCGCGCGGCCGTCGCGCACCAGGAACGTCACGTCGCGCCCCGCCGCGGCCAGCCGGCCGCCGAAATACCCGCCGACCGCGCCGGCCCCTACCACCAGAATTCGCATCGTTGCCTCCTTTCGGTTTCGTTCGGTGCCGCGCCGCTGCCCAGGCGCCGGACGCATGTCTCATGCAACGCTCACTGGTTCAACGGCTTGATCCGCGGAACTGCTCGGCGGTCATGCACGGGTCTTCCGCATTCAAACACGTCCGGAAGTCGGAAGGGATGAAATCAATTCGGCACCGCATGAGGTCTTGTGGCCGTCGAACGCGGCGGCCTGGCCTTCAACCTTGAATTCCACGTCACCTTCGACGATCACGCAAGCGCCGTGAATCGGACAGGAACACGTGTCGCCGATGCGAGCGACCGCGCGGCCCATTACCTTGCTCGTACCGGCTCCGGTTTCCACCCGCCCACCGTGCGTATGTACATCGTCTACCCGGACAATTCCCCGCATATCTCCAGCCCTGAATGACTCGGCGCGGCAGCGCGCACATGTGCACGTGCCGCCGCGCCGACTACATCACCACGAATATCCCTGCTGACCGTAATCAGTATCGTGTCGGCGACCCCACCACGGCAGGTAAGCATTGTTTCCGCCACGCGCGCGGAACCAATCCTTGTTCGGATCGATCGTCGTCAACTTTGACGGCGGCAGGACGACAACCGCGACCGGATGCTCCGCATCGGTGGTGCCCGCAACCAGTGCGTTACCGCCAAAGTGATTGATCCGGCCGATCGCCAGTGCAACGTCGGTCAATGCGCTACCGGTCCCCATGTCGCCGAGCAGCGCCGCCGTGTTGAACGTCTGCTTTGAGTGGTCGTATTCCGGCAGAACTTCGGTGAGCGTTTGCGACAGGCCGACAAGACGGTTCGAGGCCGCATCACTGCCTTTACCTGCATCGTGGACGATGTATTTCAGGTCAGTAACCGCGACGCCGGCATTGCGTGCCGCGTGGTCTATAGTCGCCTTCCACGCCTGCACAGTGCGCGTTGTGCCAACCTTCGGCGAGAAGTCCTTCGTGTCGCCCGTCGCCGCCTTGCCGATCCATGCGAGCGGTTCACGCTCCGTGTTGAAGGTCGGGCCGGCGAGGAACAGTACAACAAGATTCTCGTTAATCTGCGCGTCCGTGGGCGGAAAACTCGGCGCATCCCAATTCATGACCCACACGCTCTTGTCGGGGTTCGTCTGCAAGTAGTTCAACGCCTTGTTCAGCGACGTAAAGCCGGCGTTCGCACCGCCTTGCGTGACCTGCACATCAGGGGGCGTGTCGCGGCTCCATACTTTCGGGAAATTCCGGTTTCCGATCAAGAAAGTTTCCCTGATCTCTTTGGTCAAGAATTCTCTGGACTCGGTGATGTCGAGCCTCTTGGGAATTGCCAATTCAACACGAATTCCAGCAAGTTCACGCCAATTCTTTGGATTGTCGGACTGCACTGTATAGAAGTACGACGGATTCATCGCGTAGCGGTTACGCAGCAAATCCAAAAAGGCTTCCATGTATTTATGATAGAAGCCCTTGAATGTTTCTTCACCTTCGTTGCCGTACACCAATGCCCCGATTGATTTGAGCGTCGAGAACGATTTCGGATCGGTGCGAACCATGTCATCGTTCTTGTTCGGTGCGGCGAGTCCTTGCGTCCACAACAATTGCCATTCGGTCGGATAGTCCTTGCGTTCGAGCGGATTCAACCAAATCAGTCCGACGACCTGCGCGACAAACGGCTTCGCCGGTTCTTCCGCTACTGGCGCTGCCTTGCCGGTGGGTGTCTGGGCGGGGGCGGCCTGTGCCGGCCGCATCATGGCCGTGGTGAACAAAAACACCACAAGCGCCAGCATGCCAGGCGCGACTACGAATCGTTTCATCCAATCTCCTATTTCCAAGTGTCCCGGGTCCGGTTGCTCCGCGTGCGCCATCAGCGTCGCCATGAGTAGGGCCGCGACCATCCATACCAAAGCAGCGACAGCGACACGTCGAGGCCATGTAGCGATCAGCGCCTTCATACTACGCCTCCGACCTTCAAATGAGCCTGACCTTCGCGCTCGTCAGCAATCTTGCCGGGCATGTTGCCTTCGCCGTTCTCTTTGTGGACCCATTTATGCATCGGGAGCTCATCGAGAATGCCAGATCTAAAATACTTGGCATATTTTCTGTTTGGATTGCTTTCCGGAATACCATTCCCCATCCGCCAATCTGCTTCAATGCGCAGCGCCTTGATTTGCTTTTCCGTCAGATAGCACAGGCCAACCGCCACATCATACGCAAGCGCATATTCGGCATGATCCGCATTGGTCATCGTTGTTGAGTGGTTTGTCGGGTTATTGGTCTGGCCACGGTCCATCCCGTCCGTGATCTGCTTGTTGCGCCAATCCGTATAGCCTTCGGGCACAGCGCTTTTCCCATCTTCACCGATCACGTGACCGTCCTTATCAACCCAATCAGAGTTCATCGCACGTCGTGCTTCCAAACGCATCAGCGCGCGATCCTCGTAGCGTTGTCCGGTTTCACTCTCAGCCGTACCTTGGGCGTCACCGTCCTTGTTCTTCGACTTGTAAACGTCGTAGGGGTCGTCGGCTCGCTTGTCCGCATCCGCCTTGCTCGCGTCGCGCCATGCGGACGGCGGATCGTTGCCTTCGTTGAAGTCGCTTTTGGCCGGTCCATCTTCTGTCGGCGCGATCGGCTTGCCGAACCGCTTCGCCTTCGGCGGGAACGGTTGATCCAGCGCGGGGGCATCCGCAGTCACGGTCCAGCCCTTCGGCGGGTCTTCATTCACGCGAAACATCTTCAGTGCAGCAGTCGCAGCAGTTCCCGCGTACATGAGGGGGGCGGTAATTAATGTCCCCATCATCCCCCAGACCGACTCGTTTCCTTTGAGCGCACCAACCAGACCGAATTTTGCCGGCGGCGACGGCGGATACCAGAATCCCGGAGTCGTCCCTTTCTGTACATGCCGCCAGTCGTCTTCCCAATATCGATAGTCTTTCTGCACGCCGACATCGAAACCCGATGCGAAGACACGCTGCGTCAGTACGCCGGGAACACCGATATCGTTGATTTCAAGCTTGCTGATACCGCGCCAGCCAATCCCTTGAACCGTCACCGCCGAAATCACCTGATCATGCGGACAACAGTACGCCGTGACGCGGCCATATGTCGATTCATTCAGACCGTGACGCACACGGTCTTCCTGTGCTGCATACGACTTGTTGCTCGTCGGCGATACCCGACTGTTCCCCATGTCTTCATCGATCTTGTCGGCAGGAAGTTCGTACGCTTTGCGCGTGCCGATGATCGACAGAAACTTGCCAAACGTCTGCGTGCGCGCTGCGTAGGTCTGCCGTCCGCGATTCCCGTGCGGGTCTTTCGTCTCACGTTGCGACCACGTATCCATTCCCGTGGAAGATTTATACGGGCCGTCCCCCTTCGCAAAGCTGTATGGTGCGTTTGCCAGCACGTAGGCATCCGCCACGCATCGCCCCTTGTGTCCCCACGGGTCTTCAACGTCGGGCAGTGCATCGCCGAAGAACGCCGCCGTGAGGCCCACAATGTTGCCTTGACTGTGACATACGACGGTAATCGGTACGGTGGCCTGCATGCGGCGGATCGACTCGATCAGCTTGGCAAGGCGCAAGGCGGCAAGGGCGCCATACGCGCGGGGCGGCGCGCGATACAGGGGCCGATTGGTCGGGTTGATGGCCTGCACGCTTGTCCAACCGAATGCACGATCATCAAGTCCGCCATGCCAAAGATCGGGGAGACTCGAACATCCATTCGTGAACGGACCGCCGCCCCAATAGTCCTGTTCGTTCAGGAAAATCTTGTCTCCGTATTCCTTCAATTCTTCGACGGTCGCCCGATAACCCCACCGGAAGTGAATCACGTTCGAGAACGACGGATCGGGTTTGATGTAGTTGTCCGCAAGCAACTTTGGATTCAGAAATCCGTCCGGCGTCAGGCTTTCCGTGTACTTCGCGGGCTTCAATTGGCCGGCGTCAATGCCTTGGTACTTCAATTGATCATCAAGACGGCCGAGCCGACGATTGAGGCCCTTGCACAGTCCTTCCTCCGCCGCCTCGAACCATTCGCCTTCGGAGTTCACGCCGTGCACGAAGATGACGATGCCGGGCAGCGGCATTTGCTTGATGCAGATAAGCCGGTTGTCCTTGTCGAACAAGGTCGGCCCTTCGGCACGACCCACAACAATAGGCGGCGGTTCTCCGCGCGATGCAGTTGCGCCCGCCGCATCGGATTTTGTGGTCGGTTCGTCGGTGCGCGCGTCGGCTACCGGTCGAGGATCGAGAAAATAATTGGTCATCAAAACTCCGGCCCTTGCTTATACGTTCTTCTTGACGAACTGCACCGCCAGCTTTTCGAACTGGTCGGCATGCACCGCCGGCAGTTCGCCGACCGCATCGGTCTTCAGATTCGACAGCGCCCCCGACGCCTTTTGTACCTGTCCGTCGAACCCTGCCGCCGCGTTGCCGTCCGCGGCACGAACGAGCTTCGGCACGCGGCCGAGCGCCGCATGATCGAATTTCGGCATGTCCGCGGACATGCTGGCGGGCCCATCCCACGAATGGCCGGCCGATTTCACCGTGAAGGTGCCGGGGCAACCGAGTTCAATATCGCTGCCGTGCAGCTTGAGATATGCGCCCCCCGACGTGATGAACACCACCTGATCGCTCGCCATGCCCGCGAGCTTGCCGCCGGCCGCAGTGAGTTGGATGTTCTTCGCCGAATCGACTTGCGTATCGTCGTTCTGCGATTGAATCGTGACCTTGCCTTGATTTGCGATGGCCGACACGCCTTCGCTATGTGCGAACATCGCGACGCCACGTCCTCCGTGCAGGTTAATACGCTCGCCGCTGGTGACTTGCACGTGTTGCTGCGCCACTTGATCGATGTTCACGCCGGCATAGGTCACGTGCGTTTTCGGCGTGACGTTGAGCGATCCGGCCTGCGCGCCGAACGCCATCAGCGCGGCCCCATCGCCGGCCGCACCCGATCCCGTTCCTCCGGGCTTCCATTCCTTGAACGCATCGGCAATGGTCGCTTGCCCGGCCGTGTCGGCGGCTTGTCCACCGTGCTGGCCGGCATAGTCGCCAAGCGATTTGAAGAGCTCCGTGCACTGGCCGAGCAGGCCAACGAGTTCGTCGCGGTCGAGCTGCCCCCCGCTCGCCTGTGAGCGTGCGTAGGTCGTCAACAGAATGCCTTGTGCGGCGCGCAGCGCGGCGGCAGCGTCGGTGCGCAGTTCCGCACCCTCGCCCCGGTCGGTCCCGTGTCCATCCTTCCGGGGCTGCGTGAGATACCCCAAATTCAATTGCGTGTGCGCATGTTCGCTCGCTAGCTGTGCGGAAATTTGCGAGGGGGTATCGTCAAGACGTAGTTGGTTATAACGTCGCCCCTTAATCTCCTTCGTCTTGATCCCGGACACGTACCGGTTGCCCGGCAGCGCGCCGGTATGGGTGAACGTCGCAGGCGGGTTCGCGCCGTTACTCAAAACCGCGATGATGACCAAACGGTCCGGGTCGCCTGAAAGACAGCCCAATAAAACTTCCATTCCGACGCGGGGCAGAAAAAGCGCGCCGAAGTTGCCGCCCGCCAAACTCGCCCCGACACGAATCGGCGCGCTGTCGCCCGCCAGTCCATTCGTTCCGACGCCTTGCGCGTGCGTATGGTCCGCCGGATCGAGGCCGTGAATCAGCACGCGCACGCGGCCGTCTGCGTCGCAAAACACTTCCTCTCCCTCCGTGCCGACAATCGTTCCGGTCAGCAGGTGTACGGGCGGCAAATCGATCTTCGGATCGTAGGAAGGTTTGAGCGGCACGCCGCGCCGGACGCACGTGAAACTGTTTTCGTAGCGCGTGTCTTCCTGCCCCGACACGTCGGTCGGCGCGGGTAGCACGGTCTGCGCAATGTTTCGGCTCGCTGCGAATAGCGCGATCACGCGGCCGGTCAGGTCTTTCGGAAGGTTGTTCCAGATATCGTGACGAACCGACGTAACGACGAACTGGCGCTGATCGGCCGGCTTCATGTCGAGTTCCGGATCGCCCGTCAGCGTGAACCATGAACCGACCGGCATATCGCGGACGCTGCTGATACCGTCGTACCGCTCCGCTGCGAACTGGTGCGCCAGCATCCGGTTGCGCGTGATGCGTTCATGATCGTTCCATGAATCGCCGACGTGTGGAATGTCGATCGCAACATCGGTCAGCAATCGCGCAAGGTCGTTGCCGGACTCGCCCTGATCGATACCGGTAGCGACGGCGGAATCGTCCATGCGGGCCTTCTTGTAGTCCCACGATGGCCGGCTCGCCTTACCGGCCGAAAGGCTCTGATAGTGCGCAAAGAGCGTTACCGTGTCGCGTTGTTCGGTCCCTGCATCGCGCGGATGCAGGCGCACAGCACCGGCCGGTGCTTCGGCAAGCCGCATCGGGTCATCGCAAAAGACGAGTGTGTGAATCGGTCGCTCGTCGGTGATGCTGCGCGCACCGCCAGCCGAGCCTGCCTTCGCAAACACCGTGATCCCTTCGCGCCGCAGCAGCCGGCGGACAAATCGTGCATCCGACTCGTTGACCTGTCGCGTGAGTTCGCGCGCCGGGTAGCGTTCACGACGCAGGCTGGACAGGTCGAATTCGAACGCGCGGGCCAGCGCCGCACTCCGTTGCCGCCATTCGTTCATCAGCGTCGCGAGAATGTCGATAACGTTACGCGAACGGAATATGCGAGAGTTCGTGCGGCGGTCCATCAGCGACAAAGCGTCGCAAACGTTTAATCGATAGACGGTCAATTCGCCGTCCGATTGGCCCACCTGCACATCGCGAACGATCGCGTTGATCGTCTGCAAGCCGCCCCGGTCGGTCGTGAGGCGCACCGACACTGGCAGACCGAGAAGCAGCTTGGGAGACAGGTTGTCGTGTGTCGAAACGCAGTTCAGATAGCCGTCGATACCGGTCAGCAATCCTTCGTGGATATCCGCGTGATGAAGCGCCAGTAGATGACCGACCGCGCTTTGCGCTTGCCCAAAATTGAGGGCGACGGGCCGCTGGTTCCAGTCAACCAGACCGGACGAAAAACTTCGAAGGGTTTCAGCTATCGACATACCCGCGCTCTCATCGTTCTTATTCGTGACTTGGTCTTTTAAGCGGGCGGTCACGGGGACCACGCCGCGAAACTCGGAATTTGGTCGCTAGCATACCAAAGTTACAGAATCATTCGGCAGCGACATATTTTGAGATATGCATTTACTCGATTAAGTCGTCAGCCGTGGCAAGCGCGGCGTCGCGCCGATGACGTGGCCCTCCGAAGCTGCGCGGGCACACCGCGCTGGGTGATCGATCGTCGTCATAGTTCATCCCTGCGAGCCTTCTCGATATGGCGATCCAGCATCGATTTGATCCGTTCGGCGCCGGCGCGATCGATGACGTCGGTTTCGAACATGCCTTCGATCAACTGCAGACCGCATCTACCGCCGTTCCTACGTAAGCATCCATTTGTTCATCGGCATGCACTATCCCGTCGCCAGTCGCTCGAATCCGCTCATCCCCAAACTTAGCGCGCGACTCTTTTAGGCCTTTCAACGCTTCGCCGTGGGCTCATCTCCACTTTCATTGCTGCTCCTGTCATTTATCCATTCCCGTTGACATCCGGCCCCTTCCAGACCCTTGCCGCGTGACTTGCCGAAAAGGACCAACACCGCGACCGTTAATTTCGCGGCACCTTCTAAGGGATTTCCCGTCTACGGCGACGCGCATCGGGCGCCGTCAAGACACTTATCCCGTCACGCCGTTATGGCGAGCTTCCACGATCGACCGACCACACACCATGCGCAACCTTTCCCTGAATCAGAAACTCGCCTCGATGATCGTCATCCTCTGGCTCGGCCTGCTCGTGATCGCCGGGCTCGGCGCATGGCAGACGCGCGCATCGATGATCACGGACCGCCGCGACCAGCTCGCGTCGCTGGTCGCGCAGGCCGCGAGCGTGACCGACCATTTCTACAAGCTGTCGCAGCAGAACGCGCTGCCGGAAGCCGAAGCGAAGCAGAAGGCGCTCGAGGCGATTGCCGCGATGCGCCACGGCGCGGACGGCTACATCTCGATCAACGACTCGAAGCCGGTGATCGTGATGCATCCGATCAAGTCCGAGCTCAACGGCAAGGACGTGTCGAATTTCACCGATCCGAACGGCAAGCACCTGTTCGTCGAGATCGTGAAGGCCGGCAACCTGGAAGGCGGCAAGGGCTTCGTCGAGTATCTGTGGCCGAAGCCGGGCGCCGACAAGCCGCAGGACAAAACCAGCGCGGTGCAGCGCTTCGCGCCGTGGGACTGGTATCTCGTGACCGGCATGTACATGAACGACGTCCGCTCGGCGGTGCTCGAAAGCGTCGGCCGCTGGCTCGCGATGACGGCCGTGCTCGGCGGGATCGCGACCGCCGTGATGGTGCTGGTGCTGAAAAGCGTGCGCGCGAACCTCGGCGGCGAACTGGAAGTGGCGCTCGACGCCGCGCAGCGCATCGCGCAGGGCGACCTGACCGCGCGCGTGACCGTGAAGCAGGACGATCGCGGCAGCCTGCTGCATGCGCTGCACACGATGCAGGGCGGGCTGATCGACATGGTGTCGCGCGTGCGGATGGGCACCGAGAACATCAACGTCGGCGCGAGCGAGATCGCGTCCGGCAACACGGACCTGTCGCAGCGCACCGAGGAACAGGCGGCCGCGCTCGTACAGACCGCGTCGAGCATGGACCAGATGACCGCGAACGTGAAGCAGAACGCGGACAGCGCCGCGCAGGCCGCGTCGCTCGCCGACCAGGCCGCGCAGGTGGCGACGCGCGGCAGCGCGGTGGTCGACGACGTCGTGCGCACGATGAACGAGATCACCGACCGCTCGCACAAGATCGGCGACATCATCGGCGTGATCGACGGGATCGCGTTCCAGACCAACATCCTCGCGCTGAACGCGGCGGTCGAGGCTGCGCGTGCCGGCGAACAGGGCCGCGGCTTCGCGGTGGTCGCGGCCGAGGTGCGCTCGCTCGCGCAACGCTCGGCGACGGCGGCGAAGGAGATCAAGTCGCTGATCGTGTCGTCGAACGAGACCGTCGAGCAAGGTGCTGCGCTCGTCACGCACGCGGGCGAGACGATGGCCGAGATCGTGCAGTCGGTGCGGCGCGTGAACGAGATCCTCGACGAGATCAGCCATGCGTCGCGCGAACAGAGCGCCGGGATCGAGCAGGTCAATCGCGCGGTGGGCGAGATGGATCAGGTGACGCAGCAGAACGCGGCGCTCGTCGAGGAAGCCGCGGCCGCCGCGCATTCGCTGCGCGATCAGGCCGAGGCGTTGCGGGATGCGGTGACGCGGTTCGCGTTGCCGGCCTGACGGCGGCTGCCCGGCGCACGCGTGCTCACGCGGCGCGGCCGGGCCGTGACGCGGTCAGGCCAGTGCCGAGCCCCAACCCCGCCGCCCGCTGGATCAGCTCGACGTCGTTGCTCACGCCGAGCTTCTTCATCGCACTGATCTTCTGCGCGCTGACCGTCTGCTTGCCCTTGCTCAGACGCTGCGCGATCGTCTTGATCGGCACCCCCGACAGATACAGGCGAATGACGTCGATCTCGCGCGCCGACAGCTTCACGGGCGCCTCGCCGCGCTCGCCGAATGCGTCGACCGCGCGCCTGACGAGCGGCGACAGGTAACGCCCGCCGCTGTAGCTCGAATGAATGGCCGTGACGATATGGCCGACCTCGTCGAACTTGCTGACGATGCTCACGCCGCCGATCGCGAGGATCGACCCGAAGATCAGCGGATTCTCGTTCGCGACCAGCGCGACGATCCCGACGTTCGGACGCGTGCGCCGCAGCCAGTCGAACAGCGCAAGGCCGTCCATCTGCTCGTCGGCCCGGATCGCATAGTCGACCAGCACGAGATCGCAATCGACGCCGCCGAGGGACGCGACCAGTTCGGCCACGCTCCGGTACACCGCGACGATCTCGATCGCACAGCCGCTGCTCGCGACCTGCTCGATGCCGGCCAGCGTCAACGGCCAGTCGTACGCGAAAACGACGCGAACATTGAATTTCCTCATGCGCAGTTCCAGATGGTTCATCGGCCGCGCGACATGGAACGCGCACGGCCGGTTTGGCGTTGAAAGGACATTCAGGCTATTTTTAGCCTGAAGGTCGATTCTATGAAGCTGCGCGCAGGCGGGATATCGGACGGCATCGGGATCGGCCGCCGGGGACGTAATACGAGTTTGATATTTGCGCCGGTTCGAATGTCCGACACAGGGCGGCGGGTCGCCGCGGACCTCGGTCGAATGGCCAGCGTGGCGGCCGATGCGGGCCAAGCGACCGGCCAGCAGGTAAAATCGACGCCTTTGCATCCCGCACCGGGCCACCGGCGGCGCGCGACGCGCCGATGCCGGCCGCGCGCCGCCGCCCGTTTGCCGGCTGCCCGTACCCCCGCTTTCCCCATGACCGAATCCGACCTGCAACCCGACGACACCTCCATCCACGAAGACGGCCTCTGGCGCGACAACGGCTGGACGGCCCGCATCATCAAGAACGAAGACGACGACGGCTGGGCCGTCGAGATGATCAAGGACGGCGAGTCCGAGCCCGCGCTCGTCGGGCCGTGGACCATGGGCCGCGACAAGAAGAACCCGAAGCCGATGGACGCGAACGCGTTCCGCACGCTCGTGAAGACCGCGACCGAGGTGCTGATGCGGCACGAGCAGCAGCGGCGCGCGATGCTGCACAAGGAAGTGACGGTTCAGGGCGAGGACGACCAGGATGTGTCGGTGACGCTCGACATCGTGCCGGACGAATTCGAGCCGTACGCGCAGCTCAAGGCATTCGATCCGTATGGCGAGCTGCTGGCCGAAGCGAAGGTGTCGGCCGGGTTCAAGCTCAACAAGGCCAGCGCCGAGCGCTGGGTCGCATCGGGCTTCGAGCGGCCGGCCGCCTGATCGCGCGCGGCGCGCCGGGCCGCGCGCTCAGGCGCCGGCGCCCTGCCGTGCGCGCCGCAGCCGGCGCGCCGCCAGCTTGCGCCGCACGAGCTGTTCGAACTGCTGCGTCGCGACCGCCGGGTCGCGCGCGGCCAGCCCGAGCGCGTTGCGCACGAGCTGGATCGGCGTCAGCACGAGGCCCCACGGCACCCCCCACCAGCCGAACGCGGCCGACGCCAGCAGCGCGACCGCCTGCTTCCTGCGGCCGCAACGCCGGCAGCACACATGGCGTCGCGTCGCCCAGCGCGTGACGAACAGCAGCGACACGACGCGATGCGACGCATGGACATCCACCGGCTGGTCGTCGCGACCGCAGATCGGGCACGGCCCGTAACGCCAGTCGTGCACGTACTCCCAGACTTTCGCGTCGGGCACCCGTTCCGCCTCGACGACGATCGGATGCGCTTGCGCGCACGCCGGACGGCAATAGCGGCGGCCGTCGATCGACCGCCCGCCGACCAGGAACGTCCTGCCGCAGTGACTGCACTCTGCCACGGTAACCTCGGATAAGCGTGATGCGCCGCGTGCCGGCCGCGCGCAGCAGGGCTGCAGCGGCGGTCCGGACGGGCCGTTTCCTGTCTTAACGGCCGACATCGCGCGGTCTTGAGCGGCGGTTTGCCGCAGCGCGTCAGCCGTGCAGCCCGTGCGAGGTCATCAGCCGGTACAGCGTCGCGCGCGAGATGCCCAGCTCGGCCGCCACATCCGCATGCTGGTGGCGGTGGCGCATCAGCGTTTCCTCGATCGCGTGCCGCTCGGCCTGCCGGCGCGCTTCCGCGAGCGTCGGCGGCCGCCTCGACGTGTACGGGTGCAGTTCGAGATCCGTGGCCGAGATCATCGGGCCGTTCGTCATCACGACCGCGAACCGGATCCGGTTGATCAGCTCGCGCACGTTGCCGGGCCATGGGTAGTTGTGGATCGCCTCGATCGCGCACGGCATGAAGCCGCGAATCCGGAGCGAACTGTCGCCGCGATAGCGCCGCAGCACGTGGTCGGCGAGCAGCATGATGTCGCGGCCGCGCACGCGCAGCGGCGGCTCGTCGATGCGCAGCACGCACAGGCGGTAGTACAGGTCGGCACGGAACCGCCCCGCCTGCATCGCGGCCTCGAGATCGACGTGGGTCGCCGACACGATCCGCACATCCACCGGAATCGACGCGTGCCCGCCGAGCCGCTCGATCGTGCCTTCCTGCAGGAAGCGCAGCAGGCTCGCCTGGCTCTCGAACGGCATGTCGCCGATTTCGTCGAGAAACAGCGTGCCGCCGTGCGCGGCCTCGATCCGGCCGATCTTGCGCTGGTGCGCGCCCGTGAACGCACCGCGCTCGTGGCCGAACAGTTCGGCCTGCAGCAGCGCCGGCGGAATGGCCGCGCAGTTCACGGCGACGAAGGGCGCGTCGGCGCGCAACGATTGCTGGTGGATCGCCGCCGCCGTCAGCTCCTTGCCGGTGCCGGATTCGCCGGCGACGAAGACGGTGGCATCCGTGTTCGCGACCTTGCGGATCGTCGCGAACAACCGGCGCATGGCGTCGCACGAGCCGATCATCGTGCCGCCGGGGGGCGCGGCATCGGCGTCCGGGCTGCCGTCCGCGAGCTTCAGCATCCCGTATGCATGGCCGACCAGATAGCCGATCGTCGTATAGGCGTTCGCATTGCGCACGTAGTCGAAGCAGCAGTGGCGAATCAGGCGCGCGATGGTGAGATCCCGCAGGCGCTCATGGTCGGCGAGCGCGACCCAGCCGACGCGCGGATCGCGTAGCAGCGTTTCGAACGACTTGACGTCGGGCGACGCGAAGCTGCCGAAATCGACGATGCCCGCATGCGGGCGGTTCACCCTGACGAGATTCAGTGCGTCCGCAACGGTTTTCGCGCGCCACACGTCCCAGCCGCGTGACGCGAGGCAGTCGACAAGCGCGGCATCGTGCTGCTGCGACAGGTAGACGAGCGGCCGCGGCGGCACGACATGGTTGCGCCGGACGGCAACGAACGGCGCCGGTCCCGCCTCGCGTTCGAGATCCTGCGGGCCCGACACCCTGATCTGGCAGCAATAGTTCACGATGGCCTCGTCGCTTGGATGGGTGGTCGAAACGGCCGTCGCCGGATCGCGCGGGGCGGGACATCGTGGTCCCGCGGCGCGGCGCCGGGCCGTCCTCGGATTGACGTTTCGTTATCGGCAGAACACGACGCGCTGCGTGTAGATCTGCGGCTCGACGACCGGCTTCGCGGAACGGTTGAGGTCGTCACGATAGGCGCGGTAGGTCTTGCCGTTCACCGTGACTTCCGTCGCAGGGGCCGTCTCGATCGAGCCGAGCCCGTTGCGCTGCCACCCGCTCACCCGATCCGCCGCCGTCACGCTCGACTCGCCGGCGATCTTCTGCGTGATCGCGCTGCCGTCGCTCCATGGCTGCGTCTGCATGTCCTCGGCGTGCTGCATCGCGCCGACCGTCTTGCCGGTCGATGTCGGCCCCTTCTGCGCTTCGAACGGCGCGCCACGGCCGTACACCGGCGATTGCCACGACGGGGCGTGACCTTCCTCCGGCATCATGTAGATCATCTGCGGATCGCCGATCATCATCATCGGCGCGCATGCCGTGTTGTCGGCGCGACCGAGCGTCGACAGCGCCTGCTGAACGCTCACGGCGTTCGCGGCGGTCTGCTCGCCCAGGATCACGAAGACCGCCGGGTTCTGAAATACCGACTGCGCCGCGGCTTGTGCGCTGTACAACAACAGAGCGACCAAAAAGATCCTCATGATTGAGGCCTCCTTGCATCCTCGTCAGGCAAAAAGAGGTGTTGACCTCGGGGATGGGATCAACACCCGTCAAACAGGCAACGACCGTCGGGCATCGGGGTCGAACGTCTCCCGTGCGGCCGGTGTTCCGGTCACACGGGAAACCGACCCGCGTGCTTACGACGACGTGCTCGTCGAGATGACCGCCGGAGCCGGCACGACCGGTGCAGCCGGGGCGGCCTGCTGGTCGACCGAAGCCGGCGGCAATGCTTGCGCCGGATCGGACAACGCGGGCATGTCGGCGGGCTGCGCAGCCGCTGCTTCCGGCACCTTCGCGTCGGCGGTCGGCATGTCGGCAGGCGCCGCGGCTACGGCAGGCTGCGCGGCTTCCGGTGCGGGCGCTGCCGCGGCGACCGGCGCCGGCTCGGCGGCCTTCGCATCGGCTGCCGGGGCGGGCATCGCGGCTTCAGCCGCGGGCGCCGCGACGACGGCAGCCGCCGGCGTCGTGTCCGCAGCCGGCGCGGCAGCGGCCTGCGCTGCGTTGTCGGGCGCGGCCGGCATCGGCTCCGGCGCCTTGTCGGCGACGGGCTGCACGGGCTCGGGGGCCTTGTCGGCGACCGTCGGTGCAGGTTCAGGGGCCTTGTCGGCCACCACCGGTGCGGGTTCCGGTGCCTTGTCGGCGACTGCCGGTGCGGGTTCCGGTGCCTTGTCGGCGACTGCCGGTGCAGGTTCCGGTGCCTTGTCGGCGACCGGCTGCACCGGCTCGGGTGCCTTCGTGTCGGCGACCGGTGTGGCAGGCGCTTGCGATGCCTTGTCCGCGACTACCGGTGCGGCGATCACGGCGGCAGCCGGCACGGCAGCCATCGCAGCCGCCGGGACGACCGACGCTGCAGGTGCGGCAGCCACCGCAGGTGCTGCGGCTACGGCCGGCGCCGCGGCTGCAACGGCGGGGGCCGCGACGGCCGGTGCGGCCGCAACGGCAGGCGCTGCCACTGCCGGCGCGGCAGCCGGTACTGCAACAGCCGGCGCAGCAGCTGCGACAGCCGGTGCTGCAGCAGCCGGCGCAGCGGCAACCGGCGCCATCGACGGCACGGGCACGGGTACCGGCACCGACACGGGTGCTGCCTGCACGAAAGACGTCGCCACCGGACGGGGCTGCGCCGGTGCCGGCGCGGCAGCGCCGAGCGGCGGCAAGCCCATGCGGTCGCGCACGATCGGATCGCGATACTTCACGTCGTCGGCGACCGTCGCTTCCACGCTCGGCGCCACGTTCGAACGGGCGAGCGGCGCGGTCGTGCCCGGGCACAGGTGCCCGGTCGCCTCCACCGCACGCCGGTTCGCGTCGCTCTGGCAAAGCAGCGCGAGCGCCACGTCGGTCAGGCCCATCGCACGGAATTCACGCGCATCGAGACGTCGCACGCAGGCCTGGTCGACCAGCGTCGTGCCGCCCGTCGCGCCGAACCCGGGGAACGACACACCGACGCTCACCGAGCCCATGCAGGTATCGGACAGCGTGGTCGTGAGGCCTGGCGCCTGGATCGAGGGGTTCGTCTTGATCGTCTGCGTCCCGGAGTAATTGACGTTTTCCGACGACTGGGTGTTGTACGGGTTGGTGCCGGGCGCGCCGGACGACTGCAGCGAATTGGTGCTCTGCGGCGTGATGCCCGAGCCGCCGCTCGTGCTGGACGGCATCGTCACGTTCAGATTCACGGTCGAATTGCCGCTGCCGCGCACCCCGCTGGAGCTGGTGGCATTGCCGCCGCGCGAGCTCGTGGTGTTCGTGTTCATGCTCGAGCCACCGCCCTGGCTGATCGCCGTCGAGCCGCTCGACGACTGCGCGCTCGACGTCGAGTCGGCGGTTTGTGCCTGGGCACCGATCGTGGTCATCGCGAACATCGCCGCACATGCCACCTTGATCCTGTTGCTGTTCATTTCACTCTCCGGACGAGGTTTGACCTCCCACCCAGGCAACCGTACTAATTCCCCTGAATGCCTTCAGTTTTCGCTGCTTCCCCGAACTGCTTCCAGCCGTTGCCCAGCTGGGACCATGAGCCTGCCGACATGCCCTGCCACTGCTGGGCGTCTGGTCCGCCGATGGCACTGCCCGAAGAAAGCGTTTGTTGTTCTGACGGTTTGGTTGTCTGGTCAGGGTTGTTTGACGTCTGCAAATTCGATTGCACACCATCGGCAGCACGGTCAGCGCCATACGCCGTCAGAGACGCGAGCATCAGAGCGGCGGCAATCAGGTTCTGCTTCATGCCAACTCCTTACGTGACAACAATGCGGAAAAGAGACCAGCGTCGCAGGGAAACTGGTCCCCCCCACCCCTGACTAATGACTGCTCCCGGTTGCGCTCGAGTCGCCCTGGCTTCCGCCCGATGCGGACGGCGAACCGGCCGGGCCGGTACTCCACACGGTCGACGAGTTGTAGTGATTCGAGCCCGCGATCGCGCCCGACCCACCACTGCCCGTCAGCCCCACGGCACCCGCATTGGCATTGCCGTTGTCGTTCGCACCCGTAGCCGTGTAGTGGTTCGCGCCGAGTACGATCGTGGCGGTCACCCCTCCCGACAGCGCATTCGCGTTCTCGTTCGTTTTGCTGTTTCCAGCGAACGATCCGGCGGCACCGATACCGCCGCCTGCCGCGAACGCGCCTCCGTTCGTCCCCGACCCGCTGGCTGTCGAAGTCGAGTTGTGAAACGCGGACGCCGTGCCGGCGGAACCGGCGGGTGTCACGGTACTGCCTGCATTCGCGCCGGCCGTCGAAGTCGAATTGCTGGTATAGCTGCCGGAGCCGACCAGCACCGAACCGGAAACACCCGCCGCAACGGATTGCGTCTGGTTGGTCGTGGACGATCCGGCTGCCAACGCAGCGGACGAAATGACGGTGAGCGCTGTCGCTAAAAAGACTTTGGCTTTCATAGCAATTCCTTGCTGTGAGTGTGTTCGGCGGTGGCGGAGCCGGGTCAACCCCCATCGAGCGGAACCCGGCATCCGTACCGCCAGCCAATGACGAACGCTACGCGTCGCGGCTTAGTGGTGATACGTCCAGCCGATCGAGCCGGCATTCGCGCCGCTGGTGCCGCCTGCTTGTGCACCACCGAAGCCGAAGCCACCAACCGACGACGATTGGGTGTGGTTCGTGTACGAGACCGAACCGCTGCCCGGGCCGCCGGCCAGTGCGCCGGCTGCACCGAGTGCCGAACCGGAATCGGTCGCGGAGAAATGACCGAACCCTGCAACGCCAGCCATCGTCGAACCGCCGCTCGACGAATTGCTGCTCGACACCGTGCCGCTGCCGGCGAACGCTGCACCCGAAACCGCCAGAACTGCTGCTGCAATCAGAAGCTTCTTCATGGTCGACTCCAAAACGGCGTGGACGGAGTGAATCAGGAAGATCGCACGCCATCAACCTTCCTGACTTGAGCAATCCTAAAAATTAAGGATCACTATCCAATCAATAAAATACTGTTGCCTTTTAAATCACGTTTTTTTGCGATTTTGGCCAGACGAAGCTTAGCTTCGAGATTTTTGGTTATCCAAATTTTTTTGGTAGGTGTTTTCTATTATTTTTATGAACATTGGCCTTGCATCGAAAACACCATTGCATGACAGACCGGAACGATGCGCACTTCTTTCCGGCTTGCGATATTCGATACCCCGCCGGACGGCATGCCATAAATCGACACCCCATTTCCGGAATCGAAAATTCGCGAATACATTAACCACCGCAAATTGCAGCGCCGCTTGAAATACACCTTTTACGCGAGCGACAAACGACTGCGTTGCAGCCAGGTGGCGTGTCTTCTCCCTGAGCTATCGAAGAAGCGTCTTCCGGATAATCCGGCCGACAGGCGTTCGATCTAATCCGGCCGGCGCCGGCATGGGCCAGGCGCGATCGAAGCGGCCCTGCATGGCCGAGGACGAATCGGCATCACGCTGTCCGGCACGAACAGCCTGATCCATCCGGGTGAACTGAATGAGAGCGAGTACCGCTGTCGCCCGACTGCCGTGCGGCGCGACAACCGCGCCAGCACGCGGAGCGCGCGGCGGGCAAGAAACCGGGACAGCACGACTCGCGAAGCTGGCACAGCGTCGCGAGCGTCACCCCGGCCTTTCCGACTCCCCCACTGATGCGCAAAGTACGCGCCGATCAATCTACAACTTATGGTCTTCATCGCCGTTTCCCCGACTGCTTATTGACGAGTTGGCCGCCCCACCGCTTTGTTACTTCGTTTCAGCCGCCCGCCGGTGCGTCCATTACCGCAAGCAGCGTGCCACGCGATATTCCACCGCAGATTGCGCTCGTCACATGCCCGCCACAGCGGCCCGCAGCGCCGGGAATGACATTTTTTGTTTCAGGAATGTATCGCAATAACAGTCTGACGCCCGCCCCGATCGTTGAGCGTCGCGACGCAATCGCCGGATTAGACGGACGAATCCGGCCCGCGGGCCCGGCCCGGGCGGCCAGATGAACGAGTGTTTCAAACTTGAGAACCGGGCTGCCGCGCAAGGCCGGCGGCGCGGGCATTTCTGCCTGCAAACCGGGGGGCGCGGCAGGTACGCCCCCTTCCCGTGCCATCAGAAACGAGAATCGATTCGCCCGACACCGCGCGCCGAAAGCCCGACAGAGCAGCCTCCGGCACGTCTTCGACAGGCGTTTCCCCTGATGACCGAGACGGATTTGATTCATCCGTGAAAATACCGACAGGATCACACGCCGCTCGCGGGCCGAAATCGACCGTAAAAAATAAAACTTTCGCGGCGGCGTAATAATTAAAACAAATGAAAAATCTCGCCCCCGTCACCCCGCACATCATTTTTTCACTTTCATTCGCCCTGCCTTTCACGCACCGGATCACTCGATTCGCGGCACATTCGGGAAACGTTTTTAATCCGTTATCCACGCATTTCTCATTGATGAAACATTCAAACTCAACACCTTTTTGACGACGCGATTCCCGCAAAAGCCTGATTTATCGTGCGTTTCGTCGTATCGAATCGCATCGATCCGGCAATTTCCCCGCTCGCTTTTCTGTCCCCACGATACATGCATGAAACAGAAGCCCGCATAGCGCGCGGCAATCGCGCCGCCGGTTCCGTGCGCATCGCGACGGCATCGTTCATGGCATGCCGATTGCCTGATCTCCGGCTCTCACCGAGCGGCACGCCGAGGCACAAGATCACGAACGGCGGCCTGCTCGTCCATCAGCGAATCGGGGAAAAGGCGATGAAGATCACCACCGATCGATCGACGTGCGCGTCGTTCAAGCTTCAACGGGGTAGTCAACGAAACCGGAGCGCCTGTCGCGGCGCTTCGTCGACCTCGGCCCATGCGAACCGGCGCTTGCCGAAGCGCTACCCGTGCGGCGGGATGGAACGCGTGCGCACCGCCGTCGAGCAAATCGACGTGTGGTTTCTCGAGCTGCTCGACGAAGGAGAAAGCCATGAATGACAGGGTCGCGCTCGAGACGCGCGCCGGTCAGCGCGTCCTGGTGACGGGCGGCGCCGGCTTTCTCGGCAGCTACGTATGCGAGCGCCTGGTCATGGAGGGCGCGTCCGTCACGTGCATCGACAGCCTGCTGACGGGGCGCAAGCTCAACGTCGCCGACCTGAAGGCGTCCGGCCGCTTCGAATTCGTGAAGGGCGACGTATCGCTCGGCCTGCCGCAACTGCAGGTGGACGAGATCTGGAATCTCGCGTGCGCGGCATCGCCGCCCACCTACCAGATCGATCCCGTCCATACGATGATGACCAACGTGCTCGGCATGAACCACTGCCTCATGCTCGCGCGCAAGACGGGCGCACGCGTATTCCAGGCGTCGACCAGCGAGATCTACGGCGACCCGGACGTGCATCCGCAAACGGAAACCTATCGCGGCAACGTGAACACGATCGGCCCGCGCGCGTGCTACGACGAAGGCAAGCGCGCGGCCGAGGCGCTGTGCTACGACTACTACCGCACGCACGGCGTCGACGTGCGTGTCGCGCGCATCTTCAACACCTACGGCCCGCGGATGTCGCCGCGCGACGGCCGCGTCGTGTCGAACTTCATCGTCGGCGCGCTCAACGGCGCGCCGCTCGAGATCTACGGCGACGGCCGGCAGACGCGCTCGTTCTGCTTCGCCAGCGACCTGATCGACGGCTTCTTCTGCCTGATGAGCGCCGAGCGCAACGTCGGCACGCCGGTCAACATCGGCAACCCCGGCGAATTCACGATGATCGAGCTCGCGGAGAAAGTGCTCGCGATGACGGGCTCGACATCGGAGATCGTGTTCCGGCCGCTGCCGATCGACGATCCGCACCAGCGCAAGCCCGACATCTCGGTGGCCTCGGCCGAGCTCGGCTGGCGGCCGGGCATCGATCTCGACGAAGGGCTGCGCCGGACCGTCGACTATTTCAGCCGTGAACTGTGGCTCGAGCCGGTGCTGCGCGTGACCGGGGCCACGGCATGAAAGTGCTCGTGACAGGCGGAGCGGGCTACATCGGCAGCCATACCTGCAAGGCGCTCGCGGCGGCGGGACACGAACCGGTCGCCTACGACAACCTGTCGACCGGCCATCGCGACGCGGTTCGCTGGGGGCCGCTCGTCGCGGCCGACCTTCTCGACCGCGACGCGCTGTCGAAGGTGTTCGCCACGCATCGGCCCGATGTCGTGATCCATTTCGCCGCGCTCGCGTACGTCGGCGATTCGGTGCTCGCGCCCGACCGCTATTACACGGTCAACGTCACCGGCACCTGCACGCTGCTGAGCGCGATGCACGCGGCCGGCGTCGGCAAGATCGTGATGTCGTCGTCGTGCGCGACGTACGGCATTCCGGACGGGCTGCCGATCTCGGAGCGCACGCCGCAACACCCGATCAATCCGTACGGCTTCACGAAGTACGCAATGGAACGGATGGCCGCCGATTTCGAGCGCGCGTACGGGCTGAAGTGGGTCGCGCTGCGCTACTTCAACGCGGCCGGCGCGGACCCTGACGGCGAGATCGGCGAATGCCACGAACCGGAAACGCACGCGCTGCCGCTCGCGATCCGCGCGGCACTCGGCACCGGCCGGGCGTTCCAGGTGATGGGCACCGACTACCCGACGCCCGACGGCTCGGCGATTCGCGACTACGTGCATGTGAGCGACCTCGCCGACGCGCACCTGAAAGCAACTGCCTATCTGTGCGGCGGCGGCCACAGCGTCGCACTGAATCTCGGCACCGGCAAAGGAACGTCGGTGCTCGACGCACTGCGCGCCGTCGAAGCCGTGACGGGCCGCCGCGTGCCGACGGTAACGGCCGCGCGCCGCCCGGGCGACCCGCCCGAGTTGTACGCCGACGCCACGAAGGCCGCACTCGTGCTCGGCTGGCGGCCGCGTTTCACCGCGATCGAACCGATGGTCGAACACGCCGCGGCGTGGTTTCAGAAAGCACTGCAATTCGAATCCGGCAATTGAGCAAGTTTCCTTGAACGCCACGCAGGGGAATCACCATGAAGGTACGGATCGCCATCGTCGGCACGGGCTACGTCGGGCTGGTCAGCGGCGCGTGCTTTGCGGATCTCGGGCATGACGTCGTCTGCATCGACAACAATCGCGGCAAGATCGACGCGCTGAACGAAGGCTGCATGCCGATCTACGAACCGGGCCTCGACGCCGTCGTCGCCCGCAACGTCGAACGCGGCACGCTGCGCTTCAGCAGCGACCTCGCGGCGAGCGTGCGCGATCGCGACGCGGTATTCATCGCGGTCGGCACGCCGACGCTGCCGGGCACCGACCAGGCGGATCTGCGGTACGTCGAGGCGGCCGCGCGCGAGATCGCGTCGAACCTGACCGGCTTCGCGGTCGTCGTCACGAAGTCGACGGTGCCGGTCGGCACCAACCGGATCGTCAAGCAGATCGTCGAGCGCTGCGCGCCGGACGGCATCGACGCGGCGATCGCATCGAATCCGGAGTTCCTGCGCGAAGGCTCGGCGATCGACGATTTCATGCACCCGGACCGCGTCGTGTTCGGCGCCGAGCATCCGCGTGCGATCGAGATCATGAAGGCCATCTATGCGCCGCTGGAAGCGATGGGCCATCTCGTGCTCGCGACCGAGATCGAAACGGCCGAACTCGTGAAGTACGCGGCGAATGCGTTCCTCGCGGTGAAGATCAGCTACATCAACGAGATCTCGGACCTGTGCGAAGCCGTCGGCGCCGATGTCGAACTGGTCGCGAACGGAATGGGCCTCGACCGCCGCATCGGCGCGTCGTTCCTGAAGGCCGGCCCCGGCTGGGGCGGCTCGTGCTTCCCGAAGGACACGCGTGCGCTGAAGGCGACGGCTTCCGAGCATGCGGTGCCGCTGCGCATCGTCAGCGCGGCGATCGAATCGAACGCGCTGCGCAAGGAGCAGATCCTGCGCCGCATCGAAAAAGCCTGCGGCGGCTCGATCAAGGACAAGCGCATCGCGGTGCTCGGCCTCACGTTCAAAGGCCAGACCGACGACGTGCGCGAAAGCCCGAGCATCGACGTGATCCAGCTGCTCGTCGGCGCGGGCGCGCATATCCGCGCGTACGACCCGGCGCGTCCGCACGAAGCGTCGCGGCTGCTGCCGCAGGTCTTCATGGAGGGCTCCGCGATCGACGCGGTGCGCAGCGCGGACGCCGTCGTCGTGATGACCGAATGGAAAGCGTTCGAGGCACTCGATCTCGCCGACCTCGCGGATCACATGGCCGATCCCGTGATGCTCGACATGCGCAACCTGTTCAGCGAACGGCTCGCCGTCGACAGCGGCTTTCGCCGCTACGAGCGCGTGGGCCGCGCGTGCGGCGAACGCACGCCGGCCGACCCGGCACCGGAACAACCGCCTGCCAGCGAGGACACCCGGCTGCCACGCGGCCTGCTTCAAGACTGATGATCTGACCTTGACGGGAGAGCACCATGAAGAAGCTGGTTGCGTCGCTCGCGGGCGGCCCTGCGCCGGATACCGCCGACACCCCCTCCTCCGAAGCGGATCGCGCCGCATCGATGAACGCGGACGTTCCGCTCGTCGTCCCGTTGATGGACAGCGGGACCCGTATCGTCTTCCACCTCCTCGCGCTGGGCTGGTTCGTCGCGCTGGGCATCTTCTGGCGCTGGTGGTTGCGCGACGAGCACTACGTCGACGCCTTCCGCTTCGGCGTCAACTGCTTCGTGCTGTTCTGGACCACCTTCATTCCCGGCTACTTCATCTTCATCATCCGCTCGGCGGTCGTGCCGAACCCCGCGCTGTCGGTGCCGCGCGACTGGCGCGTCGCGATGGTCGTCACCAAGGCGCCGTCCGAGCCGTTCGACATCGTCCGCACGACGCTGCTCGCGATGCTCGACCAGACCTACCCGCACGATACGTGGCTCGCCGATGAGGACCCGTCGCCCGAGACGCTCGACTGGTGCCGCGACCACGGCGTGTTCGTGTCGACGCGGCGCGGCGTCGCCGCGTACCACCGGACGAGCTGGCCGCGCCGGACCAGGTGCAAGGAAGGCAATCTCGCGTACTTCTACGACAGGGTCGGCTACGACCACTACGATTTCGTGTCGCAGCTCGATGCCGATCACGTGCCGACCCGCACCTATCTCGAGGAGATGCTGCGGCCGTTCGTCGATCCGGCAGTCGGCTACGTGTCGGCGCCGAGCATCTGCGACAGCAATGCGGCCGTGAGCTGGAGCGCACGCGGGCGCGTGAACGTCGAGGGGCCGCTGCACGGCACGATGCAGGCCGGCTATGCGGGCGGCCTCGCGCCGCTGTGCATCGGCTCGCACTATGCGGTGCGCTGCCGCGCGCTGCGCGAGATCGGCGGGCTCGGGCCCGAGCTCGCGGAGGATCACTCGACCACGATGATCTTCAATTCGAAGGGCTGGCGCGGCATGCATGCGCTGAACGCAATCGCGAACGGCGAAGGGCCGCGCACGTTCGGCGACCTCGCCACGCAGGAATTCCAGTGGTCCAAGAGCGTGATGATCATCATGCTGCGCTACACGCGCCGCTATTTCATGGGGCTGCCGCTGAAGCTGAAAGCGCAGTTCCTGTTCTGCCAGCTGTGGTACCCGCTGTGCGCGCTCGCGATGGCCGGCGGCGTCGTGATTCCGGTCGTCGCGCTGCTCACGGGCCGCGTGTGGGCGCACGTCGACTACCTCACGTACCTCACCTACGCGCTGCCGCTGGCCGTGCTGCTGCTGTGCGTCGTGACCTGGGCCACGCATTCGACCCAGTCGTGCCGCCCGCTGAATACGAAACTGCTGTCGTGGGAAGGGCTGTCGTTCGTGTTCGCACGCTGGCCGTGGGTCGTGCTCGGCTGCGTGTCGGCGGTGTTCGACTGCGTGCGCGGCAAGGAATTTCCGTTCAAGGTCACGCCGAAGGGCGGCGCGATCGAACAGGACGCGCCGCTGCGGGTGGTCGCCCCGTATCTGCTGATCTCGCTGTTCTGCAGCCTGCCCGTCGTCACGGTCGAGGATCCGCGCAACGCCGCCGGTTTCTACCTGTTCTCGACGCTGACGAGCATCCTGTATCTGGTGATCGCGGCCGTCGTCACGGTGAATCACGGCCGGGAGCAAGGGCTCCAGTGGTCGGCGTTCAGGCAGATGTTCTTCAGCCGCCTGCCGGTGCGCAACGCGCTGTTCGTGTTCGCGCTCGCGATACTGCTGTCGGGCATCGGGCTGCGCGCGCCGAAAGGCTGGCAGGCGATGATGTGGCGCTCGGGATTGCCGGCCGTGGTCGCGCCCGTGCCGGGCGAACCGGTGAAGCAGCCCGAACTCGGCGCCTACGATCCCGACAACACGCTCGCGGGTGAGCGGAATCTCGCGTTCGACCATGTGTTCGTGTCGTGGAACGCGCCCGACATCCGCGCGGAAATCGACGATGCGTACCGAAACGCGCAGGCGCGCAACCGCTCGCTGATGCTGACCGTCGAGCCCTGGGCGGCCGGCGACACGCGGCCAGGCGCGCTGCTCGACGATATCGCGCACGGGCGCTACGACGCGCGGATCGCGACCACCTGCTCGGCGCTCGCCGCGCTGAAAAGCCCCGTGTTCGTGCGCTGGGGCCACGAGATGGAGGCCGACACCGGGCGCTATCCGTGGGCCATCGGCGATGCATCGGCCTACGTGCAGGCGTACCGGCGGGTCGTGACCGCCTGCCGCGCGATGACCGACCAGATCCGCTTCGTGTGGTCGCCGGCCGGCAACCGGAACCTCGACGACTATTTCCCGGGCCGCGGCTATGTGGACGACATCGGCCTGTCCGTGTTCGACTGCCCACGCTGCGCGATCTGGCCGGCCGGCGGCCATGCGTCCGCCGCGAGCGTCCTGCGGACCAAGTACGAGCGGGTGGCCGACTACGGGCTGCCGGTGATGGTCACGGAACTCGGCGTCGATGGGTCGAATGCGCGCAAGCGCGCGGCCCTCGACGAATTCCAGCGGTCGCTGTGGCGCTATCCGCTGCTGAAGGCCGTGGTGTATTTCAACGCGGTCGATACGCCCGGCGCGTGGCCCGCGCATTACGTGCCGGACTGGCGGATCGCGCCGGCCTTCCTGCAGACGACGGTGGTCGCCAGGTGACCGGTGCGGCGATCGACGGCGCGCCGGCTTTCAGCAATCGGCCGTCAGCCGAGCAGTTCCTTCCTGCGCAACTGCACGACGTCGCGCATCGGCGGCGCGCCGAACAGCCGGCTGTATTCGCGGCTGAACTGCGACGCGCTTTCGTAGCCGACGACGGCGGCCACCGACCCGACGTCGCCGCCCTGCC
Source organism: Burkholderia sp. HI2500 (assembly GCF_002223055.1). Lineage (NCBI taxonomy): Bacteria > Pseudomonadati > Pseudomonadota > Betaproteobacteria > Burkholderiales > Burkholderiaceae > Burkholderia > Burkholderia sp. HI2500. The sequence goes on along the minus strand of NZ_NKFL01000006.1, from coordinate 535,066 downwards.
GCAGCAGCAGCCGTCGCGCCTCGTGCAACCGTAACTGCTTCTGGTACTGCAGCGGGCTCAGCGTCGTCACGTGCTTGAAATGATGGTGCAGCGACGACACGCTCATGTTGACCGCCTGCGCGAGCGACTCGACGCGCATCGGCTCCGCGAAGTGATCGCGGATCCATTCGATCGCGCGGGCGATCCGGTGCGTCTGGCTGCCCGCGATCGCCATGTGCCGCAGCCGCGTGCCCTGCCCGCTCGTCATCAGCCGGTACAGCAGTTCCTTTTCGATCAGCGGCGCGACGACCGCAATGTCGGCCGGCGTATCGAGCAGCCGCATCAGCCGCAGCGCGGCATCGAGCAGCGGCGGCGTCAGCTCGGCGAGCGCGATCCCCTCGCCTTCGGGGCCCGCATCGGGTTCGGGCAGCCGCATCTCGGCCGCGAGCTCGACGATGCGCTGCGGATCGAGCGTCAGCGACAGGCACAGGTACGGCGCGTCCGGTGACGCGGACGTCACGCGCGACAGGATCGGCAAGTCGATGGAGGTAATCAGGCAATTCTGCGCGTCGTACTCGTAAGCCTGGCCGGCCACGATCACGCGCTTCGAGCCCTGCGCGGCGATCACGAGCGCGGCCCGCGACACGCCGCAGCCGAGATCGACCGGCCGCGTGTGCCGGTGCAGCATCAAACCCGGCACGGCCGTTGAATGCGAGCCGTCCGCGGGCGCGAAGCGGCTGATCAGCGTCGCCAGCTCGCGCTGCCCGGATGCGCGCGACGCACGATATCGGTCATGTCCATGACGCTTCCTCGATCAATTTCCTCATGTCGCGGGAGCATAGCGAAACCGCCCGCCGCCTGCCGGGGATTTGCAGGATTGTTCAATAAATTTGCAGGATTGGGTAGACGCAAAAACCGGCCGCTCGCGCACACTCAGGGCCTGCTCACGCTCATAGCGGGCTTGCGAACGTGCGTTGCCGGTCGTAGTGCAAGGAGTGAGGAGCGCCGTTTGGCCGAGCCAAACGCCCCGAAGGAAGTCCCCTTGGGGGACAAGCGACGATCGACGCCGCAATACGGCCGGCAACGCACGTTCCCCTGTTTTGGATAAATTCATTCGTGGGGCTGGCCCCCAGAAGGGCCGATCGCGGCGTCATGCTCCTTGCGAATACGTCGAGTATTCGCTGCGTCGCATTCCTTGCGCTCGGCCCTTCTGGGGCCAGCGCAAGCCCGCTATGAGCGTGAGCAGACCCTGTAACCGGGCGCATGCCGGGTTTTCCCCACGGAGACAATCACAATGCCTACCTCCTTTGTCCTGAACGGCAAGAACGTCACGCTCGACGCCGATCCGTCGATGCCCGTCCTCTGGGCGATTCGCGAACACGCGGGACTGACCGGCACGAAGTTCGGCTGCGGCATGGCGCAGTGCGGCGCGTGCACCGTGCATCTCGAAGGCCAGGCCGTCCGCTCGTGCGTGCTGCCGCTCGCCGGCATCGCGGGCAAGCACGTCACGACGATCGAAGGCCTGCAGAGCAAGCCCGCGCAGGCCGTGCAGGCCGCCTGGGTCAAGCTGCAGGTGCCGCAGTGCGGCTACTGCCAGTCCGGCCAGATCATGTCGGCCACCGCGCTGCTCGAACAGAACCCGAAGCCGACCGACGCGGACATCGACGCCGCGATGAACGGCAACCTGTGCCGCTGTGCGACCTACGCCCGCATCCGGGCGGCGATCCACGACGCGGCCGCGACGCTGGGAGCCTGACCATGACGATCGAACTCGACAACACCGGGTCGGTGCGTCCGTCGCGCCGCACGTTCCTGAAGGCCGCGGGCGCCGCGGCCGCCGTCAGCCTGACCATCGGCTTCGACTTCAGCGGCTTCGGCCGCCGCGCGCTCGCCGCGACCGCGCCCGCCGCCGGTTTTGCGCCGAATGCGTTCCTGCGCATCACGCCCGACGGCACCGTCACGGTCATCGCGAAGCACGTCGAAATGGGCCAGGGCGCGTATACGGGCATCGCGACGATCGTCGCCGAGGAGCTCGACGCCGACTGGTCGCACGTGCGCGTCGAAAGCGCCCCCGCCGATGCGAAACGCTACGCGAACCTCGCGTTCGGCACGATGCAGGGGACGGGCGGCAGCTCGGCCATGTCGAACTCGTGGCAGCAGCTGCGCGAAGCCGGCGGCAAGGCCCGCGCGATGCTGGTATCGGCCGCGGCGGCCCGCTGGAAGGTGCCGGCGAGCGAGCTGACGACCGCCAATGGCGTCGTCACGCATGCGAAGAGCGGCAAGACGGCCGCGTACGGCACGCTCGTCGCCGATGCGGCGAAGCTGCCGGTGCCGGACAAGGTCACGCTGAAGCAGCCGGCCGATTTCAAGCTGATCGGTCACCCCATTCCGCGCGTCGACGCGTCGGCCAAATCGAACGGCACCGCGCATTTCACGCTCGACACGACCGTCCCCGGCATGCGCGTCGCGCTGCTGCAGCGCCCGCCCCGCTTCGGCGCGAAGGTGAAGTCGTTCGACGCGACGGCGGCCAAGGCCGTGCCGGGCGTCGTGTCGGTCGTGCAGGTGCCGGGCGGCGTCGCCGTCGTCGGCACCGGCTTCTGGGCCGCAAAACAGGGCCGCGACGCGCTGAAGATCGAATGGGACGAAACGAACGCCGAAAAGCGCGGCTCGGACGAGATCATGCGCGAATACCGGCAGCTCGCCGACAAGCCGGGCACGTCGGCGCGCAAGGACGGCGATGCCGATGCGGCGATCACGGGCGCGGCGCGCAAGATCAGCGCCACGTACGAATTCCCGTATCTCGCGCACGCGCCGATGGAGCCGCTCGACGCGGTCGTCAAGCTGACGGCGAACAGCTGCGAGATCTGGGCCGGCGACCAGTTCCAGACCGTCGACCAGGCCAACGCGGCCCGGACGGCCGGCCTGAAGCCCGAGCAGGTGCAGATCCACACGCTGTACGCGGGCGGCAGCTTCGGCCGGCGCGCGAACGCGTGGTCGGACTACGTGGTCGAGGCCGTGTCGATCGCGAAGGCGCTCGGCGCGGACGGCAAGCCCGTCAAGCTGCAGTGGACGCGCGAGGACGATATCCAGGGCGGCTTCTACCGGCCGATGTACTTCCACAAGCTCGACGCGGGGCTGACCGCGGACGGCAAGCTGGTCGGCTGGCGCCACCGGATCGTCGGCCAGTCGATCCTCGCCGGCACGCCGTTCGAGGCGTTCATGGTGAAGAACGGCGTCGACGCCACCTCGGTCGAGGGCGCGGCGAACCTGCCGTACGCGGTGCCGAACGTGTCGGTCGAACTCACCACCACCAAGGTCGGCCTGCCCGTGCTGTGGTGGCGCGTGGTCGGCAGCTCGCACACGGCGTACGCTGTCGAGGCGTTCATCGACGAAGCCGCGCACACGGCGGGCAAGGATCCGTACGCGTTTCGCCGCGACCTGCTCGCGAAGGAGCCGCGCATGCGCGCGGTGCTGGACCTGGCCGCGCAAAAGGCCGGCTGGGATCCGGCCAAGCCGCTGCCGAAGGGGCGCGGGCGCGGGATCGCGGTCGCCGAGGCGTTCAAGAGCTATGTCGCGCAGGTGGCCGAGGTGTCGGTCGACGCGGACGGCAAGGTGAAGGTCGAGCGCGTGGTGTGCGCGGTCGATTGCGGGATCGCGATCAATCCCGACATCGTCGCCGCGCAGATGGAGGGCGGCATCGGCTTCGGGCTCGGCGCGGCGATGCACAGCGCGATCACGCTGAAGGACGGCCAGGTCGAGCAGCGCAACTTCGACGGCTACCACGTGCTGCGGATGGCCGAAATGCCGAAGGTCGAGGTGCATATCGTGCCGTCGGCCGAAGCGCCGACCGGGGTCGGCGAGCCGGGCGTCGCGCCGATCGGGCCGGCGGTCGCGAACGCGATCTTCGCGGCGACGGGCAAGCGGCATTACGTGCTGCCGTTCGATTCGGCGGATAGCGCGAAGGCTTGAGGATGGGCCGAAACGCCGGCCGCGGGGCGCAGACGTCTCGCGGCCGGTGTTTTTTATTCAGGGGGGCCGGCAATGTAGGGTTCGATGTCGGCAAAAAAAATACCCGTAACGCATTGATTCGTATAGAAAATCAATCGACCCATGTAGGGTTCGATGTAGGGTTCTCCATTCGGCCGCGGCGACGCTCCGCCGGCCGCGCCCCCCGCCTCGCCCGACACGTTACGTCGGACGTAACGCCCGTAACGTCGCCTGCCGATGCTACGTAACAATCCTTCACGGTTGTCCCGCCCCCTTTTCTCTACGCCCCACGCCTTCCGTTAAAAATTCTTTTAAATTCAAGGCTGCCGCGCCGCCTGCACGGGCGCCGCCCCCTGTCGATCTCCGGCGATCCACTCCCTGGCCCGGAAGTTGCAGCACAGGACCCGCAAACACTCCTTTATGGACATGCGAGGGCCACCATGGATTGCAAATACCTGTACATCGACAACATAAAAATCAACTTCGTGCGCCGCACGATCGAAATCGACAACAAGATCATTGATGTCACGCCGCGTGAATTCGACGTCGTCGAATTCCTGCTCGACAACATGAACAAGGTCGTGCCGCGGCAGGCAATCCAGGAAGCCGTGTGGGGTCGTGAACTCGGCGTGTCGTCGCGCACGCTCGACACCCATATCTCGCGTATTCGCTCGAAGCTGCAGCTCGATCACGACAAGAATCTGCGGATCATTCCGATCTATGCGGTCGGCTATCGTCTCGTGCTGTTCGGTGCGGCGATGACGCACGTCGAGCGCCACGAAGCCGCGCCGATCCTGCGCGTGGCGCCGCAGGCCGTGATGGCCGCCGACTACGCCTGACGCTTCCCCCGCGCCGCCCGCACGCGGCGCGCCGGCCACGCTCCCCCCACCGCGCTGCGGCGATCCGCAGCGCCTCGCGGCCCGCCCGTCGGGCGCGGCCTGCACGCCGCCCGGCCCGCCAGCCAGTCGCGACCCGACCGCCGCCTCCGGGCGGCGGTCGCTTTTGCGCGCCGGCAGCCGAACATCCTCACGCGTCACGCGTCACGCTTCGTCGCGCCCGCTGCGTCCATCGCCGCCCATGCCACCGTCCATGCCCGTGACGACGGATTCCGGCGTGACACGCGGCCTGCGTCGTCCCTACAATCGACGCAGCAGCCGCGCGCCCTCCGCGCCGCCGGCCCCGGAACGAACGGAATGACCATGAAGATGCCCGCTTCGCGAACCGTTGTCGCCTGCCTGTATGCGCTGGTTGCGCTCATGTGCGCCACGCCGCCACCCGTTGCGCATGCAGCCAGCGACGACACGCTGCACGTCGCGTCGATGACGTCCGGCAATCCCGATGAGGGCAGCGCCGGGCGCGACACGCTGCCCGCACGCCAGCGACGAATGGATGCCGCCGCGACCACCCCGCCCGAGCGCGCACGCCGGCAGGCGTCGCCCGCGGCGTCCGCCGATCCGCCTTCGTGCCATGCGCGACCCGTGATGACGATGTGCCGCGGCCTGCACTCGAACGCCGCGAAGCAGCGCTGCATGCGCTGCCTCGACGAGTGACGACGCGCAGTGCGCCGCGTTATGCGGCGCGCTGCGCCTCCAGCCACGCCTGAAACATCAGCACCGTCCACAACTGGTGCTGCCAGTTCATCCGCCCGGTCACGTGCTGCCGCCACAGGCGCTCGACCGCGGCCGCATCGAAGAAGCCTTCCTCGCGCAACCGCGACGGCCGCAGCAGCGCCTCGGCCCAATCCCGCAGCGAGCCGCGCAGCCAGTGATCGACGGGCGCGCAGAAGCCCTGCTTCGGCCGGTCGATCAGCGCGGACGGCACGTACCGGTCGAGCAGCCGGCGCAGCAGCACCTTCGATTGCCCTTCCGGCAAACGCACCGCCGCCGGTACGCGCCACGCGAATTCGACGACGTGATGATCGAGGAACGGCATGCGCGTTTCGAGGCTCACGGCCATCGCCGCGCGATCGACTTTCGCGAGGATGTCGGTCGGCAGGTACGTGAGCGTATCGATCGCCATCGCCTGCTCGGCGAAGCTCAGGTGCGCGGGCCACGCGGATACGGTGTCGAGCGGCGTCGCCGGCTCCTGCCCCGACAGCGCGAGGCGCTCCGGATGATGCACCGACGACATCAGCAGCCGGTACAGCCCGATGCGGCTCTCGGCCGTCATCACGTGGCCGAGCTTGTGCAGGCGATCGCCGATGCGCGCGGCCGATTCGCGTGCCTCCACGCCGCCCCATGCACCCTGCGCGACGGCCGCGAGCTGGTCCGCATGATCGGGCCGCAACGCATGCAGCGCGGCGGCGATCCGTGCGCGCACGGCACCGGGGACACGATGCAGCTTGCGCCACAGGCGCGGCGTCAGGAAGTAGCGTGTATAGCCGCCGAACAGCTCGTCGCCGCCATCGCCGGACAGGCTCACCTTCACGTGCCGGCGCGTCAGCTCGGACACGAGAAAGGTCGGGATCTGCGACGCATCGGAGAACGGTTCGTCGTAGATCGACGGCAGCTTCGGCACGACGCCGAGCGCGTGGTCGGCCGTGACGTAGAGCTCGGTATGACGCGTGCCGAGATGACGCGCAACCGCCTTCGCGTACCCGGCTTCGTCGTAGCCGGCTTCATGGAAGCCGATCGTGAACGTATCGACCGGCGTCGACGATTGCGCCTGCATCAGCGCGACGATCGTCGACGAATCGATGCCGCCCGACAGGAACGCGCCGAGCGGCACGTCGGCCTCCATCTGCCGCGCGACGGCCTGACGCAAGACCGCGTCGAGCTGGCCGACGGCCTCGTCGGCGTTGCCCTCGAACGGCTGCGCGCGACCGTCCTCGATCGCCTGATCGAGCGTCCAGTACGCCCGCAGGCGCGGCGTGTCGCGCGCATGCTCGAACTGGATATACGTGCCGGGCGGCAACTTGCGGATGCCACGATAGATCGTGTGCGGCGCGGGCACGCTCGACTGGCGCAGGTACAGGCACAGTGCGTCGCGATCGATCGCGCCGTCGAAACCCGGATAGCCGCGCAGCGCCTTCAGCTCGGACGCGAACACGAGCGCGTCGCCGATCCGGCCATAGTAGAGCGGCTTCTCGCCGATCCGGTCGCGCGCGAGCGTCAGCACCCGCGATTCGCGATTCCACAGCGCGATCGCGAACATGCCGGTCGCGCGCCGCAACGTCGCCTCGACACCCCACGCGACGATCGCCGCGATCAGCACCTCGCTGTCGGAGTGGCCACGCCACGCCGGTGCGCGACCCGCGCGCTCGAGCTCCGCGCGCAGTTCGCGATGGTTGTAGATTTCGCCATTGAAGACCATGACGTAGCGGCCGCACGTGGATGCCATCGGCTGTCGGCCGTGTACCGACAGGTCGACGATCGCGAGCCGACGGTGGCCGAGCGCGATGCCGGCTTCCGGATCGACCCAGATCCCCTGTCCGTCCGGCCCGCGATGCGCGAGGCTTGCCGTCATGCGCGCGAGCGTGCCGCGCGCTGTCTCCTCATCGAAGGCGACGCTATTCAGAAAGCCGTCGATTCCGCACATTGATTTGTCTGCCCCTGTTGACCAGTTCCGTCACGCATGGCGCAACCTCGCGGCCCGCCGTCCGGCGTGACGGTCGAGCCATATTACGAAGAAATAAATCAGCAATAATTCACTGGTGAATGCCGCAATCACTCGAAAAAAACGCTGTCAAGCAGCGTGCGTGCATCACGACGGTACGCGCGGCCGACGTGCCCCGCCGGGCAGGCCACGGACGGGCCGGCCCGGCGATCATCGGTCATGCGGAAAACGGAGAACGGACCGCGTCAGGACGGCAGCCGGCGCGCCGCCAGATACGCAAGCTGCGCGCGGTTCTGCACGTTGAAGAGCTTTTCGAGCGAGCGGATATGGTGGCCGACCTTGTGCAGCGACGTGCGCAGCGCGCTCGCGATCTCCTGGTCGGACAGCCCGTGCACGAGACGGTCGAGCACCTGCTGCTGCTCGTCGCCGAGCGCGAAGCCGCGCATCCGTGCGATGCGTGCCTCGAGGAACGGCAACGCGACACGATGCACCGCGAGGCTCACCGACAGCGCACCGCCGATCACGCGATCGTCGATCCAGTCGGTGCCGTGCGTCTCCGACGTCACGTTCACCGCGACACGCAAATCGAGACGCGGGGCCGACAGGCCGAACAGCACGCCGCTATTCATCGCATGCGCGCGCAGATGGCCGGCGAGCGCCAGCATCTTGCGGTCGCCGCTGCCCTGCGCGGCCGCCTCGATCTCGTCGAGCCGCCACGCGACCGGAAAGCCGCTCTGCCGCACCTGTGCGAACCGCGGGTCGCTCTCGTAGAGCATTCCTTCGATGAACGGCTGCATGAACGTTGCGGGCGCGAGGTCGCGCAACAGATGCGCGCACAGGATGCGCCGCCCGATCATTTCGAAAGCGCCATAACCGAGCGTACTGAAACCGATTTGCCGCAAGCGCGCATGGCATTGCGCGAAATCGACCGGAGCAAGGTCGGTTTTACCGGATTCAATTTGAGCGCCGGTAAAAACGTCGTGCCCGATTGCCTGATATTGATTCGAATAAGCCGCAGTCGTTGCGATATCGGCCTGCGAAAACCACTCGACGCGTGGTGCGCCGTCAGCATATGTCATGAGGAGCCCGCCCTTTCCCAATATGTGAAACTGCGCCCCGTCACGATCTGGTCTTTTCTTTATGGATTGTCTGGTCTTCGTTATAGGCGTGCGAATAGGAATCTTCCGCCGCCATTAGTATTACGGCATATTACGCATACACAGGCATTTTTGTACAATGCCCCCGCGTTTCGTCAGGGATGACGATCGGCGCATATCACACGATGCTCGATCGCACCGCCACGAACGCCGTACACGATACGGCCGCCGCCAGGCGATGCGCGTCGATTCCGAGGGATGGCACATGTCCGATATTGCATTGCATGAAGAAGCGGTCGCCCCAACCTTTCCCCGCCCGACGCACGGGTTGAACGCGTGCCCGGACGTGCTGCGGGAGCGCCCCGTGCAGGTCGTCTGGTGCGACGACGTGAAGCGCGGCGAGCTCACGCAGCCGCACGCGCCGAAGCTCGGCGTCGCCGATACGCTCGCGCACGCGCAGAGCACGGCCGAACGCAGCCGCATCGTCGCAAGCCTGCTGCACCTGACGGGCTTCTCGACGTTCGCATACTTCGCGCTCGAATTCGCGCATGAGCGCGTCGAAAGTCTCTACCTGCACGAAGCCTTCACGCCGGCCACCTATCGCGGCGACTACGTGCGGCACAGCCATCACGACATCGACCCGCGCACGCTCGGCGCGCGCGTGTGCAACATGCCGATCGTGTGGGACCTGCAGCAGTTGCGCCGCGAACACCGCGAGCGCGACGACGGCCCGCGTGCGACGCCGGCCGCGCTCGACGGCTTCCTGCAGACGATGCACGACGACGGAATGTGCAGCGGCATCATGTATTCGATGGCCGTGCCCGGCACGCGGCTGCATGCGTTCATGAGCTTCACCGCGCCGCGCCGCACGCGCGAATGGATCACGCCGGCGACGATCGAGCAGGCGCTGTCGATCGGGCTGTCGGTGCACAAGTTCGCGTCGCCGCAGCTGATCTCGACGTCGCGCGAACGCGCGGTGAACGGGCTCACGCCGTTCGAGCAGGAGCTGCTGCTCGGCATCGCCGAAGGCGCCTCCGACAAGGAGATCGGCCGGCGCCTCGACACCAGCGCACACAACGTCGACTATCACCTGCGCAAGCTGCGCAAACGCTTCGGCGTCGCGAACCGGATCCAGCTCACGTACCTGACGTCGAAGCTCGAGCTGATCTGACGGTCGCGCGGCGTGCGCAGCATGTCGCAAGCGGACGCGTAAACGCACATGCCGGCCTCGAGGGCCGGCATGTGCGGGTTGCGGCGCGGTGCCGGGTCCGGCGCCGCTTCCTGGAAGACGGCCTGCGTTACTTCAGCAGCGTCATCTGCACCACCTTGACGATCACGAGACCGACCGCGATCACGAGATAGCCGCGCAGCACGGCCATCCAGATTCGCGTCACGACCGTCATGTTCTGCGGCTCGAGCGTGTCGAGCGGCGGCATGCGCCACGTGTCGCGCAACGAGCGATCGACGGCCGGCTCGACCACGCGCTTGTTGCGGCGGATCAATACCGTGGCGATATAGCCCGTGATCGCGAGCACGGTGCCGCCGACCAGCACGTCGACGATCGCTTCGCCGCTGATATCCGGATACATCACCGATGCCGTGAGGATGATCGACAGCAGCACGAGCACCCAGATCACCGCGCCGGTGAACACGTTGAGCTTCGTCGAGTTGACCCACGGGCCGAGCACCTGGCGGTCGTTGCACAGCACCAGCAGGAACACCGTCGCGCTCGGCAGCAGCACGCCTGCGAGCGTCTGCACGGCTTCGGTCAGCAGGCCGAGCGGGCTGCCCGGAATCAGCACGAGCGTGGCCGCGGCCGCGACGATGCCGAAATACACGAGATAGAAGCCCTTCGCATCGGACACGCCGCGGTGCAGCGAGTGGCGGATCTTGAACACGTCGCCGATCGCATAGGCCGTCGACAGCGATACGGCCGCCGCGCCGATGATGCACGCGTCGAGCAGCGCCACGGCGAACAGCGTCGCGCTCGTGCGGCCCGCATACTTCTCGAGGCCGGCGATGATGCCGCCCGCATCGGTGAAGTTGCCGGCTTCCGGATGCCCGTTGAACAGCGCGGCGCTGAACCCGATCATCGCGACCGCGCCGATCAGCACGAACACGATGCCGATCCACAGGTCGGCCTTCTCATACTTCATGAAGCGCGGCGTGATGCGCTTGTCGATCACGTAGCTCTGCTGGAAGAACAGCTGCCATGGCGCAACCGTCGTGCCGACGATGCCGATCACGAGCAGCATCACGTCCGACAGCTTCGCGTGCGCGGGCCAGTTCGGCACGAAGAAATCGCGCGACATCTGCGCGACGGGCGGATGGATCGACACGAGCACCGGCACGAGCAGCAGGCTCAGCACGCACAGCCCGATCGCGAACCGCTCGAAGCGCCTGAAGTCGCCGGTACTCACCGCGGCCATGGTCAACGCCGCGGCCACGCACACGCCGGCCACCTTCGGCAGCCCGAAGAAATCCAGCACGAACGTGATGCCGATGAACTCGGTGACGATGGTGAGCGCATTGAGCAGGAACAGGTCGATCACGCTGAACGCGCCCCAGAACTTGCCGAAGCGTTCGAAGATCAGGCGCGCGTGGCCGACACCCGTGACCGCGCCGAGGCGCAGCACCATTTCCTGGTTCACGTACAGCACGGGCACGAGCAGCAGCAGCGTCCACAGCAGCGTCGTGCCGTAGTTCTGGCCGGCCTGCGTGTAGGTGCCGAATGCACCGGCGTCGTTGTCGCCGACCATCACGATGAGGCCCGGGCCGATGATCGCGAGCAGTGTGCGCAGGCGTGCCCACCACGTGCCGCGCGAGCCGGTGTCGTGATGCGCGATCGTACCGAGCGCACCGCGGATGTCGCCCAGGTGGGCTTCGTCGAGCACGGCGCTGCGTTCGACGGCGATCGGTGGAGAAACGTTGGATGGCGTGGACATGATGTGTTCCGTACGGCTAATGGTTATTCGATGCGATGAGCGTGTGGTCTTGGAATGCGCACGTGGCGCCTGCCCTCGGGCAGTTGCACGTGCGCATGCCGAGACGCGCTCGGTGCGTCATTCAGCGGATCAACGCTTTCAGCTGGTTCAACAGGCGGGAGAACACCCGCGGACGGGCGTCGAGCATCAGCATCGCGTCGTAGCGGTTGCGCGATTCCGTGACGTGCGGGAGATTCGACAGCAGAAGGCCGAAGTTCATGATCTGGCTCCGTGCGGCGACGGCAGGCTGCCGGCCGCGTGGTGGGCGCGGGGCCAGTCCGGGGCCTGAACGACGTGTCAGGCTAGTCGGCCGGATTGTCCCTGCGACCCGGGTTCAAAAGGGTCGGTGCGTGCAACGGGCATAAGGGACAACTGTCACTGTCGTTCATGGCGGCTCCTGTGCGGTGTTCCGGAGAACACGGTTGACCGCCGTCAGGCGGGCAGGCCGGGATTCGCGAGCCGACGAAAGGCGTGCGCGAACGCGGCCGCCTGCCAGGCGGCGGTGAAACCGGCGGGCGCATGCGAAAACGCATCACGCTAACCGGCGCGAATCAGGGTGCACGTAGGAATTTGCTGCGGAGTACTGCTGCGCGCACCGTTTGCCTGGGAGACAAACGGCGGCTTCGATGAGGCGCGGACGTCGGTCGCTCAGGCGGAAATTTCGTTCGAAGATCGACTACTGCAGGCGTCCAAGGCGGCGGCCCCAAGAGTGAAGATGCCGGATTCTATGGACCGCCCAAAAGTGAAGTCAACCCCTCCAAACCCCATTTCTCGAAATAAATTTCGCGCGCCGCATCACTGAAAGAATTGCCCTTGAAAACACGTGGCGCAACCTTTCAGCGCATGCGGTGCAGCCGAGAATCGATGCGTATGAACAACGCGGCACCCCGTCAGGTCGCGCGCCCTTCGTTGCCGATCCGCTGCGCGGCCCGTGCCGGAACGGGCCGCCGAAGCGCCCGCGCAACATGCGCCATTTTTATGCGTTTTTTACTTGCGCTGCAGCAAACGACGCGAATACAATCCGCCGCAATTCATCAAGGGAGTCCCTCCGTGGACACATGCTCTAGTTGCAGTTCGATGCCGGTCCAGGCCGGCCAAGCCATCGCGAGATAGCAGCCAGACGCATGTCTTTCGCCGCTAGCTCGCATTCGTCGGGTTAGCGCGCTTCCTTCCGGGCCGGCCATCGCCGGTTCGTCCGTTGCACGCTCCATTACGTTCCACCCTCCGATCGCAGGCCGCGTCACGCGCCCGCGCTCGACCACGTCGTCCGGCCCGAGCCGGACCGGACGGAGGCAGCGTCATGTTTCTTCAATCGTTCGCGGTCAGACTCAAGCGCATCGCGCATGTCGCATGCGACCGTTCATTCGTATCCGGCCTCTCGCCGCTCGCCCACGCGTTCAGCAACTGGCGCGGCACGGCGCTCGCCCACGTGCCGGCCGCGCCCCGCCCGCTCGACTGCCTGCTGGTCGCCGTGATGGCCGCCGCGGTCGCCCTCGTCGCGCTGCTGTGCTCGGCTGCGCCGCGCCTCGGCTTCGCGCAGGTGGGCCGCATCGGCGGCTGGCTGCCGTAAGCCCCTCCGTCGTGCGGCAGCGCCACGCGCCAGGTGCCGCCGCGCCCCGGTCTCGCCACGCTTCCCGCATCACGTTTTCGTTTCTTCAGCCTAACTAATCAAACCGTCAACGGAACCCACATGAAGAACTACCTCGAACCCGTCCCGCGCAAGCGCCGCGTCAATGCGCTCGCCACGCTGCTGCTGTCGCTCGCCGCCACGCCCGCGTTCGCGCAAGCGTCGTCACCGGCCGCGGCCGAACCGGCGGCCGGCGCCAGCGACGCCGCCGCGCCCGCACAACAGGCCGCCGATGCTGCCGCGCCCGCTCCCACCGGCTTCTGGGAACGCTCGAACCTGCTCGGCAACATGGGCGGCCTGCGCGACGTGCTCGGCGATCACGGCATCACGCTGAGCCTGCAGGAAACCAGCGAGTACCTGTACAACACGTCGGGCGGCACGCATCGCGGCGGCGCGTACCAGGGGCTCACGCAATTCGGTTTCAACGTCGACACGGGCAAGGCGGTCGGCCTGCCGGGCGGCACGTTCAACGTGTCGGCGCTGCAGATTCACGGCACCAACCTCACGCAGCGCTATCTGCAGACGCTGCAGACCGCGACCGGCATCGAGGCGAATTCGACCACGCGCCTGTGGGAGCTCTGGTACCAGCAGTCGCTGCTCGACGGCAAGGTCGACGTGAAGGTCGGCCAGCAGAGCGTCGACCAGGAATTCATGGTGAGCCAGAACGCGGCGACGTTCATGAACGCCACGTTCGGCTGGCCCGTGCTGCCGTCGACCGACCTGCCGGCCGGCGGCCCCGCGTATCCGCTGTCGTCGCTCGGCGTGCGGCTGCGTGTGAAGCCGTCCGATGCGTGGACCGCGATGGTCGGCGTATTCGACGGCAACCCGGCCGGCCGCAGCGACGGCGATGCGCAGGTGCTGAACGCGCACGGCACCAACTTCAACCTGCGCAGCGGCGCATTCGTGATCGGCGAAGTGCAGTACGCGCTGAACGCGCCGCCCGCCGACCCGAAGGCGCCGCAACCGGCCGGCCTGCCGGGCACGTACAAGCTCGGCTTCTGGTATCAGTCGCAGCATGCGAACGACCCGCGCTACGGCACCGATGGCCTGTCGCTCGCGGATCCGGCGAGCAACGGCATTGCCGCCACCCATCGCGGCAACTACGGGTTCTATGCGGTCGCGGACCAGATGGTGTGGCGGCCGTCGGCCGACAGCCCGCGCTCGGTCGGCGTGTTCGCGCGCGTGATGGGCGCACCGGGCGATCGCAATATCGTCGATTTCGCGGCCAATGCAGGCGTGACGCTGAAGGCGCCGTTCAAGGGACGCGACAACGACGTCGCGGGCATCGCGGTCGGCTACGCGAAGATCGGCTCGCATGCGCGCGGCCTCGACGGCGACACGGGCGTCTACACGACGCCCGGCTATCCGGTACGCCGCGCGGAGACGGTCGTCGAAGCGACATACCAGTACCAGGTCGCGCCGTGGTGGCAACTGCAGGCCGACCTGCAGCACTTCTTCCGTCCGGGCGGCGGCATCCCGAACCCAAACGCGGCCGGTGCGCGCATCGGCGACGAAACGGTGGTCGGCGTACGCACGACGATCACGTTCTAAAGCAGGCCTGAAGCAAACACGGGCCGGACGGCCGCTTGCGCGACAGTCCGGCCCGTGCGTTTTCTGACGGTGCCAGCGCGCGGCGCGCGCCGCGCGTCACTCGCCGTACAGCCCGAGCAGTTTCAGCGTGACGCCGTTGGTCCAGCCGAAACCGTCCTGCAGCGGATATTCACCGCCCCCGCCGCCGCCCGTGCCGGCGCCTTCGACCACGTACTTCTCGACGAGCTTGCCTTCGGTCGCATACACATGCTTCACGTCGGACAGGAAGCGCGTGCCGATGTCCTTCGCAAGCGCCGGTTCGCCATAGCGGCGCAGCCCGTCGATCGCGATCCACTGCAACGGCGCCCAGCCGTTCGGCGCATCCCACTGCTGCCCGGTGTTCTCGGTGGTCGTCGCGAGGCCGCCCGGCTGCAGCAGCGTCTTGCGCACCTCGCGCGCGGTCGCCTTCGCGCGCTCGGGCCACGCCACGCCCGCGAACAATGGATACAGCGCAGCGGCCGTCACCGCGTCGCGCGGCTTGCGCTGTTGCCAGTCGTAGTCGCCGTAGTAGCCGCGGCGGTTCCACAGATAGCGGTTGATCGCGGCCGCCCGCCGCGCCGCGCGCGCGGAAAAATCGGTCACGCACGCCACGTCGCGCGTGACCGCGCAGCCCTTCACGATCGTCGTCTCGAGATGGAACATCAGGCTGTTCAGGTCGACCGGCACGATCGACGTCGTGCGGATCGTCGCGAGCGTCTTGCCGTCGCCGAACCAGCGCGAGCTGTAGTCCCAGCCGCTTTCGGCGCCCGCGCGCAGGTCGCGGTAGACCTCGTTCGCCGGACGCGCCGGCACCGACTTCGCGGTCGTCACGTCCTCGAGATACGACTCGTCGCGCGGCGTATCGCTCGCGTCCCAGTAGCGGTTCAGCACCGCACCGTCGGGCATCGCGACCACATGGCGCGTGGCCTGCCCGCGCGGCGTCGTGGCTTCGCCCTGCATCCAGTACGCATGTTCCTTGCGCAGTGCCGGCAGGTATTTCTGATAGACCTTGTCGCCTTCGGCCTGCGCGGCGAGCGTGACCATGTACGCGAAGAACGGCGGCTGCGAGCGGCTCGCGTAGTACGTGCGGTTGCCGTTCGGGATGTGCCCGATCGTGTCGATCAGATGGGCGAAGTTGTCGAGCATGTTGTCGACGAGATCCTCGCGGCCCGACACCTGCAGCCCGAGCATCGTGAAATAGGTGTCCCAGTAGTAGCCTTCGCGGAAGCGGCCGCCGGGCACGACATACGGCTTCGGCAGCGGGATCAGCGAGCTGTACGGCGGCACCGTCGTGCTCGTGCGCGTGAGCTGCGGCCACAGCCAGTCGATGTGCTGGCGCAGCGTCTGGTTCGGCGGCGGCGTCACGCCGCCTTCCGGCGGCGGCGTGAAATGCTGGGCGACGAACGCCTTCAGCGAGAAGCCCGGCTGCGATTTCTGTTGCTGATACAACTGCACGATCGTCGCCGGATCGCCATCGGGCGTCGCGTCCACGAAGGTCTTCTGGTCGGGATAGAGCTGCGCGGTCTGCACCGCGACGAACAGGTCGCCGTAGAGCTGGCTCGGCGGCGGCAGCAGCGTGCCCGAGGCGGGAGCGGCAATCGCGGCCGTAGCCGGCGGGGCCGACTGGGCAGCTGCCTGCGCGGCGGCCTGGTTCGCGTTGTCGGCCTGGGCGGCGCAGCCGGCAACGGCGAGATACGCGACGGCCAGCGCGGCAGCCCAGCGAAGACGCGGCGCGGGTGGCGCGAGAGGTGGTGAGAGTCGAGCTGAGTAACGACTTGAGAAGCGACTCGAGAAGCGCGATGCGATCGATGCGGCACGACGTGACGTCATGACGTGTCCCCTCCTTTCGATGGTGAGTGGGTCGGCACGAGGTCTCGTTCGCGCGCGCGCTCGTCTCGATGGCCCTCGATCGATGCGCGTCGTTTTGTGGTGCGAGTGGGTCTGACTGTCGCACGAAACGTGCACATCAAGCAAGTTTCGATTCGTGCAACTCGCGCAGATACAGATAACCGGACATGGCCCGCCACGCGCGCGCGTCGCGCGCATCCGCACCGGTCTCGCCGCGCGCGCCCGCTGCATCGACTCGCCGTTTCACGATCGCGAGCAGATCGTGCGCGACGAAGTCGGGCGCGGCGCATCGCGCAGCCCGAGCGCGCACAGCAGCGCCATGCAGTCGTTCTTTCCACGCCGCCGCCAACCGAGACGACTGTTGCAACATGCGGAACAACTGTTGTCGTACGTGACTCAACGGTCACATTGTGGGCATAATGGCGCCTTTACCGCGCGCCCAGCCCATGTCGCCCGTCTTTCTAGCACCGCTCATCGTTGCCTGTGCGTTGTTCATGGAAAGCGTCGACGCGAACATCATCGTCACCGCCCTTCCCGCGATGGCGAGGGACTTCGGGCACAGCCCCGTCACGTTGAACATTGCGATCACGGCCTACGTGGTCGGGCTCGGCGTGTTCATTCCGATCTGCGGCTGGCTGGCCGACCGCTTCAGCGCACGTTCCGTATTCCGCACCGCAATCGGCATCTTCGTCGTCGGCTCGCTGATGTGCGCGGCCTCCAATTCCCTCGGCGTGCTCACGTTCGCGCGCTTCATCCAGGGCGTGGGCGGCGCGATGATGGTGCCCGTCGGCCGCATCATCATCTTCCGCGCCGTGCCGCGCTCGGACCTCGTGCGCGCGATGAACTACCTGGCGATTCCCGCGCTGTTCGGGCCCACGGTCGGGCCGCTCGTCGGCGGCTTCATCACGACCTACCTGCACTGGCGGATGATCTTCTTCATCAACGTGCCGATCGGCATCTACGGGATCTATCTCGCCAGCAAGCACATCGCGAACACGCGCGAGCCCGATCCGGGCCCGCTCGACTGGTTCGGCTTCCTGCTGTCGGCCAGCGGCGCCGCGCTGCTACTGATGGGCCTCACGCTGATCGACGGCTCGCTCACGTCACGCTCGAACGCGCTCGTCATGTGCGTGGCCGGCACCGCCCTGCTCGCGCTGTACGTACCGTACGCGCGCCGCAAGGAGCGACCGGTGCTCGACCTCAGCTTCCTCAAGATCCCCACGTATCACGCGAGCGTCGTCGGCGGGTCGCTGTTCCGTATCGGCCTCGGCGCGGTGCCGTTCCTGCTGCCGCTCGCGCTGCAGGAAGGGCTCGGCATGAGCGCGTTCCATTCAGGGCTCATCACGTGCGCGTCCGCGTTCGGCGGCGCGATGAGCCGCTCGACGGCCACCCACACGCTGCGCCGCTTCGGCTTCCGCACGGTGCTGATCTACAACGCGGCCTTCGCGGGGCTCGCGATCGCCGCGTACGGCGTGTTCCATCCCGGCATGGCGACCTGGGCGATCTGGCTGATCGTGCTCGTCGGCGGCATCTTCCCGGCGCTGCAGTTCACGAGCCTGAACTCGATGATCTATGCGGACATCTCGCCGCGCGACGCGGGCCGCGCGACGAGCCTCGGCAGCGTCGTGCAGCAGATGTCGCTCGGCCTGGGCGTGACGGTCGCCGGCCTCGTGCTGCACATTTCGCACTGGCTGCAGGGCCATCAGAAGATGATGTGGTCGGATTTCTGGCCCGCGTTTCTCGTGGTCGGGCTGTGCTCGTTCGCGTCGATTCCGATCACGCGGCGGCTGCCGCCCGGCGCCGGCGACGAAGTCGCGCGCGGCAAGCGGCAATAGCGATCAGGCAGACGGGCGGGAAATCACGAGAGGGGCCAAACGGGCAAAAGGAAAAACCGCCCGCGAAGCAAAACCGGAAAATACAAAAAAATCAGCGGACATCCACACGGGGCCGGTGCACAGCCGCATGGATGTCCGCTCAGGGCTCCGGGTCTCCCGATGGGGGTTGAGAATCCCGGATTCACTTCCTGCGTGCCATGGACATATGTGCGTCGGAAGCAAAATCGTTGCGCGTGTTTATCGTTGCGCCATGAACTGCACTATAGGGAAACTTGCGCAACGCATCTGTCAAGCATTGTCAGACGCGGTGCATCGGCACGTCGCACGCGCGCGCCGCTTTCGCGCTAAAGTGGTTCCCGACCATCACTCCCGGCCGCCCTTCCGATGCTTACGCTCTCGACCGCCGCCGCCCGCGCGCTGCATCTCGCCGCGCAAGGCCTGCTGACGCCGCCCCGCCGCAAGGCAACCAAATCCGACGTGCTCGACACGATCCGCCGGATGGCGCAGCTGCAGATCGACACCATTCACGTCGTCGCGCGCAGCCCGTATCTCGTGCTGTTCAGCCGTCTCGGCGATTTCTCGCCGCAGTGGCTCGACGAACATCTCGCCGAGGCGCGCCTGTTCGAATACTGGTCGCACGAAGCGTGCTTCCTGCCGGTCGAGCAGTTCGGCCTGATGCGCTACAAGATGCTCGATCCGTCGGGAATGGGCTGGAAATACGCGGCCGAGTGGCATGAGCAGAATCGTCCCGACATCGAGCGGCTGCTCGCGCGGATTCGGGCCGAGGGCCCGGTACGGTCGGCCGATTTCGCCCGCGAGGATGGTGTGAAAGGCAACGGCTGGTGGGATCGCAAGCCCGAGAAGCGGCACCTGGAAGTGCTGTTCACGACGGGCGACCTGATGGTGTCGGAACGCCGCAATTTCCAGCGCGTGTACGACGTGCGCGAGCGCGTGCTGCCCGACTGGGACGACACGCGCGACCTGCCGCCGCGCCACGCCGTGCTGCCCGCGCTGCTCGACTACACGTGCCGGGCGCTCGGTGTCGTGCGCGCGGACTGGGTGGCCGACTACTATCGGCTGCCGCGCCGCTCCTACCGCACGGAGCTCGAGCAGCTCGCGGACGCGGGCGACCTGATCCCGGTGGCGATCGACGACTGGAAGGAGCCCGCCTACGTGCATCGCTCGCTCGAAGCGTTGCTGCCGGCCGCGGAGGCCGACACGCTGCGCTCCACGGTCACGACGCTGCTGTCGCCGTTCGATCCGGTGGTATGGGACCGGCGGCGTGCGTCGACGCTGTTCGGATTCGACTACACGATCGAATGCTATACGCCCGGGCACAAGCGGCGTTACGGCTATTTCTGCCTGCCGGTGCTGCATCGCGGGCGGCTGGTCGGGCGCATCGACGCGAAGGCGCATCGCACGCTCGGCACGTTCGAACTGAAGGCCGTGCATGTCGAGCCTGGCGTGCGGTTCGGCACGGGGCTCGCAGCCGATGTCGCGAAGGCGGTGAAGAAGCTCGCGGCGTGGCACGGCACGCCGGAAGTCACGGTCGGGCAGCAGGCCCCGCCGGAGCTGGTGAAGGCGCTGGCCGGCGCGTAGCCGCCCACGCAGCCGGCTGGCACGGCGGCGGCGCGGATGTCTACGCGCCGGCCGTCAATCAGTCGCGCAACTTGCGGAAACGCGGCGTGCCGTCTTCGAGGTTCCCGTTGAACATCGCTTCCGGCCGTACCCACAGCCCGCGCGCATGCGGCCACAGGTGTTCGTACACGACCACCGATTCCTCGGTTTCGGAATGGCGGGCGACGCCGATGTAGCGGTACAGCCCGCCCTTGTAATGGCGATGCGTCGCGAGCTGTTCGGCTTCCTGTTCGGTCATGATGGGCTTCTCTTCGGCAAAAACGGAAAGCGCGTATTGTATGCGCTGCGCCGCGCGTCAGCGTTTCGCGTAGATGTCCGGGCGGCGGATCTCCATCATCCGTTCGGGATTCGCGCACGGCTCGAAGCCGACCGGCCGATACAGCGCATGCGCATCGGACGTCACGAGCATGATGCGGCGCAGGCCCTGCACCATCTCCTGTGCAAACACGTGGTCGATCAGCGCGCGGCCGTAGCCGTTGCCGCGCTCGGCCGGCAGCACGAACACGTCGCACAGGTATGCGAACGTCGCGTGATCGGTCACGAGCCGCGCGAACCCGACGAGCCGGTCGCCCACGTAGGCGCCGAAACACAGCGAGCCCTCGATCGCCCGCTCGACCACGTCGCGCGGAATGCCCTGCGACCAGTACGCGTCGCGATGCAGGAAGTCGAAGATCGCGTCGACGTCGAGTTCGCGCTTGTCGGTGGAAAATCTCAGCGTGGCGGGGGTGGCAGCGGGCACGTCGGTCTCCGGTTGGGGGGGCGGAAGGCGAGACGCTGACGATACCGCGCGCCGCGGCGGGCTACAAGCGGCGATACTTGTCGTCACGGCCAGACGGCGCGCATGCTCATTCCGGGACGATTCTGGTGTGTAACGAGGCTGGCGCCGTCGACTTGTACAGCAAACCGTACACATCTATCGACTGTGCTAAACTTGTACCGTTATATGTACAAGTGAGGCAATCATGCGCACGATTCCTTTTTCGGATGCCCGTGGCAATCTGAAGACTGTTATCGACCAGGTCGTCGACGATGCGGACGTGACGCTCATCACGCGCCGCGATGCACCGAACGCCGTCATCATGTCGCAGGACTACTACGACAGCCTGATGGAGACGGTGCACTTGCTGCGCTCGCCGGCCAACGTCGCCCATCTCGAGCGTTCGATCGCACAACTACGCAAGGGCAAGGCAAAGGAACACAAGCTCGCGGCGGATGACGAATGAGTGTACGCCGCGTGCTCTTTACTTCCGACGCGTGGGACGACTATGTCTACTGGCAGGGGCAGGATCGCAAGACGCTCAAGCGCATCAACCAGCTCATTCGCGAAGCCCAGCGAACGCCGTTCGAAGGCATCGGCAAACCCGAACCGTTAAAGGCATATCTCTCCGGCTTCTGGTCGCGCCGTATCGACGACACGAACCGTCTGGTCTACGAGGCTGACGACTTGCAGATCAGCATCGTGTCCTGCCGCTACCACTACGAATAGCATCGCCCCGCGGCTCATGGCGCCCGCAACGCGCGATCTGCCTTGCAACGCTTCAACGGCAGCGGCCGCGCCGCGACTATCCGCGTCACCTCGCGCGTGCGCGGGTCAATTTCGAGGTCGAGGCATGCGCAACCGTAGCCATGCCCGCCGGCGTTGGTGACGACCCAGCCCTTCGTCGACATGTCGGGCATCTTGTCGAGGCCCGGTACCGGCTCGTTGCCCATCGTCAACAGTGTCCAGGTGCCGTCCTTGTCGTTCAGCCACCAGTTGGCCGGCGACGGATTCTCAAGCCATCCGCAGCGCTTTTCCGGTGCGGCAGATACCTGCGTCGCGGCTGCCACCGTAAAGGCTGCACCCAGCATCCACATTGCAAGACGTGCACGAGTGATTGTCATGTGATCGATCCGGAAACGAATGTGCATCGGGAAACCGCCATTGCGGGTGCCGGACAGCATACCGGGCTTTCTCTCGCATGTCGCTCGTCCGCACCAGCCGTCCGGTCGCCTCGATCGTCGCGAGCGGCGACTACGAGATCGGCTTTCAGCAGATTCGGTGACAATGTCACCTGCCCAACAAGTGCGCCATGCCGCTCCATGCCCTACCGCCTCATCGCATTCGACTTCGACGGCACGCTCGCCGATTCGCTCGACAGCTTTCTCGCGGCGCTGTCGGAAGCGTCGCGCATGCACGGCTTTCGCGACGCCACGCCCGACCTGCGCCCGGCGCTGCGCGGCATGTCGGCGCGCGACATCATTCGCGCGCTCGACGTGCCGATGTGGAAAGTGCCGCGCGTGACGATCGACATGCGCCGCCTGATGCAGCCGCGCGTCGCGCAAGTGGCGCTGTTCCCCGGCGTCGACGAAACGTTCGACGCGCTCGCCGCGCGCGGCATCCGCATCGCGATCGCCACGTCGAATACCGAGGCGATCGTGCGTGACCGGCTCGGCCCGCACGCCAGCAGCCGTGTCGAGCATTTCGCGTGCGGCATTCCGCTGTTCGGCAAGGCGCGTCGCCTGCGCGCACTCGTTCATGAGGCCGGCGTGCGCAGCGACGAAGTGCTGTACGTCGGCGATGAAATCCGCGACGCCGACGCGGCACGTCGCGCGCGCATCGCATTCCAGGGCGTCGCGTGGGGCTACACCGCGCCGGACGCGTTGCAGGCGCATTGCGCGACACCGTTGCTGCCGCGTCTCGACGCATTGCTCGATCGCGTGTGACGCATGCGCGCGCTGCGCGCATCCGGTTCGCCCCTTCGCACGATGCGCACGTCATCGCACGACACAGCCGCACGACGATGAAATGCGGATGACACCCACGTGCATCCCGCACGCGTCATGCACGCAAAAATTGCCGCCGTCGCACACGCAACAGGTACGCACTACCTGTCGGCGTGCTGGCTCACCGATTCGTCTTACCATCCGTTACACAAACCACAGCGCGGTTGCACCTGCTACCGGATCGCTCTCCTAGAATCAGTCGGGCCGGGAAACACTTCGACCGGCGCCGCGGCAGAGCGGCGGTCGAATCCGGCCCGGGCGCGCCCGGTCTCTCGCACAGCGACGGATCACGTGATCCGTTTTTCAACCAGAGCCCCGATTGAAAGGAGGTCCCATGAACCGCTTTCCCCAACTCTCGCGCCTTGCTTTGTCTGCCGCTGGCCTGCTGCTCGTCGCCGTGACGGCGACCGCGCAAACCGCACAACCGGCACCGGCCTCGCCGAACGCACCGGCCGCCGCCGCGACGCGTATCCACGAAGCCGACCAGGCCTTCATCACCGACGGCACGAAGACCGTGTCGACGCAGCACGACGCGGCACGCATCGCCGATTCGCGCACGTCGGACAGCCAGGTCAAGGCGTTCGCGCAACGCGTGTCGACCGACGATGAAAAGATCATCCAGGCGATGCGCGCGGCCAGCCCGCGCGGCGTCGACGTGCCGGCCAACGATCCCGACACGGCCGTGCTGAGCAGCATCAAGAACCTGCGCGGCGCCGAGTTCGACAAGGCGTATATCGAGCAGGTCGCGCTCGCCGGCCAGCAGAAGACCATCTCGGCATTCCAGGCCGAAATCGCGTCGGGCCGCGACACGAAGCTGAAGGAAGTCGCACGCCAGTCGCTGCCGATCCTGCAGAAGCACTACGCTGACGCGCAGAAGCTCGCGGAACGCCACCACCTCGCATCGGCGCAGTAACGCGCCGCAGCGCCGCGCATCACGCGCGGCGCACTGCTTCCCCCTGTCGTCGCGTCGCGGCTCCCCTTCCGGCGGCGCGACGCACGTCATATGTCACGCTTCACGCGTGATACGTTACGTCGCAAGCTTCGCCAGCAGCCGCGCACGCACCTCCGGCCATTCGTCGTCGATGATGCTGAAGCGCACCGAATTGCGCTTGCGGCCATCCGGCATGATCCGTTCGTGCCGCACGATCCCTTCCTGCTTCGCACCGAGCCGCAGGATCGCCGCGCGCGATTTCTCGTTCAGCTCGTCGGTCGTGAACTGCACGCGCACGCAGTGCAGCACGTCGAACGCATAGCCCAGCAGCAGCCATTTCGCTTCGGTATTTGCGCGCGTGCGCTGCGCCGATTCGCTCAACCACGTATGGCCGATCTCGAGCTTGCGGTTCTTGCGATCGATCTTCCAGAAACGCGTGCTGCCGATCACGCGGCCCGATGCGCGATCGACGATCGCAAACGGCATCACGGTGCCGGCCGAACGCCCCTGCAATGCGGTGTCGATATACGCGTCGATCGTCTCGGGGCCCGGCACGACCGTGACCTTCAGGTTCCACAGCTGGCCGTCGGCGGCCGCGTCCAGCAGCGCCTGCCGGTCGGATGAATCGAGCGGCCTCAGTTCGACGTGTTCGCCGGTGAGGATCGGTGGTTCGAGGGAAGCAGAAGCGTCGGTCATGAAGGATTCCGGAAAGTGGCGGCGATGGCGGCGAAACACCGATCATACGGCCGCGTCAGCCGAGGAGCGCGGCCAACCGGCGGCGAATCGCCTTCGCCTCGCCGCGCAACGCGTCGGCAAACGCATCGACGAGCAGGCTCTTCGGCCGGTGCTCGGGCACGATCACGCTGACCCGGTACGGAAACGAGCGCGTGAGCGGCCGCACGTGCAGGTCGCGCCCGACGAAATCGAGCGCGGTCAGCGGATTGACGATCGCGGCACCGAGCCCCTGCCGCACGAACGCACACACCGACACGGCCGACGGTGTTTCGACGACCGAGCGCGGCGCCACGCCGAGCTGCGCGAACGCCTCGTCGATCAGGATGCGGTACGGATCGTTCAGCGACAGGCTCACGAACGGGCGATCCGCGAGATCCGGCAGATCGATCGCGTCCTGCGCGAGCAGCGGATGGCCGTCGGGCAGCACGCACACTTCGTCGACTTCGAGCAGCGGCGTGAGCACGGTGCCGGCCGGCGCGACGTCGCGCTCGGTCAGCCCGAGGTCGTAACGCTGCGCGGTCAGCCACTCTTCGAGCACCGGCGATTCCTGCGTCGCCACCGACACGCTGACGCCAGCATGCTGCTCGCTAAAACGCCGGCACGCACCGGGCAGGATCGCGTGCGAGAACGCCGGCAGCGCGATCACCGACAGTTGACCGTCACGAAACTCGCGCAGGCGCGCGGCGGTTGCCGCGACACGTTCAAGCCCCACATACGCGAGCCGCACGTCGTCGAACAGCGTGAGCGCGGCCATCGTCGGCCGCAGCCGGCCGTGCGCACGCTCGAACAGCGCGAAGCCCACGACCTGCTCCATGCGCGCAAGCTCGCGGCTGATCGTCGGTTGCGACGTATAGAGCATCTCGGCTGCGCGTGTCGTGCTGCCGGTGACCATCAGCGCGCGAAAGACCTCGATATGGCGGTGCGTGAGCATGATCGGCTATATCAGATATGAATCGAATGTCGATAAACAGGCATTTTACTGGATAGGCAATCTGGCGCATCATTCCCGTTATCCGTTCATTCGACCCGATTCATCTGCCATGTCTCTCGATTCCCGCCAGCTCGCGACGCTCGCGCAGCAATACGGCACCCCGCTGTGGGTGTACGACGCCGACGTCATCCGCGACCGCATCGCCCAACTGCGCCAGTTCGACGTGATCCGCTATGCGCAGAAGGCGAACTCGAACGTCCATATCCTGAAGCTGATGCGCGAGGAAGGCGCGTGCGTCGATGCGGTGTCGCTCGGCGAGATCGAGCGCAGCCTCGCGGCCGGGTTCAGCCCCGCCGGCGAGCCGGAAGGCGTGGTGTTCACGGCCGACCTGATCGACCGCCCGACGCTCGCGGCCGTGCTGAAGCACGGCGTGACCGTGAACGCCGGTTCACTCGACATGCTCGCCCGCATCGGCGAGCACGCGCCCGGCCACCGCGTGTGGCTGCGCGTCAACCCCGGTTTCGGCCACGGCCACAGCAACAAGACCAACACCGGCGGCCCGCAGAGCAAGCACGGCATCTGGATCGACGACGTGCCGCGCGCGATCGAGATCGTGCGCCAGTACGGGCTGAAGCTCGTCGGCATCCACATGCACATCGGCTCGGGCGTCGACTACGGCCACCTGTCGCAGGTGTGTGATGCGATGGTCGATCTCGTCACGTCGCTCGGCCATGACATCGACGCGATCTCGGCCGGTGGCGGCCTGTCGATCCCGTATCGCGACGGCGAGCCGCGCGTCGACGTCGGTCACTACTTCAGCCAGTGGGACGCCGCGCGCAAGCGGATCGAGCGTCACCTCGGCCACCCGGTGCGCATCGAGATCGAGCCGGGTCGCTTCCTCGTCGCCGAAGCCGGCACGCTCGTCACCGAAGTGCAGGCCGTCAACCGCCGGCCGAAGCACGACTTCGTGCTGATCGACGCGGGCTTCAACGACCTGATGCGCCCGTCGATGTACGGCAGCTACCACGCGGTGTCGGTGCACACGCACGATGGCGCGCTGCCGGCCGGACGGCCGCTCGTCGATCTCGCGATCGCCGGGCCGCTGTGCGAATCGGGCGACGTGTTCACGCAGGACGCGGGCGGCGTGGTCACGCACCGCAAGCTGGCGCAGCCGCAGATCGGCGACCTGCTGTTCCTGCATGATGCAGGCGCGTATGGCGCGTCAATGTCATCGAACTACAACAGCCGGCCGCTCGCACCGGAAGTGCTCGTCGATCGCGGCGCGCCGCGGCTGATCCGCCGCCGGCAGACCATTGAAGAACTGCTCGCGCTCGAAACGTTCGAGTAACGCCTGCATGACGGAACGGGGTGCGCGGCCTGCGCGCCCCGGCCGCCCACTACCTCACCGTCACTCGCGCATCGGCACCCGCCGCGCGCCACGCCTTCAGCAACGCCGCGCGCCGCCGCGGATAGCGCACGTCCAGCGGTTCGAGCGCGACGATGCGATCCGTCCGGAAATGCCGGAAATCGTTCCGGTCTTCGCACCACGCCGCCAGGATCCGCACGTCATTGAAATAGCCGAGCGCGAACGGCCACACGATTCGTTCGTCGATCGTTTTCCGGCGCTCGCCCGCATAGCGGATCCCGAGCTTGCTTTCGGTGCGGATCGCTGCGCGCACGACACCCATGTCGATGGTTTCGCGGTCCACGATCGTGCGCGGGCCGACGAGCAGTGTCGTGCATTCCATCTCGCGGCGCAGCTCGGCCGGCAGCACCGCGGAAATCTTCGCGAGTGCATCGGCAGCCGCCGCCGTGAGCTGCGCATCGGCAAACTTCCCGACCCAGCGAAAGCCGAGCATCAGCGCTTCCAGTTCCGCCTGCGAAAACATCAGCGGCGGCAGCATGAATCCCGCACGCAGCACATAGCCGATACCGGCCTCGCCTTCGATGTCCGCGCCCTGTGCCTGCAGCGACGCGATATCGCGATAGACCGTACGGAGGCTGATGCCGAGCTCCCCGGCCAGCACGCGGCCGCTCACCGGGCGGCGGTGGCGCCGCAGCACCTGCAGCAGCGAGAGCAATCGTTCGGCACGCGTCATTGTTCCATGCTGCCACTTTCTGACAGCATCCGTTCATAGAATGACACGCATCTTAATCGAACCCTGGATGGCTCCGCATGACTTCCCCGAATCTCGTTCTTCTGTATGTCGAGGACCCGGCGCGTAGCGCGCAGTTCTACGAGCGCCTGTTCGGGCGCGCGCCGGTCGCCGCGTTTCCCACCTATGCTGCGTTCACGTTCGACAACGGGCTGCACCTGGGCCTGTGGTCGACCAGTGCGCGCGATTTCGTGTCGGGCGGCGCCGGCCACCGGTCGGAACTAGCGTTCATGGTCGACGACGACCGCGAAGTCAGGCGCCTGTACGACGCATGGCAATCGCTCGGCGTGCCGTTCGAGCAAGCGCCGATGACGGCCGTGTTCGGCCTGACGTTCGTCGCGCTAGACCCGGACGGCCACCGCTTGCGCGTGTGCACGCCGGACGCTTGAGTGCGCGCGGACGCGACCTTCGACCGGTCGCGCCCGCGCATCGGTTCAGGCTTGTACGTCAGCCCGCGCGCCGCACGGGCGCCATTTTCGAGAAGTATTTCGCGCCCGCCACGCAGCCGACCACGACGACCGTCACCGCGACCATCGACGGCGGCACCGTCTCGTGCAGCAAGCCGGCCGCCAGCAGCAGGCCGAAGAACGGCTGCAGCAGCTGCAACTGACCGACGCCCGCGATCCCGCCGAGCGCGAGCCCGCGATACCAGAACACGAAGCCGATCAGCATGCTGAACAGCGACACGTATGCAAGCCCCCACAGCGCGGCAGCATCGACCCCGTCGAACGACACCGGCCAGGTGAACCACGTGAGCGGCAGCATCAGCGGCAGCGACAGCACGAGCGCCCACGAGATCACCTGCCAGCCGCCGAGCTCGCGCGACAGGCGGGCGCCTTCCGCGTAGCCCAGCCCGCACGCGACGATCGCGGCCAGCATCAGCGCATCGCCGACCACCGACGCCTGGCCGCCGTTGCGCAACGCAAACGCGGCCACCGCGCCGCTGCCGATGATCGAGAAGATCCAGAACGGCAGCCGCGGCCGTTCGCCGCCGCGCCACACGCCGAACAGCGCGGTCGCGAGCGGCAGCAACCCGACGAACACGATCGCGTGCGCCGATGTCACGTGCTTCAGCGCAAGCGCCGTCAGCAACGGAAAGCCGATCACGACCCCGAGCGCGACGATGGCGAGCGACACCGCCTCGGCACGTGTCGGGCGCCGCTGCTTCAGCCCGACGAGCAGCAGCAGGCCGAGCGCGCCGGCGATCGTCGCGCGCACAAAGGTGAGGAACAGCGGATCGAGCCCCTGCACCGCGATACGTGTCGCGGGCAGCGAGCCACTGAAGATGATCACGCCCAGCAGGCCGCTGAGCCATCCGTCGGTCGTCTTTTGCACGGGAAATCCTGAACGGGGAAAGTGGATGACCGATGATCCGCCGCCCGCGAAAAGCGCGTAAGCTACAGACCAATACAATTCGGACAAACTGTACTGGACAACCGGCCGTACAGTTCATTCTTCGCCATGAGCCAGGCCGCCCCGCTTCCCGTTCCACCCACCCCGTCGCGCACGCGGGTGGAAACCGTGATGGATACGTTGCGTGCACGCATCGCGAGCCGCGCGCTGGTGCCCGGCGCGCGCGTGCCGTCGATCCGGATGATGGCGGACGCGCTGGGCGTGTCGAAATCGACCGTCGTCGATGCGTACGAGCGGCTCGCGAGCGAAGGCGTGCTGGTCGCGCGGCGCGGCTCGGGTTTCTATGTGTCGGGGCATGCGCCGCCGCTCGCGCTCGCCGATCTCGGCCCGCAGCTCGATCGCGGGCTCGATCCGCTGTGGCTGTCGCGCCAGTCGCTCGAAGCGGCGCCGACGTCCGTGAAGCCCGGTTGCGGATGGCTGCCGCCGTCGTGGCTGCCCGACGAGAGCCTGCGCCGCGCGCTGCGCGCCGCGTCGCGCGACGAAGCCGACGCGCTGACCGACTATGCGACACCGCTCGGCCTGCCCGCGATGCGCCAGCAGCTCGCCTGGCGACTTGCGCAGCACGGCGTCCAGGCCGAACCCACGCAGATCATGCTGACCGACGGCGGCTCGCACGCGCTCGATCTCGTCTGCCGGCTGCTGCTGGAGCCGGGTGACACGGTCGTGCTCGACGATCCGTGCTACTTCAACTTCCAGGCGCTGCTGCGCGCGCACCGTGCGCGGATCGTCAGCGTCCCGTACACGCCGAACGGCCCCGATCTCGCGCGCTTCGAGCAGGTGCTCGCCGAACACCGGCCGCGCCTGTATATCACCAACTCCGCGCTGCACAACCCGACCGGCGCAACGCTCGCGGCGCCCGTCGCGCACCGGCTGCTGACGCTCGCGGCCGAGCACGGCCTGCTGATCGTCGAGGACGACATCTTCGCGGATTTCGAGAGCACGCCTGCACCGCGCCTCGCGGCCTTCGACGGGCTGTCGCGGGTCGTGTCGATCGGCAGCTTCTCGAAGACGCTGTCGGCCGCGATCCGCTGCGGCTACGTCGCCGCGCGCCCGGAATGGATCGAGGCGCTCGTCGACCTGAAGCTCGCGACGTCGTTCGGCCATGCGCAGATCGGCGCGAACGTCGTCCACCGGCTGCTCGTCGACGGCACGTACCGGCGCCACGTCGACAGCCTGCGCGCGCGCCTCGCGGACGCGATGGGCGAAACGCTCCGGCGCGTCACGCGCGCCGGGCTCAGGACCTGGACGGAGCCGCGCGGCGGCCTGTTCGTGTGGGCGGAGTTGCCCGACGGGCTCGACGCCGCACGCGTCGCGCGCCATGCGCTGGACCACGACGTGGTGCTCGCGCCCGGTAACGTGTTCAGCGCTTCGCACAATGCAACGTCGTACCTGCGCTTCAACGTGTCGCGTTGCAAGGGACCGGCGGTGTTCGATGCGCTGGCGCGGGCGATGGAGGCGGTGCGGGTGGCACCGCACGACAGCGGTGCGCGGCCCACGGAGTCTGCCCGCGCGTGAACGTCGCGTCACTCGGCGTCGCCGGCCGATCGCGGCGCGATCGGTCGATCCGGTACGTTCGCCGTCGATCCGCGCGACACGATGTAGTACAGCAGGCCCGGCACGACGATCCCGACGATCCACGACACGTCCACGCCGCCAAGCGCATCGACCCACGGCCCGGTATAGAACCCGGTCGCGACGAACGGCATCTGCACGAGCACGCCGAGTGCATAGACCACGATGCCCGCGACGTTCCAGCGCCCGTACCGGCCGTCGGGATCGAACAGCGCCGACACGTCGTAGCGTCCGCGCGTGACGCAGTAGTAGTCGATGAGGTTGATCGCGCTCCACGGCGTGAAGAACACGAGCAGGAACAGCAGAAACGACGAAAACGCCTTCAGGAAATCGTGCTGTCCGGCGAGCGCGATGCCGCTCGATGCGGCGACGGTCAGCAAAACGAACACGATGCGCGTGCGCGGTGAAATCTCGCGCCGGCCGCCGAATCCGGTCAGGATCGCCGCAACCGACATGACACTGCCGTACGCATTGAGCGTCGTGATCGTCAGCTTGCCCAGCGCGATCGTCAGATAGAGCACGGCGGCGATCGCGCCTGTCGCGCCGAGGCCGACAATGAACGCGACCTCGTGCCCCGAAAAGCGATCGCCGGCGAGCGCGGCGGCCAGCACGCCGAACGTCATCGACACCTGCGCGCCGATCACGGTACCGGCGAACACCGCGAGAAAGGTCTTCCTGGGCGACGTCGACTTCGGCAGGTAGCGGGAATAGTCGGCGACATACGGGCCATAAGCGATCTGCCACGACGCGGACAATGACACCGCGAGCAGAAACGACGCGAGCGTGAAATGACGATTCGCGAGCAGCACGCTGAACGCATGCCCGTGCAACAGGCTCGCGAACAGGTACAGGAACGCGAGGGTGCCGACGATACTCGAGACGCGGCCCATCGCATGAATCGTGCGATAGCCTAGGCCCGTGAGCAGGACGATGAGCGCCGAGAAAATCAGAATCGCCGTGGCATGGTCGACGCTCAGCAATTCCGAGATCGCCTGTCCGGCCAGCACCGTACCGCCCGCCGAGAATCCGACATACATCACGCAGACGAGCACGAGCGGCACGATCGCGCCGTACACGCCGAACTGCACGCGGCTCGAGATCATTTGCGGCAACCCGAGCTGCGGCCCTTGCGCGCCATGCAGCGCCATCACCGCTCCACCGAGCATCTGCCCCGCCAGCAGGCCGATCAGCGACCAGAACACGTCACCGCCCAGCACCACCGCGAGCGCGCCGACGACAACCGCCGTGACCTGCAGGTTCGCGCCGAACCACAAGGTGAACTGACTGAAGAGATTGCCGTGGCGCTCGGCTTCGGGAATGTAGTCGATCGAGCGGCGCTCGATCAGCGATGAATGGGCGACGGGTGAAGCGGTACGTTCCATGCTCGGCTCCTGACCGGTGGAAAACTGCGCTTGGGAATCGCTCGGACCCTGGAGCTGTTCCAGCCGGTCGCGCAAACGCACCCGGGTGTGCGTCGACGGCGACCGGCCGGCGAAGCCGGAAAGGTCCTGTGCAGGGTTCGCGCGCCGACCCAACGGGAAGACGGTGCGCGCAGGATCAGGCGATCCTGACGGATTGGGGGGAAATCAGATCGACACGGTCAGCGCCGGAACCAGCTCGTGCAGATCGCCGACGAGACCGTAGTCGGCCACGCTGAAGATCGGCGCTTCGGGATCCTTGTTGATCGCGACGATCACCTTCGAATCCTTCATGCCGGCCAGGTGCTGGATCGCACCGGAGATGCCGACCGCGATGTACAGCTGCGGCGCAACGATCTTGCCGGTCTGGCCGACTTGATAGTCGTTCGGCACGTAGCCCGCGTCGACTGCCGCGCGCGATGCGCCCAGTGCTGCCGACAGCTTGTCCGCCAGCGGCTCCAGCACCTTCGTGTAGTTCTCGCCGCTGCCCAGACCGCGGCCGCCCGACACGATGATGCTTGCGCTCGTCAGTTCCGGACGGTCCAGCTTCGTCACTTCACGGCTCACGAACTGCGACTTGCCTGCATCAGCTGCCGCTTCGATCTTCTCGACCGATGCGCTGCCGCCTTCCGCTGCCACCGGATCGAAACCCGTTGCACGCACCGTGATGACCTTGATCGGATCGCTCGACTGCACCGTCGCGATCGCGTTGCCCGCGTAGATCGGGCGCTCGAACGTGTCGGCCGAATCGACTGCCGTGATGTCCGAGATCTGCGCGACGTCCAGCTTCGCGGCGATGCGCGGCGCGATGTTCTTGCCGTAGGCCGTCGCCGGCGCGAGGATGTGCGAGTAATCCTTCGCGATGTTCAGCGCGGTCGCTTCGACGTTTTCCGCGAGGCCCGCTTCGAGTTGCGGCGCGTCGGCCAGGAGTACCTTCGACACACCAGCGATCTTCGCTGCTGCATCCGCGGCCGCTTGCGCATTGTGGCCCGCGACCAGCACGTGAATGTCGCCGCCGATCTTCGCTGCCGCCGCCACCGTGTTCAGCGTCGCGGCCTTGATCGACGCGTTATCGTGTTCTGCAATCACCAGAATCGTCATTTCTTTCCGCTCCCTCTTACAGCACCTTGGCTTCGGTCTTCAGCTTCTCGACCAGCGTCTTCACGTCCGGCACCTTCACGCCGGCCGCGCGCTTCGGCGGCTCGACCACCTTCAGCGTCTTCAGACGCGGCGCGACGTCGACACCCAGGTCTTCCGGCTTCACGGTTTCCAGCGGCTTCTTCTTCGCCTTCATGATGTTCGGCAGCGTCACGTAACGCGGCTCGTTCAGGCGCAGGTCGGTCGTGATCACGGCCGGCAGCGTCAGCGACAGCGTTTCCGCACCGCCATCGACTTCGCGTGCAACCGTTGCTTTACCGTCAGCCACCGTGACTTTCGATGCGAACGTCGCTTGCGGGAGGCCTGCCAGCGCAGCCAGCATCTGGCCCGTCTGGTTCGAATCGTCGTCGATTGCCTGCTTGCCGAGGATCACCAGTTGCGGCTGTTCCTTGTCGACCAGCGCCTTCAGGATCTTCGCGACGCCCAGCGGCTCGACGCTGTCGTTCGACTCGACGAGGATCGCGCGATCCGCGCCGATCGCCAGCGCCGTACGCAGCGTTTCCTGCGCTTGCGCGACGCCTACCGATACGGCGATCACTTCGGTCGCCACGCCCGCTTCCTTCAGGCGCACGGCTTCTTCAACCGCGATTTCGTCGAACGGGTTCATCGACATCTTCACGTTCGCGATGTCGACACCCGTGTTGTCCGACTTCACGCGGACCTTCACGTTGTAATCGACCACTCTTTTCACTGGCACCAGTATCTTCATCATTCGTTCCCCAGTCCGGTTTCAACCACCGTCATGCAAGCATCGTGCGTGCAATGACCGTGCGCTGGATCTCCGACGAGCCTTCGTAAATCCGCAGGATCCGTGCATCACGCATGAGGCGCTCGATCCGCATTTCCCGCGTGAAGCCGTAGCCGCCGTGGATCTGCAATGCGGCGTCCGTCACGAACGCGACCATCTCCGACGCATACAGCTTCGCCATCGATGCCATGTCGGTAAACGGCTCGCCGGCCGCGCGCCGCGCAGCGGCCTGCAGCGTCAGCAGCCAGGCGGCTTCGAGCTGCGTCTTCATGTCGGCGAAACGCCACTGCAGCCCCTGCTTGCTTGCGAGTGGTTCGCCACCGACGTGGCGCTGCTTCGCCCAGTCGATCGCATCGCCCAGCGCCGCTTCCGCGATCCCGAGGCTCGTCGCCGCGACGTCGAGGCGGCTGTTGTCGAGCACCTTCATCGCGGTGCGAAAGCCGCTACCCTCTTCACCGAGCCGGTTCGACGCCGGCACGACACAATCGAATGCGACTTCGTGCGCGGGCGCGCCGTGGATGCCCATCAGCTTCTCCGGCGACGACACCGACACGCCCGGCGTATCGCGATCGACGACGAATGCGCTGATCCCGCGCGTCCCGAGTTCGGGCGCAGTTTTCGCGTAGACGACGATGAATTGCGCGGCGTCCGCATTCGAGATGAAGTGCTTCACCCCACGAAGACGGTAGCGGTCGCCGTCGCGCACCGCCTGCGTGGTCATCCCCGCCGGATGGGAGCCGGCCTGCGGCTCGGTCAGAGCGAACGCGCCGAGCTTGGCGCCGGTCGCAGCGTCCGGCAGGTAGCGCGCACGCAATGCGTCGTCGCCGCCGATCAGCACCGAATCGGTCGCCAGATAGTGCGCGCCGATCATCGACGACGTCGCTGCGCATGCGTTCGCGATCTCGGCCAGCGCGAGGATGATCGCGGCCGGCGATGCCCCGATTCCGCCCCAGCGCTCCGGCAGGTTCATGCCCATCACGCCGAGTTCGGCCAGCGCCGGCACGTAGCACGTCGTCGAGGTTTCGTCGCGATCGACCTGCGCCGCATGCGGCGCGAGTTCGGCCTGTGCGAAACGGCGAATCGCATCGGCGATTTCGAGGTCGGCGTCGCTCACGCCCAGTCGTTTAAGCATCGTTCATCTCCTGACGGGTTTTGGTTTGATGGAGCGTCACCGCCGCACTGGCATCGACCGCGTCGGCGGCCGCGTGGACCACGCTGGCCTTCGCGAGCGCGGCAATCGCCGCGTCGTCGAGGCCGAGCATGCGCTCAAGCACCTCGCGTGTGTGCTCGCCGAGTTGCGGTGCGCGCGTCGTGCGCGTGCCGGGATACGCGGAAAACTTCAGCGGCTGCACGGGCAGCCGGATCGTCGAGCCGTCGGCCGCGGTCGTTTCGACGAGCAGGCGCCGCACGCGGGCCTGTTCGCTTTCGAGCGCCTGCCGCACGCTCCGGATCGGTGCGACCGGAATGCCCGCTGCGCTCAGCGACGCGTTGACGTCCGCGACCGAACGCGTTGCGGCCCACTGTTCGATACAGGCGCGCAACGCAGCCTCGTGCTCGCAACGCGACGCATCGGACGCGAACCGCGGATCGTCGACCAGCGCCGGATGGCCGATCGTGTCGGCAAGCAGGCTGAACAGCTTGTTGTTGAGCACCGCGACGACGAAATGACCGTCCGCCGCGCGATACGCGCCAAACGGCGCGGACGTCGGATGGCGATTGCCGACGCGCGGTTGCGCGACGCCGGTGGTCGCATAGCGTGCAACCAGCGCTGCTGTCAGATTCATCGTCGCATCGAACATCGACACATCGACGTGCGAGCCCTCGCCGGTGCGATCGCGTGCGACGAGTGCGGCCAGCACGCCCCACGACGCGAAGATCCCGCTGACCACATCGGACACCGAATCGCCCACCATCGTCGGGTCGCCGTCCGGTGAACCGGTCGCGTCCATCAGGCCGCACATCGCCTGAAGGATGATGTCGTACGCGGGCCGGTGCGACTCCGGGCCGGTCTGCCCGAATCCCGATACGCTCGCGTAGATCAGTGCCCGATTGCGCGCCGACAGCGCCGCATAGCCGATCCCGAGGCGATCGGCCACGCCCGGGCGGAAATTCTCGACGACGACGTCCGCCTGCGCACACAGCGATTGCGCCAGCGCCTGCCCGTCGGCGGTCTTCAGGTCGATCACGACACTGCGCTTGTTGCGGTTCATCGCAGCGAACAACCCGCTCTCGCCATTCGCGAACGGACCGATCGCACGATAGTCGTCGCCGGCGGGCGGCTCGATCTTGATCACGTCGGCGCCGAGGTCGCCGAGCAGCGCCGAACACAGCGGCCCCGCGAGCACCCGGGAAAAATCGATCACACGTATGCCGTCGAGCGGCAGCCTGGACACAGTCACGGCATCTCTCTCCTGAAGGTCGGGCCGAGTAGGCCGATGCGGTGATTCTGTTCGAGTGTGGCAATCAGATAAAATATCGGAATAAATTAACTCCTATAAGATTTTCGTATGGGTTCGACATGGCTCTGTCGCTGAGACTGCTTCGCTATTTCGTCGCGGCCGCGGAAGCGGGCAGCACGACCGCGGCCGCGGTCGCGCTGAACGTGTCGCAACCGTCGATCTCGGTGGCGATCCGCGAGCTCGAAGCGCTATTCGATGACCCGCTGTTCACGCGCGGCGCGGGCACGCGAATGACGCTCACGCACTTCGGCGAGCGCAAGCTCGCGGAGGCACGTCAGTTGCTGGCATCGGCGTCGGCGTTCGCAACCGACGACGCGGGCGACGAACCGGGCGGCGTCGTGCAAATCGGCGTATTCAGCACGATTGCGCCGGTCTATTTGCCGCGCGTGCTGGAACTCGCGCAGCAGCGTCATCCACGGCTGGACATCCGTTTTGTCGAAGGCGATCTCGCGCAGCTCGACATGGCACTGCACAAGCAGCAGATCGACTTCGCACTGATGTACGACGTAGGCTTGCCCGAAGACATCGAGCGCGAATGCCTTGCCGAACTACGGCCCTATGCGCTCGTACCGGCCGGGTCCGCGCTCGCGAAGCGCAAGCGTGCGATTTCGTTGCACGATCTCGCCAAGCATCCATTCATCCTGATCGACCTGCCGCACAGCCGCGACTTCCTGATGGCGCCGTTCTGGCAATGCGGCTTGTCGCCGAACGTCCGCTATCGCGCCGTGTCGATCGAACTCGTGCGGGCGATGGTCGCGAGTGGGCTCGGCGTGTCGCTGCTGATCACGCAGAGTCCGGCGGTCACGCGCTCGCCGCTCGTCGTCGAGTGTCCGATCCGGGAATCGACGGTGATCCAGCCGCTGGTGATCGCCCGGCTTGTGCGCGCGGCGCGTACCCGTGCGTCGGAAATCGCAGCGGCCTGCGTACGCGACGCGGTCGCCGACGCGATGCGTACGCGCACGGGGCTACCCGCGTCGGAACGCACGGGTATGCGGCCAAGCACGACGATCTCCCGTTAGGCGATGCAACACGCGAACGCTCGGCCAGTTGCCGCGCGCCCGGAATGGATCGAGGTGCTCGTCGACCTGAAGCTCACGACGTCGTTCGGCCATGCGCAGATCGGCGCGAACGTCGTCCACCGGTTGCTCGTCGACGGCACGTACCGGCGCCACGTCGACAGCCTGCGTGCGCGCCTCGCGGACGCGATGGGCGAAACGCTCCGGCGCGTCACGCGCGCCGGGCTCAGGATCTGGACGGAGCCGCGTGGCGGCGTGCGGATGCGCGCGAGCCACCGTATCCATGCTGGAGAATGATGAAGCCCGGCAATCGGGCGGACAACTACGGAATGAATCGGTAATCTGCCTTCGGCATCTGCAGCCAAGCAGGCCGACATCCGATAGAGCATGTCGTTCGGGATACCTCGTTTCGCAAATCGTACACGACCAATAGACGAGCATGCCTCCGTCAGTCGATAGTTTTCCTCCTCTTCCGGATAACTATCGAATCAATGAGCGAGAACTTCGATTCACGCGACGCTACGCACCACGAAGAATGCGACGAATGGATATGCGGCGGAACCACCTATACAAACACCACACCGGGATCCACTCACACCATCGAACTCGACATGGCGCAAATCTGCGAAAACATGTCGAACAAAACATTCAGGCGCCTGATTGCTCGGCTGCGCGACGCTGAAATTGTCCTGATTCGCGAGCGAATTCATGGCCTCGCCGCTTGGGATCAGGAAGAACAGCGCCGCGTCCAGACTTGGTTCGGCCGATCAGATGACATAGTCCGTCGAAGACTCGACACCAGATTACCCAAACTTCTGCGCACTTCCCGATGCCCGGCTTTCTACCAACTTCAAACTGAAAGTCCTGATTCACGAATGCACGCACTACGTCGACACATTCAACTCGGAAGACGAAATCTATGGGTTCGGCGCCGGCCTGAATTACTGGGCTCAGCCGCGTCCGGATGTAGCGATCGACAATGCAGACAGCATTGCCTGCTCCATTTCATTTTTCGACGACAGGATTCTGTGGTGAAATTTCTTGCACGTGTGATCAGCATCGCGGTCTGGTCCTGCCTCTCGTTTTCGATTTCATCCACGGCTTGTACCGTTTCGGAAGACATGCTTGACAGCGTCCCGCTCAATTCCGACGCGATCCCTAACGAGGATCGCGTCAAAATTGCGGAGATGGTCATTCGCGCGCGTCAATGGCCGGATGCAGAGATTCGTGGCATCGTCACTGCCGGCGCCTACATCGGGGAAGTCAATCCACAAGCGCTCGCGTTACGACGAGCGGCGAATCTGAAGGAATACCTGACACAACTCGGCGTCAAGAACGAGAACATCTGGTCTGATACCCACATCATCTCGAAACCGTATCCGAAAGACAGCGCCGGTTACGAAGGTTATCTTCAGATCGGACTGACACTGGTGCCGCTTTGCAACGATGGATGTCGGCGCCTGTGCGGTGATCCGCATACCACGCCGACATCCAGAGCCCTTCACTAAGGTAGTCCGCAGCCAAACGACATCGCGATCGCATCGCGTCGGCGACGGCGTGACCCGAGCCTCTCACGCCGCCCCGCCGCCTGCCTCACACCTCCCCCGCGTGCGCCCTCGCCCGCACTTGCGCAAACGACGTATCGACGAGCAGGCGCCCCGTATCGAACACCGTCTCCAGCGCGTCCTCCCACTCGCCTTCCAGCATCCGGTCGTCCCACGCGGCAGGCAGCGTCGTCGTCCGATACTCACCGGTGCGGAAACTGCGCAGCAGCGTGAGCCGCCCCTTCTTCGAGCGCTTGCCCTGATCGGTGACCGGATCCTTGCAGACGTCGTGCCACACGTCGCCGCGCCGGATCGCCGAGCACTTCATCGCAAAGCGCTGCGTATCGCGGTTCACCTGCTGCAGCAGCCCGCCGCCCATGCCGAACACGACGTTGCCGGCCGCATAACCCGCGTCGTCGAGCGCGGACAGAATCGCGTCGATCGACAGTTCGTCGACACCGTCGCCCTGAATCACGCGCACGCGATTCAGCACGCGCCGCCCCTTGCCGTTCACGGTCGAGCCGAACGATGCGTCGAGCGCACGCACGGTCTGCAGCACGATCGCCACCGGGTCGCCCGAATCGGGCCGCACGACCAGCGTCGCGCCGGAATCGAGCACGGCCTGCCGAAGCTCGCCGCCCCACAGATCGAGCGCGGCGAACAGATCATAGGAGTCCGACACGACCGACACGATCGCGCCGGGCAGACCAAAGCGGCGAATCATGTTCCGGTACGCATCGGCTTCGTGTTCGCGGCCCCACGACGTGATCGTGCTGTGCTCGGCCGCCGGCACCGAGTACGCGGCCATCGGCTCCCGATAGAAGCGGTTCGCGGCCAGCACGCCGAGCACCGTATCCGAACCCATGAAGTTGACGAGATGCGCGGCACCGCCGATCGCGGCCGACTCCGCGCTCGACACGCCGCGTGCGCCGAAGTCGTGCAGCTTGAACGGCAGTTGCGCGAGATCGTCGTCGGTCTTTTCCAGGAAGCGGCGGATCGTCTGCCGCAGGTGCCAGCTTCGCGTCGCAACCGTCACCGGATACCACACGCGCAGCAGCATCGTCTCGAGATACGACGCGAGCCAGAACACCTGCGGGTCGTCGCATTCGACCGTCATCAGCACGTTGTGCACCGGCACGACCGAGCCCTCGGGCACCGCGCGGATCTTCACCGGCAGGTAGCCGTCGTAGCGTTCGACGATATAGCGCCAGCCTGCCTCGTTGAACGGCTCGCCATGCACCGTGAAGAAATCGCGCGCCTCGTCGATCATCGCGTGCGTGATCGGCTTGCACAGATATTCCTTCAGCAGCATCTGCAGGCCGAAGAACACCGTGCGGTCGTAGCGGCCACCGCGCGATTCGACGTACGAGAACATCGCCGACGCGTCGGGCGGATATTGCAGGAAGTGGGAAGCCTTGTACGAATCCGTGTTGAGGATCGGATTGGCGAGAACCGCGGCAAAGCCGCCGAGATCGTTTTGCATGGCTAGAGCTCCTCTAGGCCGTTGAAGTGCCGCCGCGTCTGTCGCGGCGGACGGAATGCGGGGAATCAGCGGATCACAGCTTCCCCAGGAAGTGATACGCGATGTCGAAGTGATCCTCGAACATCACGTTGCGCATCTGCGCGAATTCGTTGAGCGGCACCCAGCGCGCCTTGTCGGCGTCGTCGCTGCCCTTCACGCGCGGCAGCTCGCCGGTCGGGAAGTTGAACAGGCACGCATGCGTAATCGTGCGGCCGCGCAGCGAGCGCGTCGGGTGATCGAATACCTGGCGATCCTTGATCGAGCCGCGCAGCACGGGCTCCGGCAGCTTCAGGCCGGTTTCCTCGCGCAGCTCGCGGATACAAGCGGCGTCGAGCCGCTCGTCCTGATTCACGAACCCGCCCGGCAGCGCCCACAGGCCGCGGCCCGGCTCGCTGCGGCGGCGCACGAGCAGGATATGGCCCGAATGCACGACCACCGCGTCGACCGTCACGAACGTGACGGGATACGGGGCCGCCGCCCACGCCTTGCGATACCCGGCGATGAATTCGGCCTCCGACTTCAGCTGCGCGAATTCCGGCTGCGTGCGGAAACGCTCGAGCCAGCCGAACACGGGTTCCGGCACGGCCCACTGCACGAAGCTGTTGGTGCGTTCGGCGAAATACTGGTCGCGGATCTCGGTGGCGGAAATGTCTTCGGTCGCATCGACGTCGACGAGCTCCCATTGCGGGAACATCCGCAGGTAATACGACGTGGCGTCCTTCTCGTGGCCGATCAGCCCGACCTTGCGCTGCGCGATGTCGCCGAGCGCGGACGCGACGGCGTCCTGCACCCAGCGCACCCAGTCGCCGTCGTTGTAGGTCGAATCCTGCAACGGCGCGATCGTGACGCGGTCGCGCTCGGACGCGTCGAACAGCGAAGCCAGCATCTGGCGGCGCTCGTCGAACGAGAACGGATCTTTGATGGTGCGGGGCTTGTCGGTCGATCCGATCAGCACGCACACGCGCTCGGCCCGGCTCAGTGCCGACTTCAGCACGTTCAGGTGACCACGATGCGGAGGCTGGAAACGACCAATGAAAACGAGCGCGTCGAAGCGCCGGTTCTGTTGCGTACTCATGAGGCTCCCTCAAGAGATTGAAACGCTTCGGGTCTTTCCCGAAGGGTTGAAACGAATCCTAGGGGAAATCCCGAGGTGCGTCAATCGAGCCCGTTCGAGCCCCTCCTCGACTTGACGAAGTCTGACGAAACGCGCGTTATTGGCGGGTTACACTCGATTTCATCCTAATCCGCGCCAGGGCGCCCGCCATCATGAGGATCTCAGTCAGCCGCACCGTCGGCGTCGATCGCAGACGCCTCTTCACGTGGTCGCAGGATTACGCGCGTCGGCTCGTGTGGGACAGCTTCCTCACCGACGCCTACCTGCTCGACGGCATGACGGCCGACGTCGGCGTCGATGCGTTCTGCCGCAGCCAGTCGGGCGCAACGATGGTATCGCGCTACATCTCGTACCGTCCGCCGCAGGTCGCCGCCGTCGAAATGGTCGACGGGCCGAAAGTGCTCGAGCGCTTCAGCGGCAGCTGGAACTTCACCGAGCACACGCCCGGCACGACCGACGTGAAATTCACGTACCACTTCCGCGCCCAGCCGGCCTGGCTACGCTGGCTGCTCGAACCGCTGATCGGCGCGTTCTACCTCGTGCAGACGCGCCGGCGTCTCGATTCGTTCAAGCGCTGGGCCGAAGCCGAAGCGCTGCCGCACTGACCGGCGAGCTCGGGCCGTACGGCCCGGCTCGTCCGCGCCACTTCCCATCTAATGCGTCCGAACGCGCCATTGCCGCGCCGCTCCGGCATGCACCGCGCATTTGCCAGATTCGCCGAACCCGGGGAAACTACGGGCGGCCGTCACCCCGACGGCGCGCCCCGACCGAGAGAACGGGGCACCGCTCCCTGCAACGGCTTCGACACGAACCTACTCCAATGAGCCTGATATCCCGATTCTTTGGCCGCAAGGAAGAACCCGACAACCCCGTCGCGCTGGTCGCGGCACCCGACGTCGAGAACCCGCTGAGCGTGACGGTCGTCTTCGACGGCCCGCTGCAGGTCGATATCGCCGCGCTGACGGCCGCGCTGCGCGCGTACCACCCGAGCATGAAGCAGGCGCGCGTCGAGACCGAGCCGACGCTCGCGCAGGTATTCGGGCTCGCCGGCTGGGGCAACCACGTCGTCCGGCTCGTCGGCTTCGACGCACCCTATCCGTCCGAGGCCCTGGAAGCGTGTGTCGCGCCGGCCCACTACGGGCAGGACCTGAAGCAGCAAGTGCGCGCGAGCCGCAGCCACGTGATCCTCTACTACGCCGGGCACGAAGCCAATCCGCTCGACCAGTATGTCGCGCTGGCGGCCGTCGCCGGCGCGCTCGCCGAACAAAACGGCCTCGCGGTGCTGAACGAGCACGCGCACACGTCGCTGCCGGCCGGCGTCTTCAATGCGAAGGAACTCGGCGCGGAAAGCCTCGAAGTGCTGCGGGACATCCCGCTGAACCTGTTCTTCTGCGGCTTCGTGAAATACGAAGTCGAAGGCGTCAACGGCGTGTGGATGCGCACCTATGGCGCCGACGTGTTCGGCCTGCCCGATTTCGCCGCGCTCGCGGAAGGCCATCATGAAGGCGAACGCTATTCGGGCATCTTCAACAACGTGATGCACTACCTGCTGGAAAGCGGCGCGCGCATGCACGCAGGCGAAACGATGCAGATCGGCGCGGAAACGTTCATGAAGCTGCGTGAGCCGCTCGAGCAAGAGTATTACCTGCAAGGGCCCGCGCAGGTGCTGGTGGCCGAGCTGATCTCGGCGGATCAGATCAATCGCTGATTTCACCTCGCCGTATCTCGCTGCACGGCGCAGGGGTTCGAGGCTTAACGAACCACGTGCGCCGCTGCATCACGTGACGGCGGCGTGACAGCCGCCATTCCAACCCGATGAGGAGCGATCCGTGTTTGGTATTCGCCTGGGTCTCACGCTGGCCGCCATCGGCCTCTCGCTATCGGCCCACGCCGACAGCATCGACTGCACGCGCGCAAAGACGCGCACCGAGCGCCTGATCTGCAGCGACAAGGCGCTCGTGTCGGCCGACAGCACATTGGCAAGCGCCTACTACGGCGCGATCGACATCGCAGCCGACCAGCAGGCCGTCATCCGATCGCAACGCGCATGGCTCGCGCAACGCGATGCGTGCGCCGATGCAGCCTGCATCGCCACCGCTTACCGCGACCGTACGGCAGCGCTGAAGCAGGTGAAGCACGCGGGCTGGAAAACCTATCGCGACCCGGTGCTCGGCATCTCGTTCGAGTACCTCGGGAACCGCCAGATCAAGAAGCCGTGCCCGGAAATCGGCGGCGACCGGTGCGTCGCGATCGTCGGCCGCAACATGACGAACAGCAGCTATTTCATTGCGTTCGAGATCGTCGATGGCGCGCTCGAACCCGTTGCGGAAAAGGAAGCCGGCTTCGAGCGGCAGGACGACGGCAAATGGATGTCGACGTATGGTCGCGGCACGCCGCAAGCGGTCGAACGCTTCTCCGGCGCCGGCTGGCGCGGCATGCGCGCGACGATCACGTGCGGCATCAGCGATCCGGAAACCGGCTTCCACGCGGCCGGCGGCGAATGCTACTGGGCCGTGCTGAGCAACGGCAAGCGCGCGGCCGTCGCGAATACCCAGGGTATCGTCGGCACCGACGACGCGACGATGCACAGCGTGTCGTCGTTCCGGTTCGAGCGTTAGCGGGAACGTCGTGACGTGCAATCGCCCGGGCATGAATCGACGTGCGATGCGTCATCGCAACGAAGCCTCGGCAGCCTGTCGCCGACACCCGCAAGCGTAAAAACGCACTGCATGGCGCGATCCGCAACGGCCGCTCCTCCAGCCGCGCCGTTCGACCCGCATCCGCGCTAACGTGCGCCGTCCCCGCGCAACGGGAACGTTTCCGCCCCCGCCTCGCGGCGCAACGTGACCTCCGTACCCGTCAGCCATCCTGACGATTTCAGTATCGGGCGCGCGATCGCGTACAGGCGGTCGGCGCTTGCACCGTAAAAGTATAGATAGCCGTCGTTGCCATCGCGATGCAATTCGGTCTCGCCCAACTCGCCGGCCCCGGCCTGTTTCACCGCACGATCCAGCCGTTGCTCCAGCGCATGAAGGCGCGCCTTGTCCTTCTCGTAGTAATCGAAGTGCACCATCACGACCGGCCCCGGCGGCTTCGGCGGTACATCGGCGGCAGCGTCGGCCGCGTTGGCGGCAAGCAGCGCCCAGCCGAGCAACGCGGCACACCGGATTCTGTTGCGCCTATCGGCAAAGGAAGTGAATCGCCCGCTCACGTCGGC
This sequence comes from Burkholderia sp. HI2500, assembly GCF_002223055.1. Classification (NCBI taxonomy): domain Bacteria; kingdom Pseudomonadati; phylum Pseudomonadota; class Betaproteobacteria; order Burkholderiales; family Burkholderiaceae; genus Burkholderia; species Burkholderia sp. HI2500. The sequence goes on along the minus strand of NZ_NKFL01000006.1, from coordinate 490,250 downwards.
GCGCCGCCGCGCGCAACCTGCTGCCGGACTTGCGCCTGCGTGCCGAGCGCCGCGGCGATCGCATCGACCGCATCGGCCGCACGCGCCGCGCCGCACATGAACGCGTCGACGGCCGCGAAGCGATGCTCGGGCCACGTGTGGATCGTGATGTGCGATTCGGCGAGCAGCACGACGCCCGTCACGCCATGTTCGCCGCCGAAATGATGGAAATGCGCGCCGATCACACGCGCGCCGGCCTGCTGCGCCGCTTCGGTGAGAATCGACTCGAGCCGGGCGGCGTCACGCAGCAGCGCCACGTCGATGCCGGCCAGGTCGGCCAGCACATGCGAGCCGAACGTCGCGCGCGGTGGCGTGATCCCGTCGCGCGCGGTCATTTGTGCGACCCGTACGACGAGTACCCGCTGCGCGCCGATGAACTGCCCCAGCCGCTGCCGCCCGAGCCGCTGCCGCCGATCGATGCGCAGCTGAACAGCGTGACGACGATCAGGCCGTAGATACCGTAGAGGATGTACCGGATCACGCGTTGCCCCCGTCCGATGCAAAGCGCTTCCACAGCCATTCGGGCAGCCACAGTACCAGCAGGCCGATCAGCAGGTAGACGGAACGGCCGCTGAACGAGAACAGCGAGCCCATGTTCAGGATCACGAGCAGCGCGCTGAACACGAGCGGCAGCGGCGCGAAACTGTGCGGGCCCTTCCGGCCGAACAGGCCCGTCGTCACGGTGGCGCCGGTTGCAGCCGCAGCCGCGGCCGTCGCGAGCGCCGGCGTGCCGAAGCGTTCGGCAAGCGTGCTGGCCGACAGCGGCCGCGCGCGCGACCAGACGATCTCCGCGTCGCTGCGCTCGCGCGTCAGCTTGTCCTTCTGCCAGCCGTAGTCGATGATCGACGTACGATCGCCGACCTGCACGCGCCAGTTGAACGCACCGACCACGTAGACGACCTCCGAGTCGTATTCCTCGCGCAGGCGGTAGGTCTTGTCGCCGTCGGTCACGTCGGCATCGCTGCCGATCGTCGGCCACTGGTCGAGCACCTGCACGCGCTCCCAGCGCCCTTCGCTCTGCACGAGCCACAGGAACCCGCGCGTCGGATTCAGCAGCAGGTATTCGTCCCACGTCTCTTCGTCGCCCGGCACGCGGCAACGCATCATCCCGATGACCGTGTACTTCACGCCGTCGAACGTGCCGATCGCGCCGAGCTCCAGCGCCCCCTTCACCGCTTCGAGCTTGCGCTGCGCCGCGAACACGGTCTGCTGCTCGGCCGTGCACTGCACGCCCGCATGGCAACTGCCGCACACCACGTAGTCGGCCACGTTCGGCGCATACGACAGCGGCGCGCCGCAGCTCGGGCACGCGAACGGCACCATCTCCGCGCCGCGCTTCTCGCGCGTATCGTGGTCGGTATCGCGCAGCCCGGTGAAGGCGAGCGCGTCGAATTCGAGGGCTTCGCCCGTATAGACGGCCGGGCTCCCGCCGTTCGCATCGGCGTCGGAATAGTCGTAGGTCGCGAACGCGTTGCCGGTGCGCAGGTCGACGACGCGCGCCTCCCATCCGGCATCGACGCGGAACGGCAGTTCGCCGTCGCCGCCCGTGCAGCGCGCGGTGCGCACGTCCGACACGAGAAACGCGCGGCCGCGATGGTCGATCCGCATGCCCGGTTCCAGCGTGCCGAACGCAGGCCATGCGCCGCCGGACGCATCGTCGGGCTCGCGCACCGTGATCGCATACTGGCCCGACGCATCCGACAGCCAGCCGAACGTGCCGTCGTCGAACACGACGTACCACTCGCTCCACGCGCCGGCGTCGTAGGTCATCTGGATGCGCCCGAGCACGGTGAACGTACGCTTGCCGTAGCGACCGGCCGTGCCGATCTGGATCGGCGACGCATCGTCGAGCACCGTCGCCAGTTCGCCGATGCGTTCGACGTCGGTGCCGCGCTTGAGCAGCGTGCTGCGACAGAACGCGCAGACGGCCATCACCGCCGCCGCCGAGCGAAACTCGACCGGCGCGCCGCACTGGGGGCACGAGGTACTGAACATGCGCGACGCTTACCGGGTGAGCTTCGCGAGGATCTCGGCCTTCGCGCGCGAATATTCGTCTTCGGTCACGAGGCCCTTGTCGAACAGCGCCTTCAACTGTTCGAGCCGCTGCACGTAATCGGTGCCTTCCGCCGGCGCGGCAGTCGGTGCGGCGGCCACCGGCGCCGCGGCAGGCGCGGGCGCAGGCGGGGCGGCCGGCGCCGGTTGCGCGGCACCCGCCATCTGGCCGGCCATCGCCTGCCCGATCGCCGCCCCCGCGGCAAGCCCCGCGCCGATCCCGGCGATGCCGCCCGGGTTCTGCGCGGCGAGCGGAATCGCCTGCGCGGTCTGGTATTGCGTGGCGCGCGCGAGATCGCCGGCCATCCCCGCGCCGATCCGCAGGTCGAGCGCCTTCTGCAGTTCGGCCGGCAGCGACACGCTTTCAACCGCGAACGCGTCGAGCGCGAGGCCGTAGCGCGTGAACACCGGCACCAGCGCCTCGGCGACGCGCTGCGACAACAGCGACTGGTTCGCGGCCATGTCGACGAACGGCACGTCGGCCGAGCCGAACGTCGTGCTCATCGCGGTGACGACCAGGTTGCGCAGTTGCTGTTCGAGATCGTCGACCGTGTACTGCGCGCGCGTGCCGCTGACTTCGCGATGGAACGCGCCCGCATCGACGATCCGGTACGAGTAGATGCCGAACGCGCGCACCTGCACGAAGCCGAATTCGCGATCGCGGATCGTCACCGGCTGCGCGGTGCCCCAGCGCCGGCCGAGCTGCAGCCGCGTGCTGAAGAAATAGACGTCCGATTTGAAAGGAGACTGAAAGAGTTTGTCCCAGTTCTTCAGGTACGTGAGCACCGGGAGCGTGTTCGTTTCGAGCGTGTACAGCCCCGGCTGGAACACGTCGGCGACCTTGCCTTCGTTCACGAAGATCGCGACCTGCGTCTCGCGCACGGTCAGCTTGCCGCCGTACTGGATTTCCTGGTCTTCCATCGGATAGCGCCAGGCCAGCACGCCGTCGGTGTCTTCCGTCCATTGCAGGACGTCGATGAACTGCTTGCGGATGAATGAACCCAGACTCATGTCGGTCTCCTCGAAACGCGTGGCGCGTCAGGTCAGGCAGGCGGCATTGATGATGCCGACGACGAGCGACGCGGTGCCCATCAGGCCGCCCATCGCGACGTTGCGATCCTCGATCGCATGATTCATGCCGGGCATCAGGCGCGTCAGCACCGCATAGGTGATCAGTTGCACGGCCATCGCGCCGACAGCCCAGATCACGACTTCGCCGAGCGTGGAATTGTGCGCGATGCTGGACGCGAGCGTCAGGCAGAAGCCGATCAGCGCGCCGCCGAACGACAGCGTCGCGGCGGCGTTGCCGTCGCGGATCAGCGCCAGTTCGTCGAACGGGGTGACCTTCAGGTACACTGCCGCGAACACCAGAAGCAGCACGAACGCCGACAGTAAATGAACCGCATAGAGATAGGCACTATTCATTCTTTCCCTCGGATTTTGTGCTCGGTTCGCCGCCCCGTCGCCGGCCGGCCCGCGCAGGGCCAGCGGACAAAATTCCGCGCCAGTATATCCACATTGCCGACCGCCGCACAACGGACACCCGATGCTGCATAGGCGCGCGCTCGTCCTGTCGATTCTCGTGCTCGCATCGTGCGGGCTCGGCTACGAACTGATCAGCAGCGCGCTGTCCAGCTACCTGCTCGGCGATTCGATCCTGCAGTTCTCGTCGGTGATCGGCAGCTACCTGTTTGCGATGGGGATCGGCTCGTGGCTCGCGAAGTTCGTCGAGGACGACGACGTACTCGACCGCTTCGTCGACATCGAGCTGCTCGTCGGCCTGCTCGGCGGCGTGTCGGCCGCGCTGCTGTTCGCGGTGTTCGCGTGGCTCGCCGCGCCGTTCCGCGCGGCGCTCTATGCACTCGTGCTGGCGCTCGGCCTGCTGATCGGGATGGAGATCCCGCTCGTGATGCGCGCGTTCCAGCAGCGGCGCCAGGCGTTCCGCCATACCGTCAGCGAAGTGCTCACCTTCGACTATCTCGGCTCGCTCGCCGTGTCGCTGATCTTCCCGCTGGTACTCGCGCCGCGTCTCGGCCTGCTGCGCACCAGCTTCCTGTTCGGGCTCCTGAATGCGTTCGTCGCGCTGTGGACGACGCACCTGTTCCGCGACGAGATCCGCAACGTACGCGGCAAGCTGATGCGCGCGTCGCTCGTGATCGGGCTGCTCGTCGCCGGTTTCGCGCTGTCTGACCGCATCACGCACTGGGCCGAACACGGCGTGTACGGCGACGAGACGATCTATTCGGAAACGACGCCGTACCAGCGCATCGTGCTCACGCAGTGGCATGACGACATGCGGCTGTACCTGAACGGCAACCTGCAGTTCTCGTCGCGCGACGAGCATCGCTATCACGAGGCGCTGATCCACCCGACGATCGAGGCGCTGCCGTGGGCGAAGCGCGTGCTCGTGCTCGGCGGCGGCGACGGCCTCGCGGTGCGCGAGCTGCTGAAGCACCGCAACCTCGAACAGATCACGCTCGTCGATCTCGATCCCGCGATGACGAAGCTGTTCTCCACGTCCGCCCCGCTCGTCAAGCTGAACCAGGGCGCGCTGAAGGACCCGCGCGTGCACGTGATCAACGACGACGCGGTGCGCTGGCTCGAATCGAACGCCGACGTGTACGACGCGATCGTCGTCGACTTTCCCGACCCGACCAACTTCGGGCTCGGCCGGCTGTATTCCGTGCCGGTGTTCCGGCTGCTTGCACGCCACCTGTCGGAGAACGGCTACGCGGTGATCCAGTCGACCTCGCCGTATTTCGCGCCGCACGCGTACTGGACCATCATCGCGACGCTGCACGAAGCCGGCCTCAACACGTGGCCGTACCACTGCTACGTGCCGTCGTTCGGCGACTGGGGTTTCGTGATCGCCGGCAAGCGCCGCGACTTCACGGTGCCGACGCACTACGCGGTGCCCACGCGCTGGCTCGACGCGCAGACGGCCGCCGAGATGTTCCACTTCCCGGCCGACATGCCGGCGCTGCCGATGTCGCCGAACGAACTCAACGACCAGCCGCTCGTGCGCCGTTTCGACGACGACTGGAAACACGTGCTGCGCTGATGGACCGCCGCACGTTCCTCGTCGCGTCGGCGGCCGCGTCGCTCGCCGCCTGCGGGCGCACCGGCTGGATCGAGACGACGCCGCATGTCGGCTACCCCGGCATGCGCGAAGGCCATGCGCTGCGCGACCATGCAACGCTGCCGCCGCCGTCCGGCACGATCGAGACCGACGTCGCGATCCTCGGTGCGGGCGCGGCCGGGCTGTCGTGCGCGTGGCAGCTCGCACGCGCGGGGCACCAGCGCTTCACGGTGCTCGCCGGCCCGGAGTTCGGCGGCAACGCGGCCGGCGGCCGCTTCGGCGATCTCGGCTATCCGAAAGGCGCGCACTACCTGCCGCTGCCGTCGCTCGAATCCACGCACCTGCGCGACATGCTCGCCGATCTCGGCGTGATCGAAGCGGCGCCGTTTTCCGCGCGCCCGGTGTACGACGAGCGCGCGCTGGTCCATGCGCCCGACGAACGGCTCTTCATCGCCGGGCAATGGCAGGACGGCATCGTGCCGACGGCCGGCCTCGGCGCCGACGACCTCGCGCAGCAGGCACGCTTCTTCGCGTACACGGACGGGCTGCGCACCGCACGCGGCGCCGATGGCCGCAAGGTGTTCTGCATCCCGATCGCGGAATCGTCGCGCGACCCGCACTGGCGCGTGCTGGACCGGCGCTCGTTCCGCCAGTGGCTGGTCGACGAGGGCTACACCGCGAAGGCGCTGCACTGGTACCTGAATTACTGCTGCCGCGACGACTATGGCGCAGGCTACGAGCATGTTTCGGCATGGGCCGGCCTGCACTATTTCTCGTCGCGCGGCGGCCATGCGGGCGATGCGAGCGACGGCGCGGTGCTGACCTGGCCCGACGGGCTGCACACGATGGTGACGAAGCTCGCCGATTCGATCACCGCGCGCACCGGCTCGGCCGCATGGTCGCGCGACGGCTTCGCGGTGCGTGCGACCGAGCGCGCGGGCGGTGTCGACGTGCTGTGCGCGCGCGTCGGCAACGACGGCACGCTGTCGACGTTCATGCTGAAGGCGCGGCGCGTCGTTTGCGCGATGCAGCTGTTCGTCGCGGCGCGCGTGTTTCCGCAGCTTGCCGCGTACGGCTTCGATCCCGCGCGCGACCTGCCGCCGCGTGCGCCGTGGCTCGTGTCCAACTTCCTGCTCGACGGCATGCCGGCCGAGGAGGCGGGCGTGCCGCTCGCGTGGGACAACGTCGTCTACGGCGGCGCGGGGCTCGGCTATGTCGTGTCGACGCACCAGCTGATCCGCATGTCGCCGCCGACGCGCTCAGTGTTCTCCTCGTACCAGGCGTTGAGCACGCAAGCGCCCGACGACACGCGCCGCTGGCTCGCGCAGGCCCGACCCGACGCGTTGCGCGAACAGGCGGCGATCGACCTGCAGGCCGTCTACGGGCGCGAACTGTGGAAACATGCGACGGCGCTCGAGATCACCGTGCGTGGTCACGCGATGGCAACGCCCGACGTCGGCTTCCTGAGCCGGCCGGGGCTGCTCGCGCTGCGCGATGCCGACGGCCCCGTCGTGTTCGCGCATGCCGATCTGTCCGGGCTGTCGCTGTTCGAGGAAGCGTCGTACTGGGGCGTGCTCGCCGCCCGGCGCGTGCTGGCCTGACGGCCGTCATCCGTCATTGCGGCGCCGCCGCCAGCCGCTATAATCGCCCGACATTCCGACTGCATTGAGCAGGCCGACGTGCCGCGCCGTCCGACGCGCCGTATGCCCTCCTCGACAACAACAATGACGAACCGACCCATCCGACGCCTTCGCCCGTTCGTGCGCGCCGCCGCGCGCGTGCTCGCATGCGCCCCGCTGCTCGGCGCGCCGCTGGCGCTGCATGCGGCCGACTCCGCACCCGCCTCCGGGCGCTACATCGTCGTCGATACCGGCCATACGCCGGCGCGCCCGGGCTCCACCGGTGCGAGCGGCCGCGTCGAATACCTGTACAACCTCGACCTGTCCACGGCGGTCGCCGAGAAACTCGCCGCGCATGGTGACCGCGTGCTGCGCACGTCGGCCGACGGCCGCGAGATCGCGCTCGACCAGCGTTCGACGCAGGCGCCCGACGCGAACCTGTTCGTGTCGATCCATCACGACTCGATGCAGCAGCAGTTCATCGACGCGGGCCGGCAGCGCGAATTCCGCGGCTTCTCGGTGTTCGTGTCGGAACGCAATCCGCACTATGCGGAAAGCCTGCGTTGCGCGAAGGCGATCGCCGAGCGGCTGGTCGCGTCCGGCGAGCGGCCGTCGCTGTATCACGCGCAGCCGATCCGCGGCGAGAATCGCCCGCTGATCGACCCTCAACTCGGCATCCACCGCTTCGACGATCTCGTCGTGCTGCGCACCGCGCCGATTCCGGCGGTGCTCGTCGAAGCCGGCGTGATCGTCAATCCGGACGAGGAAGCGCGGCTGGCGCGACGCGAGACGATCCAGAAGCTGTCCACCGCGATCGCCGGCGGGATCGACGCGTGCACGACACCGAAGTAAGCAACGATCACGCCCGTCGGGCCCAACGGTTTTCACCCAGTCAGGAGCCTCACCATGAAAATGAAGCATCTGCTCGCATCCTGCGCGCTGCTCGCACTTGCCGTTCCGTTCACCGCACACGCTGCCGGCTGCGGGAAGCCACGCAGTGCGTTCGACCAGGTGTACTGCACCAGCACGCAGTTCTCGCAGTCCGACCGCGATCTCAACGACGAATACGGCCGCCTGCGCAAGCAACTGAGCGGCGACCAGCAGGCGACGCTGAAGGCCGGCCAGCTCGCATGGCTGAAGCAACGCGACGCGCAGTGCAGCGAGACGCGCAATAACAGCTACCTCGTGGACATCCAGTGCGCGAACGACATGACGCAGTCGCGGCTGTCGTTCCTGCGCGAGCGTGAGCGCGAATGCTCGAGCACGGGCTGCGTGACGTCGAAGCTCGGCGAGTAAGGGCGTCGCGCGTGCCGCGCCGCGAGACGTTTCGCGACGCGGCGCTTCGCGCCCTTGCGAACCCTGCGCATCGGCACCGAGAAAGGAGCCTTGAAAGGAGCCGCGATGCGACATGAATTCTCTGAAGTCCTCAACGATCTGGTCGACTATTTTCTCGTCGGCGATCTCCTGCTGCTGAAGCGGTTCAAGGAACAACACGGACTGCCGGACGACGTCGCATCTGCGTTCACCACGAGCGACAGCGGCGATCGCGCCGTGCTGGAAGGTGTCGTCGTTCCGCTCGCCGGCATCGAGAACCATCCGTACACGGTCATCTTCACGCTGGATGACGACACACCCGAATTGCGGAAGACGGGAAGCCGCCTGCAGCATCGGCGCGGCGGGTACGTGATGCGCGTCGAGCATCGTGCGGTCATGCTCTGCACGTGGCGGATTCTCGAACGCTTCAACGACACGACGGTGAACGCACTGCTCGCGCGTTACCGTGAACCGGGCCGGCCCGTGATTGAAATCGACAACGGCTGGTATGAGGTCGAGATCCTCGGTGGAGAAGTGCCGCGCAACGGCTGGTTCGAGCCCGCGTTCGAATTCGTGCTGAAGAAAACCGACGTGCCGGGCGATGCATCGCAGGTGGAGATCGATTACCGTTTTGCGATCGACGCCAGTCTGGATCCGGCGAATTGAATCCCGCGCGCGACGGCGCGGCACACGGCAACCGATCAGGCGGAGTACACATGACACCGAACACGATGCACATCGACATCCGCCCTGCCACGCCCGCCGATGCCCCGGCCATCGCCGCCATCCACGTCGCATCGTGGCAGGCCACCTACCCGGACATCATGCCGGCCGCGTTCCTCGCCGGCCTGTCGGTCGAGAAACGCACCGCTTCGTGGCGCCATGCGCTCGACGCCGGACGGCCGCGTGTCGCGCTCGCGTTCACGGAAGGCGAGCCGATCGGCTGGATCGCGTACGGCCCGACGCGCGACACCGACAAAGATCGCGCCTGGGGCGAAATCGAAGCGATCTATCTGCATCCAGCGCATTGCGGGCAAGGTGTCGGCGCGGCACTCGTCGACCATGCATGCCGTGCGCTGCATGATTTGGGCCATGAATGGGTGTCGCTCTGGGTGCTGGTGAAGAACCATCGTGCACGGGCGTTCTATGAACGCGAGGGCTTCGTCGCCGAAGACGACATCAAGACGTTCGAGATCGAAGGCGCGCCGATTGAAGAAGTGCGCTACTGGCGCGCATTGCCGAAACGATCGTCATGACGGCATCGCCACCCCTGCCGCCAGACGCGCCTGCATCAGCTGCAGCAACTCGCGGATCTTCGCGTTGACGGAATTGCGGCTCGAATAGGCGGCCAGCAGTTCCAGCGGCGCCGGCGTCATCTCCAGCGGCACGCGCACCAGCCGCCCGGCGGCCAGCTCGGCCGCGCATCCGCGTTCGACGAGAATCGCGAAGCCGATCCCGTTCACCGCCGCCAGACCCGCCATTTCGCCGCTATTGACGCGATACCGGCTCGCGACCGGAATCTTGTGAATCCGCCCGTCGCCGTCGGCGAACTGCCACGGTTGCCCTTTCAGCGTGCTCAGCGTCGTGATGCACGGCAACTGCCTGAGCTGCTCCGTCTGCGTCGGCATGCCGGTACGCTCGATCAGCGACGGCGCGGCCACGACGACGCTCGGCAGGCTCACGAGCGGCCTGACGACGAACGCGCTGTCGTCCAGCTTGCCGCGATGGACGATGATCGACAGGTCGATATCGTCGCGCAGCGTCGAGACGCCTGCGAGGCTCGTATCGCAATCGATTTCGACACGCGGATGGCGACTCGCGAATTCCGCAACGATCGGCCCGAGCATGCGCGGCCCGATTTCGCCGGGCACGCAAAGCTTCAGCACGCCGCGCAGCTCCGTCTGCTGCGAGGTCAGTTCGAATTCAGCAAGCGTCAGTGCATCGAGCATCGGCTTCGCGCGCTCGTGCAGCAGGCGCCCAGCCTCCGTCATGCGCAGGTGCCGCGTGCTGCGCTCCAGCAGGCGCACGCCAAGCCTCGACTCCAGTTGCGCCACATGGCGGCTCACGTTGGAACCGGGTATCGACAGCACGCGCGCGGCGCCGGCAAAGCTGCCTTCGTCGACGACCGACACGAACACGCGCACCGCGTTCAGATCCAGCTTGCTGCGCATCATTATCCCGTTTCAGGTATCAAAGCTCGCCGTTTTTCACGGCTTATCCCGTTCGGGACCGTAATTTACGATGCGGATCCAGTCAAGGCGTGGCCGCCGACGCACGAACCCGCGCCGACGTGAGCACGCACACGAACCTACGGGAGCATCAACATGGATATCGCCATTCTCGGCGCCGGCGTGGCCGGCATGAGCACCGCGCTTGCACTCGCCGGGCAGGGTCACCGGATACGGCTCCATGAACGCAGGCCGTCCGCGACGACGATGGGCGCCGGCGTCGTGCTCTGGCCGAATGCCGGCTTCGTGCTCGAGCAACTCGGCCTCCTGCCGGACATCGTCGAGGTCAGCGGCCACCTGCATGCGATGCGGTGCATGGACCGGCACGGCACCGCGTTCAAGCGCTTCGATATCGGCGAACTCGACCGCCACATGGGTTTCCCGACGCGCTCGATCTTGCGGCGCGACTTGCAAGCCGTGCTGGCGCGGCACGTCGCCGCGCACGACATCGAAGTCTGCTTCGGTCACTGCGCGACAGCCATCGATACCGGCACCGATGGCCGCGCGATCGTTCGCTTTGACAACGGCGTGGCGATCGCCCCCGATCTCGTGATCGGCGCGGACGGCCGCATGAATTCCGTCGCGCGACGCTACGTGGTCGGCGACGCCACGCCCGTCTATCAGGGATTCGTCAACTGGATCGGCGTCGCGCATAGCGATGTGCCGCTGGTCGACGACGTGTCGATATTCGACTACTGGGGCCAGCGCGAACGATTCGGCATCGTCGCGCTGAACCGGCATCGCATGTACTGGGCAGCGGCCCGGGCCGAGGCTGAAATCGACGATAGCGACGATGCGGCACCGGACGATCCCGGCCCGCTGCTGGAACGGCTCTTCGACGGGTGGCCCGCGCCCATCGCGAACGTGATGCGCGCGACGCCGCCGGGCACGATCGCGAAGATCCGCGTGCACGATCTCGATCCGGTGGACATATGGCACCGCGGCAATGTGCTGTTGATCGGCGACGCCGCGCACGCACCACTCCCCACCTCCGGACAGGGCGCATGCCAGGCGCTCGAGGACGCATGGCATCTCGCCCGTTGTCTCGACGAGCATGGAAAAGGCAACGACCTCGACGCAGCGCTCGCGTCGTTCACGCTGCGACGCACCCGGAAAACCACGGCAATCACGCTACGTGCACGCGAGTTCGCTCACCGGCTGTTCGGCAAAGACACGCATGAAGCCGCGCGACAGGTCGATCCGAGCGCCGAAATCGAAGCGCTCGCAAACGCGTGGGGAGCGGGCCTGCCGATGATGCCTGCGCGGGACTGACCAAGACGCGCAAGCGATGGCATTCGATCACAAGAACCACCGATACTCCCGCGCCCCGATCTCATTGCGAAAATCCAGCTCCTCCTGCCGCTTGTTCTCGCAATACACCATCACGAACTCGCTGCCGAGCCCTTCGCGCACGGCCGCGTGCTCCTGCATCCCGGCGACAGCCGACAGCATCTCCTTGGGGAAATCGATCCCACTGCCGCGATCCTCGTTGAGCGGCGCGATCGGTTCGAGCTTCGCGTCGAGCCCGTGCTCCATCCCGGTGAGAATCGCCGCGAGCACGAGGTAAGGGTTCGCGTCCGCACTCGCGAGCCGGTGCTCGATCCGCAAGTTGCGCGCATCCGACTCGGGAATCCGGATGCATGCGTCGCGATCCTCGAAGCCCCAGCTCGCGCGACTCGCCGCATTCACCATCGATCCGTAGCGCCGGAACGCATTGTGATTCGGCGCGAACACGGGCATGCAATGCGGCAGCAGCGCGAGGCAGCCGGCCACCGCGTGCCGCAGCGGCCGCTGCCCGTCCGCCGCGAGCAGGTTGCGCCCTGCATCGTCGTAGAGGCTCACGTGCACGTGCATCCCGCTGCCCGGCGCATGCAGGTACGGCTTGCCCATGAAGCTCGCGCGATAGCCGTGCTGCAACGCGACGCCGCGCGTGCTGCGGCAGAACATCGCCGACCAGTCGGCCGCGCGCAGCCCGTCGTCGCAATGGCCGAAATTGATTTCGAACTGGCCCGGCCCGAGCTCGGCGGTGATCACGGTCGCGTCGATTCCTTGCACGCACGCGACGTCGACCATTTCGTGCAGCACGTCGGAGAAGCGCGACAGGCGCTCGATATGCATGTTCGGCTGATCGTCGCGATCATCGGACAGGCGGTCGCGCGGATACTTCGGCATCCCCTCTTCGAGCTGCGCGGCAAACAGGTAGAACTCGAGCTCGAACGCGACGACCGGCCGGATGCCGCGCCGCGCGAGCCGTTTCAGCACGCGCGCCAGCACCTCGCGCGGCTCGAACTCGACCGGCGCGTCGGTGCCGTCCGTCGTGATCAGCATCTGGCCGAGCGGCTGCTTCTCCCAGGTCACCGGCTTCAGCGTGCCGGGAATCAACCGGCGCACGGCGTCTGGATCGCCGTCGTTGAAACAGTAGTCGCCGATCTTGTAGAGCCCGCCCTGCGTGCCGAGCAGGATGCAGTTCTGCGGCAGCTTCAGCAGCGAGCCGGCCGCCACCTTCTCGAGCGCATCGATCGGGTAGCGCTTGCCGTAGAAATGCCCGGGCAGGTCGAGGCAGATCAGGTCGACATAACGGATCTCGGGATGCGCCTGCCGGAATGCGCGGACCTCAGCGACCAGCGCGGGAACGACGTCAGCCATGTCTCATCCTTTCCATGTCTTGTATGGCGGTGCCGCGATGCGGCGAACCGGATTCATGCGGCACACTCGACAACAAACGCCGCATTTAAATCAGTACTGCAAACATGCTGCGTGGCGCGATGGCCTGCATCACCGCGCGCCCCGCGGAAAATTCAGGTGAATACCCAGATCACGCGCGTCGGCGCATCGGTCAGATTGGCATAACGAAAGCGCTTGTGCGCCGGAAGCTGGAATGCGTCGTTCGGGCCGAGCGTGACGGGCGTATCGTCGCCATCGACCCAGATCGTCAGTTCGCCTTCGAGCACGAAACCGCCCTGCTCGTCGCTGTCGTCGACGGGCCGCTCGCCGCTGCTCGCACCCGGCGCGAGATGGCTTTCGAGGATCGAGAAGCGCGAGCGCATGTTCGGCGACACGAGGATGTCGGTAATGCCGGCCGCGTAATACACGGTGCGCCGCTCGTCGGGCCGCGTCACCCACGGCACGCTGCGCGGCTTGCTCAGGCTGTAGAAATAGGTGGTCGGCACGCCGAGCGCCTCGCCGATCGCGGTGAGATCCGCCACCGTCGGGCGCGACAGCCCGCGCTCGACCTGCGACAGAAAGCCGACCGAGCGGCCGATCCGTTCCGCGAGATCGTTGAGCGTGACCTTGCGATGCTTGCGCAGGTCGCGGATCAGGATCGCCAGGCTTTCTATCTCTTCCTGTTCATTCATGGTGGGTTCCGGTGCAGTCAGACGGTATCGCGCAGACGGTACCAGGCCTTGCCGATCGCTTCCAGCGGCGCGGCGAGCCGGTCGCCGCCGGGGAAGCGCGGGTTGCGGATGCGCTGGTACTGCGCAAGCAGGCGTTCGTCGCCGAGCACCGCGTCGGCCACCGCGCGCGCACCGGCGAGCGTCGGCAGCACGCCGTGCCCCGAGAACCCCTGCAGCCAGAAACGCTGCCCGTGGCGGCCGATGTCCGGCGTGCGGCGCATGCTGATGTCGATGTGGCCGCCCCACGCGTAATCGATCGGCACGCCGGCCAGCTGCGGGAACACCCGTTCGAGGTGCGGGCGCGTCGCCGCCGCGATATCGGCCGGAATGCCGCCGAGATACGTGCAGCCGCCGCCGAACAGCAGCCGGTTGTCGGGGCTCAGGCGGAAATAGTCGGGCACGAACTGGTTGTCGATCACGCAACTGTTCTGCGGCAGCAGCGAACGGGCGACGTCGGGTGCGAGCGGCGCGGTCGCGACCTGGTACGTGCCGACCGGCAGCAGCCGGCGCGCGAGATCGCGATCGAGCCGATCGACGTAGGCGTTGCAGGCCAGCACGAGCACGTCCGCGCGTACTTCGCCGCGCGCCGTGCGGGCAACGTAGCCGCCGGCCGTCTCGCGGCAGTCGAGCACGCGGCTCTGCTCGAAGATGCGGCCGCCCGTGCGCTCGATCGTCTGCGCGAGGCCGAGCGCGAGTTTCAGCGGATTCAGGTGGCCGGCCTCGGGATCGTGCAGCGCCGCTAGGTAACGCGTGCCGCCGATCCATTCGGGCATCTCGTCACGGCCGATCACGCGCAGCCGGTCGTAGCCCCAGCGCTCGGCCGCTTCGTCACGCGCCTGCTCGAGCATCGCGACACGCCGCGGCCGCACGGCCGCCCACAGGCTGCCGGGCCGATAGTCGATGTCGAAACCGTGCCGCGCGGGCAGTTCGCGCACCTCGGCCGCGGCCCAGCGCATGCTGTCCCACAGCAGGCGCGCGCCGTCGCGGCCGAGCGAATCCTTGAGCGGCTGCATGTCGCACGACCAGCCGAGCAGCGCCTGCCCGCCGTTGCGGCCCGACGCGGCCCACGCGACGCGGCTCGCTTCGAGCACGACGACCCGCTTGCCGGCGAGCGCCAGGCGCAACGCCGTATGCAGCCCGCTGAAACCCGCGCCGACGACGAGCACGTCGGCATCGATGCGCTCGTCCAGCGTCGGACGATGCGGGATCGGCGCCGGGTAAGTGCCGGCGTAGTAGCTTGCGACGTGACGGTCGGACTGCACGAACATGCGGACTCCCGTGAAAATTACGCCGAGAAATTTCATGAAAAATTAGCACGGCAATTTCACGGAGGCAAGCGGGCAAAAAAACGCCGGATCGGCCGATACACGACACGCGTTGCGCATGAACCGCACCGCCCCGGTGAAGGTTCCTGCCATCCACCCGGACGAAATTTTTACGGTTGTAAAAATTTTGGACTGAGAGAATGACCCGCTGAAACAGCGCGTCACCCATCCAAGCACGGCCCCCGTAACCCCTTTCAGACCCGACCCAATCGCTGACGGGAGACCAGAAAGATGCCCACGAACCGGGATGCAAGCCCGATGGCCGAATCGGATCACGGAGAATTCTCGCTGAGCGAAGTCCCGCTCGAGAAACGCACCGGATTCCTGTCCATCACGATGGTGTTGTTGAGTTTCACGTTCTTCACGGGAACGATGTTTGCCGGCGGCAAGATCGGTGTGGCCTTCGACGTCGTCAGCATGATCCAGATCGCCGTCATCGGAAACCTGTTGCTCGCCGTCTATGCGGCGTCGCTTGCGCTGATTGCCGCCCGCAGCGGCCTGAATGCGGTGCTGATGGGGCGGTTCTGCTTCGGGGAAACGGGCAGCAAGCTGTCCGATTTCCTGCTCGGCTTCGCCGAACTCGGCTGGTACGCATGGGGAACCGCGACGGTGGCGATCGTATTGGTCAAGCTGCTGGGCTGGCCGCCCGCCGTGACCACGCCGCTGATGATCCTCTTCGGCTTCGGATTTTCGATCACGGCCATCATCGGCTATCGCGGCATGGATGTGCTGTCGCGCGTCTCCGTGCCGCTGATGTTCGTGCTGCTGATGACGTCGATGTGGATCGCCACCCGCGATATCGGCGGGTGGGCCGGCCTCACGCATGTCGCGCCGTCCCAGCCGATGCCGTTCTCGGCCGCCGTGACCATGGTCATCGGCACCTTTGCCAGCGGCGCGACCCAGGCCACCAACTGGACCCGCCTCGCACGCAGCGCGCGCAGCGCCGTCTCGGCCAGCATGATCGGATTCTTCGCGGGCAACGGCCTGATGATCATCGCGGGCGCATACTGCGCGATCGTCTATCAGCAAGCCGACATCGTCGAGGTGATGATGCTGCAGGGCCTGTCGATCGCGGCGGTCGTGATGCTGTGCCTCAATCTCTGGACCATCCAGGGGCCGACGATGTACAACGTGGCGGCCGCCGGATGCCATCTGCTGCGCACCGAACGGCGCCGCACGCTCGTACTCGTGGGCGCGGCGATCGGCATCGTGCTCGCGGTCGGCGGGATGTATGCGTGGCTGATTCCGTTCCTGGTGCTGCTCGGCTCGATCATTCCGCCGGTCGGCGGCGTGATCATGGCGGACTACTGGTACCGCCATCGCGGGCAATATCCGTCGCTCGCCGCCGCCCGCCTTCCGCGCTTCAACCTGGTCGGCCTGGCCGCGTATGCCATCGGCGCCGGACTCGCCTATACCTCGCCGTGGATCGCGCCGCTCGTCGGCATCGCGGCGTCCGCCGCCGCCTACATCGTGCTGCTGCAGATTGCCCGCGCATTCACGCGCGAGCCGTCCGTTCAGGGTGAATGATTCCGCTGCGCGCCCTCCCGCCCCCAAAACCACAGGAATCCTCATGAAAATCATCAACGCCAGATTGCGCGGCCGTAGCGGCCTCTTCACAATCGACATCGATGCGGGCACGATTCGCGGCATCGACATCCAGCCGTCGCCGCTGACGTCTCAAGGGGACGACGTCATCGATGCGGGCAGCCATCTCGTCATCCCGCCGCTGGTCGAGCCGCATATCCACCTGGATGCGACGCTGACCGCGGGCGAACCCGAGTGGAACATGAGCGGCACGCTGTTCGAAGGTATCGAGCGGTGGGGCCAGCGCAAGGCCACCATTACCCATGAGGATACGAAAGCCCGCGCCCACACCACGATCGGCATGTTGCGCGACAACGGCATCCAGCACGTGCGCACGCACGTGGACGTCACCGATCACACGCTTGCCGCGTTGAAGGCGATGCTCGAGGTCAGGGACGAAGCGCGCGATCTCATCGATCTGCAGATCGTCGCCTTCCCGCAGGAAGGCATCGAGTCGTTCGAGAACGGACGGGCGCTGATGGAGCGCGCGATCGACATGGGGGCCGACGTCGTGGGCGGCATTCCGCATTTCGAGAACACGCGCGACCAGGGCGTGAGCTCCATCAAGTTCCTGATGGAACTCGCGGAGCGCAAGGACTGCCTGGTCGACGTTCATTGCGACGAAACCGACGATCCGCACTCGCGCTTCCTGGAAGTGCTTGCCGAGGAAGCGCGGGTTCGCGGGATGGGCCCGCGCGTCACCGCCAGCCACACGACCGCGATGGGTTCCTACGACAACGCCTACTGCTCGAAGCTGTTCCGGTTGCTGAAGCGCTCGGACATCCATTTTGTTTCGTGTCCGACCGAAAGCATCCATCTGCAGGGGCGTTTCGACACGTTCCCGAAACGACGCGGCATCACGCGTGTCGCGGAACTCGATCGCGCCGGCATCAACGTATGCTTCGGACAGGATTCGATCAAGGATCCGTGGTATCCCATCGGCAACGGCAACATCCTGCGCATCCTCGACGTCGGCCTGCACGTGTGCCACATGCTCGGCTACGAAGACCTGCAGCGATGCCTCGACTTCGTGACGGAGCACAGCGCCCGTGCGATGTCCCTGGGGGACCGCTATGGCATCGCGGTCGGGCGGCCGGCCAACCTGCTGATCCTCGACGCGGATTCCGACTATGAAGTGGTTCGCACGCAGGCCAAGGTGCGCGTGTCGCTCCGTGCCGGGAAGGTCATCATGCAGCGCACGCCCGAACACATCACCTATCCTGAAGCGGGCACGCGTTGAGCGGGCGACGACACTGGTCCGACATGCCGGAGGACGCATCGTGAGGCACCCGTCCGAGCCGACTGCGGAAGCGCCCGGCCGGCCTCACGGCCGGCGCGAAGCGCTGCGCGACACGCTCGAGGCGACCATTCTCGCCGCGGCCGAGGAATCGTTTGCCATTGACGGATTCGAGGGCAGTTCCGTTGCGACGATCGCAGCGGCCGCCGGCCTGTCGAAGCAGAACCTGATGTACTACTTCCCCACGAAGCTGGCGCTCTACCAACGCGTGCTGGACGACGTCTTGCGGGACTGGCTCGGCAGGATGCGGGAATTCGCGGCGCCCGATCGCGAGCCCGCGGAAGCCATGTCGGCCTATATCCGGGCCAAACTCGAATTCTCCAGAAATCGCCCGCATGGATCGCGGGTATTTGCGCTGGAGATCATCGGCGGCGCCAGGACCTACGGAAAGGAAATTCGCAAACAACTGATTCCGGTGTTGCGCGACGACATCCGGGTGCTCGAACGCTGGATCGAGGAGGGCAAGGTCAGGCAGGTCGATGCCGAGCACCTGTTCTTCCTGATCTGGGCAGCCACGCAGGCGTATGCGGATTTCGCTCCCCAGATGCTGCTGGTGCTCGGCAAGCGTGCGCTGGGGAACGACGATTTCGACGCGGCTTACCGCACGATCTCGGATCTGGTGCTCAACGCATTGATCACCGGCGACGGAAAGCCGGATTGACCGCTTGACCGCCTCCGTCGCCCTTCATGCACGGCACCCCGGCGCCGTCGACACTCGCCGGGGAACCGCCGGTCAGTCGTGCTTGTGGCGCTTCTTGTGCTTGTTGCCGCGGTAATGATCGTTGGAACGCGAGTTGTTGCGCGACACGTGGCCGCCCAGCGCCGCGCCCGCGCCACCGCCCAAGCCGGCGCCGACGAGCCCGCCGGCCGTGCCGCCCATCGCGTTGCCCGCAGCGGCGCCTGCGCCGCCGCCCAGTGCGCCGCCGACGATCGCGCCCGTGCGTTCGTGTTTGTTCGACGTCACCGCACCACCCGCGCCACCACCCACTGCCCCGCCGATCACGGTGCCCGTGCTGCCGCCAATCGCGTTACCGACCGCCGCGCCGGCGACGCCACCCAGCGCGCCGCCCAGTGCGTTGTTCGTGTCGCCTGCCACAGCCGGCAGCGACACCACCGCCGCCGCACCGACCACCACGGCCATCCCCGCCAGTTTCTTCAACATCTGTCTGCCCTCTCCGCCTTGCGAATTATCGATGCGCAAATCTAGCACCTTTCCGGACAGCCCATCGTAATGAAGCGTTAAATCGGGCAGTGTCATGGCCGGAGCGCGCGTGTTTGCGGCTTCGGGTGGCCGGCCGCCGGAGCGTGGGACCGCGCGAGATCGCGGCCTAGCTCGACGCATCCGAAAACGCGCCGGAGTGCGTGATGCGATGTCGAAGAAATTCAAGCAACGCATGCACTTTGCGTGAGTGGCGGCGATTCGGAAGATAGGCGGCATAAACGCAGACGGTCTGGTCGAGCGGGTTGATCGAGTAGTCTTCGAAAAGACGCGTGAGCCGCCCCGCCATCACATCCTCTTCGACGAGCCATTGGGGAAGCAGTGCGATGCCAAACCCGCTGATCACGGCCTCGCGCAGCACGTCCGAGTTGTTCACCGAAAGTCTGCCGTTGATCTCGACATGCTCGGTGCTGCCTGCGCGAGTGAACGACCAACGCTGCACCGCGGCCTGGTACGCAAAACGCAGGCATTGATGGTTTCGCAGATCGTCCGGAGAAGCGGGCATTCCGTTGCTTTCCAGATAGTCACGACTCGCGACGACATAGCGATGATGTTCCGCCAGGCGATTGACGATCAGATTCGGCTGGTTTGCAGGCGTGCCGATGCGCACCGCAACGTCAATTCGCTCGGTCGCCAGATCCAGGTACGAATCCGACAGCACCAGATCCAGGGATACGCGGGGATGCTGCTGCAGGAAGCCGGCGATGTGCGGCCCCAGGCACAGGCGCCCGAAGGTCACGGGCATCGAAACACGCAGCGGTCCAACCGCGTCGCCACCCGTGTCGGACACACTCCCATCGGCTTCGTCGAGGTCCGACAGCACGCGCGTGATCTGCTCCAGATACGCGGAACCGGCATCCGTCAACGTCACGTGACGCGTCGTGCGAGTCAGCAACGCGCTGCCAAGAGACTTCTCCAACGCGTCCATCAGGCGCGTCACCGACGAAGTGGCCACCCCCATGCGGCGGGCCGCCTTCGAAAAGCCCCCCGTTTCCGCGACGTCGATGAATGCCCGCAACGCAAGAAGCTTGTCCATGCCTTGTCCTTTATCTTTGCGCGCACCGCAATGCTGGTTTGCGATCGGTTCATATTCTTTTACCCTGACGCAAAGCCTAAAGTGCTTGAACCGTCAACGCAAGGAGCCTCCAAATGAATCCGCTCGACATCCAGGTCACGTACGACTTCATCTGCCCGTGGTGCTGGATCGGCCACGCACATCTCAAGGCAGCGCTCCGGGAGGCCAACCTGGCCGTCGCACCGACCGTCAAGTACCTTCCGTATGAACTCAATCCGACCATGCCCAAGGACGGAATCGATCGAAAAGCCTATCGCAGCGCCAAATTCGGAAGCTGGGCACGTTCGCAGGCAATGGATGCCGACGTCACGCTGGCGGGCAAACGCGCAGGTGTCGAATTCAACTACGACCGCGTAGCGGTCACGCCCAACACGCGGCTTGCCCATCGCCTGATGTTCCTCGCTCAGTCCAAGGGAGATGCGGCCCGGACCGAAGCACTGTTCGAGGCGGTTTTCTCGGCCTACTTTTCCGACGGACAGGACATCGGCATGGCCGAGGTTTTGGTCAGCCTCGCGGAAAGGACGGGTTTCGACGCTGACGAAGTGCGCAGTTTCCTGGCGACGAACGACGGCGAGCGCGAAGTCGTTGCCGACGAACTGCGGGCCGGGGCGGCCGGCATCCGGTCGGTGCCGACAATCCGTGTGGGCGGCGTTCCGGTTAGCGGTGCACAACCGGTTTCGGTACTCGCTGAAGTGCTTCGGCACGCCGCCGGCGACACAACCGCCAAAGCCGCCGTCTGAACCGACACCTGCAGGTGAACGCAAGCGCGCACGCTCGATTCGCTGAATCGGGCATGCGCGCCAAGCACAACACACGCTACTCGTTTGGAGAGATTCATGGTCGCCACCGCAAAAGCCAGGCCGCGCGCACTGATCATCGGCGGCTCGCTCGGCGGGCTCTTTACTGCAACGACGCTGCAAGCCGCGGGGTGGGACGTCGACATCTTCGAGCGCTCCCCGAGTGAACTGGACAGCCGAGGGGGTGGAATCGTGTTGCAGGGCGACGTCCTGTCAGCATTTCATTTCGCCGGAATTCAGACCGACGCCGCGCTCGGCGTGCGGTCGGGCGACCGCATCTACCTGGACCATACCGATCGCGTCATCCAGCGCAGCTTCATGCCGCAGACCCAGACGTCCTGGAACATGCTCTACGGCACGATGAAGGCGCACCTGCCCGCGCAGGTCTTTCATCCGGGCGAGCGCTTCGTCCGCTTTGAACAGAACGGCGACCGGATCACCGCCTGCTTTGCCAGCGGCCGCATCGAAACCGGCGATCTGCTCGTCGGCGCGGACGGCGCACGCTCCACGGTCCGAGAACAAGTTTCTGCCGGCCTGGCACCCACCTACGCCGGATATGTCGCGTGGCGCGGGCTCGTTCCTGAAGCGGCACTCCCGGCAAGCGCCGCGGATGTTCTCAAGGGAACCTTTGCCTTCCAGCAAGGCCCCGGTCACCTGATGCTCGAATATCTCGTCCCGGGCGAAGACCTGTCGACGCAGGAAGGTCAGCGGCGCTGGAACTGGGTGTGGTACCGGAAGGTTGCCCACGGCGAAGAACTCTCATCGTTATTGACCGACCGCTCCGGGATACGCCACTCGTTTTCGCTGCCTCCGGGCGCATTGAAAGACGAAGACCTCGCCAGCCTGACGCAGGCGTCGAAGGCGCTTCTCGCGCCGACTTTCCAGACGTTGGTTGAAGCCACCCACGAACCGTTCGTCCAGGCCATCCTGGATCTGCAGGTGAAGCAGATGGTGTATGGCAGAGCGATCCTGCTGGGCGACGCCGCCTTCGTTCCGCGCCCTCATACCGCGGGCAGTACCGCCAAGGCAGCCGCCAACGCATTGACGTTGGCCACGGCGCTGCAATCCGCGGATTCCGACATCGATGCAGCCCTGTCGCGTTGGCAGGCTGAACAATTGAGTCAGGGCATCGACATGACCGAATGGGGAATGAACATCGGCGACCGGATCATGGGCATCCCGCGCAGCCATGTCGTCCTGACGAGCGCTTGAGCAACAACGGCCGCACATACTGGCGCGAAGCCGTGTGGCGGCGGCGTCGGGCACACGTCGCCAAGCGGAAGCGGCTATCGTCGCGGAACACGGGCAGCGCTGCGCGATCATGTGCTCGGAAGCGGTGTGGTGGCGCTGCCACCGGCGGATCGTGTCCGACTACCTGATCGCGCGCGGCGAAACGGTGCTGCACATCATGGGCCCCCACCGCGTGGAACCCGCGCACCTGACGGCCGGCGCGGTGATCCGGCCTGACGGCACGATCGTCTATCCGGACGCCGGGGACGACGCCACGGCGCCGGGGGCAACCGCGCCCCCGAACGCATAGCGCGGCGCCCCGTTCGATGGCACGGCCGGCAGCGCGTCGCGAACATCGTCAGTTCCGCGCCGATGCGGCCGCGCCATTCGCCTGCATCAGGCTCGTGCGCACCGCCGGCATCCCCGACGTCACCGCGCCGCCGGCCGGAATCGTCCCGGACGGGGAAGCACCGACCGGCGTCGCCAGCGCCACGCCACCCAGTGAATTGCCGTACGCGACGATATCGGCGGCCGGGCAGTTGTTCGTCAGCAGCGACACCGGCATGCCGGCGATCGACGCGAGCGCCGTGTCGGCCACCGCGAAATGGCAGACGTTCCCCACCGCCCGGAAGCCGTCATAGCCCGAGCCCGATACGCGGTTGCCCTTCACGACGACGTACGACACCATCCCCGACCAGGTATCGAGCTCGATCGCGGCCTGATGGGTAGGCGGCAGGCCGTTGTTCGCATTCGTGCCGTCCTGGATCGCGCCGACGACGTTGTTCTCGATCAGCACGTCCGACACGCCGTAGGTTTTCCAGCTATCCTCCTGCGCGACCAGGATGCCGGCCGCCTTCTGCACGCCGCTGACGGTGTTGTTCGAAATCGTCACGGTCCGCCCGCCGACCACGGAGATGCCCCGCCCCCAGTAGTTTCCCGATACCGTGTTCCCGTCAATCAACACGTTGGCGCTGAGGCGGCCGTCGCCCTGGTAGCTGACGACGGCGATCAGGTCGTCCCCGGTGTTCTTCACCGTGTTGCCGCGCACCAGCACGTTGGTCGAGCCGTACGTGGTGTGGATGCCGTCGGCCAGCGTCGCCTGCACGGTGTTGCCCACGATCGCCACGCTGTTGCCGCCGAACACGAAGATCCCGGCGCTGGCGCCACCCTGGATCGTCACGCCGAGCACCTGGACGCCGGTGCCCGTCACCTCGACCTTCGTCGATGCGGGCGTCGTCAGCCGCGTCGTACCCGTGCCGACCAGCGTGACGCCGACGAGCGTCGAACCGCTGCCGCTCATCACGATGGTCTGATCAGCCGGGTTGGTCGCAACCAGCGTCGCGCCATAGCCCGAGATCACGACGTCCGCCTTGGACACCGTCAGCGACCGGCCGACGATGTAGCGTCCCGGCGCGAGCACGAGGCGCTGGCCCGGCTGCAATGCATCGAACGCGGCCTGCAGCGCGTCGGCCTGGTCGCCGCCGTTCGCCGTCGGCTGGACGGTCACGGTCGAAAGCGCCGGCGCGCTGCGCGACGGATGCGCATGACGAACACCGCCCGGCGTGTAGGCGGCCGCCGGCGATGCGGCGAAACATGCGGTGCAGATCAGACAGACGGCCGTACTCGGACCGACCCCTCGAAACGACTTTTTCATGGTTGTTCTCTCACGCCCGTTCGCCCGCGACGACCGGCCAACGGCTGGCGGTCGCGAGGCGTTCGAGCAACGGCGATCGCACGGCGCGTGACACACGCGGCGCACCATCCCGACTGCGACATTCATTTGCTCCGCCGATGCGGCGGAGCAACGGCAACGAAGCGCCGTCGCGTGGCCGCGATCGACACCCGGTCGCCTGTTCGCCCGCCGGCGCCCATGCGTGTCCCCCGAGGAAAGGCGGCCCGATTCCGACGCGCCGGCACCGCGTGGCCGGAATCGAACCCGTCAACAGGAACTGCGTTCCCGAGCGCACCGGACGCCGGCTGCCCCCCAACCCTGCCGGTTCTTTCCCGCCGCTCATCAACCAGTCTATTTCACGCGCGTCGTTCGACAATCCGACATTGGCCGCGCGACGTCGTAAGACCGCCCGTCTGCCCGCCCGGGCCATCCTCGACCTTGGTCGCGGGCCAGCCGGCACCGTGGGCTGCGCCGGCCAGGAAGGCCCGCGACGACACCGCGGTCGCACCCATTCACGCCGCCCGCGGTCCTGCATTACCATCGTGCGTTCGCCGCGCCTGCCCGCTTCCGGCAGGTGAGCCCCGCCACCTTCCGCGCCCGCTCCCATGCTCGCTCTCGTCATCCTCGCCGGCCTGTGGGCCGGACTGCAGAACACCCTCGCCGGCGGCGGCTCGTTCGTCACGCTGCCCGCGCTGATCGTGTCGGGCATGTCGCCGCTCGCGGCGAACATCACGTCGACGGTCGCGCTGTTTCCCGCGCAGGTCACGACCGGCTGGGCGAGCCGCAAGATGGTGCGCGGCGTCGGCAGGCTGTCGTTTCGCGCGATGTTCTTCATCAGCGTGGTCGGCGGTGCGCTCGGCGGGCTGCTGTTGCTGAAGACTCCGTCGTCGATCTTCTCGCGCCTCGTGCCGTGGCTCGTGCTGTTCGCGACGATCGTGTTCGCGTGGGGCAGCTTTTTCCGCAAGCCGGGCGAAGGCACGGCCCACCTCGGCACCGTCCCCGCCGCGCTCTCGCAGTTCATGATCGCGATCTACGGCGGCTACTTCGGCGGCGGGCTCGGCTTCCTGATGATGGCCGTGCTGACGATGGCCGGCCTGTCGCCGCGCCACGCGATGTCGACGAAGAACGCGCTCGCGGGCGTGATGAACGCATCGGCCGTCGTGCTGTTCCTGACGTCGCCGCACCTGCACTGGGGCAAGGCGCTCGCGCTCGGCGGCGGCGCGATCGTCGGCGGGCTGCTCGGCACCTGGGCGCTGCATCGCGTGAACGAACGCGTGCTGCGGATCGGGATCGTCTGCATCGGCGCGGTGCTGACCGTCGGGTTGTTCGCCAAGCCGATCTGACGCGCGCGCACGCCTGCCGCCATCGCGGCAATTGATGAGCAAACCGCAAGACGTCTTTCGCATATCTCGTTTGCCGTGACGACGGTGTCCGCCCACAATCCGGGGGTCGTCGTCATCGCCCTCTCGCGGGCACCGACCGGCACTTCGCGGCCGCCATTCCGATTCACCGCCGGCGGCCCGGCACATCGCGTCACACACGCTCCCTCGACATCGGCGCCCCATGCGGCGGCAGCACGCTTGCCGCCGCGCGGCCCGATGCGTTCCCGGCCAACGGGCCAACAATAACTAGAGGTAGGAGATGCAGGACAACTCGTTGAGGCAAAGCCTCAAGCAACGGCACATCACGATGATCGCGCTTGGCGGCGTGATCGGCGCGGGCCTGTTCGTCGGCTCCGGCGCCATCATCGCGACCGCCGGCCCCGCGGCGATCCTGTCGTACCTGATCGGCGGCGTGATCGTCACGCTGGTCATGTTCATGCTCGGCGAAATGGCGTCCCGCAACCCCGACAGCGGATCGTTCTCCACCTACGCAAGCAGCTATCTCGGCGAATGGGCCGGCTTCGCGGTCGGCTGGCTGTACTGGTTCAAGTCGATGATGACGATCACCGTCGAGGCGATCCTGCTCGGTGCGATCCTCCACGATTTCCTGCCGTGGCTGCCGGTGTGGGGCGGCGCGCTGTTCATGCTCGTCACGCTGATCGCGAGCAACGCGTACTCGGTGCGCTCGTTCGGCGAAGCGGAATACTGGCTGTCGTTCGCGAAGGTGACGACGATCATCATCTTCATGGCGCTCGGCGCATCGATCCTGCTCGGCTTCCAGCCGCGCATTCCCGCGCCGGGGCTCGTGAACCTGACCGATCACGGCGGCTTCATGCCGAACGGCATGGCGCCCGTGCTGGCCGGCGTGATGGTCGTGATCTTCTCGCTCGGCGGCAGCGAAATCGCGGCCGTCGCGGCGGGCGAATCCGAGAACCCGAGCAAGAACGTGATCCGGGCGATCAAGAGCGTGATCGTGCGCGTGATGGTGTTCTACGTCGGCTCGGTGTCGATCCTGATCCTGTGCATGCCGTGGACCGACAAGGCCAACCTGAAATCGCCGTACGTGTCGCTGTTCAGCATGGCGGGCTTCACGGGCGCGGCCGTCGCGATGAAGATCGTGCTGTTCGTGTCGTTCATGTCGGTGATGAACTCGTTCCTGTTCTCGAACTCGCGCATGCTGTTCTCGCTCAGCCAGCGCGGCCACGCGCCCGCGATGTTCGGCCGGACCAACGCGAAAGGCGTGCCGATGAACGCGCTCGTGCTGTGTCTCGCGATCTGCGTGTCGATCCTCGGCGTTCACTTCGTGAGCGGCGGCGACCTGTTCCTGATGCTCGCGAAGAGCAGCGGCGCGTTCGTGATGATCGTGTGGATCTTCATCATCGTCGCGCACTTCGCGATGCGCCGGCAGGACAAGCACGCGCCGCGCGATCCGCAGGCGTTCCGCGCGTGGTTTTATCCGGTGTCGAACTGGATCGCACTGCTGGCGCTGGTGGCCGTGCTCGGCTCGCAGGCGTTCAACCCGGATTCACGCTTCCAGTTCTGGTTCACGGTATTGACGGCGCTGGCGATCGTCGCGGCCTATTTCCTGCGCCGCAAGCCGGCACAACTCGGCGAGACGGCCGGCGCGAAGGCGCGCTGACCGTTGCTCCAGGCGGGTGAGCGGCGCGCCGGTCGGCCGCCGCTCGGTTGCTCGACGTCTCAGTTGTTCAATCTCTCGGCCGCTCAATCTCTTGGCCGCTCAGCCGAACGGCCGCACGCCGATCAGCCAGCCGTGCAGGAACAGTGCGAAGAGCGCCCACACGACGAGCCCGGCCACGATCGCCACGACGTCGCCCGACAGCCTGCCCGCCGGATAGCGCACGCCATCGCGGCGGTCACGCGCGCGCCACACGACGAAATCGACCAGCGCCCATACGAAGAACGCGCCGAACAGCACGACTGCGTGCAGCGTGCCGTTCGCGAGCAGGTGCGCGATGGCCCACACCGCCACGCCGGCCACCATCGGATGGCCGACCAGCGTCTTGATGCGGTTGCCGGGCACGTAGGAGGCGGCGATCAGCACGAACGCGATCGCGGTCAGCATGCCGGTGAGGTGGCGCACGCCGACGGGCGACACCCACAGCAGCGTCGCGCCCTGGCGCGCGATGCCGTACCCCCAGATGATCAGCACGAAGCCGATGATCGACGCGATCGCATAGGGGCCCTTCCAGCGCTTCTCGCCGATCCGCTCGATCGTCGCTGACCGCCAGCCGTCCGCGACGATCCGGATCGAGTGCACACCGAGGAAGATCGCTAAACCGAGAATCAGGACGAGCATCGGCTGTCTCCGTCTGGAATGATGAGTGGGGGGAAGCGTCCCGCGCGGCGTACGATGCGCCGTTCGCGGAGCCGGTGGCGAGGCCGGCGAGGGTCGCGCCAGGCACGGGTGCAACCCGCGCCGATCATAAACGCCGAGGCCGCCGTTGTGAAGCATGGGGGATGTGCGGTGCGGCACGCGCTTGACGCTTTCGTGACTGTGTCCCTCCCCCGGCTGCCCTTGTGCCAGCCGGCGCATGTCGCGTGAATCGTCGGGCGACGGCCGGGGCGACAAAAAAGAAAAGTCGCGCGGCTTTCGCTTCGCGCGGCCGGCACTATGTTTGCTTGCGCTTCGCCGGGGATTTCGCTGCCGGTGTCGACGGCGGCTTGATCGTTCGCTTCGATGCCGACTTGGCTTCCTGTGCAGAAGCAGGCTTCGGCGACGCTTTCGATGCCGGTTTGGCGATTCGCTTCGACGCGGGCTTCGCTTCTTGAACCGGCGCAGCTATCGGCAGTCCTTTCGATACCGGCTTGGCGACCCGCTTCGACGCGAGCTTCACTTGCTGCGCCGGCTTCGCTTTCGCCACCGCCCTGGCCTTGCGCTTCGGCGGCCCCGCCAGCAGCGCCGCGCGATACGCGCTGCGGCACCAGTCGAACAGCGCGCCGGCATCCTCGAGCACGTCGGCCGGCGTTTCGTAATAGCCGTCGAGCGAAACCGTGCGCGTGGGCCGCTCGTACGAGAACGGCCCCATCCCCGCCGCGACGAACGCCGGACGGTTCACGTCATCCACACGCAGGAACAGCGACCCGCGCGACATGAAGCCGAACATCACGCCGTCGAGCCGCAGCGCCGCACCGCTGAAGAAGCGCGCGACCGTGACGTTGCCGAGCGGCGCGAGCTGATACGCGATCTCCTCGCCGTGCGCCTGTTCCGATTGCCAGCTCATGCGGATGCCCTGCAGCGCTGCGTCCACGCGTCGAGCTCGGCTTCGTCGAAGCCGATCGCCGCCGCGCTCTCGCGAATCTGCCGCCACGTCGCGCGATCGACCGGGATGCCGCCGGCACCGCGCGCCGCGCGGCTCGCTTCCTCCGGCTCGCCCGGCACCTGCACCGGCGCATCGCCCGCCTGCGGCGACGCCTTCGCCCATGCGACGAACGCATCGGCTTCGCGCTGCGCGTCGGCCGCATCGAACGCGTTCGGGTCGATCAGCACCGACAGCATCCCGTTGACGATCGCGCTCGTCTTCTGCAGCGTGTCACCGTAGGTCGTATGCCCGCCGACGAGCGCGCCGCCGAAAATCTCGCACATCGCCGCCAGCGCGTACCCCTTGTGCAGCCCGAACGGCAGCAGCGCACCGAACGGCTGTTCATGCATCACGGCCGGATCGTCGGTCGGCTGGCCGCGAGAATCGATCAGCGACCCGGCCGGCACGCGCTTGCCCTGGTTGTACGCGACGCGCGTCTTGCCGTACGCGATCGCGCTCGTCGCGAAATCGAGCAGCAGCGGCGGCTGGCCCGCACGCGGATACGCGGCGCAGAACGGGTTCGTGCCGAAGCGCGGATCGGTGCCGTGCAGCGGCGCGACCAGCAGGTCGCCCGGCACGTTGACGAAATGGAACGACACGAGCCCCGAACGCGCGCACTGCTCGGCCCAATGCCCGATGCGGCCGAGATGATGCACGTCGCGCAGCCCGATCGCGCAGATGCCCATGCGTCGCGCACGGTCGATCCCTTCGACCATCGCCTCGAACGCGATCACCTGGCCGAAGCCGCGCCCACCGTCGATCGTCAGCACCGCGCCGCCGTCGCGCGCGATCGACGCGTGCCCGTTCAGCTGCAACTGCCCTTCCCGCCACGACGCGACGTAGTTCGGGATCATCCCGATCCCGTGCGAATCGTGGCCCGCGAGATTCGCGCCGACCAGGTGATCGGCGACGAGCCTTGCCTCGCGCTCGCTGCTGCCGGCCCGCTCCCAGAGTGCCGCGACGAATGCATGCAGCGGTTCGGCGCGCATGCGCAGCGGTTCGGTATCGGGCGTCGGCAGTGCGGTCATCGGCAAGGTTCCGTGAAGTTGGGTCGGACAGTGGTCACTGCTGAGCGCGAAGCAATCAGCGCGCGGTCGCGATCACGTCCGCGACCGCCGCCGTCAGCTTCTTCGCGTACGGCACGTGCAGGAATTCGTTCGGGCCGTGCGCGTTCGACTTCGGCCCGAGCACGCCGCATACCATGAACTGCGCGGACGGGAACCCTTCCTGCAGCACGTTCATCAGCGGGATCGTGCCGCCGAGCCCCATGTACGCGCAATCGGCGCCGAAGTGGCGGCGCGACGCGGCATCGAGCGACGACGCGAGCCACGGTGCGAGATCCGGCGCGCTCCAGCCCGTCGCGGCACCCGCGTCCGGCTTGAACGTGACCTTCGCGTTGTACGGCGGATCGAGTTCGAGCAGTTCCTTCAGCTGCTGCACGGCCTGCGCGGCGTC
This sequence comes from Burkholderia sp. HI2500, assembly GCF_002223055.1. Taxonomy (NCBI): domain Bacteria; kingdom Pseudomonadati; phylum Pseudomonadota; class Betaproteobacteria; order Burkholderiales; family Burkholderiaceae; genus Burkholderia; species Burkholderia sp. HI2500. Next base: position 460,168 of record NZ_NKFL01000006.1, on the reverse strand, counting down.
GACGAGCGGGGGCAGGCGCAGCGACAGCTTGAACGCGGTGCGCGGACGCAGCACGTTGCCCGCATCGGCGAGCGCCGGCAGGCCGGCCGCGCCGGTGACCGACAGCGACGGACGCCACGTCGAATTCAGCAGCGCCTCGCGCGGATCGGTCGTGGTCGGCAGCACCGGCTTGCCGTCCGCGCCGCAGGCCCACGGCAGCCCCTTCCATACGGCGTCGCCGAGGATCGATGCGGCCGCTTCGGCCTCGCGCACGCGGCTATCGGGAATCTCGCAATGGAACACGCCCGGCAGCAGGTTGCCGTTCTTCGCGTCCTCGAGGCGTTCGAACAGCTGGCGCATCACGCGGAAGCTCGACGGCGCGATGCCGCCGAACACGCCCGAGTGCACGCCTTCCTCGAGCACCTCGACCTGCAGGTCGCCGGACACGAGCCCGCGCAGCGACGTGGTGAGCCACATCTGGTCGTAGTTGCCGGCGCCCGAATCGAGGCACACGACGAGCGACACCTGGCCGAGCCGGTCGCGCAGCGCATCGACGTACGGCAGCAGGTCGTAGCTGCCCGATTCCTCGCAGGTCTCGATCAGGCCGACGCAGCGCGGCCGCTCGATGCCCTGCTCGTCGAGCGCGCCGAGCGCCGCGAGGCTCGCGTAGATCGCATAGCCGTCGTCCGCGCCGCCGCGGCCGTACAGCTTGCCGTTCTCGTACTTCGGCGTCCACGGGCCGAGGTCCGCGCGCCAGCCGTCGAATTCGGGCTGCTTGTCGAGGTGGCCGTACAGCAGGATCGTGTCGGTGCTGCCCGAGCGCGTGGCGGGCGATTCGAAGAAGATCACCGGCGTGCGGCCGGGCAGGCGCACGATCTCGAGCTTCAGGCCCTTCACGGGCTGGCGCTCGGCCCACTGCGCGGCATCGGTGACGACGCGCTCGAGATAGCCGCGTTTCGCCCAGTCGGGGTCGAATGCGGGGCTCTTCGCGGGGATCGCGATGTAGTCAGTCAGGGCGTGGAGGATTTCATCGTTCCACTTGCGCTCGATGAAGGTAACGAGCTTGTCATGGTCGAGGACGGGGGTAGTGTCGACGGAGGTCATGGTGGTGGTGCCTGGATCGGGCTGACGAAAACCCAGATGATACGCCGATGCTCCCGCGCCGGCGCCCCCTTCCCGGCCGCTCAGACCGCCTGCGGGAACGCGTCGCGCAGCCCCGCCGCACACGCCAGCGCGTCGCGCCACAGGCGTTGCGTCAGTTCGCCCGCATCCGCTTCACGCGCGAGCGCCGCGGCCTCGCCCGACCACAGCAGCGAGAAGTCGTCGCGGCCCTGCCGCTCGAATGCGCCGCGCAGCGGATCGACCGCGGCCGTCGCGAGCGGGAACGCCGGCGCGAGCGCGCTCATCGGCCCCTGCTCGCGCATGAAGCGCGTCAGCAGCCCGCGCGCGGGGCGGCCCGTGTACAGGTTGGTCATGCGTGTGCCGTCGTCGCGCGCGGCGCGCACCGCCGCGCGATGCTGTGCCGAGCGGCCGGCTTGCGGCGTCAGCAGGTAGCCCGTGCCGATCTGCACCGCGCGTGCACCGAGCGCGAACGCCGCCGCGATGCCGCGCCCGTCGGCGATCGCGCCGGCCGCGATCACCGGCGCGCGCACCGCGTCGACGATCTGCGGCAGCAATGCGAACAGGCCCGGTTGCGCGTGGATGTCGTCGGTCAGGAACATCCCGCGATGGCCGCCCGCCTCCGCGCCCTGCGCGACGATCGCGTCGACGTCGCGCGCATCGAGCCAGCGCGCTTCCTCGACGGTCGTCGCGGACGACACCACCCACGCACCCGTGCGCCGCACGCGCTCGAGCAGCGCATCATCCGGCAACCCGAAATGGAAGCTGACGACGGCCGGGCGCAGCTCCTCGACGACCGCGCACATCGCATCGTCGAACGGCGCGCGGCCGGGGCCGCCCTTCACGTCGGCCGGATCGAGACCGGCTTCCGCGTAATAACCGGCGAGCGCCACACGCCAGCGTGCCTCGACCTCGGCGTCGGGCGCCGGCGGCGTGTGGCAGAAGAAGTTCACGTTAAACGGCGCGGGCGTGCGCGCCCGGATCGCCGCGATCTCGTCGCGTAGTTGCTGCGGGCCGAGCGCCGCGCACGCGAGCGAGCCGAGCCCGCCGGCTTCGCACACCGCGATCGCGAGCGGGCTCAGCGAACCGACCATCGGCGCCTGGATCAGCGGCAAACGGGAAGGCAGCGTCGTCATCGGAATCGTCCTCGGGGAAGAAGCGGTGGTCGCGCGCGCCGGCGGCGCGCGTTTGATGCGCCCGATATTAACCGACAAACCCGAACCCCGATTGGTGCGCCATTTACGTCACGAATTGATTTAACCGAATCGGGAAAAATGATTATTTACGGCAGATTCAGCTGCGCGATCCCACCATCCATGGCCGAGACCAATGAAAACGCCCACATCCTTACTGCACGGCTCACCCACATCCAAATTCAAACATCGATTCACGGGTTTCAATGACATTCATCAATATTCAAGTTATTAAATACCGGCGTTTACCCTTATTAAAAACCACCAAGGCGATAACATGAAAACGTTAAATAAAACGACGATTCATGCCGGAATCGTCAACCGGCGCCACGCCGCGCCACTTCAACCGCAACACGTCTCGTCAAGGAGCGTCGCATGTCCGATGCCAGCTCGTCCTCCTCCCGCGCCGCCGCCCCGTCGGCCGCGGCTTCCGCGCCGAAAATCGGCGTCATTCCCGCCACGCTGATGGTCGCGGGCAACATGATGGGCTCCGGCGTCTTCATGCTGCCCGCGAACCTCGCCGCCACCGGCGGCATCGCGATCTTCGGCTGGCTGATCACCGTCGTCGGCGCCGTGTCGCTCGCGCTCGTGTTCGCGAAGCTCGCGGCGATCGACCCGGCCGCCGGCGGCCCGTATGCGTATGCGCGCAAGTCGTTCGGCCCGTACATGGGCTACCAGACCAACCTGATCTACTGGCTCGCGAACGTGCTCGGCAACGTCGGCCTCGCGGTCGCCGGCCTCGGCTACCTCACGCATTTCTTCCCGGTCCTGAAGGACCCGCTCGTGTTCGCGCTCGCGCAGATCTTCGTGATCTGGCTGTTCACGTACGCGAACATCCTCGGGCCGAACGTCGTCGGCCGCGTGCAGTCGGTCACGACGATCTTCGCGCTCGTGCCGATCCTCGGGATGGCCGTGTTCGGCTGGTTCTGGTTCAGCAAGGACGTGTACTTCGCCGGCTGGAACGTGTCGGGCACCAACAGCTTCAGCGCGATCGGCGCGACGCTGAACTTCACGCTGTGGGCGTTCATCGGCGTCGAGAGTGCGTCGGTATCGGCCGGCGTCGTCGAGAACCCGTCGCGCAACGTGCCGATCGCAACCGTCGGCGGTGTCGTGCTCGCGGCCGTCTGCTACGTGCTCAGCTCGACCGTGATCATGGGGATGATCCCGAACAAGGCGCTGCTCGCCTCGAGCGCGCCGTTCGCGGATGCCGCGCGCCTCGCGCTCGGCGACACGGCCGCGAACGCGGTCGCGATCTGCGCGGCGCTCGGCTGCCTCGGCTCGCTCGCGGGGTGGACGCTGCTGGTCGGCCAGACCGCGAAGGCGGCCGCCGACGACGGGCTGTTCGCCGGCGTGTTCGCCCGCGTGAACTCGAAGAACGTGCCGTCCGCGGGCCTCGCGATCGTCGCGCTGATCATGTCGGTGCAGGTGCTCGCGACGATGTCGCCCAGCGCCAGCGAGCAGTTCGGCAAGATCGCGTCGATCGCCGTGATCATGACGCTCTTGCCGTACATCTACTCGTGCATCGCGATCAAGGTGCTCGGCTACGGCAAGATGCCGTCGCACCAGTTCACGTTCTACACGATCGTCGGCCTGATCGGCGCCGTCTACGCGCTGTGGGCAATGGTCGGCTCCGACGGCCAGCAAACGCGCTGGTCGCTGATCTTCGTCGTCGCGACGATCGTCATCTACGAGCTGTCGATCAACCGCCAGCGCGAGATCGAGGAAACCCACATCCATCCGGGCGGCCGCTCGCCGCGCTGGGTGCGCTATCTCGCGCTCGGCGTGACCATCGCCGCGCTCGCCGCCACCTTCTGGATCTCCGTGGGCCGTCACCAGGCCGACACCCTTCACGCGCGCTCGCCGGCCGTTGCCGCGAGCGTCCAGGCAACCCAGCAAACGGGGGATTAAACAATGACTGCTTCCTTGACCCAACCGGCCTTCCGCCGCCTCGGCATGAAGGCGCTGCTCGTGCAGCACGACATCGATGAACGCACGGCCACCGGGCGCGCCGCGACGGCACTTGCCGAGGAACTGCGCGCGCGGCTCGTCGACGTCGTGATCGCGACGTCCGCCGACGATGCGCGCGCGGTGGTTGCCGCCGATCCGGCGATCCAGTGCCTGCTGCTCAACTGGGAACTCGGCAACGACGCCGACCATGCGCCCGCGCAGGCCGTACTCGACGCGATGCGCGCACGCAACGCGACCGTGCCCGTGTTCCTGCTCGCGAGCCGCGCGAGCGCGTCCGCGATTCCGGTCGACGCGATGCGCAAGGCCGACGACTTCATCTGGATGCTGGAGGACACCACCGCGTTCATCGGCGGCCGCATCGTCGCCGCGATCGAGCGCTACCGCGAAACCGTGCTGCCACCGATGTTCCGCGCGCTCGCGAAGTTTTCCCGCGTGTACGAATACTCGTGGCACACGCCGGGCCACACGGGCGGCACCGCGTTCCTGAAATCGCCGGTCGGCCGTGCGTACTTCGAATTCTTCGGCGAATCGCTGTTCCGCTCCGACCTGTCGATCTCGGTCGGCGAACTCGGCTCGCTGCTCGATCACTCGGGCCCGATCGGCGAAAGCGAACGCTATGCGGCGCGCGTGTTCGGCGCGCATCGCACGTATCACGTGACGAACGGCTCGTCGATGTCGAACCGCGTGATCCTGATGGCGAGCGTCACGCGCAACCAAGTCGCGCTGTGCGACCGCAACTGCCACAAGTCGGCCGAGCACGCGATGACGATGTCGGGCGCGATTCCGACCTACCTGATTCCGTCGCGCAACCACTACGGGATCATCGGGCCGATCATGCCCGAGCGGCTGACGGCCGCCGCCGTGCGCCTCGCAATCGACGCGAACCCACTCGTGCGCGGCCGCGACGGCATCGACCCGACGCCCGTGCATGCGCTGATCACGAACTCGACGTACGACGGCCTCTGCTACAACGTCGCGCGCGTCGAGGCACTGCTCGGCCAGAGCGTCGATCGATTGCATTTCGACGAGGCATGGTACGGGTACGCGCGCTTCAACCCGATCTACCGCGACCGTCACGCGATGCACGGCGATCCGTCGCAACACGACGCGAGCAAGCCGACCGTGTTCGCGACGCAATCGACGCACAAGCTGCTCGCCGCGCTGTCGCAGGCATCGTTCATTCATGTTCGCGACGGCCGCAACCCGATCGAGCACGCCCGCTTCAACGAGGCGTACATGATGCATGCGTCGACGTCGCCGAACTACGCGATCATCGCGTCGAATGACGTGAGCGCCGCGATGATGGACGGCCCCGGCGGCGAGGCGCTGACCACCGACGCGATCCGCGAGGCCGTCGCGTTCCGCCAGATGCTGGCGCGCCTGCATACGGAATGCGCGGAGAACAACGACTGGTTCTTCAACGGCTGGCAGCCCGATAGCGTCGTCGATCGCAAGACGGGCCGGCGCGTGCGCTTCCACGAAGCGGACGAGACGCTGCTCGCCACCGATCCGTCGTGCTGGGTGCTGCATCCGGGCGACACGTGGCACGGCTTCGGCGAGATCGAGGACGACTACTGCATGCTCGATCCGATCAAGGTGTCGATCGTCACGCCGGGTGTCGCGGCGCACGGCGGGCTGATGCCGGTCGGCATTCCCGCGTCGGTCGTCACCGCGTATCTCGACCGGCACGGGATCGTCGTCGAGAAGACGACCGACTTCACGATCCTGTTCCTGTTCTCGCTCGGCGTGACGAAGGGCAAGTGGGGCACGCTCGTCAACACGCTGCTCGACTTCAAGCGCGACTACGATGCGAACGCGCCGCTCGAGCAGGCGCTGCCCGAACTCGTCGCGCGTTATCCGGAACGCTACGGCAAGCTCGGCCTGCGCGACTTGTGCGACCTGATGTTCAGCGCAATGAGCGACCTGAAGACGACCGAGATGATGTCGCGCGGCTTCTCGACGCTGCCGAAGCCCGACTACAGCCCGGCCGAGGCGTTCGAGCATCTGGTGCACAACGACATCGAGATGCTGGAGCTCGCGGAGATGGAAGGCCGCACCGTCGCGACGGGCGTCGTGCCCTATCCGCCCGGCATTCCGCTGCTGATGCCCGGCGAGAACGCGGGGCCGGCCGACGGCCCGCTGCTCGGCTACCTGAAGGCGCTCGAGCAGTACGACCTGCGCTTCCCCGGCTTCACGCACGACACGCACGGTGTCGAGGTCGAGGATGGCGTGTATCGCATCGCGTGCATCAAGCAGAAGGCGCGCGATACCCGCACGCGCTGAGTACGCAACGCAACCCGACGCCGTGCCGCCGCCCGGCGGCGCGCGTCGCCACTTGCAGGCGGCGTCGGCCGCTCAGGCGGCCGGCCTCTCTCGGTGAGGCGCGATCTTGCGCCACTGCGGTGTCATCGGAAGAAAACGTCGGCAGGAATCGGTACCGCGCTCAGGCGTCCCGTGTGCTTTCGCCGCGACTCATCCCGCGCCGGTACGCGGCCGGGCTCGTCGCCGCGACACGCCGGAAATGCCGGCGCAGCGACTCCTCGGAACCGAACCCCGCACGCGCCGCGACCTGCGCGAGCGACAGCGCGGGATGCGCTTCGAGCATGTCCTTCGCGACGTTCACGCGTTCGCGGATCAGCCACGCGAGCGGCGACATCCCCGTCGCGTCCGCGAACTGACGCTGCAGCGTGCGCGTGCTCATCGCGGCCTGCGCGGCGAGCGACGCAAGCGTATGCGGCTCGGCCGCGTGCGCGCGCATCCAGTCGATCAGCTTCGCGAGCCGGTCGGTGCCGCCCGGCGCGACCGGGCGCGGCACGAACTGCGCCTGCCCGCCGTCGCGATGCGGCGGCAGCACGAGGCGCTGCGCGACCCGGTTCGCGATCGCGCCGCCGTGATCGCGGCGCACGAGATGCAGCAACATGTCGAGCCCCGCCGCCGATCCGGCCGAGGTGATCACCTGCCCTTCGTCGACGTACAGCGCATCGGGATTCACGCGCAGCGCCGGATAGCGCGCCTGCAGTTTCTCCGCATAGCGCCAGTGGGTCGTCACCGTGAGGCCGTCGAGCACGCCGGCCGCGGCCAGCACGAACACGCCCGAACAGATCGAGCAGAGCCGCGCGCCGCGACGATGCGCGGCCCGCAGTTTCTTCAGCAGCGGCTCCGGCGGCAGTTCGTCCGGATCGCGCCAGCCGGGAATCACGATGGTGTCGGCGCGATCGAGCGTCGCGAGCCGATAGGGCGCGGCGACCGTGATCCCGCCCGCCGCGCGCACGGGCCCCGGCTCGCTCGCGCAGACCGCGAAGCGATACCAGTCGACCCCGAGCTCGGGGCGTTCGAGGGCGAACAGTTCGACCACGCAGCCGAATTCGAACGTGCAGAGGCGATCGTAGGCGAGCGCGACGACGAGATGATTGTGCATGGCGCGATGTTACCGGAACTTGTCGATCGCGCCACTGCCGCGAAACGCGCCGAACCGCGATACTGCCCCTCATTCCACCGCGTTCCACGCAATCTTCAGGAGAACCTGCCATGTCCTACGTCACCGACGTCCCCGCCGCCGACAGCCCCGCCGCCCTTGCGCATTTCGAGGCATCGCTGCGCTTCGAGACCGATTGCTGGGACGTGCACGACGCGCTCGCATCGGGCGCGCCCGATTTCGTGCTGCTCGACGTGCGCGGCCCCGATCAGTTCGCCGCCGGCCACGTGCCCGGCGCCCGCAACCTGCCGCGCCGCAAGATCATCGAGAGCAAGCTCGCCGGCTATCCGGCCGGCACGCTCTTCGTCGTCTACTGCGCGGGCCCGCACTGCAACGGCGCCGCACGCGCGGCGATCCAGCTCGCGCGCCTCGGCCGGCCGGTCAAGCTGATGATCGGCGGCGTGACGGGCTGGCTCGACGAAGGTTTCGCGCTGAGCAACGAAGTGCAGCCGGCGGACGCCGAAGCCGGCTGATCGTCATTAAAATCGCAACAATCAATTGCTTGGCCACGGCCTGCACGCAAACGGAAAAAGCGCGATACTCGGTTCCATTGCAGTTCGGATGGAGCAGCAACATGCAGAACGCAGTCCTGATTCAAGTGGCCGGTTCGGTGGCCGCGATCGCGATCTATTTTCTGCCGGCGGTCATTGCCGACCGGCGTGGCCGGCACGACAAGCTGACGGTCGCGATGTTCAACGCGCTGTTCGGGTGGACCGGCATCGGCTGGCTGATGACGCTGTACTGGGCCTGCCAGCCGAACCCGCGCACCGATGTCGCGCAGACGATCCTCGCGAAGCGCCGTGGCATCAGCATGCGGACCTTCTCGACCGGTCTCGTCGAACGCGTGCAGCGCCGCGTTGCCGCCCAGGAGCAATGGGCGGAGAAGCAAGGTTGCCGCTAAGTCCCTTTTTCCCCTTCAGCGTACCGCGTCGAACTTCGGCATCCTGACGTTGGTCGACGCGCGGTAGTCCCACGCCAGCGCGCCGTGCGGCGGTACGCCGCCCGCACGCAGCCATGCCCCGAACGCCCCCGCTGTCACTGCCCGCGCGATCCGCTCGCCCGGGCAACCATGCGGCCCCGTGCCGAAACCGAAATTCGGCCCGGCCGCGCGGCCAGGGATGAACCGGTGCGGATCGCGATGCACGGCCGGGTCGCGGTTCGCGGCGGCGAGCACGACGAGAATCGCGTCGCCCGCTTCGACGCTCACGCCTTCGATCGCCGTGCGCGATGCGACGAAGCGGCGCGTGTTCTGCACCGGTGAATCGAAGCGCCCGACTTCGGCAACGAATGCGTCGAGCGCGGCATCGTCCGGCGTGACGCGCGCGGCGCGCGCCCCCGCTTCCCCGTTCCACGCCACCAGCGTATTGCCGAGCCACGCGGCGGTCGCCTCGCAGGTCTGCGACAGCAGCCCGACGAGATTCGCGACCAGCGCGCCGCTCGCGTGCCAGCCCGACGCGCGGGCCGCCTGCTGCACGGCGGCAACGAGCGTGCCGTCGTGCGCCTGCGTCTGCGCGACGCGCGCTGTCATCCGGTCGAGCAGCGCTCGCGCAGCGTCGCTCGCGCGGGCCAGTGCCGCGGCATCCGACAACGGCGACAGCGCGGCGACGAAATCGACGACCTGCGCCGCGATACCGTCGAGCTGCGTCTCGTCGAAGCCGAGCAGATCGGCAACCGCGCAAACGGGCACCGTCATGCACCACGCGTTCAACGCGCCGGCATCGCCCGGCGCCGGCAAGCGCCGTGCGGCAATCCGCGCGGCACGGTCGCGCAGCGCCGCCGTGTCGATCGGCGCGAACGCCGTGCGCAGCGCCTGCTTCGGCACGTCGTGCCGCAACGCGCCGTCGTTCATGCGCACCAGCTCGCCGAACAGCGCGCCGGCCGTCGTGCCGCGCAATGCGGGCGGCACGGGGGCGTCCAGCGGGCGAACCCGGCAGGCCGGATGGCCGAGCACGGCCGTCACGGCGGCCGCGCGGCTCGCGACCCACAGGCCGAGCGTGGCGTCGAACGCGAGCGGCGGCCCGTCGACGAGCGCCGCATAATAGGGATAGGGATCGCGGTGCGTGACCGCTGCGATGGAATCGGTCGGGTTCATGCAGACAGTATCGGCGCAGTGCACGGCCGCATGTTTCGGGCTGACGTGAAATGTCGCGGCGCGGGTGCCGGGCGTGACGGCATCGCGACGACAGCGAATCGTCAGGCAGCCGACCGGTAGCGATGCGACTGCATCCGCATGCGAACGCGCCCGGCCGAAATCGCGCGCGGCTCGGCCACCACCGTGTCGTGAGGGAACATTTCCTGCCGGAATTCGCCGTTTTCGTCGAACCACTGGCAGATCAGCCAGTCGCCGTCGTCGAATACGACCGGCCCGGCATAGGTGACGGTCATGCGTGGCCCGCCCGTCTTCAGCGTCACGACATCGCCGACGCGAAACCTGACGCGTTGATTTTCTCGGTTCGTCATCGCTCTCTCAGCATTTATATATATCGATATTCCCGGCGGACCACCCACTGTCCTTTCGAACGTGCCGCAGATTATCAATCAAATAATCAGCCGGCAACTCCCGCGGTCAAAAACATACTGACCGAGGAAATGCAACAATGCGCGGCATCGACGCGCCCGGCGATCGCCCGATCGCCCGGTCCGGCGCGGCTTATGCGCCGGCGCCAGCCGAACGGGCGGGAATGCGGAGAATAGACGATGTATTTTTCGTCGTCACCGATGTTTAATTCAGACGCGAAATCGGTTGATTATTGTCAATCGGCTTTCGACTGGAAACGATCCCACCATTTATCTGCGCTCATTCCCCGAACAAAACCGGCGAATTATCGGGTGACGCAAACCAGCGGTTGATATCGCGCCCGGGCACGGCAGCTTGCGTAAACGTAAACGTGCCGTCCTGCGCCATCTCCTTCGCCGCGCGCAGAAACGCGCCGAGCGCGGCCCGCGCCAGCGCGCCGCCGACGCTCACGCGCTTCACGCCGAGCGCCGCCAGCGCGTCGAGGCTCAGCAAGCCGCCCTGCAGCCCCATCACGACGTTCACGGGCGCGCCGACCGCCTGCGTCACCGCCGCGATGTCGTCCGCATCGGTGATGCCCGGCGCGTACAGCACGTCGGCGCCCGCATCGCGATAGGCGACGAGCCGCGCGATCGTGTCGGCTAGGTCGGGGCGGCCATGCAGGTAGTTTTCGCAGCGCGCCGTCAGCGTGAACGGAAACGGCAGCGCGCGTGCCGCGGCGACGGCCGCCGCGATACGCTCGATCGCAGCGTCGCGGGCATAGATCGGCGCATCGGCGCGGCCCGTCGCATCCTCGATCGAGCCGCCCACCGCGCCGGCCTCGGCGGCGAGCCGGATCGTTTCGGCCACCGTGTCGGGCGCGTCGCCGAAGCCGTTCTCCAGATCCGCGCTGACGGGCAAGCCGCCCGCGGAGACGATCTCGGCGATGTGATCGAGCATCGCGTCGCGGTCGATCGCGTTGTCGGGCTGCCCTTTCGAAAACGCGTAGCCGGCACTCGTGGTCGCGAGCGCCTCGAAGCCGGCCATCGCGAGCAGTCGCGCGGTGCCGGCGTCCCACGGGTTCGGGATGATGAAGGCGCCGGGGCGCGCATGCAGGGCGCGGAAGGCTTCGGCTTGGCGGGCTTGCAGGTCGGAACGGGTCATCGCGGACTCCGGAAGGAAGGTGACGACCGAGCTTACGCCGGTCGTGCACGCGACGTTTCAGCGTTCGCCGAAATGTCGTCGCGCGACCGGGAAAACCCGGCACGCCGACCGTACGCCCGCAGCCGGCCACGAGCGGGCCGGCGCCGCCGCCTGCCCGTCGCCGGCCCACGATTGTTCAGATCGATGCGGCCGGCCCGCCGTCGATGCCGAGCAACACGTCGGTGACGGCCTCGGAGAAGCGCATCGCGCGGCCGTCGATCAGCACGTCGTCCGGATTCGACGGATCCCGCGTGGCGTGCGGCACGCCGTGCGCGAGCAGCACCCGCGCGCATGCCTCCCAGTCGGCCGCGCCGACCTGCTCCGGTTCGTTGACGGATGCCCACGACAACGTGCCGAGCGCGTCGCTCCCGAACCCGTGCAGGTCGCGCCAGTTCGCGCCGTGCGCGAGCAGGAACGCCAGCAAGTCCGCGTCGCCGCGGAACACCGCGTGATTCAGCGCACTCGCGTCCCAGTCGCCGCCGCGCGCGGCGATCGGCCAGCCCAGTTCGACCATGACCTTCACCGCGTCGCCCGAACCCCATGCGGCGGCGTCCGGCAGCAACCGCAGCCGTTCAGCGGGCAGCGCGCCGGGCAGTTCGGGATGCCGCGCCTGGATGCGCCGCGCATCGTCGGCGTCGGCGCGCGCGCAGGCCGCCACGAACGCGTCCGCCGCGTCGAGCGCCTCTTCCGCGCCGGCCGCCCGCAACAAGGCCGCGACGTCGGACAGCCCGGTCTGCATCGCCAGCCGGTACGCACTGATGCCTGTCGGCGTTTGCGCGCGGGGATCGGCGCCGGCCGCCAGCAGCGCGGCGACGTGGCGCGCCGAGCAGCGCACGCCGATCGCTCGCAACAACGGCGCGCCCCAGGTTTGCGCCAGCCCCGCGCCGGGCGGCTCGTTCGGGTCGCCGCCATGCGCGAGCAGCAGTTCGAGCGCGTCGGCATCGCGCATGTCGAACGCGCGCCGCAACGCATTCGTCCCGCCCACCCGCGCGCCGTGTTCGAGCAGCACGCGCGTGCAGGCCGGATGCTCCACCGAGTGATACAGCGATTCGCCGTCGTTCGGGTCGGCGCCGGCTTCCAGCAGCATCGCGGTGAGAACCGGATCGCGATTGACGCCCGCCGCGCCGTACAGCGCCGACAGCGGCCCCGCTTCGTCGGGTTCGGCGAGCGACGCAGGCGGAAAGCGGTTGCCGATCCGCTGGTTCGGATCGGCGCCGGCATCGAGCAGAAGACGCGCGCAGGCGCGCAGCCTGGCGGCGAACTCGGGAAGCTGCCCGAGCCGCGAATGCGTGACGGCGACCAATGGCGGCAGCTTCAACGGGCCGCCGGCGCGCGCGATCCAGCCGGGATCGGCGCCCAGCGCCGCCTTCACGGCGTCGAGGTCGCCGGCCGCGCAGGCGATGGTCGGATCGTCCGCGACGAGCTCGGGATGGTCGAGCAACAATTGCACGGCGACGCGCGGCCGGGGCGCGTCGACGCCACCGGTCACGTCGCCGCCGTACGCCAGGTCGAGCCAGCGCCGGACCAGCTGCGCGCGCTGTTGCCCCGCCAGCGCATGCGTTTCGACGAACGCGCCGAGATCGGCCCATGACGCAAAGCCGTACTCGCGCGCGATGCACGATTGCGCGTCATGCAGCCGAAGCCCGAGCGCGAGCGCTTCGTCGTGCGTGCGGTTCGCGGCGGCAGGGAGAAACCGGACAAAGCGCGCGACGGCATCGGCGTCGCCTTGCCGGTACAGGCGCAACAATGCCTTGGCCTGCTTTTTCAGATGATCGGGATGGGCGTTGGGAGGCAGCTTTTTCATGCGGATCCTCGTGCAGTGAATGGCCGAAGGTCCGCAATACCGCCAGCACAAAGGACAGGGGGAAAGCTGAATTCGCTGCGACAGGTGGGTTCAACCCTTTCCGCGGACCCGGAAGCGACCTGCATCGCTGCCCGGTATCCTAGGCGACGGCCGGCGGCGACGTCAACCGCGCCGCGCCCTGCGGCGGCGACACTCAGCCCGCGAGCTGCTTCGTCAGGAAAATGCGCGCGTGTCCGACCGGATAATCCGGCAGCTCCCCGAAGCGGACATAGCCGCGTTTCTCGTAGAACGGCCGTGCCTGGAAGTCGAACGTGTCGAGCCACGCGCTGTGGCAGCCGCGCGCGACGGCTTCCGCCTCGGCCAGATCCATGATGCGCGTGCCCGCGCCCTGGCCGCGCGCGGCCTCGGGCACCACGAGCAGGTCGACATGCAGCCAGCCGTACGCCGTGCTGCCCCACAGGCCACCGACCACCGCGCCCTCGCCATCGGTCACGACCACGGCCAGCGGACGCGCGTCGATCGGGCCCGCCTGGCTTTCGTTGAACCGGATGAGCGGCGCGACGATCTGCTTGCGCACGTTCGCGTCGCCCGCGTCCGTCACCTCGTATGTGAACGTCATCGGTTGAATCCGCTTGAATCCTGAATGAGGAAGGAGCGACGCCGCACGCACCGCGTCAGACGACGTAAGCGCCCTTCGCGTGCAGTTCCGCTTCCGTGCGCTCGAGCGCCGCGATCGCATCGCTGCCTTCGAGCGCCAGCAACTGCGCGACCAGCGCTTCGGCCATCGCATGCGCGGCCACCAGCGACGGAAAGAACGACGGGCTGTCGTGCGTGAAGATCAGTTGCGCATCCGCGTGCAGTGCGATCGGCGACACCGCGCTGTCGGTGATCGCGACGATCCGGCTGCCCTGCGCCTTCGCGGCCTGCGCGACGCGCGTCGCTTCCTGCGAATACGGCGCGAAACTGACGACGACGGTCACGCTCTGCTTCGCGATCGTGCGCAGCTCCATCTCGAGCGAACCGGCGACGCCATTGAGCAGCGACACGGTCGGACGGAACAGCCGGTAGCCGTACACGAAGCCGAACGCGACCGGATAACACGAGCGAAACCCCGCGACGTGCACGTGCGACGCCTTGCGGATCAGTTTCGCGGCATCGGCGAGCGCGTGCTCGTTCTGCGCGGCGGTGGCCGACAGGTTGTGTTGTTGCGCGGCGAGCAGGTCGTGCGCGAGCGACGCCTGCGCGTCGGGCCGCACGAGCGAGCGTGCCCGCTGCGTGAGCGGCTCGGGGCGCGTGCGTACGCGTGCCACGCACAGGTCGCGCAGCTCGTTCCAGCCGGGGAAACCGAATTGCTGCGCGAGCCGCACGAGCGAGGCGGGCTGCACCTGCGCGCGCTGGGCGACCTTGCGCATCGACGAGGTGGCGACTTCGTCGGGATGATCGAGCAGGAAGGCAGCGCCCGCCTGGAATTGCGGGCTCAGCTCGGAAAATTGCGCCCGGATCCGGGACGCGAGTTCGTCGAAATTGGCGGCCATCTTGGTGGGAACGGGAACCGGTCGTCCATGGTATCACCGGCCCCGCGCGCACCGGTCAGCGCAGCACTTCGACGTGATCGGCGTCGACCTTCACGCTGCCTGACCATTTGCGCTCGAATTCGCCGGTCACCTTCACTTCGTTCTTGTCGCTGACGGGCTGGCCGGCCGCCCACAGCTTGCGGTCGATCTCGACGCGGATCGTGCCGGTCGCATCGGCGAATTCGTAATCCTCGCCGCCGACATGCTTGACGATGCGACCCTGCAGCTGCACGTGCTGGTCGTCCTTGCCGTTCGCGAGCAGCTCCTTCACGGTGGTCGTGGTCAGCGTGGACGGCCCCGTGTATTGCGCGTAGACGGCGGCGGGCAGCGTGGCGAGCGCAACCGTCAGGATTCTGGCCAGGTGTTTCATGATCGTGGTCCTCTTCTTCGATGTGACGCCGCGCCCCGTTGAACGCGACGGCGCCAGATTACGGACCGTAAGATTAAGCAAACCTGAAGGTCGCCCGAAAGCGACGCGGTGCCGCATCGGACGCACGGGAGCGCCCGCCGCGCGCCGCCCGCATTTAAGCTGCGCCTAAGACACGGGCGCTTATCATGGGAACCCCGGGTGCCACGGCGCCCCGTTGAAGAGACACGAATTCATGCGCGTATTGCTCGTCGAGGACGATCCGCTGATCGGCAGCGGGCTCGAACAGGGCCTCAAACAGGAAGGCTTCGCGGTCGACTGGGTGAAGGACGGCGACGCCGCGTCGCTCGCGCTGCGCGCGACCGGCTACGGCCTGCTGCTGCTCGATCTCGGGCTGCCGAACCGCGACGGCCTGTCGGTGCTCGCCGCGCTGCGCCGCCGCGACGAGACCCTCCCCGCGATCATCATCACCGCGCGCGACGGCGTGCCCGACCGCATCGCGGGCCTCGACAGCGGCGCCGACGACTATCTCGTCAAGCCGTTCGAGCTCGACGAACTGCTCGCCCGCATCCGCGCCGTGACCCGCCGCCATGCGGGCCGCGCGCAGACGACGCTCGTGATCGGCCCGCTGCGGCTCGATCCCGTCAAGCACCTCGTCTGGCTCAACGACGACGAAGTGCCGCTGTCGCCGAAGGAGTTCGTGCTGCTGCACGAGCTGATGCGCGACCCGGGCGCGGTGATCTCGCGCGAGCAGTTCGAGGAACGGCTGTACAGCTGGGGCGAGGAAATCGAGAGCAACGCCGTGCAGGTGCATATTCACAACCTGCGCAAGAAACTCGGCCACGACATGATCCGCACGGTGCGCGGCGTCGGCTACCGGATCGGTGACGGCGCATGACGCGCATCCAACGGGCGATCGCGCGCTGGCGCAACGCGTCGCTGCGGCGGCGCCTGCTGACGTGGCTGATGCCGGCCGCGTGCGTGATCGGCCTCGTCGCGAGTGCGGGCACCTACTGGGGCGCACTGCGCGAACTCGACGACCTGCTCGACGACCAGATGCGCAGCATGTCGAAGCAGATCGTCGTCGGCCCGAACGGCGAACTGTCGTTCAGCAACCATGCCAACGGCAAGCACGGCTTCGAAGCGAGCGATCCCGACGCCGTGCTGCTGCAGGTGTGGCGCAACGGCGCGCTCGTATATTCGACCGACCGCGATTCGAAACTGCCGCCGCCCGAGCAGAAAGGCATCGCGAGCGTCGACGTCGATGGCCAGCCGTGGCGCACCTATGTGACCGAGCGCGGCGGCACGACGATCCGGCTCGCGCAGGCACGCCACGCGCGATGGGAAGCGATCGCGGGCATCGCCGTGCACCTGCTGTGGCCGGTGTTCTCGATGCTGCCGCTGCTCGCAATCGGCCTGTGGTTCGGCATCGGCGCGGGGCTGCGGCCGCTGCGCACGATTGCATCCGGCCTCAAACGAAGGAATGCGAACAATCTGGAACCGGTCGACGTGGGCGCGATGCCGAACGAAGTCCGCCCGCTCGCCGAAGCGATCAACGACCTGCTCGCGCGCCTCGACCGCTCGTTCACGCTGCAGCGCCACTTCATCGCCGATGCCGCGCACGAGTTGCGCACGCCGATCATGGGGCTGTCGATCCAGTCGCAGCTGCTGCGGCGCGCGGCGACCGCCGAGGAACGCGAGCACATCCTCGCGCAGATCCAGGCGGGCACGACGCGCCTCGGCCACCTCGCCGAGCAGTTGCTGACGCTCGCGCGCCTCGAGCCCGACGCGCAGGCGGCCGCTTCCGCATCGGCGCCCGTCGATCTCGCCGCGCTGTGCCGGTCGGTGGTATCGGATCGCACGCGCGTCGCCGACGCGCACCGGATCGATCTCGGCGCGATCGTGTCGACGCCGGTGATGACGTCGGGCAATGCGGACACGCTGCGCGTGCTGCTGAACAACCTCGTCGACAACGCGATCCGCTATGCGGGCGCCGGTGCGCGCGTCGATGTGTCCGCGCGGATCGACGGCACGACGCCCGTGCTCGAAGTCGCCGACGACGGCCCCGGGATCCCGGAAGCCGAACGCAACGACGTGTGGGAGCGCTTCTATCGCGGTGAAGGCGCGCAGGCCGTCACGTCGTCGGGCAGCGGGCTCGGGCTGTCGATCGTCAAGCGGATCGCCGAACAGCATCGCGCGACGGTCGCGCTCGGCACCACGCACGGCGGACGCGGGCTGACCGTCACGGTGCGCTTTCCGCAGCCGGCCTGACGCGCGGGCGACGCACGACGCACGGCTTTTCCACAGATTGTGTTGGCAAGCTTGTGGACAACCTGCCATTAACGACACCAAGCCATTGATCGGAAAGGGTTTGCCGGTCGTGCGCGGCAAATGCGCCACGCCGGGTCAGCTACGCACCCGCCTCAGTTGTCGTCGACGATTCGCTCGATCCGCAGGCCGGCCGAGGTTTCGAGGATGCTGGCGTGATGCTCGACACGGCAATACAGTCGCCCCTTCGGATAGTCGTCCGGCCTCGGGCGCGTGCGATCCTCGACATGAACGACGACGGTGCCTCCGCTCGGATTCGCACCGACTCGCTCGCCCATGTAATAGAGCTGGCCGTTCAACTGGTAATAGCCGTGCCCGAGATACCAGAACGAGTCCTTCTCCGTCGCGATCGGCTGGTTGCCGAGGTAGATCGCGTTGCCCTTTCTGACGATCGGATAGAACAGCAAGCCGATTTGCGGCTCGATGACGGTGTAGTGATTGGCACGGATATCGTCGAGCACCTTGTCGCGAATTTGTTCGCTCAGGTAGGCGCGCTCGCCGAAATACTCGGTGTGACGATAGGCCGGCTGACAGGCATGCGCACTCGTGCCGCATACCGCCGCCATCAACGGCACGGCGATCGATTTCCAGATCGTTCTCACTGATTTCTCTCCAGGTTCCTTATTGTTGGCCTGCGATCCGGCGCGGCAAATGTTACCGGTGCCGGATCGCATCGCCAGTTTATCTACCCGGCCTCGTTCCGTGACGTTTAATCGCAAAATTGACAACTAGTTGTCTAATACGTAAAGTAGTTGTCAATTCATCCTGCGTATCGAACATGACGAAATCCGCGAAGTTGACCACCGTCGCGCTGTCCGTATTCCGCTTGAACGGCCTGCTGATCGAATGGGGCAACACCTTTGCCGGGCCGCACGGCCTGACCAGTGCGCGCTGGCAGGTGCTGGGCGCCATCTCGCTGGCGCCGGAAGCCCCGAACATCCCGCAGATCGCCGACGCGATGGGCATCACGCGGCAGGCGGTGCTGAAGCAGATCAACGTGCTGACCGACGAAGGGCTGGTTGAGTCGCTACCCAATCCGGCACACAAGCGTTCCCCTTTGTACGCGCTGACGCCACGCGGCGAGGCGGCCTATCAGGCCGTGGTCGGGCAGTGGCAACAGCATGTCCGCGACATCGCCGGCGATTTCAGTTCGGCTGACCTGGATGCAGCGATCCGCGTGCTGTCGGCGATGTCCCGTGCACATGGCGCCGATGCATCGACGTGAACGTTCAATCACCCCGGTCACCCATAGGAGTTCCCATGCCTCATTTCAAACCGATGGATCCGGCCTTTCCGATCCAGCAACAGATCGCCATCGACGCGGAGCCGGTCGTCCTCGTCAACGTGTTCACGCTGGCCGCCGCCGACGAAGCGGACTTTCTCGCCGTGTGGAAGGACGACGCCGAATTCATGAAGCGGCAGCCGGGATTCATCTCGACCCAGTTGCATCGCGCGCTGGGCGACAGTCCGACTTACCTGAACTACGCGATCTGGGAATCGACCGCGGCGTTTCGCGCGGCGTTCACGCATCCGGCGTTCGTCGCCAAGCTGTCGGCCTATCCGTCGTCCGCCGTCGCGAGCCCGCACCTGTTCCAGAAAGTCGGTGTGGCCGGTATCTGCACCGCGTGAGTGCACACGGGAATCGGGGCAACGCGTGGCATTGGCGGGCGTGTCGCGCGTCGCTCGCGCACCCGGACTTCTCCACAGAAAATGTTGGCAAGCTTGTGGATATCCTGCGCACCGCAACGCTAAGCCCTTGATCCGACGGACTTTGGCACGCGTGATGCAGACGAGGCCCAGCTGATGGCCTGCGCATACACCGCTTCGCCGCACTTCGCATCACGACGCCACGACGACGCACGCCGCAGTCGGCGCACACGCGCCCGCCATGCGCGGCGCCACTTACCCACAGATTTTGTTGGCAAGCTTGTGGATATCCTGCGCACGCCTGCGCTAACCCGTTGATCGCACGACGTTTCATGCACGGCGTCACGGTTGCGGCACCCTACGGCCCCGGCCTGCGCGCAAGCGCACGATCCCGCGCGACAGCAGCGCCTCACCGTCGCCTTGACGCTCGCGCCCGCCACGCGTCAAGATCACGCGAGCCGCACGCGGCCGCGCATCATCGGCTTCGCGCGACGGCTCAACGCGCCGGCCGTTCCGCCGGTGCCGCACCACGACACCTCACTCCGAGGAAGACCATGGAACACTTCACCGCGTGGCAGCTGGTCGTCTCACTCGTGCTGGTCGCCGTCGTCATCTATCCGTACGTCCGCATCGTTCGGCGCACCGGGCATTCGGGCTGGTGGATCCTGACGATGTTCGTCCCGGTCCTGAACTTCATCATGTTGTGGGTGTTCGCGTTCGCGCGCTGGCCCACCGTCGACGATCGGCAGCCCTGATCGTCGCCAGCGCGGCCGCCAGGCTTGTCCACAGATTTTGTTGGCAAGCATGTGGATAGCCTGCGCATACCGCGATCAAGCGCTTGATCCGAAAGACTTTGTCCGCGCCGCTTCAAATGCGGCACGCGGCCGGGAAAGTGCCGCCCGCACGCCCATTCGCCACGTAACGGGCGCCTTTCTCGCGTGCGAACCGGCTTGTCCACAGATTGTGTTGGCAAGCGTGTGGATAGCCTGCGCATACCAGGGCCAAGCGCTTGATCCGAAAGACTTTGTCCGCGCCGCCTCAAATGCGGCACGGCGGCCCGCGCCACGCCGGATGCGGCCGCGCGCGGGCTTGTCCACACTTTTTGTTGGCAAGCATGTGGATATCCTGAGCATGCGTGAGCTAAGTCGTTGATCGCACAACGTTTGATCGCGCGGGTCACGGCTGCGGCACGGCATGCATGCGGATCGCGTCACGCATGACGTGCCGCCCGCCTCAACCGAATGCCCGGACCACGATGCGTGCGACCGACGCGATCACGTCGTCCTTCGCGCGCGCATCGGCACGCGCCTGCGTGTAGTACACGGCCAGCGCGATCGGCGCACCCGACGGCGACCACACGACACCCGCGTCGTTGGTCGTCCCGTAGTCGCCGGTGCCCGTCTTGTCGCCGACCGTCCACCCGGCCGGCACACCCGCACGGATCCGCTTGTCGCCGACCTTGTTGCCGCGCATCCACGCGACGAGCTGCGCACGCTGCGCGGCCGGCAACGCCTCGCCGACCATCAGCACGCGCATGCTCGCGGCCATCGCGGCCGGCGTCGTCGTGTCGCGCGGGTCGCCCGGCAGCGCGGTATTCAGTTCGGTCTCCCATCGATCGAGCCGGAACGTGTCGTCGCCGATCGAGCGCGCATAGGCCGTCACCGCCGACGGGCCGCCGAGCAGCTTCATCAGCAGGTTCGCGGCCGAGTTGTCGCTGAACTGGATCGTGGCCTCGCACAGCGCGGCGACCGTCATGCCGTCATCGACATGCTTGCCCGACACCGGCGAATAGTTAACGAGGTCGGCCTTGGTGTACGTCACGCGCTGTTGCAGCAACGCCGGTCGTTCGACGCTCTGCGCCAGCACCGCCGCGCTCAGCATCGCCTTGAACGTGCTGCAGAACGGGAAGCGCTCGTTCTGACGATGTTCCACGCGCCGGCCGCTCGCGATGTCGATCGCGCACACGCCAAGGCGGCCGCCGGCGCTGCGTTCGAGCTCGGCCAGCATCTGCCCGGCTGCAGCGGGCGTCACAGCCGCGGCTGCGGCAGTTGCGTCGTCCGACGCCGCGGCCTGCCGCGACGCGCATGCGGCAACGGTCAACGCAAGCGGCGCCGTCGCAGCGGCCAGCAACAGGGTTCGACGTTTCGATGAGTAGGTCATGTCGGTTGTCTCGTGGTGGAATGTGAGCGAAAGGATGTTGAACGCGCCCGGCCGGCGAGACAGCACTATCGGGACTTTACGGTTGCCTGACAAGCAAAGATAATTGAGCGCTGACAAAAGAAATTCTTATGACCAAGCTCCGCCCTCATCTTCCGCTCAATGCGCTGCGCGCGTTCGAATCGTCGGCGCGCCACCTGAACTTCACGCGCGCCGGCCTCGAGCTGAGCGTGACCCAGGCCGCGGTCAGCCAGCAGGTGCGCTCGCTGGAGGAGCGGCTCGGCTGCACGCTGTTCACGCGACTGCCGCGCGGCCTCGGGCTCACCGACGAGGGGCGCGCGCTGCTGCCGGTGCTCAGCGACGCGTTCAGCCGCATCGAGACCGTGCTCAAGCAGTTCGACGGCGGGCGCTTCCACGAGGTGCTGACGCTCGGCGTCGTCGGCACCTTTGCCCTAGGCTGGCTAATGCCGCGCTTGAAGCAGTTCGGCGATACGCATCCGTTCGTCGAGCTGCGGATGCGGACCAACAACAACGTCGTCGACCTGGCCGCCGAGGGCCTCGACTTCGCGATCCGCTTCGGGGAAGGCAACTGGCCGGCCACGCGCAACGAGCGTCTGCTCGACGCGCCGCTCACCGCGCTGTGCGCGCCGGACATCGCGCGGCGCCTCGCGCAACCGGCCGATCTCGCGAACGAAACGCTGCTGCGCTCGTACCGCACCGACGAATGGCATGGCTGGTTCGACGCCGCGCAGCTCGCGCCGTGGGCGGTCAACGGGCCCGTGTTCGATTCGTCGCGGCTGATGGTCGAGGCCGCGATGCAGGGCGCGGGCGTCGCGCTCGCGCCGGCGTGCATGTTCGCGCGCGAACTGCAGCTCGGCCAGCTCGTGCGGCCGCTCGACATCGACGTGCGCGCCGGCGGCTACTGGCTCACTTCGCTGAAGTCGAAACCGCTCACGCCGGCGATGACGCTCTTTCGCGACTGGATCGTGGCCGAGGCGGCCGCGACGGCGCAGGCCGAATGACCCGGCCCGGCTTGTCCACAGAAAGTGTTGGCAAGGATGTGGATATCCTGGGTACCCGGGACCTAAGCCCTTGATCGCGCACGAATTAGCGTTCCGACGCAGACATCGGGCAGCCTCTGTTCACGGGCGTCGCGAGCCGGCCCCCGACGGCCCGATCCTCAACTGTCGCGACGCAATCGATTGCGAGTTGTCCACAGAATATGTTGGCAAGCCTGTGGATATCCTTCCCATGCGGCGCGTAACATCCTGATACAAAAGGGGATTCAATCCACGGACCTTGCGAGGTCAACCCTGTGGCAGCGCCGGCGCTTTCGCACGGCCCGCGCCGCACCCGGCTCGGGGCCGGACGGTTCTCCACAGATTGTGTTGGCAAGCTTGTGGATATCCTGCGTACCGGCCACCTAACTCCTTGAGCGCACGGCGTTTTGTGCTTCATCTATAGAATCGGGCAGCCCCGGCGCAGCCCGTGCGGCAGGCGCCGGGGCCGGGGCCATCCGGGCATCAATGCCGGTCGAGCCCGCCGCGCAATTCGCTCGCCTTGTCGCGCAGCGCCTCGTAACCCGAGCGGGCATGCTCGGGCAGGTCGGGATCGCCGATCAGCGCACCGAGCGTTTCGATCAGGCTGAACAGGATGCCCTTCGCCGCGCCGACCGCGATGCTCTGCGATTCGATCGACTTGTGCAGGTGGTCGACCGCCGCTTCCAGATTCTCGAGCTTGTGCTCGCTGTCGTCGGGCCGGTTGTCGGTCGTCATCGTCTACCTCCGCCATCGTTCAAGGGTCATGTCACGATTCTATGCCGCTGCACGCGAACGTGGCGCGACATCGCGCAACGTTCGCGCCGCGCCGCGCTACAGCACCGCGACCACCTTCACGCGGCCCGGCTGCTCCGCCGCCGCGACGACCTGGCCGTCGACGCGGCGAAACGTGAGCGACACGGTTTCGTCACCGACGCGCAACGCGTCGATCCGCAGCCAGTCGACGCCTTCCGGCAGCGTCGGGCGCTCGACGCGCACCTCGTGGCGCGCTGCGTCGATGCTCACGCCGAGGCAGGCCTGCAGCATCATGAACGGCGCACCGGCCGCCCACGCCTGCGGCAGGCAGGCCACCGGATACGCGGTCGGCGGTTCGCCGCGCCGGCGCGGGAACCCGCAGAACAGTTCGGGCAGGCGCATCTCGAAGCTCACTGCCGCCTCGAACAGCGCACGCAGCAGGTTCACCGCGGCGGTCTTGTCGCCGTAGCGCGCCAGCCCGCGCGCGATCAGCGCATTGTCGTGCGGCCACACCGAGCCGTTGTGATACGCCATCGGGTTGAAGCGCGGCTGGCCGGCCGCGAGCGTGCGGATGCCCCAACCCGTCTGGAACAGCGCCGAGCCGAGCACGCCGGCGACCGCCGCGCCGCGCTCGGCGTCGGGTAGACCGAATGCGAGCAGGTGGCCCGCGTTCGACGCGAACACGCGGCACAGGTCGCCATGACCATCGAGCGCGATGCCGTAGAAATTGCCTTCCGGCATCCAGAACAGCGCGTCGACCTGCTCGCGCAGCGTCTTCGCGCGCAACGCATAGCGGGTGGCATCGGCCGCGTGGCCGCGCCGGTGCGAGCACATCGACATCGCATCGAGCGCCGCGCACGCATACGCCTGCACCTCGACGAGCGCGATCGGCCCGTCCGGGAAGCGGCCGTCCGCGTGGAACACCGAATCGTGGCTGTCCTTCCAGCCCTGGTTCGCGAGGCCGCGCTCCGACGTGCGCTGGTAATCGAGCAGTCCGTAAGGATTGCGGTCGCACTTGTCGATCACCCATTGCGCGGCACGCTCGAGCGCGGGCCACAGCTCGTCGATCAGCGCATCGTCGCCGGTGCGTTCGACGTATGCGCCCGCGAGCACGATGAACAGCGGCGTCGTATCGACCCCACCGTAGTACAGCGCGAACGGCACCTCGCCGGTCGCGGCCATCTCGCTGCGGCGGAACTCGTGCATGATCTTGCCGGGCTCCGCGTCGCGGAATGCGGACGTCTCGCGCGCCTGGTGCTCGGCCAGAAAGCGCAGCACGCCGCGCGCGAGCGACGGCTGCAGCCACAACATCTGCAGCGACGTGATCACCGCGTCGCGGCCGAACGGCGTCGAGAACCACGGAATGCCCGCGTACGGGTACGGCCCCGTGTCGAGCTGCGTCGTGAGCAGCCCGAGATCCGCGAGCGAGCGGTCGAGCCACGCGTCGAACAGCGGATTGCCGGTGTTCACGCGCGCCATCGATTCGCGCCGCGCGCGCATCTCGCGGTGCACGCCGACGAGCGCGGTGCGCAGCGCGACGCGGCCGCACCCCGGCCCTTCCGCATGCGCGGGGCCGAGCGTCGCGTCGACGGTCAGGTAGATCGACACGCAGGCCTGCGCGGCGATCGTCAGCGTGTAGTCGGCACGATCGACCGACAGCGCATCGGGCGCCGGCGAGAAATGCACGGTCACGTTGCGCTCGACGCTGTCGAGGCCGTCATAGCGCAGCCGCACCGCGCCCGCGTCCACACGCGGCGCCGCCACGGTGCCGCGCTTCGGGCGCTGTGTGCCGCGCACCTCGAACATGTCCTTGAAATCGGCCGCGAACGACAGCGACAGCGGCACCTCGGCTTCGCTCGCGCCGTAGTTCGTCAGCGTCAGCGCTTCGTAAAGCACGTCGCCCGCGAGCACGCGCATCCGCTCGATGTGGATCACGCCTTCGGGCGTTTCGTGGCCGCCGAGCGGCGGCAGCGGACGGTTCGTCAGGTGTGCGGTGAACGACGCGTTGTCGGCGCTGGTCGCGCCCGACAGCAGCGACGGCGCGCGACCGCCGAAGGTCAGGCGCCACGTCGACAGCACGCGCATGTCGTCAACGAACAGGCCGTCGTCGTGACCGCCGATGTCGCCGAGCGCGTCGCTGACCACGAACGCGTCGCCGGATTTCAGCACGTACTGGTTGTTGCGCGCCAGTGCCTGCGGATCGGCTTCAGGCGCGATGAAGGCGGGGCCCGTCGGTGCGATCGGGGCAACAGGCGCGACTTGCGGCGCCTGGGTCGTCGTGGCTTCAGCGTGATTCGGCATCGATGCTCCTGTGTCGGGTCGCAACGCGCGGCGCGTCGCGTGTTTCGCACAGGATAGGACAGAACCGGGAACGTGCGCAGCGAGGAAAAAGGCCGCGACACCGTGCGACGTTGCCGTCGCCGCATGGCGTCGCGTTCAGGCACATCAGTAACCGCTCAGAACTTCCACAGGATGTTGCCGAGTATCGCGTTGTCGCGCACGCCGCTGCCGTACTGGCCGCTGTACGTGAGGCCGAGTGTCAGGCGCTTCGTGATGTTCGCGTCGATGCCGGCCTCGAGCACGGCGCTGTCGCGAGCAATCGGCACGCCCGATACCTGGAACGACGTGCCGCCGTTCGCGAACGTGAACGCCGATGACGGCGTCACGTTGCCGAACGCATGCCGCCAGCCGACCGTCCCGCGTGCGGTGAACGTGCCGCTCGCGATCGAGCCGAGCTGCGACGCCGCGCGCACGCCGAGGGTCGAGAAGCCGACGTGCGTCGTCTCGCCGCCGGCGCGCAGCGCGGCCGCGCCACCGGTTTCCGTATAGCCGTCGGTGTGCAGGTTCACATACGCGAGGCCCGCGAACGGTTCGATCGCCACGGGCCCGACCGGCAGCGCGTAGCCGACTTCGCCGAACACCTGCGCCGAATTCGCGTCGTAGCCGGCCGAATCATGATCGGAGAAGCCCGCGAAGCCCGGCGAACGGTCGCTGTTGATCCGGTACCACGTGTACGACGCGCCGCCGCGCACGCCGAGCGCGCCGTACTGCGCGCCGCCGTACAGCGACAGGTAGTAGCTGTTCACCGACGCCGACGAACTCTGGTCATTGTCGAGCGAGCTGTGCGTGACACCCGCGGCCAGGCCCGCTCGCCACTTGTCGTTGAGCGCCATGTCGGCACCGGCGATGAAGCCCGTCATGCTGCGGTTGACCGTCGACGCGTTGCCGTCGCCGGTGAGCCGGCTGCGGCCGCCGAACGCCTGCCCCCAGACGACCGGCTGGTAAGGCGTGCCGCCGTAGCAGCCGTCGCGCGAGCCGATCCGGCGTTCCGGCGGCAGCGTCGGGTCGACCGCGCCGGCCGTGTTGTCGCCGCACAAGGCCGCGCCCCCCGACGACAGCGCCGCGAGCGGGCCCGATCCCGGCGCGAGGCCCTGGCGGACACGATCGGTCACCGCGTCGCGCACATAGCGGCTGTCGAGCAGCAGCATGCTCTTCAGGCTCGCCTGCAGTTCACCGTCGAGCAGCCCGTAGGCGCGGCGTGCGGTCGTCGCATCGGTCGTCACCACGGCGTCGTACAGCGGGTTGCCGGCGCCGAGCCCGCCGAGCGCGCCCGCGACCGAGCGCTGGTTCGGCGTCGTCGCGACATCGGGAAACGCGGTACCGTTCGAGACCAGCCGCAGGTACACGTGATCCGGATCGTAGCTGAGCGTCGGCGCGAGGAACGCGTAGTTCGCATTCACCTGGCTGAACGTGCCCTGCACGCCCGACCCTGCGGAAAGGATCGTATAGGTCGTGCTCGGCTGGTAGCCGCTCTGGTTCGCCAGCACCTGCACGGTGCCGCCGTTCAGCGTCGCCGTGCCGCTTGCCGCGAGACTGCCGCTTTGCTGCGGCGAGGCCGCGACCTGGAACGTCGAGCCCGGCTGGAACGTGACGTTGCCGCCCACGTTCAGCGCCGCGCCCGGCTGCGACGCGGCCGCCGTCGCGCCGCCCTGCACCACGAGGCCGCCGATCGTGCCGGTGCCCGTGACCGTCGCACCGTTCTGCACGGTCACGGTCGACTGTCCGAGCGAACCGTTCACGGCGAGCGTGCCCGCGCTGACCGTGGTCGGGCCGCTCAGCGTGCTGGCGCCCGTCAGCGTCAGTTGCCCGCTGCCGGCCTGCGTGAGCGAACCGGTGCCGGACAGCACGCTTGCAATCGTCACGTTGCCGGATTGGTTGACGATCAGCGCGCCGTTGTCGACGACATTGCCGGCGATGCTGCCCGACGTGCCGCCGTTGCCGAGTTGCAGCGCGCCGCCGGCCGCGATCGTGGTGCCGCCCGTATACGTGTTCGCGCCCGTCAGCGTCTGGATGCCGGTGCCGGCGATCGTCACGCCGCCCGTGCCGCCGATCGTCCCGCCGAACGTGCCGTTGCCGCTGCCGTTCAACGTCAACGCATTGGCGCCGAGATTGACGGTCGCGCCGGCCGCGCCGTTCAACGTACCGATCGTCTGCGCGCCTGTCGCGCCGCTCGCATCGAACGTCGCCCCCGCGCCCGCGAGATTCACCGCGCCCGTCGACGCGAGGCTGCCGCCCGCGCCAAGTGCCAGCGTGCTGCCGCCGTTGATCGTCGTGCCGCCCGTGTAGGTGTTCGCGCCCGTCAGTGTCTGCGTGCCGGTGCCGGCGAACGTCACGCCGCCCGCGCCGCCGATCGCGCCACCGAACGTGCCGTTGCCGCTGCCGTTCAGCGTGAGCGCATTCGTGCCGAGGGTCACGTTCGTGCCGGCGCCGCCGTTCAGCGCACCAATCGTCTGTGCGCCCGTCGCGCCGCTCACGTTGAACGTCGCCCCCGTGCCGGCCAGATTCACCGTGCTGCCCGACGCGAGGCTGCCGCCCGCACCGAGCGCCAGCGTGCTGCCGCCGTTGATGGTCGTGCCGCCCGTGTAGGTGTTCGCGCCCGTCAGCGTTTGCGTGCCGGCGCCCGCGAACGTCACGCTGCCGGTGCCGCCGATCGCGCCGCCGAACGTGTTGTTGCCGCTGCCGTTCAGCGTGAGCCCATTCGCGCCGAGGTTCACGTTCGTGCCGGTGCCGCCGGACAGCGTGCCGAGCGTCTGCGCGCCCGATGCGCCGCTCAGGTTGAGCATTGCGCCCGTGCCGGCCAGATTCACTGCGCTACCCGACGCGAGGCTGCCGCCCGCGCCGAGCGCCAGCGTGCTTCCACCGTTGATCGTCGTGCCGCCCGTGTACGTGTTCGCCCCCGTCAGCGTCTGTGTGCCGGCGCCCGCGAACGTCACGCTGCCGGTGCCGCCGATCGCGCCGCCGAACGTCCCGCCGCTTCCGTTCAACGTCAGTGCGTTGCCGCCGAGGTTCACGTTCGTGCCGCCCGCGCCGTTCAACGCACCGAGTGTCTGCGCACCCGTCGCGCCGCTCACGTCGAACGTCGCCCCCGTGCCGGCCAGGTTCACCGTGCTGCCCGACGCGAGGCTGCCGCCCGCACTCAATGCCAGCGTGCTGCCACCGTTGATCGTCGTACCGCCCGTGTAGGTATTCGCGCCCGTCAGCGTCTGCGTGCCGGCGCCCGCGAACGTCACGCTGCCGGTGCCGCCGATCGCGCCGCCGAACGTGTTGTTGCCGCTGCCGTTCAGCGTGAGTCCATTCGCGCCGAGGTTCACGTTCGTGCCTGCGCCGCCGGACAGCGTGCCGAGCGTCTGCGTGCCCGATGCGCCGCTCAGGTTGAGCGTTGCGCCCGTGCCGGCCAGATTCACCGCGCTGCCCGACGCGAGACTGCCGCCCGCGCCGAGCGCCAGCGTGCTGCCGCCGTTGATGGTCGTGCCGCCCGTGTACGTGTTCGCCCCCGTCAGCGTCTGCGTACCGGTACCCGCGAACGTCACGCTGCCGGTGCCGCCGATCACGCCGCCGAACGTGCCGTTGGTGCTGCCGTTCAACGTCAGCGCATTGGCGCCCAGGTTCACGCTCGTGCCGCCGATGCCGCTCAGCGTGCCGAGTATCTGCGGGCCCGATGCGCCGCTCAGGTTGAACGTCGCGCCCGTGCCGGCCAGGTTCACCGTGCTACCCGTCGCGAGGCTGCCGCCCGCGCCCAACGCGAGCGTGCTGCCGGCATCGATCGTCGTGCCGCCCGTGTAGGTATTCGCACCCGTCAGCGTCTGCGTGCCGGTGCCCGCGAACGTCACCCCCCCGGTGCCGCCGATCGCACCACCGAACGTGCCGCTGGCAGTCCCGCTCAACGTCAACCCGTTCGCGCCCAGATCCACGTTCGTATTGGCCGCGCCATTCAACGCACCGATCGTCTGCGTGCCCGATGCGCCGCTCAGGTTGAACGTCGCGCCCGCGCCGGCGAGATTCACCGCGCCGCCCGACGTGAGGCTGCCGCCCGCACCCAGCGCCACCGTGCTGCCACCGTTGATCGTCGTACCGCCCGTGTAGGTATTCGCACCCGTCAGCGTCTGCGTGCCGGTACCCGCGAACGTCACGCTGCCGGTGCCACCGATCACGCCGCCGAACGTGCCGTTGGTGCTGCCGTTCAACGTCAGCGCATTCGCGCCCAGGTTCACGCTCGTGCCGTCGATACCGCTCAGCGTGCCGATCGCCTGCGGGCCTGATGCGCCGCTCAGGTTGAACGTCGCACCCGTGCCGGCGAGATTCACCGCACTGCCCGATGCGAGGCTGCCGCCCGCGCCCAACGCCAGTGTGCTGCCGCCGTTGATGGTCGTGCCGCCCGTATAGGTGTTCGCACCCATAAGCGTCTGCGTGCCGGTGCCCGCGAACGTCACGCTGCCGGTGCCGCCGATCACGCCGCCGAACGTGCCGCTGGCGGTGCCGCTCAGCGTCAGCCCGTTCGCGCCCAGATCCACGTTCGTACTGGCCGCGCCATTCAACGCGCCGATCGTCTGCGCGCCCGATGCGCCGCTCAGGTTGAACGTCGCGCCCGCACCGGCGAGATTCACTGCGCCGCCCGACGCGAGGCTGCCGCCCGCACCCAGCGCCAGCGTGCTGCCACCGTTGATCGTCGTGCCACCCGTGTACGTATTGGCGCCCGTCAGCGTCTGCGTGCCGGTACCCGCGAACGTTACGCTACCGGCGCCGCCGATCACGCCGCCGAACGTGCCATTGGTGCTGCCGTTCAACGTCAACGCATTCGCACCGAGATTCACGTTCGTGCCGGCCACCCCGGTCAGCGCGCCGATCGCCTGCGGGCCCGATGCGCCGCTCAGGTTGAACGTCGCGCCCGTGCCGGCGAGGTTCACCGTACCCGTCGACGCGAGACTGCCGCCCGCGCCGAGCGCCAGCGTGCTGCCGCCGTTGATCGTCGTGCCGCCCGTGTACGTGTTCGTACCGGACAGCGTTTGCGTGCCCGTGCCGGCCACGGTCAGGCCGCCGGTGCCGCCGATCGTGCCGCCGAAATTGCCGCTGGCGGTTCCGCTCAGCGTCAGGCCGTTCGCGCCGAGGCTCACGGCCGAGCCGGCGACGCCGCTCAGCGCGCCGATCGTCTGTGCGCCCGTCGCGCCGCTCAGGTCGAGCGTCGCGCCCGCACCGGCCACGTTCACCGCGCCCGTCGCCGCCAGGCTGCCGCCGGCACCGAGCGCCAGCGTGCCCGCGTTGATCGTCGTGCCCCCCGTGTAGTTGGCCGCGCTCGTCAGCGTCGTCGTCGCCGCGCCGTTCTTCACGAGGGCACCCGCGCCGGTGATGTCGCCGTTCAACGTGAGCGCGTTGCTGCCGCCGAGCGTCAGCGTCGCGCCGGTGCCGAGATTGACCGCGTTGTTGACCGACAGGCTCGCGCTCGTGTCGAGCGTCGCCGCGCCGCCGACGTTCAGCGCGCCGCCGCCGAGCGCCCCGTTGTTGCCGAGCACCAGGCCGCCGCTGTTCAGGTTCGTGCCGCCCGTATAGACGTTCGCGCCCGTCAGGGTCTGCGTGCCGGTACCGGCCAGCGTCAGGCTGCCGGTGCCGCCGATCACGCCGCTGAAGGTGCCGCTGGCGGTCCCGCCCAGCGTCAGCCCGTTGCCGCCCATGTTGACGGCCGTCCCCGCGACACCCGACAGCGCACCGATCGTCTGGGCGCTGGTCGCCGCGCCCAGGTCGAGCGCCGCGCCCGCGCCTGCCAGGTTCACCGCGCCCGTCGCCGCCAGGCTGCCGCCGGCGCCCACCGCCAGCGTGCCCGCGTTGATCGTCGTGCCGCCCGTGTAGGTGTTCGCACCCGTCAGCGTCGTGGTCGCCGGGCCGTTCTTCACGAGACCGCCCGCGCCGGAAATGCCGCCGCTCAACGCGAGCGCATTGCTGCCGCCCAGCGTCAGCGTCGAACCGTTGCCGAGACTGACCGCGTTGGCGACCGACACGTTCGTGTTCGTGTCGAGCGTTGCCGCGCCCGCGACGTTCACCGCGCCGGTACCGAGCGCGCTGTTGTTGCCGAGTACCACGCTGCTGCCGCCGCTCAGGTTCGTGCCGCCCGAGTAGGTGCTCGCGCCGTTCAGCGTCTGCGTGCCGGTGCCGGCCAGCGTCAGGCTGCCGGTGCCGCCGATCGCACCGCTGAAGGTGCCGCTGGCGGTTCCGCCCAGCGTCAGCGCGTTACCGCCCAGCGCGACGTTCGTCCCGGCGACACCGGACAGCGCACCGATCGACTGCGCACCGGTCGCGGCGCTCACGTCGAGCGTCGCACCCGCACCGGCCAGGTTCACCGCGCCCGTCGCCGCAAGGCTGCCGCCCCCGCTGATCGCCAGCGTGCCCGCGTTGATCGTCGTGCCGCCCGTGTAGGTGTTCGCGGCCGTCAACGTCGTGGTCGCCGCGCCGTCCTTCACGAGCCCGCCCGCGCCGGCGATGCCGCCGTTCAGCGTGAGGGCATTGCTGCCGCCCAGTGTCAGAGTCGAACCGGTGTTGAGGTTGACGGCGTTGTTGACCGACAGGTTCGTGCTCGTATCGAGCGTCGCCGCGCCGCCGACGGTCAGCGCGCCCGTGCCGAGCGCCGCATTGTTGCCGAGCACCAGGCCGCCTGCGTTCAGGGTCGTGCCGCCGGCGTAGTTGTTTGCGCCGGACAGCGTCACGGTCGCCGCGCCGTTCTTCACGAGACCGCCGCCACCCGAGACCGTGCCGTTTAGGCCGAGATTCGTGCTGCCGCCGAGTGTCAGCGTCGTGCCGGTGGCGATGTTGACACCGTTCGCGAGCGATACGTTAGTGATCGCGTCGAGCGTCGACGAGCCGTTCACGTTCACCGCGCCGAGGCCGAGCGCCGTATTGCTGCCGACGGAGAGGTTGCCGCCGTTCAGGTTCGTTCCGCCCGTGTACACGTTGGCGCCGGTCAACGTCTGCGTGCCCGTGCCCGACAGCGTCACGCCGCCCGTGCCGCCGATCGTGCCCGCGTACGTCGCATTGCCGCTGCCGTTCAACGTCAGCGAATTGCCGCCGAGGTTCACGGCCGAGCCGGCCGCGCCCGCCAGCGCGCCGACCGTCTGCGTGCCCGACGCGTTGCTCAGGTCGAACGTCGCGCCCGCGCTGCTCAGGTTCACCGTGCCGGATGCCGCGAGGCTGCCGCCGGCACCCAGCTCGAGCGTGCCGCTGTTGATCGTCGTGTCGCCGGTGTAGGTGTTCGTGCCCGTCAGCGTCAGCGTTGCCGCACCGTTCTTCACGAGGCCGCCGTTGCCGTTGATGGAGCCGGCCAGTCCGAGAT
The DNA here is from genome assembly GCF_002223055.1 of Burkholderia sp. HI2500. Classification (NCBI taxonomy): domain Bacteria; kingdom Pseudomonadati; phylum Pseudomonadota; class Betaproteobacteria; order Burkholderiales; family Burkholderiaceae; genus Burkholderia; species Burkholderia sp. HI2500. The sequence continues at coordinate 427,412 of NZ_NKFL01000006.1, read as the reverse complement.
TGTTGCTGCCGCCGACCGTCAGCGTCGTGCCCGTGGCGAGATTGACGGTGTTGTTGAGCGTCGCGTTCGTGCTCGAGTCGAGCGTGGCCGAGCCGTTGACGTTCAGCGCACCGGTGCCGAGCGCCCCGTTGTTGCCGACCACGAGGCCGCCTGCGTTCAGGTTCGTGCCGCCCGTGTAGTTGTTCGCGCCGGACAGCGTCAGCGTGCCGCTGTCGTTCTTCGTCAGCGCGCCGCCGCCCGATACCGTGCCCGATAGCGTAAGCCCGGTCGAACCCTGCACCGTCAGGCCGCCCGCGCCGAGGCTCACGTTGTTGCTGACGTTGAGCCCGGCCGCACCCGCCTGCAGGGCACCGCCGGTGGCCGTGATCGTGCCGGTGCCGAGCGACGCGTTGTCGTTGATGATCGCCACGCCGCCCGCGAGCGTCGCGTCCTGCGCGGTCGACGCGCCGTTGATCGTCCAGTTGCCGCTCTGGACATCGACGTGATTGAAGTTGATGTAGTTGTTGGCCGCGATCGTGCCGTTCGCGCTCGCCCCCTGTTGCAGCTTGAGCGTGTTGTCACCGCCCGCGCCGCCGTCGACCGTGCCCGTCGCCGCGATACCGAGCGTGATCGGGCCGACCGTGATGTTCAGAGCGCCCCCGGTGCCGCCCGCCGTGTTGACCGACGAGCCCGTCACGGCGGTGAACGCGTTCGTGCTGTTCGCGCCCATTGACACGCTGCCGTTGATCGTGCCCGAGTTGACGAACGTATTGCCCGCCCCGGGCGTGCCGTTCGAACCGAGCGACACGCGGCCGGTGATCGTCCCGCTGTTCGTCATGTTGACCGTGGCGCCGCCGTACGCGGCGACCACGGGCGCATCCGCGCCGGTGAGGGTCGCGCCGACCAGCGGGTTCGAGCCGATCGTGCCGGTGTTGTTGATCGTCGACGTGCCGCCCGTGCCGTTCTGAACCGACAGCGCCATGCCCGTCACGCCGCTGATCGCCACGCCGGTCGAGCCGTTCATCGTGCCGTTGTTGATGACGGTGGTGCCGGCGCTCGCCGCCGCGTTGCCGATCACCGTGCCGCTCGACAGCACGCCGAGGCCGGTGCCGAGCGCCGACGGGTCGATCGTGCCGTTGTTGGTCAGTTGGGTGTTGTTGCCCGTCAGCGACATCGCGGTGCCACCGACGCCGAGCAGCACGCCAACGCTCGCGCCGGCGTTGACGGTGGCATGAACGTTGTTCGCGTTGTTCGAATAGTTCGGCGCCAGCGGGTTGGCGACCCCGGAGCAGGTCACCGTCGTGCCCGCGGTGGTACAGGTCGCATAGGCGGGCACGATACCGGCGCCGGACAGCGCCAGGAAAACACCCGTCGGCAACAGCAATTTCGGAAACGGTTCGCCGGATTTTTTCGAACGCGCAAGATTCATGCTTTCCCTCGTCATGTTATTGGAATTGGCATTACCGTGAAATCGAACAGCCGGCCGCAGAAAATCGCGGACAAAAGCGTACCCCCCGGCTGTCGCGATGCGACGCCGGCTAATTCATGGACGAATCTTTAATTGGCCCTGGCAGGCAGGCGTGAAACTAGTCGAATGACATGTCGGTGGCCCCTGTTTTTCTGCAGCGATTTTCTGGTTGATTTGATTACCGCCCTGCTTTTGTCAGACAAGGCTAGTTCAAAAAAACAGGCTTTTCCAGTCGATCTTTACCCTTGCATATCAGGGGTGCAGCGAGCGCGTATTTTTTACTTATCGGGGCGCTTCAGACAGGCAATTTCGTATGCCGCTTGCCCGCTAATTTGATATTTATCAAAAAATACGGAAATCAATCGCATCGGTGAAAATACCGATATCGGCGCGATTATCACGATGATTTATTGCAACGCAATATCCGCACGCCCGAAAAATATCGACACGAGATAATCCCCCGCGCCGTCATTTGTCAGACAAAAGGAAGGCAAATCCGACATTTAGCCGATCCTTTGGATTTCCGTCGCGTATCGGTCGAACACCATCCCCGTTACGAAAACAGGCTCATCAGATAAAGCATCGGCCGGAACGAAACCGGCCGCGCATCGGGGTTCACCCACAGCCGCGCCGCATACACCGCATACGCCGGCACTTCGCGCCAGCTCGAATAGACGTCGCGCAACTGGAAACGGCGCGGATACGCGGCGGAGATGTCCGCCCGCGCGATGCCGACGCGCTCGAACGCGAGGCGCGCCCGCGCGAGGTGGTAATACTGGCTGACGATCACCACACGCGACACGCGATGCGCCTGCAGATAGGCGAGCGTGTGCTGCGCGGTCGCGAGTGTGTTGTCGCCCTGATCGTCGACCGCGATCCGGTCGGCCGGCACGCCGCGCGCCACGAGATAGTCGCGCATCGCGGTCGCCTCGTTCAGCCCGGGGCCGTCGATCGCGCCGCTGACGAGGAACGCCGGGCACTGCCCCGTGCGGTAGCAGCGCACGCCCACGTCGAGCCGGGCGGCGAGCACGGGCTTCGGCGCGCCGGCCTCGTCGAGCGCGTTGCCGAAGATCACGGCGACGTCGGCCGGCTCGCTCGGCATCCGCATCCCGGACGCGACGAGCGCAACGGCCGCGACGATCCAGAGGCACGCGACGACGGCCAGCAGGCGGCCCAGGCGGGCAAACACGCCCCGTTTGGTGTGGTTTTTCAAGGTTTCGGTCTCTCAGGTCGTCGGGCGTAGCGGCTTGCCCCGCCCCGGACGGGCGCGTCACGCTAGCACGATGCGCGTTCGGGTGTCCACGCAACGGACCGATGCCGGACGGCGGACGGCCTTCCCGAAAGTCGACCGGAGACAGCTACCCGGCGAGGCGGGTAAGCAATACGGAGATCGAATGGATGCGCATGCGCGCGCCGCTCGGCGACGCCCGGCCGGCACGACCCGGATCAGTCGACCTGGCACATCGTGAGCCGCCCCATCGCCTCGCCCGCGCCGCGCACCGCGCAGGTGGCCGGCTCGTCGGCGATCCGGGCGACGAGCCCCGTCTCGTCGTACAGCAGGCGTTCGAAATCCGCGAGCAGCGCGCCGCCGCCCGTCAGCACCACGCCGCGATTCGCGATGTCGGTCACGAGCTCGGCCGGCGCGTTCTCCAGCACCGACTTCACCGCGCCGATCACCTGCTTGAGCGGCGCGGCCAGCGCGTCCGCGACGTCGTGGTTGGACAGTTCGATCGAGCGCGGCAGCCCGTCGCCGACACCCCGCCCGACCGCGCGCGTCGACCGGCGCGGCACCGCGCTGGTGGCCGAGCCGATCGTCTGCTTCACGTGTTCGGCCGTCTGTTCGCCGAGCAGCACGCCATACAGGTTGCGCACATGGTTGACGATCGCTGCGTCGAACTGGTTGCCGCCCACGCGAATCGCCTCGCGGTAGACGATGCCGCCGAGCGCGATCACCGCGACTTCGGTCGTCCCGCCGCCGATATCGACGACCATCGAGCCGACCGGCTCGGTCACCGGCAGGCCCGCGCCGAGCCCGGCCGCGAGCGATTCCTCGATCAGTTCGACCTCCGACACACCCGCGGCAAACGCGGCCTCGCGGAGCGCGCGGCGCTCGACGGCCGTCGCGTCGGACGGCACGCACAACGTGACTTCGACGCGACGGCCGAAGCGCGAACGCGTGCGCGACATGTCGATGAAGCTGCGGATCATCTGCTCGGCCGCGTGCGCGTCGGCGATCACGCCGTGCCGCATCGGCCGCACGGCTTCGAGATGCCCTGGTTCACGGCCGAGCAGCGCCTTCGCGAGCTCGCCGACGGCCTCGAGCGTCGGCCGGGCGTCGGTCGCACCGGCACCGGCCTTGCGGAAGCAGACAACCGACGGCTGGTTCAGCACCACGCCGCGTTCGTGCGTATAAATCCGCGTACTCGCCGTTCCAGGGTCGATCGCAACGGGTTGCGCAAACAACTTTCCGAACAGCGGTGTCGACATATCAAACCTTTGTAATCGAACGGACCAGGGCAGCCGCGCTGCATTTCGCGGCGCGTCCATGCCGCCCCATCACGAACTTAGCGGCAAATCGTTCCGATACTTTAGGCAATTCCGATGATTTTTTCGCGAAACAATTGTCAAAAGTGCCGACCAGGACACCTCCGGCTACGCAACAGCCTCTCGCATTGCGCCTGTAAAACACGGTAATCTCTCGGTCTTGCCTGCTCCCGGCAGGCCTCAGACGCCCGATCACGCCAGGTATTTCCTCCATGACAGCGACCGTTTCCTTCCGCTGGGCGCGGGTGCGCCCGCTTTGCACGACGCTCGTCGCCTTCTGGTGCTGCACGGTCGCCGCGCAACCGCTGCCGGCAGCCGACTCCGCCGCCGCCCCGGTCGCTGCCGCCAGCGCGCCGGCTGCCACGCCCGCCGCATCCGGGCACACCTGCGAAGCCGACGGCGGCCCGGCCGGCCGCCCGTCGATCGGCCTCGTGCTGTCCGGCGGCGGCGCGCGCGGCTACGCGCACCTCGGGGTCCTGAAGGTACTGGAAGACAACCGCATCCCGATCGACTGCATCGCGGGCACCAGCATGGGCGCCGTGGTCGGCGGCCTGTACGCGAGCGGCATGGCTGCCGACGAGATGCAGAAGCGGCTGTCGGAGGTCAACCTCGCGGACATCGCATTCGACGTGACGGAGCGCGCGGACCTGCCGCAAACCAGCCGGGAGGACGAGCGCCTGTACATCAACGGGCTGACGCTCGGCTTCGGCAAGAAAGGCGTGAAGGTGCCGGTCGGCCTCGTGCAGGGCAACCGGCTGCAGGCGCTGCTCGCGAACTGGACGGCCGCCGTGCCGACCAACCAGCCGTTCGACCGCCTGCCGATCCCGTACCGCGCGGTCGCGACCGACCTGCAGACGGGCCAGATGGTGGTGCTCGACCGCGGCTCGCTGCCGCTCGCGATCCGCGCGAGCATGGCGATGCCGGGCCTGTTCGCGCCGGCCGAGATCAACGGGCGTGCGCTCGTGGACGGCGGGCTCGTCAGCAACCTGCCCGTCGACACCGCGCGGCAGATGGGCGCGAACGTCGTGATCGCGGTCGACATCGGCTCGCAACTGCGTCCGCTCGACGCGCTCGCGTCGCCGGCCGACGTGATGCAGCAGATGGTCGGCATCCTGATCCGCCAGAACGTGACCGCGCAGCGCAAGCAGCTCGACACGCAGGACGTGCTGCTCACGCCGGACCTCGGCTCGCTCGCGTTCACCGATTTCCAGAACGCGAAGCAGGCGATCGCCGCAGGCGCCGCCGCCGCGACCGCGGCGCTGCCGAAGCTGAAGCGCTTCGCGCTCACGCCGGAACAGTACGCGGCCTACCAGTCCGCGCACGCGCAGCCGCTGCCGCCGCCGATCCGGATCACGCGCATCGACATCAAGACCACCGGCGGCGTGCCGAAGCAGGTCGTCAGCAACGCGCTGCACGTGAAACCGGGCGACACCTACGATCCGAACACGGTCAGCCAGGATCTGCTCGGGCTCACGACCGGCGGCAACTTCGAGAGCGTCACGCAGCAGATCGTGAGCCACGGCGACGAAAACGTGCTCGAGATCGATGCCCGCGAGAAATACTGGGGGCCGAATTTCCTGCTGTTCGGGCTCGGCATGTCGAGCAGTTCGACCGATGAGGGCGGCTTCCGCCTGCACGTCGGCTACCGGCGGCCGTGGCTCACCGAATCCGGGCTCGAATTCCGCGCGGACACGACGATCGGCAGCGACCTGCAATCGGCGCGCATCGAGTTCCGCCAGCCGCTGTCAATGGCCTACGGTGTCTATCTGTCGCCGTACGCGGAATACCAGCGCCGCTACGCGAACCTGTACGACGACACCGGCGACGTGAAGATCACGCAGTACCTGATGCAGACCGCGCGCGCCGGGCTCGATCTCGGCCTGCCGATCGGGCGCCTCGGCGATTTCCGGATCGGCCTCGGTTATGTGACCGGGCACGGCTCGCCGACCTACAACGTGCCGTTCGACGACGGCAGCGGCCGGTCGCTGCTGTGGCCGAGCTTCACGTCGCAGGCGCTGACCGCGCGCGCGCGGCTCGTCATCGACCAGCTCGACGATCCGCTGTTCCCGCGCAAGGGCTATTTCACCGAACTGCGTATCGAACGCTCGCTGGTGTCGCGCAACGGGGGCTCGGCGTCGGACTTCGACGACAGCATCAACAGCGCGCCGTACACCGAGATCTACGGCAAGGCGATGGTCGCGCAGCAGTTCGGCCGGCACAGCGTCAGCGCGACGATCGAAGGCGGCAAGAGCATCGGCGGCACCAACCTGATCAACGCGTTCAATTTCACGCTCGGCGGCTTCCAGCATCTGTCCGCGTATGCGGCCGACCAGCTGAACGGCAACGAGCTCGCGTATGCGCAGGTGACCTACATGAACCAGCTGATGACGTTCAACGCATCTCCGATCAAGGCGCTGTCGGTGGGCGCCAGCGCGGAAGTCGGCAACGTCTGGTCGAGCGGCCAGCAGATCGGCGGCGGTGCGCTCAAGCAGAGCTATACGTTCTTCACGAGCCTGTCGACCGCGTTCGGGCCCGTGTACATCGGCGTCGCGCTCGCGCCCGGCGGCCGCCGCAACTTCTACCTGCAGCTCGGCCGTACCTACTGAGCATGCGCGGCTGCCGCTTCGGCGGCTGCCGCGTCTGCCTCGCGCCGCCCGGCCGGGTCAGAACTCCGCCGCCATCGCGACCGCGCGGGCTTGCGCCCGCTCGATACTGTCGCTTGCGCGTGCCCCCCACGTGTGTTCGACGGTCAGACTCCTGACCTCGCTCACGCCGATGAACCTCAACCAGAATTCGATGTAATCGGCCTGATGCCGGAAACCGGGATTGTCGGCGCCCGCGCCGGGTTCCCGGCTTTGCCCGCGAACATGGATCACCAGCGCGCGCGGAATCTCCAGCAACGGCGCGTACGCCGTGCCGTCGAACGAAAACAGCATGTTCCGCTGGCTGACGAGATCGATCAGCTGCTTGAGCTTGTACGGATAGCCGAAATTCCACATCGGCACGCCGACGACGATCCGGTCGGCCTCCTGAAAGCGCGTCACGAGCGACTGGATGCGCCGCCAGATCGACTGCTCCGCCTCATCCATCGGCGCGTTGGCGACGCCCTTGTACTTGGCGCCGATCGCCTCGCTGTCGAAGTCCGGCAAGTCCTCCTCCCAGACATTCAGCGTATCGACGTCGATCGTGGCGCCCGTCTCCCGGTACGCATCGACAAAGGCAGTGGCGACCGCGATCGAAGCCGACCTGGCGCCGCGGGGAGAAGACACGATATTCAACAACCGCATGATGAGTGACCCGGACAGGAATGCATGAACAAGGGGCGGCCATCGCGGCGGCCCCGGCTTCACTGCTGCGTCGCGGGCCGCCCGCCTGCGCTGTCATGGATCGGCCCGCCGATATAGTTGCAACTGCAATCGTAATGCAAAGCGCGTACGCGTGGCAAACGAATCGCCACGCGATTGCGGTGTGGGAAGGCATCGAGATGGGGAAGGTGCGGCCGGAACGGCCGGCGACGCGCCCGAATCCGGCGCGCGCGGCTGTGTGGTGTCGTGGTGTGGTGACTAACGAGGCTCGGCGCCCGCGACGTGTATCGCTAGACCGGCCAGCTGATCTCGAAGCGCGCGCCGCCGAGCTCGACGGGATCGACGACCGCGATCCGGCCGTTGTGCGCATGGAGCACCTGTCGCGTGATCGACAGGCCGAGGCCATAGCCGCCGGTGCGGCGGTCGAGGCGCACGAATGCGTCGAAGATTCGCTCGCGTTCGCTCTCCGGCACGCCGGGGCCGTCGTCCTCGACGAAGATCCCGATGTTGCTGTGCACGAGCGAGATCCCGACGACGATCCGCGATTTCGCGTACTTGCTCGCGTTGCGCAACAGGTTGCGCATCGCATACGACATCAGCCGCCGGTCCATCTTCACGCGCAGGTCCGATGCGATCGCGATGCGCGACTCGATCGCGCGCTCCGGATACAGCAGCTGCGCATCGCTGACCTGATGCTCGAACCACGCGACGGGGGCCGTCATCTCGAGGTTCGACTGCAGCGAGCTGTATTCGAGCCGTGCATACGTGAGGCTCATGTCGATCAGCTCTTCGAGCTCGGTCACGTCCTGCGCGATGCTCTCGAGCGCGCCCTGGTATTCGGCCGCGGAACCCGGTTCGCGCAGCATTTCGAGCGCGAACCGCACGCGCGCGAGCGGCGTGCGCAGCTCGTGCGAGATCCCGTTCGTCAGGTCGCGCTGCGCGGCGATCAGCCGTTCCATGCGCATCGCGAGCGCATTCAGCGTCCGCGCGAGCGGGCCGATGATCACGCTGTGCGATTCGCGCGCACGCGTGTTGAAGCGCCCGCCCGTGAAGTCGATCGCGCGCTCGCGCACCATCACGAGATCCGACCACACGGGCCGCATCCACCGGTACGCCGCGAGCGCGGGTGCGGCGAACACGAAGACGAGCACGATCCAGATGTCGCCGGGCAGCGAGTCGAACGCATGCCACACGACCTGCGGCGACAATTCGACGCACAGCGCGAGCGCCGGCACGAGGGCCGTCAGCAGCACGAGGCCGAGCAGATGCAGGTACGTGCGCACGTAAAGGCGCGACCAGCTCGGGATGCGGTCGGCGCGCGTGTCGGTCCACGCGCGGCGGAAATGCAGCCAGCGCCACTTCACGTAGCGCAGCGTCGGCAGCGGCGGTGCATCGGGGTGCGAACGGGTTCGTCGGATCATCTCGGCTCCCGGCCGGCGGGTGGAATGCCCGCGCGGAACGTGACGGCGTCGTGCGACCGCCGCGTCATTCCCACGCGTGCTTGCTGAATTGGTAACCCTTGCTGCGGATCGTCTTGATCCGCTGCGGGTTGCTCGCGTCGTCGCGCAGCTTGCGGCGCAGCTTCGAGATGCGCCCGTCGATCGTGCGGTCGAGGCCGTCGAATTCGACGCCGCGCAACTGCAGCATCAGGTCGTCGCGGCTGACGACTTCGCCCGCATGGCAGACGAGCGCCCACAGCAGGTCGAATTCGGCCGACGTCAGGTCGGGCGTGCTGCCGTCGGGCAGCACGACGGAGCGGTCGGTGCGGTCGATCGAGAACTTGCCGAACGCGTAGCGCTCGGGTTGCGGCGCGGTGCTCTCGGTCACGCGCGCGGGCGCGCGGCGCAGCTGGGCCTTGATCCGCGCGAGCAGGATGCGCGGCTCGACCGGCTTGTGCACGTAGTCGTCCGCGCCGAACTCGAGGCCGAGCAGTTCGTCGAACGGCTCGTCGCGCGCCGTCACCATGATGATCACGCCGTCGTACTGCTTGCGTGCCTCGCGGCAGATTTCGAAGCCGTCCTTGCCCGGCAGGTTCACGTCGAGAATGACGAGATCGGGACGAATGGACAGGATCGCCGGCACCGCGGCGTCACCATGCAGCACAGTGTCGACTTCATAGTCGTTCTTGCGCAGGTAGCCGGCGATCAGCGTGGACAGGCGGGTGTCGTCTTCGACGAGCAGGATGCGAAAAGACATGGGCAGCGGTCGGGTCATCGGGGAAGCCGCGGCGGCGGCGCCGGCCCGTGCCGGACGCCGGCCATTGGCCGAAACGTACCGCATGATACTGCGCCGGCCGATTGCCTGTTCAGAGGTCTTGAAAATAAGGGTTCGATATCGTCCGAGCTTGACGAATCGGCGCCGGGACGGTTCCATACGGGCTCGCCTGAATCCGGCCACTCACCTACCCGCCTGACTTGATGAATTACCAGACGATCCTCGAACGCATCCATACCGAACTCGCCCCCTGGATTGGCCAGGGCCGGGTTGCCGACTACATCCCCGAACTCGCGAAAGTGCCTGCCGACAAGTTCGGGATGGCCGTCGTGACGCTGGACGGAAACGTTTGCACGGTGGGCGATGCGTACGAGCGCTTCTCGATCCAGAGCATCTCGAAGCTGTTCGCGTGCACGCTCGCGTTCCAGCTGCTCGGCGACGAACTGTGGGAACGGGTCGGCCGCGAGCCGTCCGGCAACGCGTTCAATTCGCTGGTCCAGCTCGAGAGCGAGCGCGGCAAGCCGCGCAATCCGTTCATCAACGCCGGGGCACTGGTCGTCACTGACGTGCTGTGCCGCCGCTTCGTGAAGGCCGAGACGGCGCTGGTCGAATTCGTGCGGCGGCTGATCGGCGCGAACGACATCGACTACGATTCGCGCGTCGCGCAGTCGGAGCTGCAGCACGCGGAGCGCAACCGCGCGATGGCGCACTTCATGGCGAGCTTCGGCAACATGCAGATGCCGCCCGACACGGTGATCGACGCGTATTGCCGCCAGTGCGCGATCACGATGAACTGCGTCGAGCTCGCGCGCGCCGCGCTGTTTCTCGCGAACGGCGGCGTCGCGCCGGTCACCGGCGAGCGGATCGTCGATTCGAGTTCCGCGAAGCGGCTGTCGGCGCTGATGCTGACTTGTGGCACCTACGATGCGGCGGGGGATTTCGTGTATCGCGTCGGGTTGCCTGCGAAGAGTGGCGTCGGCGGCGGGATCGTCGCGGTGCTGCCGGGCGAAATGGCCGTGTGCGTGTGGGCGCCGGGGCTCGATGCGAACGGGAACTCGCTGGCGGGGACGTTGGCGCTGGAGTGGTTGACGACTTATTCGGGAAGGTCGATTTTTTGACGCGGCGGGGTTAGGCGAGCGCCACCTGGCGCAACGGCGGCAGAGTCATATCGGCGCATGCGCTTGATGGGGAATTCGGCCATCGGCTGCGATCGACCCAACTGGGCCGCACAAAACGCCGACCTCCAAAGGGCCGTTTCCGAAGGTAAAACGGTCACTCGCATGCAGGCCGATGTCGATTCGGTGCAAGCCGAGCCGCTAGAAATTGCGCGCCACGCCGACCATGAACATGTCCTGGTCCTTGTCGTTGCCGGTTGCGACACGATTAAAGCGTAAGCTCGCCGCCCAATCGTTCGTTACCTGATAGGTCACCTGCGCGCTGAGCAAGGCATTCAGTCTCGTTTTACTCGCGACCTCGTCCCGATCATGCGAGAGATACGGGCCCACACCTGCCGAAAGCGTCCATTTGCTCTTGATCGGCGCGACATACCAGAATTGCGCCGCCACACCTCTTCGGCCGGCGACGCCGTTATTGCCTTCGTAGACGAAGCTCGCCGAATAGGCCCACGCATTGCCGAGCGGCCGCTTGACTTCGACCATATACCCTTTTTCGATGGGCACTTGGGGACGGTTCGTCTGCGATGTCCCGGCCCAAACGCCAACCTGCGTCTTGCCGTCCGAAAAAGCCGGGCCAGGATCGCCGCCAAAATCCGAGCCGATGCCGAAGAGCACCGCGTCGGAGTTGAATCCGTCGATCATCTGCACGTGGTTGTACTGCACCTTGAGGAAGAAGCGGTTGGGAACGACGTAATAGCGCACCGCTGCCGAGGCGCGCACGCCCCATCGCTTTTCATTGCGCGGCTGGTCGTTGACATGTGTCGTGTCCATGCTGAAATACGGCCCCGCCGACAACTCGAGCGCCAGGCGATCGCCGACCGGCCAACGAAACGAACCTATGGCGGCGAAGCCGTCACGGTGGTGATCGAGGGGATGCCCCTCGTTCAGATACGCGAGGTAGACCGAGAGGTAGTCATTCAAGACATCGCCGAAGCCGACTTCGTACGCACGCCAATGCATATCGCCGCCGTTGGTCGCGCGTCCGTCGCCATACACCGCATAGACGTTGATCGTTCTTTCCGATGGCTTGAACCCGGTCGGCACGCTCGACGGACTGTCCTCCGCGTACGCGAGGCCTGCGCCTGCCAGACATCCCAGACCGGCGATCGAGCTTGCGAGGACGAAGCGCGAATAGATGCGACGGCACTGTCCCATTTGGACACCCCCTCACCTTGGTAACCGCGATTTCTCGGGCAAGTTGATGACGATTATAGGCAGCCTCGGGTAATAGGGGTAATAGGGGCAATCCGCACAACTTCGGCCGCTGCCCCTGATAGGCAAAGGTCGGGCGGCCATGATCCGATCCGTCGTCATCGCTGAATTCCGGATTCAGCTATCGGCTATCGTCGGAGACGATGAAGGCGACCGCCAGTACATTGCCGGCCGGCAGGAATGCGACGCCGGCGTGACGGTCGCCGGCTCGCAACACGATAAAACCTACGAAAATCGCATCGGCAGCCGACCCGATTTTCCGGTACAAATCGGGGACGCTGACATTCCTCGCGGGCTATCGGAGACTCTCGTTCATGACTCGGCAACACGCATCGGATATCGCAACGACCACCCGCACGAACCCCGGCGACAGCCCGTCCGCGCCGGTTCCCGCCATCGTGCCGTCGAGCACCGCGCTGCTCGTCATGCATTACCAGACCGACATCCTCGGCCTCTTTCCGTCCGTCGCGCCCGAATTGCTCGCCAATACGCGCCGGCTCTGCGATGCGGCGCGGGCCGGCGGCATCGGCGTCTGGTTCGCGAACCTCCGGTTCAGCCCCGGTTATCCGGAAGTCAGCCCGCGCAACAAGAACGGCCAGGGCATCAAGCAGCTCGGCCGCTTCATCAACGACGGCCCGTGCCCGGAACTCGGCCGGCAGCCCGACGAGCCGCTGATCGTCGCGCACCGCGCCAGCGTGTTCTTCGGCACCGATCTGGAGGCGCGGCTGGTCGAGCAAGGTGTCGATTCACTGATCATGGTCGGCATCGCGTCGACGGGCGTGATGCTGTCGTCGATCGCCCACGCGAGCGATGCGGACTTCCGCTTGTACACGGTCAAGGACTGCTGCTACGACCCGGATCCGGTGGTTCACGAGCATCTGTTCGCCACCGCCTTCGAATCGCGCACGACGGTGCTGTCGCTCGCGGACGCGTTGCGGCTGCTCGAGTAAACAATCGGTCGCGCGGGCGTGACAGGTCAACGGCTTCATGCGAATCGGCCCGCAGGATGACGACTACCGGGCCGCGCCGATCCCCTTCAGGATGAGGTCGATGCCGGCGACGAACTACTCGCGCTCGTCATGCACGACCCAGGGCTGTGGCTCGTCGCCTGCCTCGTCGTAACGGGCGACGGCGCGCCCGATGTCGCGCGCACCGCCCCTTCCTTCCCCGTTACTTCGCGATATACACGCCCGACGTCGGGCACGTGCCCTGCGTATTGCCGTCCGTCACGAGCGAGGCGGCGCTCGGGAACTGCGCGGCCGCATTGGTCTTCACCGCGATCCATGCCTCGGTGAAGTAGCTGACACCGTTCGTCTTCGTGCACTTCAGCGACACCGCGCTGCGCGTGTTGCTGCCGAATGCGCCTTCGAAGGCCGACAGCAGCTGGTTACGCGTGACCGTCTTGCCCGCGTTCGCCTGCAGGAACGCGTTGAACGACGTGTTGCCGAGCCGGCTGATCATGCCGGACGCCTGGTTCCAGTACGCATCGGGCGATGCCGAGTTCGAGCAGGTGCCGTGCTTGAACCACTCGTGCTTGTCGAGGCACGACGCGACGCCCGGCATGTACGTCGACAGCGTGTTGCGGGTCGCGCTGCTGATCGGGTACGCGTCCATGCTGCACCACTGGTGCGCGTTGTCGAGGTCGATGTCGTTCTGCGGCACGCCGCAGTAGAACGGCTGGTTGCCGTCGTAGTTGTTCGGCCACAGGCCATGCAGGGACAGGCTCGTCGCCGCGTACGTGCCGGCGAGGTTCGTGCATTCGGGCGTGTCGTGCGATGCGCAGAAGCCGGGCTCCCACGACGCGGCGAGCAACAGGTAGTCGTAGCTGGTCTGCGCGGTGGCGTGCAGTGAAGCGGAAGCGACGGCGAGTGCGGCAGCGGCGCGGGCGAGCGTCTTGAGCATGGCGTTTCCTCGGAAAAGGCTTGCGGTCGCGGGATGCGCCGCAAGGTTGTCGAATATCTGTCCGCGATTGTTGCCGACGCAACGTGGCACGAATGTGAAGGTGGACGAAAGATTCCGGTGGCACGCGCTGGCGCGCCGCCCGCCGCTTCACATGTCTGAAGCGCGCCGCCAACGCGGCGGCACGCCGCCCGTCACGACCCGGCGCCCAGCTGCGTGCACGCGCGTGTGATCGATTCGGGGCCTTCGAGCGCGAGGATCTGCCACACGCCGATGCTGACGCGCTGGCGCGCCGCCGTCGACGCATCGGCCAGCAACGCCTCGACGCGCGGTGCGGCGTCCGGCGCCTGCTGCTTCAGCGCCGCATGATGCCGCGCGCGCGACGCCGGCTCGGATTCGTAGACGTCGCACAGACGCACCATGCCGGCGAGACCGGCAAGGTCGTCGTCCTTGTCGATCGCGCCCGGCTCGACCGGCGCGAGCCCCTTGCGCTCCGCCGCCGGCAGCTTGTTGCGCGCGCCTTCGTCGATCGACGTGGCGGATGCCGGCGGCAGGCCGCCGATCGCCGCGACGATCCGGCTGCCCGCGGCGATCATGTCGCCCTGGCACTCGATCTTCTCGGCGGCCGCGACGTTCGAGCAGAACGACACCGACATGCGGTACACGTCGTTGCTCATGCGCGGCACCTCGTCCGCGCTCGCCTGCGCGAAGCCGGCGCTCGTCAGCGCCAGCGTGGCGGGAATCAGGATGCGGAAGGCTCTCGTCTTGTTCATTGTTGTTTGCGTAGGGGGGTCTCGTGGCGGGCAACCTCGCGCGGCCGCGCGGAGCGGCCGCAGTGACGCCGGGCCCGCGTCCGGCGGCACGCGATCACTTCATCGACGCCGCCTCCGATCCGCCGGGCGACAGCGCCGCGTGGTCCTGCTCGCGCCACGTGCGGCGCGACGCCATGATCGCCTTCACGGCCGAGCGCGCGACCTTCCACCACGCGAACGGCCGCGGGTCGGCGAGCATGCTCAGCGCGCGCGCATAGTCGAGCGTGAGCCCGGGCGTCCACGCCATCGTCACCGCGCGCTTGCGGATCTGCGCGGCGACCCACAGCTCGGGCGTGAGCAGCAGCCGCACGAACGCGCCCCACCCGGCCCGCGCGCCCTTCAGCCGCCACACCGCGCCGTCGAGCGCGGCTTCGAGCGCGTTCGACACCGTGCTCGAGCAATTGCGATGCGTGAGGTTGTACGTCAGGTTCTGCCGGTACGACGTCCAGAAGGCATCCAGCTTCGACGGATCATAGTTGCGGATCCGCACGCGCACGGTCGACGGGCACCACGCCTTCGACTCGGTCGCGTAGTCAGGCTGGAACAGGCCCGGCACGTCGTTTTCTCGCGTTGCGCGCAGGATGCGCGTGAATTCGTCCGGAGAACGATCGATTTCGACGCCCGGATACAGGCTGATATAGATGCCCTCGGGCGACTCCAGCGCCGCGTGCCCGGTCGAGATCACACCGTTGACGTCCACGGCCGCGATATAGCGGTCGATCACCGGATAGCGCTGCGCCTCGGCCTTCGACGTGCCGGTCGGCGTCCACACGTGCACGGTGAGCGCATGCTCGCCGTCGGCCGGCGGGCCGTCCCATTCGGATTGCGCGAAATGCGGACGGTCGCGCGTATCGTCGAGATCGGGCGCGAGCGCCGGCGCCGGCGACGTCGCGAACGCCGGATTGCGCGTCAGCCGCCGCACACGCGCGGCGAGGCTCAGCATGTGCATCCCGCCGAACATCAGCAGCAGCCCGAGGCAGTACGGCACGGTGCCCACATAGTGCGTCGGGTACGGCTGATAGAAGAAGATGGCCAGCAGAATCTCGACGACGCCCCAGGCGAAGGCGACGTTCCAGC
The DNA here is from genome assembly GCF_002223055.1 of Burkholderia sp. HI2500. Classification (NCBI taxonomy): domain Bacteria; kingdom Pseudomonadati; phylum Pseudomonadota; class Betaproteobacteria; order Burkholderiales; family Burkholderiaceae; genus Burkholderia; species Burkholderia sp. HI2500. The sequence goes on along the minus strand of NZ_NKFL01000006.1, from coordinate 411,727 downwards.
GGCGATAGCGCACCATCCACGCTGCAGTGCACTGCAGCAGCCCGTCGACGAGGAACAGCGTGCCGAAGATCATCGACAGCAGGAAATGGCCATGGTGATGCCCCGCGAACACGAGCCCGGCAGCGACCACCACCGCGATCCCCTTCACGTAGCGCAGGATGCGCTGCCCGCCGACGCCGCTGCCGGCCACCGCAAGCGTCGCGAGCCCCTCGATCAGGAACAGCCACGCAAAGATCTGGATCGGGAAATGCAGCGCGCCGTCGAGCGCATCGACGAAGATCACGACGCCCGCGACGACCCACGCCCAGCCGAGCACGGTCAGCCCGCGCCAGCGGGTCCGCAAGTATTCGATGCCCAGCAGCAGCAAGACCAGTCGTACCATCGCGCTCTCTCGTCATTTTTCGGGATACGCGCGGGTCACGCGTTTCCTGTCGTTTCGACCGTGCCTCGTGCAGAGTGCCGGCCGAAAGGCGGTAATTCGTACCGGCGCGTCATGCCTCGACATGACCGTTGGCGGCCGGTATACCTCCGCACTGGCCGAATAATAAGATATGGCGGAGACGGTTGAAAGCGGCGGCGACAACGTCGTCGGCACGGCACGGTCAGGGGCCATCGACCGCTGCCAAGGCAGATTTCCCGTTCGACAACGCGCGGCAGATACGCGAGAATCCGGCTTCCGAGGGCGAAAGCCACTGAACTGAACCGCACAGACGGGACAACAACAATGAACGTATCGATCACGCGCCGGCGCCTGCTGGCCGCCGGCGTGGCCGCCAGCAGCCTCTCGCTGTCGGGCTGCTTCACGCCGAAGCTGTACAAGGAAGACGGATACAGCGAGCACGTGTCCGGATTCATGATGACCGAGGACGGCAAGAAGCTCGTCGTCCTGGGCACGGACTACCATTACATCTTCGATCTGCCGGCGCAGTTGCGGCCGGTCTTGATGTCCAGTTACCGTAAATCGCTGCGCACGACGTTCGCCGCCTTTCATGCGAGCGGCGGCAGCATCACGGGCCAATACCGTATCTTGCTGCCGAAGGACGCGTCGGACGACGATCGGCAGGCGGCCGTTGCCGACGGCTTCACCGCCGCGCAGGCCGGCCTCGTGCTCGAAGGCGACATCAGCGGCAAGCGCTATTCGACGGAAGGGTTCGTCGAAAAGTACAAGACGAGCACGCAGCCGTTCAACCGGCCGTACTCGGTCTATATCAGGCAATCGCCGTCCGCGCTCGGCATGGGGCTGCGGATTCTCGCCACGCCGGTCACGGTTGCCGCCGACGGCGTGCTCGTGCTGGGCGGCATCGTGCTCTTGCCGTTCGCGGCAATTGCGATCAACGCGAACGGCGGCATCCGGATCATGTAAAGGCGTGCGGTACGAGCGCAACAGGAGCACCACCATGACCGCCTCACCGCTTCACGCCCCGCCGCTCGGCCCGCAACTCAAGCGCTGGCGCGCGCTGCATCGCGTCAAGCAAAACCATGCGGCCGAGCTGTTCGGCGTCGCGCAATCGACGATCTCGCGCTGGGAGGCCGGCCGCCAGCAGATGTCGCCCGACGAGCGCGCGACCGCCGAGCGGTTGCTCGCCGCGCGCCTCGATTCGGCCGGCGATCACGCGCTCGCACGGCTCGTCGCGGGCAGCGCGGGCCGCATGCATCTCGTATGCGACCTCACGCACCGCCTGCTCGCGTCTTCCCCGGCGCGCGCGGCCGAATTCTCGCAACCGCTGTCGATGTTGCTCGGCACGTCGCTGTGGCGCTACGCGACGCCGGAGATCGTCCGCATGGAAACCGCGCTCGACACGCTCGGCTGGCATGACCACGCGGGGCCGCCGAGCGTCGAATTCGACACCGGTGCGAATGCGTCGCGCGTCGTGCCGATCCGCGGCAGCATGTGCCGGTGGACGCGGATGACACTGTCGGACGGCTCGGCCGTGCGGCTCGTGGAGACGCTCCAGGATGCGTGATTGCCGGGTCGCGATGAAGCACCGCATACCGGCAACGGTGCGGCAACCTTCAACGTGTCCGGCATGCCACGCAAAAAGACCAACGTGAATGGCAGCACGCCCAGGGGACATGCCACATGTCGACGCTTGTCATGCGAGAACTCGTGATCGTCGCGTTCATTCTCTATACGGGCGCGGCCGTGCTCGTTGCGCTTCGCTCGGGTGTGGCCAACGCCGGCGGCAGGCGGGTGGCGCGCCGCAGCAGCCCCTGGCTGTTCAGCCTGATCGTCGGTGTTCAAACGGGCTTCTTCGCGCTGTTCTGCTGGGCCGGACTTTTCGTGAAGTAGCGGCCCGGCAAAGCGCCACCGTCACGCATATTTCATGCGTGGACGAAGCACGCCCACCCGCATTACGCTAGGCGGCTCATCGCAAGGACGCCGACCATGACCCCCGATACGATCCGCGCGCGGCTCGCTTTCCTGCGCGAAGCCGAACGCCTGAAGGATGTGCTGCGCAGCGGCCACACGTCGTCCGGACGCGCGGAAAGCACGGCCGAGCACAGCTGGCGGCTGTGCCTGATGGCGCTCGTGTTCGCCGACGCGCTGCCCGGCATCGACACGCTGAAGCTGCTGAAGCTGTGCGTCGTCCACGATCTCGGCGAGGCGCTGCACGGCGACATTCCCGCGATCGAGCAAGCCGCGCACCCCGACAAAAGCGCGCAAGAGCGCGACGACCTGCTGACGCTGACCGCATCGCTCGATCCCGCGCGGCGCGACGAGATCGTCGCGCTGTGGGATGAATACGAGGCGGCGACGACGCCGGAAGCACGCGCGGCGAAGGCGCTCGACAAGCTCGAGACGATCCTGCAGCACAACCAGGGCAGCAACCCGCCCGATTTCGACTACGCGTTCAATCTCGGCTACGGCCGCCGCTACACCGACGCCGCGCCGCTGTTCAGCACGATCCGCGACATCGTCGACGCGGACACGCAACGCCGGATCGACGCGGGCGGGCAGCGCGCGTAAGCTCGCGGGATCGGGCGTGCGGCACCGCGCACCCTGCCCGCACGAGGCGCTACGCATGACGCAAAACATCTACGACGACCCGGCCTTCTTCGAAGGCTACAGCCGCCTGAACCGCTCGATCCACGGCCTCGACGGCGCACCCGAATGGCCCGCGCTGCGCGCGCTGCTGCCCGACCTGCACGGCCGCAGCGTGCTCGACCTCGGCTGCGGCTACGGCTGGTTCAGCCGCTGGGCGGCCGATCAGGGCGCGGCAAGCGTGCTCGGCATCGATGTCTCCGAGCGCATGCTCGAACGCGCGGCCTCGACCGCCGCGCACCCGGCGATCACGTACCGCCGCGCCGATCTCGAAACGCTCGCGTTGCCCAACGCCGCATTCGATCTCGCGTACAGCTCGCTCGCCTTCCACTACGTCGCGCACCTCGACACACTGCTGCGCACGATTCATCGCGCGCTCGTGCCCGGCGGGCGGCTCGTGTTCTCGATCGAGCACCCCATTTATACGGCGCCGCGCCGGCCCGGCTTCGTCGTCGATGCGCAGGGCAACCGCGCCTGGCCGCTCGACGGCTACCAGCATGAAGGTGAACGCGTGACCGACTGGCTCGCGCCGGGCGTCGTCAAGCAGCACCGTACGCTCGGCACGCTCGTGAACCTGCTGATCGGCAGCGGCTTCACGCTCACGCACCTGGACGAATGGGGACCGACGCAGGCGCAGGTCGATGCGCTGCCCGCGCTCGACGAGGAACGCGACCGGCCGATGATGGCGCTCGTCGCGGTGACCTCGTAAACCTGCGGATCGGCATCGGCTTCGCGCACACGCGTCCGGGCAAAGCATGACGCGGCACGACCACGATGCCACCTTCTTCGACGGCGACAGACGCCTGAACCGCACTGCCCTCCATCTCGACAACCTGCCAGAATTGCGCGCGTCGCACACGCCGCCACCCAACCAGCGCGGTCGCCACGTGCTCGACCTCGAACGCGACCGCGCCCGGTTCAGTCGCGGAGCACCCTAACACGGCGCGTCGAGCGCCACGCATCCCGCCCCCGGCTATCAACGCATGGCCGACTGACTCGCGCAAGGTGCCTCCAAGCCGCACCGTACGTTCGACACGTTGACAATCCGGCCAATCACCAGTGGCTGCGCATTCGTCAACACGAATTCCACAGCAATCCCAAATCAACGCGCGACCTCGGCCCCAACTACCGAGGCACGCAACCGACAATCTCAATTTAGACAAATCTCGCCAGCCAATTTAACAATCAACAACAATCAACAAATTTCAAAAAAATAAATCATTGAAAATCACGTGAAAAATAAAATAACCTTATCAACACAGGATTCCTAAAAAATGCAATCCACTCAAATACAAAGAATCATCGCACACCACAGTTTCACATCAATCTTCAACCCTCAACCAAGGAGAAATAGATGTCTGAAAATAGCAAAATCATCATGAGAAAGGCGATCCGATCGACCGTAGCTGCTTGTTGCATGGCCGCTTCTTTACTTCACACCGGCATGGCCACTGCAGATGGTCTCGCAAATCAAATCCTCAGGGGGCCAAACAGCACCGACACCCGAGGATACACAAGCTGCTCCGTTTCTTACACAATGTGCATACAGCGATACGGGAGCAGACCCGGCAGCAACGCCGGTGTCACGCGATGCGCGGACTGCCTGAGAAAGTGCAACGTCTCGAACGGCTGGTGGCCCATGGTAAGCGGCTGCACCGTCTGAAATGACGATCCGGCTCGTCGCGAGCCCCACGATGCAAACCGGTGTTCCTTCGCAGATCAACAGCACCTACAACCACTCGCGGCGATTTCCTCATCCAGGAAGCCACGCACTATCATCTCAATATTCGTGAACACCAGGGCACCGAAATGAATCACGAGACCGATCGTCAGCCGGCAATCCACATAACGTTCTCCGAGTATTCTCTAGACACCGTTTCCTCAGCAATTTCAAGCGGAGAACTTTCTGGATCATGCATTCTCGTCGCCGGAAACTGGCATCTGGGTCCGCTCAAGGAGCGCAATGACCCCGCACTTGCGGAATGGTTCAGCGAGCATTTTGGCTACGTGCCGGACAATGTGACGATCGGCGATACCTCGACCGCCGTCAAAAATCAGGAAAGGGCTTGCGCATGGGTGAACCCGACTTCATCCGAGGAATATGCGAACTTCCTGCACTGGGCAAGCATCTGCAAACTGCGGAATATATCGTTGATCCGATTCTCGGCCCAGGACATCCACCCTATCGGGATGGCGAGACTTGCCGTCACAGCGCCCCAAGCAGATCCGAATGAAATCGAGCTTTATGCCCGGGAATGGGCAAACCTGGTCGAAGAGAACGCCGACTTCAGACTGCTCAACCCGTCCGGGAAATTACGTTCGTTTTCGGCGTCCCACTTCGACAAATACATTACCGGCGCAACAAGCAATAACTGGACCTCCTCTCCGGAAGTGGTGCTGCACATCATGGAAACACTGGGCAGCGAGCATCAAGATTTCCCCGGCGACATTTTTCTCTACCATCGGATCGAAAAGTTCGTCACGTCCGGCATCGTGGAAAAACAGACAGATTCCGACGTCACACAAACCAAGATTCGGTCGACCTCCCGCTAATCTGCTGTTACATGAACGTTCGAGCCACAACGACCTGTCGCCATGTCGAAAATTTCGAAATCATTCACGGCATCACTCCTGCCATTCGCTCTCGCCGCCATTTGCGACAACGCACATGCTTCCCAGGAGGATCATCTGAAGCGGATTCTCCAGCAAAAAGTTCCGGAGCTTGAAATAGGCAGCGTCTCCCGATCACCGATCGGCGGGCTCTATGAAATCGTCGCAAATTCACGAATTTTCTACAGCAACTCTACCGGAATCTATATTCTCGTTGGCGAAATAATCAACGCGTCCAGCCAGGAGAATCTGACGGAAACGCGGCTCAACAAGATGAACAGCGCAGCCCTCCGTGACCTGCCACTTCGACATGCAATCAAAATTCAAAACGGCAGCGGGAAACGCGTCATTTCGACATTCTTCGATCCGAATTGTTCGTTTTGCAAAAAAATGAGCCGCGAGCTGAACAAGATTCCGGACGCAACCTTGTATATTTTTCTGTACCCCGTGCTCTCCCAAGATTCCGTCGCCAAATCGGAGATGATCCTTTGTGCAGAGGACCCATCCCTTGCCTGGAGGACATGGGTGAAAAAAGGAACGATCGCGCGCGCGCGAACTTCATGCTCACCGGACGCTACCAAGGAACTCCTCTCGCTAGGAAAGAAACTTGGCATCAAGGGAACACCGACCACATTCCTGCCATCCGGGAAAAGAGTCGAAGGGTTCGTTTCCGGAAAAGAGCTGGCCGAAATCATGGACCTCCAATAGCGGTACCTGCCCCTTTACGCGCCGGAACAGCAAAAGCTGGTTTCCCGTTGCTCGCAGTCGATGTGCAAACCGGAAGACCACCGTCGCCGCCGAAGGTCGCTCATTCGCGACCTTCGGCGATTGCAACAACGGCGACATCGAGGTTCGGTTTCAGCGACGTCATCGCCACAATTGAGCACAATTTCCACACGATTTCGCGAGATTTTCTCGATTACCATGAACGGCTGATCCGAATCGACGCTTCCGCGCCCGGCACACACGACCTGTGTCGCGGTCGAACCGCGCCGCCGGCCGAGCTGAACGGTTCCTCCGGATCGGCAGCACGCACCGCCGACGCCCGACTTAACCTATCGGCATGCTCATGAATCAAACGTCCCGCCGCCGACGACGCATCGTGCTGGCCACCATCATTGCTGTGGCAGTCGCCGCAGGTGTCGCGTTATCGTTATTCGCGCCCGAGAAGCATCCGCAATACCTGTCCGCGCCCGTCTCGCGCGGCGATCTCGAGAACGCGGTGCTGGCAACCGGCGCGCTTCAGGCATTCAAGCAGGTCGACGTCGGTGCGCAGGTGTCCGGGCAGTTGAAGTCGCTGAAAGTCAAGCTCGGCGACAAGGTCACGAAGGGCCAGTGGCTCGCCGAGATCGATCCCGTGATCTCGGAAAACGCGCTGCGCCAGGCCCGCGCCAGCGAAGAAAGCCTGCGCGCGCAGCAGCAATCGACCGCCGCGCAGCTCACGCAGGCGGAACTCGCGTTCAAGCGCCAGCAGGCGATGCTGCCCGACGATGCAACCTCGCGCGAATCGTTCGAGGCCGCACGCGCGACGCTCGACGTGCAGCGCGCGACCCTCGCTTCGCTCGCCGCGCAGATCCGTTCGGCACGCATCCAGATCGAAACCGCGCAGGCCAACCTCGGTTACACGCGCATCGTCGCGCCGATGAGCGGCGAAGTCGTCGCGATCGTCACGCAGGAAGGCCAAACCGTCATCGCCCAGCAGCAGGCACCGGTGATCCTTAAGCTCGCGGATCTCGACACGATGACCGTGAAAGCGCAGATATCCGAGGCTGACGTGATTCGCTTGCATCAAGGCCAGTCCGCTTATTTCACAATCCTTGGTGAACCCGACAAGCGCCACTACGGTGCACTGCGCGCAATTGAGCCCGCCCCGCAGAACTTCGCGGATTCGCAAGCTAACCTCGGCGGCGGCACGAAGCCGAATTCGGCCGTGTTCTACAACGCGCTGTTCGAAGTGCCGAACCCCGAGCATCGGCTGCGCATCTCGATGACCGCGCAAGTCAACATCGTGCTCGGCAATGCACGCAACGCGCTCAGCATTCCGGCCGCCGCGCTCGGCGAAAAACGCAAGGACGGCACCTACGCGGTGCGCGTGCTGCGCGCCGACGGCAGCACGGAAACGCGCAACGTGCGCATCGGCATCAACAACAACGTGCGCGTCGAAGTCCTGGCCGGCCTGAAGGACGGCGAACGCGTCGTGATCGGCGAAGCGGCCGGTGACGACCACGCGCCGCTGGCGGACGTGGTGTGACGATGAGCCAGCCCCTGCTGAAACTCGCCGCCGTCACGCGACGCTTTCCGGCCGGCGACAAGGATGTCGTTGTCCTGAGCAACGTCAACCTGTCGATTCACGCGGGCGAGATCGTCGCGATCGTCGGCGCGTCGGGCTCCGGGAAGTCGACGCTGATGAACATCCTCGGCTGCCTCGATCATCCGAGCGAAGGCACCTACACGGTCGGCGGCCGCGACACGCACATGCTCGACAGCGACGAACTCGCGCAACTGCGTCGCGAGCACTTCGGCTTCGTGTTCCAGCGCTACCACCTGCTGCCGCACGTCGACGCGGTCGCGAACCTCGAAATGCCCGCGATCTATGCCGGCACGCCGCGCGCGGAACGGCACGCCCGCGCACGCGAACTGCTCGCACGCCTCGGGCTCGCGGATCGTGCGCACCACCGGCCCGGGCAGCTGTCCGGCGGCCAGCAACAGCGCGTGAGCATCGCTCGTGCGCTGATGAACGGCGGCCAGGTGATCCTCGCCGACGAACCGACCGGTGCGCTCGACACGAAAAGCGGCCAGGACGTGATCCGCATCCTGCACGAGCTGAACGCGCTCGGCCATACGATCGTCATCGTCACGCACGACAAGGCCGTCGCGCGCCATGCGAAGCGCATCATCGAGATCAGCGACGGCGAGATCGTCGCCGACCGGCCGAACCGCCACTATGCGGAAGCGCTCGCGGAAGCGGGCGTCGACGACGCAGAAGCCAGCGCGCTACCCGCCCGCGATCACCGCGACACGCCACCGCCGCCCGCACCGGTCGACACCGATGCGCATCCCGAGCCCGGCACCCGCACGCGACGCTTCGCGGCCGGCTCCGGCCGCTTCGCCGAAGCGTGCCGGATGGCATGGATCGCGCTCGTGTCGCACCGGCTGCGCACGCTGCTGACGATGCTCGGCATCATCATCGGCATCACGTCGGTCGTGTCGATCGTCGCGATCGGCGAAGGCGCGAAGCGCTACATGCTCGACGAAATCGGCAGCATCGGCACGAACACGATCAACATCTATCCGGGCACCGACTGGGGCGACAGCCGCGCCGACGCGATCCAGACGCTCGTGCCGGCCGACGTCGCCGCGCTCGCCGAGCAGCCGTACGTCGACAGCGCGACGCCCGAAACGTCGCGCACGCTGCTGCTGCGCTACCGCAACGTCGACGTGAACGCGCTCGTGAGCGGCGTCGGCGACCGCTTCTTCCAGGCGCGCGGGATGCGCTTCGCGCTGGGTGTCGCGTTCGACGAGGACGCGGTGCGCCGCCAGGTGCAGGTGGCCGTGATCGACCAGAACACGCGCCGCAAGCTGTTCGGCGCGACGCGCAACCCGATCGGCGAAGTGATCCTGGTCGACAACGTGCCGTGCGTCGTGATCGGCGTGACGGCCGACAAGAAAAGCGCGTTCGGCAGCGTGAAGAGCCTGAACGTGTGGGTGCCGTACACCACCGCGAGCGGGCGCCTGTTCGGGCAGCGCTATCTCGACAGCATCACCGTGCGCGTGCGCGACGGCCAGCCGAGCGCCGCCGCCGAGAAAAGCCTCGAAAAGCTGATGACGCAGCGCCACGGCCGCAAGGACTTCTTCACGTACAACATGGACAGCGTGGTGAAGACCGTCGAGAAGACCGGGCAGTCGCTCACCTTGCTGCTGTCGCTGATCGCGGTGATCTCGCTCGTCGTCGGCGGGATCGGCGTGATGAACATCATGCTGGTGTCGGTCACCGAGCGCACGCGCGAAATCGGCATCCGGATGGCGGTCGGCGCGCGCCAGTCCGACATCCTGCAGCAGTTTCTCGTCGAGGCCGTGCTCGTCTGCCTGCTCGGCGGCACGATCGGCATCGCATTGTCGTTCGGGCTCGGCGCGCTGTTCTCGATGTTCGTCGCGCAGTGGAAGATGGTGTTCTCGGCCGGCGCGATCGTCACCGCGTTCGTCTGCTCGACGCTCACCGGTGTGATTTTCGGCTTCATGCCCGCGCGCAACGCATCGCGGCTCGATCCGATCGATGCGCTCGCGCGCGATTGAAGAAAGACCTGTCATGACGCATTCCTCCCCCCTTCACCGCCTGGGCGCAGTCGCGTGCGCGGCCGCGCTGCTCGCCGGCTGCGCAGGCGCGCGCCACGAACCGCTGCCCGCCGTCGCGATGCCCGCGAACTGGGAGGCACCGGTCGCGGCCGGCGCACCGGCCACCTCACGCGACTGGTGGCGCAGCTTCGGCGATCCGCAGCTCGATGCGCTGATCGACGATGCGCTGCGCGCCAACAACGACCTCGCGATCGCGGCGATCCGCGTGTACCGCGCGCAGCTGCAGGCCGGGCTCGCGGATACGAACCCGACGCCGAACGTGTCGGTCGGCGCGAACGGCGCCGTATCGCGCACGCTCGATACGCACCGGATGAGCCGGACGAGCGGCGTGACCGGTTCGCTCAGCTATGAAATCGACCTGTGGGGCCGGCTGGCCGCGCTGCGCGACGCCGCACGCTGGGAAGCCGACGCGACGGCCGCCGATCTCGAAGCCGCGCGGCTGTCGCTGATCGGCACGACGGCGTCGCTGTACTGGCAGATCGGTTATCTGAACCGGCAGATCGCGCTCGGCGACGCGAACATCGCGTATGCGGTCCGCACGCTCGCGGTCGTGCGGTCGCGGCACACGGCCGGCGCCGTGTCGGGGCTCGATCTCGCGCAGGCCGAACAAAGCCTCGCCGCGCAACGCGCCGCGCAGACGCAACTGATCCAGCAGCGCACCGAGAATCGCCACGCGCTCGCGATCCTGTTCGACCGGCCGCCGCAGCAGCGCGCGGTCGAGCCGGCCGCACTGCCCGTCGCGGCGCCGCCGGAAGTCGTGGCCGGCCTGCCCGCGAGCCTGCTCGGCCGGCGTCCCGACCTGCGCGCGGCGGAATTCCGGCTGCGCGAATCGCTCGCACAAGTCGACGCGACGCGCACGAGCTTCTATCCGACCTTCACGCTGACCGGGCAGACCGGCACGTCGAGCACGAGCCTCGAGCGCGTGCTGATGAATCCGGTCGGCACGCTCGGGCTGGGCCTGGCACTGCCGTTCATCCAGTGGAACACGATGCAGCTGCAGATCAAGGTGTCGAAGTCGCAGTACGAGGAAGCCGTCGTCGGGTTCCGCCAGAAGCTCTACACGGCGCTCGCGGAAGTCGAGAACGCGCTGTCGGCGCGTGTGCAGCTCGAACGCGAAGCCGAACAGCGCGCGCTGTCGCTGGCCCAGGCGCAGCGCGCCGAACAGCTGGCCGCCGCGCGCTTCGCGGCCGGCGCGACCGCCGTGCAGCCGTGGCTCGACCAGCAGCAGCGGCTGCGCGATGCGCAAAGCGCCGACGAACTGACGCGCCTGAACCGGCTCAACAACCAGATGACGCTGTACCGCGCGCTCGGCGGCGGGATGTCCTGACCGGCGCGCGCACCGGGCCGGCTGCGCCGATCATGCGCGGCGTCATTCACACACGGGCGCTCGGCGTCGGGCCGGCGCGAACGCCACCGCGCTCGCCGTCGCAAGCACGGCCACGCCCGCCGCGCCGTACACCATCACCCAGCCGAACCCGTGCACGAGCGCCGCATGCAACGCCGCGCCGCTCGGGTCGGCCTGCGCGAGCGCCGGGGCGATCTCGTGCAGCCCGTCGGTCCGGCCGGACGCAATCTCCTGTGCAAGGCGGCGCAGCGCCGCGTCGCCGATCGTGCCCGCGACGCCGCTCTTCAGGCTCGCGACGATCCCCGCGACCAGCACGAAGCCCATCGCCGCGATGTTCAGCGCAAGCGAAATCATCCGCGCGCTCATGTCGATACCCGACGCCATCCCGGCCCGCGAGCTCGGCACCGCGCCCGTCGTCGTGTTGGTGACGGGGGTATTCGTGAGCCCGAGCCCGATGCCGGCGATCACGCAGCCGGGCAGCATCGTGATCCAGCTGGCAGGGTCGGCCGCGCTGCCGATCCGCATCAGCGCGAACCCCGCGGCGATCGTGAACAGGCCGCCCGGGATCACGACGCCCGGCCCGTAGCGCAGCGCGAGCCGTTCGCCGAACGGCGGCGCGACCAGCGTCGGCAACGTGTACGCGAGCAACGCGAGGCCGGCCGTCACGCTGTCGTAGCCGAGCGCAACCTGGAACCAGATCGGCAGGTAGATCATGAACGGCCAGAAGCTGAAGTTCATCCCCATCGAACCGAAGATCGCGCCGGTGAACGCGCGAATCCGGAACACCGAGAAATCGAACATCGGCCGCGCACTGGCGCGTTCCGCGATGAAGAAGCCGGCCAGCGCCAGCACGGTCGCGCCGAGCACGCCGAGGCCGGCCGCGCTGGTCAGCCCGAGTGCCGCGCTTTGCGTGATGTAGAACGCCAGGCCGAGCACCGCGAGCGACAGCGTGACGATGCCTGCGACGTCGAGCCTGCCCGCGTGCGGATCGCGCGACTCCTGCACCGCGCCGCCGATCATCACGAGCGCGACGGCCGCGAGCGGCGCATGGACGAGGAACACCCACGGCCAGCTTGCCAGCGCGACGATCGCGCCGCCGACGATCGGCCCGAACCCGAGCCCGATGCCGAACACGATCCCCCAGATCCCGAACGCGCGGCTGCGCTCGCGGCCCTCGCGGAACTGGTGCGACAGCACGGCAATCTGACAGATCAGCATCGCGCCGCCGCTGGCGCCCTGCAGCAGCCGGCCCGCGACGAGCACCGGCACGTTCGGCGCGAGCCCGCACAGCAGCGACGTCGCGCCGAACAGCACGGTGCCGATCACGTACACGCGCTTGCGGCCGAACCGGTCGGCGAGCGTGCCGGCCGCCATCAGCACGGTCGTGCACGCGATCGTGTACGCGTTCATGATCCACTGCATGCCGTTGAAATCGCCATGCAGCACGTGTTCGAGCGTCGGCAGGATCACCGGCACGCTCGAGATTTCGAGGCCGAACATCAGCGACGTGAGACAGACGGCCGCGAGCGCGACCGCATTCCTGCGGGAGTCGGATAGCGTCATGCGTATTGCGCCACGGCCCGGCAACGGGCCGCGCGCCTCCAGGTGAGAAGGATTCGCCGCGTGCGGCCGGCGACGCACGCTGGACGGGAATCGGTACTATAGTGAGAATCTTCATCCCCATTGACGCATGCATTTCTCCAGACTGGGGAATCACAGGACTCAATCCCGCCCATGACCGACAGACTCGACGGCGTGACGACCTTCGTCCAGGTAGTGGAATCGGGCAGCTTCGCGCTCGCCGCGGAGCGCCTCGACATGACGCGTTCGGCCGTCGGCAAGGCGATCGCGCGGCTCGAGAAGCGGCTCGGCGCGCGGCTGTTGCAGCGCACGACGCGCAGCCAGAGCCTGACCGACGACGGCCAGGCGTACTACGACCGCTGCGTGCGTGCGCTCGCGGAACTGGAAGCGGCCGAAGCCGACCTCGACTGCGGCCGCAACGAGCCGCGCGGCAAGCTGCGCCTGAGCGTGCCGCTCGCGTTCGGGCATCACTGCGTGATGCCCGTCGTGCTCGACCTCGCGCACACCTATCCGCATTTGCGGATCGATGTATCGATCACCGACCGTTTCGTCGATCTCGTCGAGGAAGGCATCGACCTCGCGGTGCGGATCGGCACGCTCGCGGACAGCACGAGCCTCGCAGTACGGCGGCTCGGCACGCAATACGGCAGCCTCGGCGCGGCGCCGTCGTATCTCGCCCGCTACGGGACGCCGAAGACGCTCGACGATCTGAAGCACCACCGGACGATCGCGTATTCCCGCTCGGGTGTGGTTCAGCCGTGGGACTTGCGCGCGCCGGACGGCTCGACGGTACGGATCGACATGCCGCACCAGCTCAGTTTCGACGACGTGCAGGCGATCGCGGCAGCCGGCGCATCGGGGTTCGGCATCGCGTGGCTACCGAGCTGGCTGCTCGATCACTACGTGAAGCGCGGCGAGATGACGGTCGTGCTCGACCGCTGCTTCGTCTGCGAAGGCGACATCCACGCGATCTGGCCGAAGACGCGCTACCTGCCGCGCAAGACGCGCTGCGTGATCGATGCGTTCGTCAACGCGATCACGCCGACGTTCGACGACTGAGCGACGACCGGGTGACGGCACGTGGCGCCGCGCGCACCGGCGCGGCGTGTATCCACGTCACGCGTGGATGACCGTCCGCCTCTGGATGCCGGGCCTCGACGCCAACGCCAACGCAAACTGCCCCACACTCGCGGACCGCCACGCACCGCCGCTGTCGTTCACAAAGCAGCCGAAAGTGGATAGTCACCCTCCCTTTGCCGCACATTCCGGATAGACGCGGAATTTCGGCCTCCCAAGAATTCGCACACAGCTCTGCCGATCGACTCGCGTGGCACGGCATTGCCGCCATGGCGGCACGCCCCGATCTCGCCGCTTGCCCTCTGCCGTCCGGATCGATCGAATTCCGAATCGTTTCGGCGCTTTCCGAGCTGAAAACCACGCGTCCGGCAAGCCGTGGTCGAGTCAATCCAACCATTCACGAGGAGATCATGCGAAAGATAGATCTGCAACAGGTCGTCGCCGACGCGAAATTGGGCCGGCTGCATTACGTCGTTTTGTTCTGGTGCGCGCTGGTCATCGTCTTCGACGGCTACGATCTCGCCATCGTGGGCATTGCCCTGCCTGCCATCATGGGAGAGATGGCCGTGAATCCGGCAAAGGCGGGATTCATGGTCAGCTCGGCGCTATTCGGCATGACATTCGGCAACATTCTGCTCGGGTCCGTTTCCGACCGGATCGGTCGTCGCAGAACCACGGCGCTTTGCGTCGTGCTGTTCAGCGTCTTTACGGTCGCGGCGGGAATCGCGCGGAACCCGGTCGAATTCGGTCTCGCGAGGTTCGTCGCGGGAATCGGCATCGGCGGCGTGATGCCGAACGTCATTGCACAGATGACCGAATATGCGCCCCGTCGCCTGCGCGGCACGCTGGTGGCCCTGATGTTCAGCGGTTACTCGCTGGGCGGCATGTTGGCCGCCTTGCTGGGCAAGACAATGATCGACAGCTACGGGTGGCGATCCGTGTTCATCGCGGCAGGCTTGCCGTTGCTCTTCGTGCCGCTGTTGCTGCGCGGCATGCCGGAATCGATGTCGTTCCTGTCCGGCAAGGGAATGGAGCGGGCCTTGGCCGACATCGCACGTCGGATCGATCCGGAATTGAAGATCGGCAGCGGTGACCGCTTGCTATGGCATCGACACGATGAAACGGGGCGGGCGCCGCTGAAGCTGCTGCTCGGCGACGGGCGTGGCCCCAGCACCATCATGTTCTGGATTGCCTGCTTCATCTGCCTCTTCATGGTCTACGCATTGAGCTCGTGGCTCGTCAAGCTGATGGCGAGCGCGGGCTACGGCATGGGCTCCGCGATGACGGTCATACTCGTGCTCAATCTCGGCGCCGTAGTGGGCGCAGTAGGCGGCGGCTGGATTGCCGACCGATTGCATATCAAGCGCGTGCTGATGACCATGTTCTCGCTCGCATCGGTTGCGATCATCCTGTTGAGTCATCCATTGCCGACGCCAGTCACGCTGTTGCTTGCCGCGCTCGCGGGGGCCTGCACGATCGGCACGCAAATCCTTCTCTGTGCGTACGCGGGCCAGTTCTATCCGGGCGAGATCCGGTCGACAGGCGTCGGCTGGGTGCTGGGCGTGGGGCGAATCGGCGCCATTCTCGCGCCGATTTTCATCGGGCTCCTGGTCGACATGCAGTTGCCGATCGACTGGAATTTCCTGGCGATCGGCCTGCCGGCCGTGCTGGCGGCGATGGCGGTACGTTTTATCGACGACGGTCGTTCCACCGCGTTCCGGAGCGAGCCGCCACGGCCGGAAGGCGACGTCCGGTCAATCAGTCGAAGTTGATTCGACGACGGCCTGTGGTTCTGCGGCGGATTCCCGGCGCACTTCCCGTCGGGGTCGCGGGTCGGGCGCTCGCCGGGGCAATCCGCCCGCTGCCGGCGCGAGCCGCGCACATGATCGCGGCGACAACCGGGAGCGACATCGACACCGATCGATACGAGGCAGTGTCTGGTCGCAACTTTACCGAGTCAGGGAGCGTGCATCGCACGCTCCTGCGTCCGGCACGCGATGTCACCCCTGCCCCAGATCCTGCAGCGGATGCGCGAACAGCTTCCACGGCGACGTGAGGAAGTGCCGCACGCGTTCGGCGCGCAGCTCGACGAGCGACGCGGGCGCCCAGCGCGGCTTGCGATCCTTGTCGACCAGATGCGCACGCACGCCTTCGCAGAAGTCGCCTTCCTCGATCGCGCGCGCGACGATGCCGAGCTCCATCCGGAACGATTCGGCCAGCGTCATCTGGCGGCCGCGCAGCAGCGCCTCGCGCGTCACGTACAGCATCGTCGGCGAATGGCCGGTGAGCGCATCGAGCGTCGCCTGCAGCCATTGACGGTGCTCGCGCGACAGCTCCTCGCGCGCAAGATCCTGCGTCAGCGTCGCGACGATCCGCTCGACGGCCGAGCGCTTGTCGAAATGACGCACGATCCACGGCATCTGGCTGTCGAGCGCCGCATGCGGCACGACGTTGCACGGCGGCTCGAACACCTTGCGCAGCAACGGCAGCGCATCGCCTTCCCACTTGACGCTTTCGATGCGCGTCTCGAACGTGTCGAGCCACGCGGACGGCACGCACAGATCCGCGAGCTTCGCCGTGAGCGCGTCGGCGCCCGACAGCATCGCGCCGGTCAGCCCGACGTACAGCTCGAGTTCGGCCGGCATGCGCGACAGGAAATGCGTCGCGCCGACATCGGGCACGAGGCCGATACGCGTCTCCGGCATCGCGATCTTGCTGCGCTCGGTCGCGACACGCAGCGCCGCGCCCTGCGCGAGGCCCATGCCGCCGCCCATCGTCACGCCGTCCATCAGCGCGACCACCGGCTTCGGGAACGTATGGATCGCGTAGTCGAGCCGGTATTCGTCGACGAAGAACGGCAACCAGGTTTCGCGCTGCGCGACCATCCGGTACAGCGCACGCACGTCGCCGCCCGCGCAGAAGCCCTTCTCGCCCGCACCGCGCAGCACGACCGCGACGATCTGGTCGTCGTCACGGCAGCGCTCGAGCAGCGCGGCCAGCTCGCCGATCATCGGGTACGACAGCGCATTGAGCGCGGCCGGCCGGTTCAGCGTGATCAGCGCCACGCGGTTCACCACGCGAAACAGCACCTCCGGTGCGTGCTCCGCGAACGCGTCGTGATTCGTCACCGGCGTGCTCATCGTTGCGGCTCTCCGTCGTTGTGCCACTGCGGCGCGCGCTTGCCGAGGAACGCGGCCACGCCTTCGCGCGGATCGTTCGTGTCGAACAGGTCGACGAAACGTTCACGCTCGACCGCGAGCGCCGCGCCGCGCGGCACGCCGCGGCGCGCGAGACCGATCAGCTCCTTGCTGTAAGCGACCGCGTGCGGGCTCTGCCGTGCGACGTTGCGTGCCAGCGCCAGCGCGGCATCGCGTGCCGCGCCCGACTCCACGACGTCCTCGACGAGGCCGATCCGCAGCGCCGTGGCCGCATCGACACGCGCGCCGGTCAGGATGATCTTCTTCGCCCAGCCTTCGCCGACGAGCCAGGGCAGCGTCTGCGTGCCGAGGCCGCAGGGCAGCAGGCCGACCGACGGCTCGGGCAGCGCCATCTGCGCATGCGTCTCCGCGATCCGCAGGTCGCACGCGAGCGCGCATTCGAGCCCGCCGCCCATCGCATAGCCGTTGAT
Source organism: Burkholderia sp. HI2500 (assembly GCF_002223055.1). Lineage (NCBI taxonomy): Bacteria > Pseudomonadati > Pseudomonadota > Betaproteobacteria > Burkholderiales > Burkholderiaceae > Burkholderia > Burkholderia sp. HI2500. The sequence goes on along the minus strand of NZ_NKFL01000006.1, from coordinate 394,090 downwards.
CGCCGCGATCGTCACGACGCGCGCGTCGTGCAGCGCCTCGAACGCCGCGCCGAAACGCGACGCCATCGCGCGCGCAACCGCGCGGTCGCCGTCGGCGAACGTGTTGAGGTCGGCACCCGCGCTGAAGAACTTCGGGCCGTCGCCGGTAATCACCAGCGCGCGCACGCGCGGGTTCGCATTCAGTTCGGCGACGGTTGTCTGCAGTTGCCGCAGCCCGTCGGCGGTAAAGGCGTTCGCGGGCGGACGCTTGAGCGTCGCGCACGCGATCGCGCCGTCGTCGACGTAGTCGAGTTCGATCATGAGGCGTCCTTCTTCGTTGCCGGTTGGTACAGGCGGATCACCGCCGAGAAATCGAGCTGGCCGTCGCCGCGGCTGCTCATCGTCTGGTACAGCTGCTGCGCGAGCGCGCCGAGATAGACCGGCTGCCGCGCCTGCTTCGCGGCGTCGTTCGCGAGGCCGAGATCCTTCAGCATCAGGTCGGTGCCGAAGCCGCCCGAGTAGCCGCGCGACGACGGCGCGGTCTCGATTACGCCCGGATACGGGTTGTAGGTGTCGGAACTCCAGCAGCGGCCGGTCGACGTGTTGACGATGCCGGCCAGCACCTTCGGGTCGATGCCGAGCGCGACGCCCAGCGACATCGCCTCCGACACGGCCGCCATCGAGATGCCGAGCACGAGGTTGTTGCAGACCTTCGCGACCTGCCCCATCCCCGTCGCGCCGCAATAGACGATGTTCTTGCCCATGCCCGCGAGCACCGGCTTCACGCGCTCGAAATCCGCGTCGCTGCCGCCGACCATGAAGGTCAGCGTGCCGGCCGCCGCACCGCCGGTGCCGCCCGACACGGGCGCATCGACGAACGCGCCGCCGTGCTCGCGCACGAGCGCGCCGAACGCCTGCGCGCTCGCCGGGTCGATCGTGCTCGAATCGATCACGGTCGCGCCCGCGCCGAGGCCGGCGAGCACGCCGTTCTCGCCGGACAGCACCGAGCGCACGTGTGGCGCGGCCGGCAGCATCGTGATGACGAACGTCGCGCCCGAGGCCGCATCGCGCGGCGACGCGGCCACCTGTGCGCCGGCATCCTGCAGCGCGCGCAAGGCGTCGGTGCTCAGGTCGAACGCATGTACTTCATGGCCTGCTTTCAGCAGGTTCAGCGCCATCGGCGCGCCCATGTGGCCGAGGCCGATAAAACCGATTTTCATGTTCGTGTCCTCCGCCGCTCAATGCAGCCGGATCGTCGTATTCACCGGGCCGGCCGTCGTGTCGTCGTCGAACCAGCGCGCGGTGACCGTCTTGGTCTGCGTATAGAACTGCACGACCTGCTTGCCGTACGGGCCGAGATCGCCGAGCTTCGAGCCGCGCGAACCCGTGAAGCTGAAGAACGGCACGGGCACCGGGATCGGGATGTTGATGCCGACCTGGCCGATGTCGATTTCGCTCTGGAACTTGCGCGCAGCCGCGCCGCTCTGCGTGAACAGCCCCACGCCGTTGCCGAACGGGTTCGCGTTGACGAGCGCGATCGCGTCGTCGAGCGTGTCGGCTTCCATCACGACCAGCACGGGCCCGAAGATTTCATGCGTGTAGACCGACATGTCGGTCGTCACGCCCGAGAAGATCGTCGGGCCGACGAAATTGCCCTGCTCGTAGCCGGTCACCTTTACGTCGCGGCCGTCGAGTTCGAGCTTCGCGCCTTCCTTCACACCCGCGTCGATCAGCGACAGGATGCGTTCCTTCGCTGCCTTCGACACGACCGGCCCGACGTCCGTGCCGGCTTCCGCGCCCGCATTGACCTTCAGCGCCTTTGCCTTCTCGACGATGTCCGGCAGCCAGTCGCGCGCGTTGCCGACGAGCACCGCGACCGACGTGGCCATGCAGCGCTGGCCGGCCGCGCCGAAGCCCGCGCCGACGAGCGCGTTGATCGCCTGCTCGCGGTTCGCATCGGGCAGCACGACGGCGTGATTCTTCGCGCCCATCATCGACTGCACGCGCTTGCCGTGCGCGCTGCCGAGGTTGTACACGTGCGTGCCGACCGCCGTCGAGCCGACGAACGAGATCGCCTTCACGAGCGGATGCGTGCAGATCGCATCGACGACTTCCTTGCCGCCGTGCACGACGTTCAGTACCCCTTTCGGTACACCGGCCTCGACCGCGAGCTCGACGAGCTCCATCGTCGACAGCGGATCCTGCTCCGACGGCTTCAGCACGAACGTGTTGCCGCACACGATCGCCATCGGGAACATCCACAGCGGAATCATCGCGGGGAAGTTGAACGGCGTGATGCCCGCGCACACGCCGAGCGGCTGGCGCAGCGTGTAGGTATCCACCCCGCCCGCGACGTTCTCCGCGAACTCGCCGAGCTGCAGCGAACCGATCGAGCATGCGTGCTCGACCACTTCGAGGCCGCGGAAGATGTCGCCTTCGGCATCGGGAATCGTCTTGCCCTGCTCGGCCGTCAGCGTCTTCGCGATGCGCTGCTGGTTCGTGCGCACGAGATCCTGGAACTTCAGCATGATGCGCATGCGCGCGGCGATCGGCGTGTTCTTCCACGTCGCGAAGGCGGTATGCGCGGCCTGCACGGCCGCGTCGACTTCCGCGACGGTCGCGAACGGCACGCGCGCGAGCACCTGCTGCGTCGCCGGGTTGACGATGTCACGCCACTCGTTCGTGGCGGACTCGACGAAGGCGCCGTCGATCAGCAGCTTGACCGTCGGCACGTCTTTCGAATTCGCGTTCATCGATCCTTTCTCCTGGCAGAGGGCCGCGAAGCGCGATATCGCCGCGCGGCCGGTTCAATTCGGCTGCGGGCAGCGGCCGCGGAATGCGGCGCGCGCGGCCCGCGGTCACGTCACTTCAGTTCGGCGGCGAAATCCTCTTCCCAGTATTCGCCGGGCATCCGTTCACTGGCATCGTCGCCACGCTCGATCTCGCGGCGGCGCAATTCGACGCGGCGGATCTTCCCCGAGATCGTCTTCGGCAGCTCCGCGAACTGCAGGCGGCGAATGCGCTTGTACGGCGCGAGCTTCTCGCGCGAGAAGCGGAAGATGTCCAGCGCGAGCTCGGGGCTCTCCTCGTAGCCCTGCCGCAGCGTGATGAAGGTCTTCGGCACCGACAGCCGCACGGGGTCCGGGCTCGGCACGACGGCCGCCTCGGCGATCGCCGGATGCTCGATCAGCACGCTTTCGAGTTCGAACGGGCTCAGCCGGTAGTCGGACGACTTGAACACGTCGTCCGCGCGGCCGATGTACACGTAGTAACCGTCGTCGCGGCGCATCGCGATGTCCGACGTGCGGTAGTGGCCGTCGCGCATCGCGTAGGCCGTCGCGTCGGGGTTGTTCGCATAGCCTTTCATCAGCCCGACCGGGCGCGCGACGTCCGCGCCGAGCGGCAGCGCGACCTCGCCTTCGGTCACCGGCGTGCCGTCCGGGTCGAGCAGCGCGATCCGGTAGCCCGGCAGCGGCCGGCCCATCGAGCCCGCGACGACCGGCTGGCCCGGCGAGTTGCCGATCAGGCAGGTCGTCTCGGTCTGGCCGTAGCCGTCGCGGATCGCGATGCCCCACGCCTTCTTCACGCGCTCGATGATCTCGGGATTCAGCGGCTCGCCCGCGCCGACGATCTCGCGCAGCTTCACGTCGAACGACGCGAGCGGCTGCTGCACGAGCATGCGCCACACGGTTGGCGGCGCGCACAGCGTCGTCACCTGGTATTTGACGAGCGCATCGAGCACCACCTTCGGCTCGAAGCGCGCGTAGTTGAAAGCGAACACGCATGCCTGCGCGTTCCAGGGCGCGAAGAAGCAGCTCCACGCGTGCTTCGCCCAGCCCGGCGAGCTGATGTTCCAGTGGATGTCGCCCGGCTGCAGGCCGACCCAGTACATCGTCGACAGATGGCCGACCGGATAGGTGCGGTGCGTATGCTCGACGAGCTTCGGCTTCGACGTCGTGCCCGACGTGAAATACAGCAGCATCGGATCGTTCGCGTGCGTGATGGCGTCCGGCTCGAAATCCGCGCTCGCCGCATAGCCGTCGTTCATCGCGAGCCAGCCCGCGCGCGGCGCGCCGGCGACGATCTTCTGCGCGAGGCCGAGATCCGGCTGTTCGAACTTGGCGGTTTCGTTCTCGTCGACGATCGCGTATTTCGCGCCGCCGATCTGCACGCGGTCGCGTACGTCGTCGGGCGACAGTTGCGTGGTGGCCGGCAGCACGATCGCGCCGAGCTTCATCGCGGCGAGCATCGCGTCCCACAGCTCGACACGGTTCGGCAGCATCAGCAGGATCCGGTCGCCGCGCACGACGCCGATCGAGCGCAGCCAGTTCGCGATCCGCGACGAGCGCTCGGACATCTGCGCGAACGAATACGGATCGCCCGTGCCGGTCGCCGCATCGACGATCCACAGCGCGGGCTGGTCGTTGCCGCGCGCCATCGGGTCGAAGTAGTCGAGCGCCCAGTTGAATGCGTCGAGCACCGGCCACTCGAACTCGCGGTACGCGGTCTCGTAGTCGGTGCGATGGCGCAGCAGAAAGTCGCGCGCGTCCAGGAATGCCTGTACCGTCATCGTGTCCTCCAGTCTCCATGCCTCACGGTCAACCGGGCATGCGCTGCAGCCCATGCCCGGTTGCCTCTGTTGCGGCGCACGGTCACGTCGTTGCGTGCCGCGTTCGCCGCGCTGCCCTCGTGCCCTGCGTGATGTCGTCGCCGGGGTAACCGCCGTGGCTCAAAGCTGCCGCGCGATCACCATCCGCTGCACTTCGCTGGTGCCTTCGTAAATCTGCGTGATGCGCGCGTCGCGATAATGACGCTCGACTTCGTAATCGACCAGGTAGCCGTAGCCGCCGTGGATCTGGATCGCGTCCGAACACACGCGCTCGGCCATCTCCGATGCGAACAGCTTCGCCTGAGACGCTTCCGACAGGCACGGCAGCCCGGCGGTGCGCAGCTTCGCCGCGTGATGCACGAGCAGGCGCGCGGCGTTGATCTGCACGGCCATGTCGGCGAGCTTCTGCTGGATCGCCTGGTGCTCGGCGATCGGCTTGCCGAACTGCACGCGTTCGCCCGCATAGCGGCGCGCCTTGTCGAATGCGGCGCGCGCGATGCCGAGCGCCTGCGCGGCGATGCCGATGCGCCCGCCCTCGAGGTTCGACAGCGCGATCTTCAGCCCTTCGCCGCGATTGCCGAGCAGGTTCTCTTCCGGAATCGCGCAGTTCTCGAACGTGATCGGGCACGTATCCGACGCCCGGATACCCATCTTCTTCTCGGGCTTGCCGACGATGAAGCCCGGCGTGTCGGTCGGCACCAGGAACGCGGAAATGCCGCGCTTGCCGGCTTCCGGGTCGGTCATGGCAAAAACGATCGCCACGCCGGCACGCTGGCCGTTGGTCACGAACTGCTTCGCGCCGTTCAGCACCCATTTGCCGTCGCGCAGCTCCGCCCGCGTGCGCAGGTTGTTCGCCTCGGAGCCGGCGTGCGGCTCGGTCAGGCAGAACGCGCCGATCACGCGGCCGGACGCCATGTCGGCCAGCCAGCGATCCTTCTGCGCCGGCGTGCCGAAGCCGAGGATCGGCCCGCAGCCGACCGAGTTGTGCACGCTCATCATCGTCGCGCACGCGGCGTCACCGGCGGCGACCTCTTCCATCGCCAGCGCGTAGGCCACGTAGTCCGTATACGAGCCGCCCAGCTCCTGCGGCACGATCATCCCGAGCAGGCCGAGTTCGCCGAGCTGCGCGACGATCGCGTCGGGCAGGTGCGCATCGTGGTCCCACTGCGCCGCGTTCGGCGCCAGCATCTCGGTGGCAAACGCGCGCGCGGCGTCGCGGATCATCCGCTGGTCTTCGGTGTAAAGCTCGTCCATGGTGCTGCTGTCTCCCGCGGCCGCCGGGCGCGACCGTCCTTGCGTTTCGATGCAACAAGTGTAGGCAAGCAGGCGCGACTGTTCGATGCTCGCGTCGCTCATTTACACTGAGCGTTTTTGCCACACCGGCGGCATGGATGAAGCAGGAAGACAAGGGAACCGTCGCGATCAGCCTCGTCGCTTACAGCGTCGCGCTCGCCACGCGGCGCGGCGTCGCCGCCGAGCCGCTGCTCGAGCAGGCCGGCATCGCGCCCGCGCTGCTCGGGCAGCCGCGCGCACGGGTGTCCGCGCAACAATACGGCGCGCTGTGGAACGCGATCGCGCGCACGCTCGACGACGAGTTTTTCGGGCAGGATCGCCACCCGATGCGCAGCGGCAGCTTCATCGCGATGAGCCAGGCGGCGTTGACCGCGCGCGACGGCCTGCACGCGATGGCGCGCGCGGTGAATTTCATGCACTGCGTGCTCGACGACCTGCACGCGGAGCTCGAGGCGAATCCGCAACGCGTGCGGCTGCGCTTCGTGCACCGCAACAACGGTGCGACGCCCGCGATGTTCACGTACGCGACCTATTTCATCATCGTGTACGGGCTCACCTGCTGGCTGATCGGGCGGCGCATCCCGCTGCTGCATGCGAGCTTCCGCTGCGACACGCCGCCCGCCGACCACGAATACCCGTCGATGTTCTGTGACGACATGCGCTTCAACGAGCCCGATTCGTATGTCGATTTCGATCCCGAATTCGCGACACTGCCGGTCGTGCAGAACACGAAGACGCTGAAGACGTTCCTGCGCAACGCGCCGGCGAGCTTCATCGTCAAGTACCGCAACCCGAACGCGCTCGCGCAGCGCGTGCGCGCGGTGCTGCGCGGGATGCCGCCGGCCGCGTGGCCAGGCGCCGGCGGGATGGCCGCGCGGCTGCACGTGGCCGAGGCCACGCTGCGCCGCAAGCTGCACCAGGAAGGCCACGCGTACCAGTCGATCAAGGACACGCTACGGCGCGATCTCGCGTTCGAGGCGCTGGCCGACCCCGCGCGCACGATCGCCGACGTCGCAGCCGCCACCGGTTTCGCGGAACCGAGCGCGTTCTACCGCGCGTTCCGCAAATGGAGCGGGCGCAGCCCGGCCGACTACCGCGACGAAGTGCTCGCACGAGGCGGTAGCGCGAGCTGAAGCCGGCCGGCGCGGCTGTCGCTTCGCGCTTTGTGCCGAAACCGCCTAATCTTTAAGCATCGGGCCCAGGCCCTTTCCGCCAGCCGGACGGCACGCGGCCGCGCGCCGCCCGGACGCCGCGATGCACTTTCACCGTCACGGGCCGTCGCCGGCGCCTGCCACGCCCGGCGGCCACCCTCGTCACCCGCTGTCCGCGCGGGTCGCGCGCGCCGCGCTGTTCGCGGCGCTGCTCGTCGTATGCGCCGCGGTCGCCGCGCCGCCGCCCACCGAAGCCCCCGCCACCCGCCCGGTAGTCGTGATCCCGATCAACGGCGCGATCGGCCCGGCCAGCGCCGACTTCATCGTGCGCTCGCTCGATCGCGCGGCCCGCCAGCACGCACCGCTCGCGATCCTGCAGCTCGACACGCCCGGCGGCCTCGACACGTCGATGCGGCAGATCATCAAAGCCATCCTCGGCTCGCCCGTGCCGGTCGCCGCGTTCGTCGCGCCGGGCGGCGCGCGGGCGGCGAGCGCGGGCACCTACATCGTCTATGCCAGCCACTTCGCGGCGATGGCGCCCGGCACCAATCTCGGCGCGGCATCGCCCGTGCAGTTCGGCATCGGCGGCGCCGCGCCGCCGGGCGGGAATCCTGCGGCACCGCGGATGCCGGCCGGCACCTCGGGCACCTCGGGCGCGTCGGGCGCGTCCGATGCGGCCGCTTCGCAAGCTGCGCTGCCGACCGATACCCAATCGACCGAGATCCGCAAGGCGATACAGGACGCCTCCGCGTACATCCGCGGCCTCGCGCAACTGCGCGGGCGCAATGCCGAATGGGCCGAGCGCGCGGTGCGCGAGGCCGTGAGCCTGTCGGCGAGCGAGGCGCGCGCGCAGCACGTGGTCGACCTGATCGCGCAGGATCCGGCCGATCTCGCCCGCCAGCTCGACGGCCACACCGTGACGACCACCGCCGGCACGGTGCGGCTCGCGACCGCGCATGCGCCGCTCGTCGTGGTCGAGCCCGACTGGCGCAGCCGCTTCCTGGCGATCATCGCCGACCCGAACGTCGCGCTGATCCTGCTGACGATCGGCATCTACGGCCTGTTCTTCGAGTTCGCGAACCCCGGCTTCGTGCTGCCGGGCGTCGCCGGCACGATCTGCCTGCTGGTCGGGCTGTTCGCGATGCAGCTGCTGCCGATCAGCTATGCGGGCCTCGGCCTCGTGCTGCTCGGTCTCGGCTGCCTGGTCGCCGAGGCGTTCCTGCCGACCTTCGGCGTGCTCGGGTTCGGCGGGATCGTGTCGTTCACGATCGGCGCGCTGATGCTGATCGACACCGACGTGCCCGGCTACGGGATTCCGTGGCCCGTGATCGCGAGCCTCGCGCTCGGCGGCGGGCTGCTCGTCGCGGGCGTATCGAGCGTCGCGCTGCGCGCGCGCCGCCGCCCGGTCGTGACGGGCGCCGAGGCGATGGTCGGCAGCATCGGCGAAGTGCTCGACGACGGCCTGCTGGCCGACCAGCCGCACGGCGCGGCCGGCGCCGCGCCGTCCGCCGCCGGCTGGGCGCGCGTGCGCGGCGAGCGCTGGCGCGTGGCCAGCAGCGCGCCGCTTGCCGCCGGCTGCCGCGTGCGCGTCACCGGCCGCCACGGGCTGCTGCTCACCGTCGCCCCGCTCTACGACGTGCCCGGGCAGGAACCCCATCGAGAACGACACCAGGGAGAACCTTCATGATCGGTTTCACGTTCGGCTTCAGCAGCATCCTGATCGTCTTCGTCGTGGTGCTCATCGCGTCGTCGATCCGCATCTTCCGCGAGTACGAGCGCGGCGTGGTGTTCATGCTCGGCCGGTTCTGGAAGGTGAAGGGGCCGGGGCTCGTGCTGATCATCCCGATCGTCCAGCAGGTCGTGCGGATCGACCTGCGCACCGTCGTGTTCGACGTGCCCGCGCAGGACGTGATCACGCGCGACAACGTGTCGGTGAAGGTCAATGCGGTCGTGTATTTCCGCGTGGTCGACCCGGAGAAGGCCGTGATCCAGGTGGCGCGCTTCTTCGAGGCGACGAGCCAGCTCGCGCAGACGACGCTGCGCGCGGTGCTCGGCAAGCACGAACTCGACGCGCTGCTTGCCGAGCGCGAGCAGCTGAACGCCGACATCCAGAAGACGCTCGACGCGCAGACCGATGCGTGGGGGATCAAGGTGTCGACGGTCGAGATCAAGCACGTCGACCTGAACGAGACGATGATCCGCGCGATCGCGCGGCAGGCGGAGGCCGAGCGCGAGCGGCGCGCGAAGGTGATTCATGCGGAAGGCGAGCTGCAGGCGTCGGAGAAGCTGCTGCAGGCCGCGCAACGGCTCGCGCTGCAGCCGCAGGCGATGCAGTTGCGCTACCTGCAGACGCTGACGACGATCGCGGCGGACAAGAACTCGACGATCGTGTTTCCGCTGCCGGTCGATCTGCTGGGGGCGTTGCTGGAGCGGTTGGGCTCGCCGCGAGAGCGCTGAGACGCTCGTTTCCGGCCCGCGCGGCGCGGCTGCCGATTCCGCTGGACGCTGGGCCGCAACAGCCCTGCGTCCAGCGCCCGGCACGCGTCAAGCCAGCAGCTTGCGCTCGGTCTTGCCGTACTTGATCGACTTCTCGTCCGGGATCATCAGGCCCGTGTGCTCGTCGCGGCCCTGCAGCAGGAAGCGCGCGTCCGACTTGCCGATCTGTTCGGCCGCGAGTTTGCTGTCCGCGCCGATCTCGCCCTTCTTCATCCGGTTGACGATCACGCCGGCCGCGGTGTCCTTGAAGTCGCGCAGCATCCACGCGTCGCCGTCGCTGTCGCCGAACACCAGCAGCGGGCCATAGCCCTTCTTCGACGCGAGGACGTTGCGAATGCCCACCGTCTTGCCGGGCCCCCAGTTGAAATGCCAGCCGGCCGGATACGTGCTCGTGTACTTGCCGTCCCGCATGTCGAGACGCAAGCCGATCACGTTCCCGGGCGGCACGCCGTAGCCATAGTTCGGATTGCCGGCGAACACACGCACGACATCGTCGAGCGATGCCGTACTGACGTACACGTCGATGCCGTTGGCGCGCAGCGTATGCATCACCGCGCGGATTTCCTCATGAATGCGAATGCCGTGGAAATGCGTGTCGGCCACCACGCCGGCCTTGCCCGGCAGCGTCTTCGGGCTTTCGTAGCGGACCTTGCGCAACGCGTCGCCGATGCCGTAGTTGTTCGACGCTTCCGCCATCGCCTGCAGCTCGGCGGTCGTCATGTTCTTGTAGAAATAGATGATCCACTTGTAGCCGATCTCGAGCGGATGCGTGTCGCAGATCGCGTCGTACATGAAGTACAGCTTCGCGCGGAAATCCTTGAACTGATCGGTCTCGCGAATCTCGTCGAGGCTCTTGTCGCCGCCGAATCCCTGGTAGTTCGCGTAGAGCCAGCGATAGTCGGATTCGATGTCGGCCGCGAGGTCTTCCATCGTCACCGGCTTGCCGTCCACCGTCGCGTAGTCCTTCATGAACGCGCCCTTCGGCACGTCCTTCCACATCACGTCGACGAATTCGGCCGGCGTCAGCTTGTACTGCAGATGGTTGATCTGGTACATCAGCAGCGCCTCTTCGCAGTCGTTCATGATGCACGTGTTGTCCCAGTCGAACACCGCGTACGGGCGGCGCTTGTCGTCGTAGTGCGCGCTGGCGACGCCATGCTGGTCGAGCACCGCCTGCAGCCGCGCGGCGTTGAACGGCGACCAGCGGCCCGGGTCCAGCGCATCCGGCACGGCTGCGCTCTTCGCGCCGGCCGTGCCGGCCTTGAGCATCAGCGATGTCGCGGCGGTCGCCGCGGCAAGGGTATTCATGAACTGGCGGCGCTGCATGGTCTCTCTCCGTGGAAATGTCGAATCGGTTTCAACCGCTATCCCGCGCGGCTCACCGCGCACCGGCCGCTGATCGGCGCGGCGAAGCCGGGACGGCTCCGAACCGGGGGCGAATGATGTGACGAAATTATTTCGGCAATTTGACAGCGTCACGTCGCGACACGACGGGGAGTTGATCCGGCGCGACATGTCGCGCCGTCGCGAGGCGGCCGCGCGCGCGGCCGTCCGGGCCGGCGCCGGCAGACGGCTCGTGACGATCCCGGCCAGTGCACCCGCCCCGAACGGGGGGCGCAGGGAGCGTCCGGCCCAACTTCCGTTAAATCTAGAGTTTCCACTCCACTTCGGCCCTTCATTAGGACAAATCCTCACCCCTGGGGGCTGGCGCGCGTCCCGGAACCGTCTATGATCATTACATCGCTCAATGACACATTAAATGCTGACTGAATAACCCGTGACGGTGACGCTGGCGGGCGCATTCCGGATCAGCGCCCCCAACGGAGACGCATCATGGCTGACCATCCCCCGCTGCCGGAAGTCCACCTCGACGAGCTGCCGCAATTCCGCGCGGTCCAGCAGCTGGCGTACCGCTGCGTCGAAACCGTCGGCGCGATGCTCTACCCCGGCATCACCGAAAAGGAAGCGGCGCGCCTGCTGACCGAATGGCTGCAGGACAACGGCGTGCACGACTGGCTGCACAAGCCGTTCGCGTGGTTCGGCGACCGCACCGCGTTCGAGGGCTTCTCGGGCCTCAAGCACATGGGCGGCTTCAATCTCGCGTTCTTCCCGAGCAAACGACAGCTCGAAGCCGACATGCCGGTGATCCTCGACGTCGCGCCGGTGCTCGACGGCATCGTGGCCGACGTCGGCTACGCGCACTGCCTCGGCCACAACCCGATCCTCGAACAGCTGCAGGACGACCTGATGGACCACCGCGACATGATCGTGCGGCTCGTGAAGGCACGCCGGCCGATGGCCGAGGTCGCGCAGGAAGTCGACGCGCTGTGCCGTCGCCAGGGCGTCGAGCCGCGCCACAAGGCCTATCCGTTCAAGGTGCTCGCGCATCGCGTCGCGAAGATCCACAAGCTGTCGAAACCGCGCTTCGTCGCGCGCTTCGGGCTGAACGCGACGCGCAACCTGCTGCTCGACCAGGGCCGCGCGGCGAAACAGCAAGGCTGGTCGCCGCTGTGGTCGATCGACCGCCGCTCCGAGCATGCGCCGGTGCCGGGCCTGTGGGCCGTCGAGCCGCATCTCGGCTTCGCCGGCGTCGGCGCGAAATTCGAAGAGCTGCTGGTCATCACCGAAGACGACGCGTACTGGCTCGACGACGACCTGCCGCACGTGCGCCGCTGGCAGCGCCGCCAAGCCGAGCGGATGCAGGCCGTCGCGACCGTGCCGGCCGCCGCCTGACCCGCACGCGCCCATCCTCCCGACTCCCTGAACGACGGACTCACGATGCAGCCTCTTTCCGACGAAGCGCCGCTGGCCCTGTTCGAATCGGTTCACAGCGAAACGGCGGTCGCCTCCGGCGACCTGACGCTCGCGGTCAAGACCTGGGGCGACCCGGCCCGCTCGCCGGTCGTGCTCGTGCACGGCTACCCCGACGACAGCAGCGTCTGGCAGCACGTCGCGCCGCTGCTCGCGCGCAAGCACTACGTGATCGCATACGACGTGCGCGGCGCGGGCCTGTCCGGCGTGCCGAAGCGCACGGCCGACTACCACCTCGCGAAGCTGACCGACGACTTCGTCGCGGTGATCGACGCGCTCTGCCCCGGCCGCGCCGTGCACCTGGTCGCGCACGACTGGGGCTCGATCCAGGGCTGGGAATTCGTCACCGATCCGCGCCTCGCCGGCCGCATCGCGTCGTACACGTCGTGCTCGGGGCCGTGCCTCGACCACGTCGGCTTCTGGCTGCGCGAACGCGTGCTGCGCCCGACGCCCGCGTCGCTCGGCAAGCTCGGCGGCCAGCTCGTGCGGTCGTGGTACGTGTACCTGTTCCACCTGCCGTTCATCCCCGAGCTCGGCTGGCGGCTGTGGCTCGGCCGCGCGTGGCCCCGCCTGCTTCGCCGGCTCGAAAAAACGCCCGCCACGCCGCGCCCGACGCAAGCCGACGACGGCGCGCGCGGCGTGCGCCTCTATCGCGCGAACTTCATCCGCTGCCTGTTCGCGCCGCGCGAGCGTTACGCGCATGCACCGGTGCAGACGATCGTGCCGCTCGGCGACAAATACGTGAGCCCCGCGTTGTCCGAGAACCTGTCGCGCTGGGTGCCGCAGTACTACCGGCGTGAAGTCGCGGCCGGCCACTGGCTGCCGCTCGCCGATCCGACGCGCTTCGCGGCGCTCGCCGGGCAACTGATCGACGCGGTCGAATCGGGCAACGAACCGCCCGCGCTCGCGAACGCGCGCCGCCGCGCCACGAGCGGCCGCTTCAGCGGCAAGGTCGCGGTGGTGACCGGCGCGGGCAGCGGCATCGGCCGCTGCGCGGCGCTCGCGTTCGCCCGCGAAGGCGCGACGATCGTCGCGTGCGACATCGACCTCGCGAGCGCCGAACGCACCGCGCTGCTGATCGGGCTCACCGGTGCGCAAGCGCACGCGAAGCGGGTCGACGTCGGGTCCGCCGATGAAATGGAAGCGCTGGCGACATGGGTCGGCAGCGAACTCGGCGGCGCGGACGTCGTGATCAACAACGCGGGCATCGGCATGGCCGGCGGCATCCTCGACACGAGCACGCGGCACTGGGAGCGCATCCTGCACGTGAACCTGTGGGGCGTGATCCACGGCTCGCGGCTGTTCGCGCAGCAGATGGCCGCGCGCGGCACCGGCGGGCACATCGTCAACACCGCCTCGGCCGCCGCGTTCGGGCCGTCGCGCGACCTGCCCGCGTATGCGACGACGAAGGCCGCCGTGCTGATGCTCAGCGAATGCATGCGCGCGGAACTCGCGGAACAAGGCATCGGCGTGACGGCCGTGTGCCCCGGTTTCGCGGAGACCGGAATCATGGCGTCGACGCAATACGCGGGCGCCAACGCACAGGACGAAGCGCGGCTGCGCAAGCGCGCGACGAAGCTGTACCAGATGCGCGGCCTGAAACCCGAAACCGTCGCGCAGGCGATGGTCGACGGCGTGCTGCGCAACCGCCCCGTCGTCGCGGTCGGCGGCGAGGCGCACGCGATGCGCTTCGTCGGCCGCTTCATGCCGTGGCTCGGCCGGATGATCGCCCGCGTCAGCATGGCATCGCATTGACGGCGCACGACGCCGCACAGGGAGACACAAGATGACCGATACCGCCGACTATCACAAGATCAAGGCCCGGCACGTGAAGTTCGACTTCAGCGACACGCCGGTTACCTGGGTGCCGAACGACCCGGGCAGCACGCACATCATCAACACGCTGAACCTGCTGTTCCCGGAAGGCGAACTGTGGTTCTGCCGCGTGTACAACAAGGCGTTGCCGCTGATCACCGATGCGCGCCTGCGCGACGAGGCCGAAGGCTTCCTGCGGCAGGAAGCCGTGCATTCGCGTTCGCACGGCGGCGTGCTCAAGCACTACTACGACCGGCACGGGATCGACACGAAGCCGTTCACGCAGAAGCTCAATCGCCTCTTCACGCGCGTGCTCGGCGAACAGCCGCTCGGGCTGAAGATCGGCCATACGCGTTTCTGGCTGCGCCAGCAGCTCGCGGTGATCGCGTCGCTCGAGCATTTCTTCGGCTATCTCGGCAACTGGGTGCTCAACGCGCACGGGCTCGACGAAGGCAAGGCCGACCCGACGATGGTCGACCTGCTGCGCTGGCACGGCGCCGAGGAAGTCGAGCACCGCACGGTCGCGTTCGACATCTACCGGCACCTGGGCGGCACCTATCCGGAGCGCTGCGTGCACATGGCGTTCGTGATCCTGCTGCTGCTCTACTACATCACGACGGGCGCGAAGTTCATGTACCGGCGCGACCCGGCCGCCGGCCGCTACCCGGGTTTCGTGCTCGCGTGGTGGCAAGGCTCGCGGCGCGGGCATCTGCCGTCGTTCTGGAAGGTGATCGGCGCGGCGCTGCGCTATTTCAAGCCGGGCTATACGCCGCACCACGAAGGCTCGACCGAACAGGCGCTCGCTTACCTCGCCCGCTCGCCGGCCGCGCAGGCGGCCGCGCACGGCGGCAACTGGGGCACGACGAAGGGTGCCTGAACGGGTTTCCCGTGGGCTCGGCGGGCGTCGCCCGCCGAAATGCGTACAATCGCGGCTTCATTTCCCGGAGGTGCCGCGATGGCCATGAAGAAAACCGATCTCGAAAAGAACAAGGCGCTCAAGCTGACGCACGCGCTGAAGCAATCCAGCTCCGCGCGTTTCGGCAAGGGCGCCGAAGAAGCCACCAAGCTCGACCGCCGCGCGCAGCGCAAGCTCGACCAGGAACAGGGCCTCGTGCCGTTCGCCTGCAAGCTCAACGCCGACCTCGTCGAACAGCTCAAGGCCCGCGCGGCCACGCACCCGGAAGGGATGACGGGCCTGCTGTCCGAGCTGCTCGTGAACGGGCTCGCGCAACGCGACGCGTGACCCGCGCCCGCGTCGAACACTGCCGTTGACGCCACCGCGCGGCGACGCACGCGCTCGCGTGCCTGTGTTCGCGCTCATTGCCATCGCGATCCATCGCCGGGCACAGGCACGAAACGGTGCGTCATCGATGGCGCCGGCGCGTCAGCGCGCCGATGGGCACCGCCGCCCGTCACACCAGGCCTCGCCGGAAACGGCCGAGGCTTTTTTTTCGAGTTTGCGCGCCGTCCGTCCGGTCCAGTGAATCGAACGGAGAACACGACGGGCCGCGCAAGCACGTTGCCCGTCAGCCGCCCGCGACGCTCGCGCCAGCGGGAACAAGGGACCGAAAGCACCCGCGTATTGAGATTCTCTTCAGGAAGTTGGTCGCATCGATGCGGCGCGGACACACTACGTATCCCGAACGCCTTGTGTCACCCGAGAAGGCGTTCCCACCCATCGAAACCGGAGATTATCTGATGAACGCATCCCGAGTGATACTTGCTCTCGCCGCAGCATTCGCCGTCAGCGGCAACGCCGTGGCCTGCGACGATCCTGATCACGACGCGCCCGCTGCCCAGCAACAGACCAGCGACCACGCGAACGACCAGGCAAGCGCGGAAGCCGCCGGCCACTGAGCGCCGTGCGCGTTGCCCGAGCACGCCGGCGTGATGCCCGGTCGGCCGGGCATCGCCGACGCGTTCACGGCATGCACTGAACCGGACTCGCACTCGTTGGTCACGTACGTACGTGGTGTGCGGATCTTCCAAACTATTCGCATACCGAATCAACATGACAAAACGAATGCTGCTCCGGTTGACCGTGCTTTCGAGCCTGCTCGCGAGCCTCCCCTCCATCCTGAACGCGGCGCCCGCACCGGCAAGTCACGGCGCGCCCGCGGCGTCTTCCGGCGCGATCACGCTGCCCCCCGGCACCCGCATTGCCGAGCGCGACACCGGCGCGGTTCTGGCGTCGATGGCGCGCGCCCACGCGATCCAGACGGTCCGCGGCAACGGCAAGCGGACGCTCTACGTCTTCTCCGATCCGGATTGTTCCTATTGCAAAAGACTGGAGCGCACGCTGGAACGGATCGACAACGTGACCATTCACACCTTCCTCTATCCGCTCGAGGGACTCCATCCGCAGGCCGCCGCGCATGCGCGCGGCGTCTGGTGCGCGAATGACCGGAATGCGGCGTGGAAAGCGTGGATGATCGACAACGTGCAACCTGCTGCAGGCACGTGTGCGGCACCGCTCGCGCAGATCCGCTCGCTCGGCCTTGCGTTGGGCCTGCGCGGCACGCCGACGCTGTTCAACGCGAACGGCCGCATGATGTCCGGTGCGGTTTCCGCACCCGCCATCGAAACGTTGCTGAACGACTGAACCTGCTCGAAGAAATGCACGCACCCGCGACGCGCTATCGCATCGCGGGTGCGCTTTCAATGACGCGGCACGCCAGTGCGTGCCGCGACCGATCGCGCGCCGTGCGCAGCGACGGGATGCAGCAGGTGCATCAGGTGCTGGCGGCGAGACGCGGGCCCGTGCTTCGGGGAGTGGACTCGAGGTCGGGACGTTGCGCTGCCTGCGAGGTCACCCACGGATCGATGCCCTGCTTCTGCACCTCTTCCAGGAATGACACACGTGTGCGCCAGTAATCCGCTTGTAATTTCGCGTCGATGACGCGCTGTTCGGCTGCGAACAGTTCCATGCGCGCCGTCACGAGCATCGACGCAGCGGTTTTTTCCGGCGTGGGGGCGTGTCGCATCGCCCAACGGCTGATCCAGTTCAACATGCTGACCTCCGTGATTACGGACGAACCCGCATCGGGCAATCGCAAGCGGCCGTGCCTGCCCGAACACGCAACGGCCTTGACCGCACTTCACCGCCCGGCCTGCACGGACTGCGACTCCCCCGCGTCGGCAATTTCCGGCCGGCGTGTGCATGCGCGGTGTATCTATCCTAGAAAGACTTGCCGGTTTATGCGATGGGGTCTTGCAATCTTTTACACAGAAACCACAGTCGCCCCCGCTTCACGAAATGACAGTTGCGGGCGGGACGGCTTCGGCGCACGATAGCCCGATATCTGCACCCGCCTGGACTGACGAATGGCCGCTGCACGCCGCTGCCGGGCATCCGCACCGGCCACGCACGTGCGTTCGCGCGCACGCGCCGCCTGCCCCGCGTTCTTGCAGCATGCGGGCGCTCCGTTTCAGTCGGATGTCATCATCCCGCATCCACGCCGCGTGATCCACCGCGCGTGCCGTCTTGCACGCCGTTGCGCACGCATCGGCCGGCGTCGTTCGCGCATCCCGCTCCCGTTTCAGCCATTTCTGCCGGCCCGTTCCGCCCGAACCGGTAAAATGCGCGCCTTCGTCGCGCGGCCGGGCTGCCAGACCGTTCGCGCGCAGGCAGCCGATCGATCTTTCGATCGTGCCCTCCAACTATATCGTCCGAGCTATCCGCGCTATTACAATCCGCCGATAGCCGGGCAATAGTGGCTGGTTACAGTAAGCCGGCCGCGCTGCCTTTACAACAATTCGGCACAACAAGCAACACGACAACCGACCGGAGAAACGCCTTCATGGAATCCATCAAGCGGTATTTCGGCTTCGCTGAAGCCGGCACCGACTTCCGCACCGAAATACTCGCGGGCGTCACCACGTTCCTGACGATGGCCTACATCATCTTCGTCAACCCCGCGATCCTCGGCGACGCCGGCATGCCGAAGGAATCCGTGTTCGTCGCGACCTGCCTCGTCGCGGCGCTGGCGTCGCTCATCATGGGGCTGTACGCGAACTACCCGATCGCATGCGCGCCCGGCATGGGCCTGAACGCGTATTTCGCGTACACGGTCGTCAAGGGAATGGGCTTCACGTGGCAGGCCGCGCTCGGCGCGGTGTTCATCTCCGGCTGCCTGTTCCTGCTCGTCACGCTGTTCCGCGTACGAGAGGCGATCGTCAACGGCATTCCGAAATCGCTGCGGATCTCGATCACCGCGGGTATCGGCCTGTTCCTCGGCATCATCTCGCTGAAGACGTCGGGCGTGATCGTCGGCAACCCGGCCACGCTCGTCACGCTGGGCGACCTGCACAAGCACGACACGATCCTCGCGATCGTCGGCTTCTTCACGATCGTCACGCTCGACCACCTGCGCGTGCGCGGCGCGATCCTGATCGGCATCATCGGCGTCACGATCCTGTCGTTCTTCTTCGGTGACAACCAGTTCCACGGCGTGTTCTCCGCGCCGCCGTCGATCGACGCGACGCTGTTCAAGCTCGACATCGGCGCCGCGCTGTCGACCGGCATCATCAACGTGATCCTCGTGTTCTTCCTCGTCGAGCTGTTCGACGCGACGGGCACGCTGATGGGCGTCGCGAACCGCGCGGGCCTGCTCGTCGAAGGCAAGATGAACCGCCTGAACAAGGCGCTGCTCGCCGACAGCACGGCGATCGTCGCGGGCTCGGTGCTCGGCACGTCGTCGACCACCGCGTATATCGAAAGCGCGTCGGGCGTGCAGGCCGGCGGCCGCACGGGCGTGACGGCCATCACCGTCGCGGTGCTGTTCCTCGCGTGCCTGTTCATCGCGCCGCTTGCCGGCGTCGTGCCGGCCTACGCGACGGCACCGGCCCTGCTGTACGTGTCGTGCCTGATGCTGCGCGAAATGGTCGAGGTGCCGTGGGACGATGCCACGGAAGCCGTGCCGGCCGCACTGACCGCACTGCTGATGCCGTTCACGTACTCGATCGCGAACGGCGTGGCATTCGGCTTCATCGCGTACGGCGGCCTCAAGCTGCTGACCGGCCAGGCCCGCTCGGTCAAGCCGATCGTGTGGCTCATCGCAGCCGTGTTCCTGTTCCGCTTCTTCTATCTCGGCAGCGAATGACGGCGGCGCTTCGGCGCGCGGCATGATGCACGATGAAAAAACGCCACCTTCGGGTGGCGTTTTCGTTTTCGCATGATTCTTCTGCGATCCTGACGAATCGACACGCACGGCCATGCCGACGCGCGGGCAACCCGGCACAGCCCGCATACGAAAATGCCGCCCGGCCCCGCCGAACGGCATTGCGTGCAAGGCAACGTCTTCGCGTGCGCAGCGTTCAGCGACGTGCGCCGCCAGACGGGCGTCGTGTCGTCAGCGCCAGTTGGCCTCGTAGAAGCGGACGTAGCCGCTGCGCAGCGTCACGCATTGCGCACGCGTCTCCGACAGCAGGCGACGTGCAGCCGCCTCGATACGATCGCGGTGCTGGTCGAATGCGCCGACCATGTCCTCGAAGCGCGGCGACGCCGCGCCGAAGTGATCTTCCAGCGCCTCGGCGGTGATCTGACATTGGACGCGCTCGCCATTGACCAACGCCGTGAACGCCAGCATCAGGTCGCGCCCCGAATACTCGGGCTTCTCGTTCGTGAAATGGATCTGCATGGGAGCCGCCTCGACCGGTAGAAAACGAATGACCGCGTCCGTCGTCCGCTACCGGCCGGACGAAATGTACGCGGGCTCGCCGGCGGAGGCACTGCCCGCGGGGATAGGCGCGGACAATGCATGCCGGTTGATTTCCACTTTAGACGGTTTCGCGCAGGAGACAAATTTTCCGGCGTGCGTCGTTCCGACGCGCATTTCGTCAGATCAGCGCGGCATCCGGCACCGTTTCGGAAACCGGCGTCAGTGAGGGTCGTTCGGCCAGACGTTGAGCGCGATGGCAGCCGTCGTGGCGCCCACCGCGATCGCGGCCGCCCCGTATCGCACCGCATCGGTCAGATCGAACAGCAGCCCGTGGATCGCCACGGCGATGCCGCCCAGCATGATGAATGTGGCGATGGCCGCCAGCACGACTCTCAGTTCCGTCCGAACCATGATGCGTCTCCCGAACGGATGCATGTCGCGTCGCATGCATGTTGCAATGCGGAACACGGCGCGTGCGTGCTCCATTTCCATCATTGCAGGCGGGCATTTAAAAGCAAGGGGATTTTGTTCGCGGTCGCGCTTCGTACGCGGCGCTTGTATGATGATGCGTACCCGGATGGCTGCCGTTCGCACACCGATGGTGCGCCGCACGCGAAGGCGGGAATCCGTAGAGGATTTCGGTGCGTAGGCGTGCGCCGGATCGGCCGATTTCGAGGAGCATGGGGCCTGAGTGAGTGTTGAAATGCTCACCGGGTTCGACCGCGAAGCATGGGACATCAGTAAGCGCTGAAGTGCTAACTGCTGCCGACCGCGAAGCATGGGACAGCAGTAAGCGCTAAAGCGCTAACTGCTGTCGACAGGAGACAAGTCATGCCGCAACCTTTCGTGCTGCCCGCCACCGCGGGTCGCACCGACCTGCTCGCGCAGGCGCATGCGCGTTCGACCGCGGTCGGCCTGCGCGCGCACGAACGCCCGGATTTCTCGCCGCTGTCGCGCCTCGCGCTGCGCGAACTGCTCGACACGAATCACGCACTGTTCTCGCACGCCCGCCCGGTGATGGAGAACCTTCACGCGCAGATCGCCGACACGCAAAGCCTCGTGCTGCTGACCGACGCCGACGGCGTGATCCTGCACAGCATCGGCGACGCGGACTTCATCGAGAAAGCCAACCGCGTCGCGCTGTGTACCGGCGTGTCATGGACGGAAGGCGCACGCGGCACCAACGCGATCGGCACCGCGCTCGCATCGGGCCAGGCCGTCGCCGTGCATGGGTCCGAACACTTCCTGCGCGCCAACCACATCCTCACCTGCTCGTGCGCGCCGATCTTCGATCCGTTCGGCCGCACGCTCGGCACGCTCGACGTGAGCGGCGACCCGCGCGGCTCGAGCCCGCATACGCTCGCGCTCGTGCGGATGTCCGCGCAACTGATCGAGAACCACCTGTTCGCGAACCAGTGCGCGGAAGCGTTGCGGCTGCGCTTTCATGCACACGAGGAATGCGTCGATTCGCTGTTCGCCGGGCTCGTCGCCTTCGGCCCCGACGGCGGGCTGATCGCCGCGAACCGCAGCGCGCAATTCCAGCTCGGCGCATCGTTCGATGCACTGCAGCATCAAGCCAGCGACGCGCTGTTCGGCATGCGCTTCGGCCAGCTCGCGCAGCAGGCGGCGCGCGCGCCCGGCGCGATGTTCCGCCTCACGCTGTCGACCGGCGTCCGCGTGCTGGCGCGCTGCGAATTCGCGGAAGCACACAAGACCACCGTCGCCGTCACGCCGCCCACGCCCGCCGCACGGGTGCGCACGCCGGACCCCGACACGATCACGTTCGCGACGCTCGACACGGGCGACGCACGCATGGCCGCCGTGCTCGAACGCGTCGCGAAGATCCGCGGGCGCGACCTGCCGCTGCTGATCCTCGGCCAGACCGGCACCGGCAAGGAATGGCTCGCCCGCGCCCTGCACCAGGCATCGCCGCGTGCGGACGGCCCGTTCGTCGCGGTCAACTGCGCGGCGCTGCCCGATTCGCTGATCGAGGCCGAACTGTTCGGTTACGAGGACGGCGCATTTACCGGCGCACGCAAGCGCGGCAGCCCCGGCAAGATCGTGCAGGCCGACGGCGGCACGCTGTTTCTCGACGAAATCGGCGACATGCCGCTCGCGCAGCAGGTCAGGCTGATGCGCGTGCTGCAGGAACGCGCGGTGATGCCGCTCGGCGGTGCGCGCGCGGTGCCGGTCGACGTGCGGGTGGTCTGCGCGACCCATCGCGACCTGCGCGCGATGATCGCGGAAGGCACGTTCCGCGAAGACCTGTTCTACCGGATCAACGGGCTCGCGGTCACGCTGCCGGCGCTCGCCGCACGCACCGACCTGCCCGCGCTCGTCGAGCGGATTCTCGCGCGGCTCGCGCGCAGCGAACCGATGCCGCGCCGTATCGCGGCCGACGTGCTCGACGCGTTCACGCGCCACCGCTGGCCCGGCAACCTGCGCCAGATGACCAACGTGCTGCGTACGGCCGGCATGCTCGCCGAAGACGAAGCGGAAATCACGCTCGCCCATTTGCCCGACGATTTCTGGCTCGATTGCGACGACGCACCGGCAGCGCCCATCGCGGCGCCGGCCGCATCGGCCGCCACGCACGAAGGCACGACACTGCAAAGCCATCAGGCCGCGGTGATCGACGCCGTGCTCGCGCGGCATGGCGGCAACGTGTCGGCGGCCGCGCGCGAGCTCGGCCTCGCCCGCAATACCGTGTACCGGCACCTGCGCCGGCATTGACGCCGGCGGCCGGCCGGCGCCGGCCGCCAGCACGTTCGGGTATGCTTGGCGCGTTGCCGCCGAACCGCCGCCCGCCCTGCCTCCGCCATGACCGATCCGGAACACCTGCCCCTCGTGCGCATCGAGCCGCTCGGTGCGACCTTCGATGCGCCCGATTCGCTGACGCTGCTCGAAGCCGCCGCGTTCGCGCACGTGTCGCTGCCGCGCTCGTGCCGCAACGGCACGTGCCGAAGCTGCCTTTGCCGGATCGTCAGCGGCAGCGTACGCTACACGATCGAATGGCCGGGGCTGAGCCGCGAGGAAAAGGCCGACGGCTATACGCTGCCGTGCGTGGCCGTCGCGACGTCGGACCTCGTGCTCGACGTGCCCGACGCGGTCATGCTCGACTAGACGCGGCGTGCGCTCGCGCATGCCGTCCAGCAAAGGTTGATCCGGAGTGGAGAACGTCATGACCCAGCAAACCGATCGCATCGAAAAACAGGCCCAGCTCAACGCATCGCCCGACCGCGTGTGGGAAGCCGTCAGCAATTCCGGCGAATTCGGCCAGTGGTTCGGCGTCACGTTCGACGGGCCGTTCGCGGCCGGCCAGCCGCTGTTCGGCCGCATCACGCCGACACGCGTCGACGACGACGTCGCCAAGGCACAAGAGCCCTACGCGGGCACTGTGTTCGAAATCGTCGTCGATCGACTCGAGCCGAAGCAACTGTTCTCGTTTCGCTGGCATCCGTTCGCGATCGACCCGAATTTCGATTACGCGTCCGAGCCGATGACGCTCGTCACGTTCACGCTCGCCGCACAGGCCGGCGGCACACTGCTCACGGTCACCGAAACGGGCTTCGACCAGTTGATCGAAGCGCGCCGCGCGAAGGCGCGCGAGATGAACGACCAGGGCTGGGCCGCACAGATGACGCTGATCACGAAATACCTGGCGAAGCACGCGTAGCGCGCCGCCACGCCGCAGGTTCGTGCCGACATGCGCATCGACGTGCGTGGCATAATCCGCTCCATCGTCGCCTGTACGTCACCGCGCATCGCATGCTGAGTCGTCGCCTCCGGAAGATCGGCAGTCTGATCGGGATGCTCGCCATCCTGATGACGGCGCTCGCGCCGACGATCTCGCAGGCACTGACGTCGCAGCAGCGCGTCGAGACGCTGCTGGCCGGCTACTGCTCGGCCGCGCCGGCCACCGGCGAGCCCGCCGCCGATTCGTCGCAGAAGAGCCTGACGGCCCACCTCCAGGCATGCGGCTACTGCAGCCTGCTTGCTCACACACCCGCACTGCCCGCGCCCGAACTGACGTTCGCGGCCAACGTGCACGTCATTCAGCACCGCGAAGCGACCCGCTTCGACAGCCTGCGCCGCGCGCTGCCGCACACGGCCGCACAACCGCGCGCCCCTCCGTTCTCGTCCTGATTCGTCGTCAATGCCCGTGATGCCATCAAGCATCGCGTGGCCCGCGCACGCCGCCGGCGTGTGCGACCTGTCACGTTTCGAAGGACGATCATGTGTCACCGTATTGCGCGCGGCGTCGTGCCGTGCGTGCGGTTGGCGGCTTCCGGCTCGTACTGTCACGCCGACATTCGCTCGCGGGCGAACGTCCGGCCGCGCACGCTCGCGCTGACGCCAGCCGCCCTCGGTGCTGCTGCGAGGGTACACGTGCATCCGTCCGTCGAATCCGTGTTGCGCCATCCGATTCGCCACTCGCACATTCGATCATGAACACCCCCTCTTTCGTTCGCGGCGCGCTCGCCGCACTCGGCTTCGTCGTCATCCAGGCCGCCCACGCTCATGCGCTTCCAAAGACGCAGGAGCCGGCCGCCGACGCCACGCTTTCGACCGCGCCGCACGCAGTCACGATCGGTTTCAGCGAAGCACTCGAGCCCGCTTTCAGCTCAATCGCCGTCACCGACAGCCATGGGCAATCGGTCGTCGACGGGAAATCGTCCGTCGATGCACGCAACCGGAAGCGCATGCAGGTCGCGCTGACCAATCTGACGGCCGGCACGTACACGGTGGCGTGGATCGCGGTGGCCAGCGACGGCCATCGCACGCAAGGCCGCTACGCGTTCACGCTGAAATGAGATCCGCGATGCGCATCGGCGTTCCGCGCCGGCCGCGTCGCCCCCTTTTCCACTGCATCCACCCATCAGGAGAACCAACCATGAAGCGCTTGATTCCGACCGGCCTGCTGTTCGCACTGCTGGCGCTGCAAGCCCCCGCCACGTTCGCCGCGACGGCCGTGCAGGCAGAAAACTGCTGGATTCGCGCGATGCCGGCCACCGTGCCGTCGTCCGGCTACTTCACGCTGAAGAACGACGGCGACGCGCCCGTCACGCTGACCGGCCTCGACTCGCCCGCGTACGGGATGGCGATGCTGCATGAAACGCAAACGAGCGGCAGCACCGCGAAGATGGTCCACGTCGACGCCGTCGAAGTGCCCGCGCACGGCACGCTGACCTTCAAGCCGAAGAGCTATCACGTGATGCTGGAGCAACCGCGCCAGGCCGTCGCGCCCGGCACGAAGGTGCCGTTCCGGCTGCATTTCGCGGACGGCTCGACGGTGTCCGTGACCTGCGACGCCAAGGCGCCGACCTACGCCGGCCAGTAACGTCCACCGCCCCCGATCGAAGGAGATGCACATGAAACATCGCCTGCCGCTGGCCGACCTGATCGTCCGCTACCGGACGCCGCTGAACGTCGCCGTGATGATCGTCTGCGGGATATGGGCCGGGTGGATCGCGTGGATGACGCGCCCCGCCGCGATCGATACGCCGCCGTCGATCCCGGCGTACTGCATGCGCGACGCCAGCTGACCCACCGCGCCGGCGTGGTTCCGGCGCAAGCCTGCGCCCATTATTGGCGTGGCATCATCGGTTCATCCCGACCGCCGGAACCGCCTCTCGGAGCGCCGCATGTCCATTCAGACCTGGATGCTGTTTGCCGCAGCCTATCTCGCCACGACGCTGTCGCCGGGGCCGAACGTGCTGCTCGTCATCCGCAACACGGTGCGCTACGGCACGCACGGTACGGCCGCGACGATCGCGGGCAACCTCGTCGCGCAAGGGGTGGTCGTGATACTCGTCGCGCTCGGCGTCGGCGCGGTGCTGGCCGCGATGCCACCGCTGTTCGTCGCGATGAAGGTGGTCGGCGCCGCGTACCTGATCTTCCTCGGTGTCCGGCAATTGCGCGGCGACCGCAAGGCCGCCGCTTCGACCGGGGCGGCGGAGATCGCCGTGCCCGACCGCGGGAAACTGTTCCGCGAAGCGCTGTTCGTGTCGGGCAGCAATCCGAAGACGATGATCTTCCTGTCGGCGTTCATGCCGCAGTTCATCGTGCACGACCGCCCGCTCGCGCTGCAGTTCGTCGTGATGTACGCGACGATCGCGTGCACGGTGGTGGTCGTTCACAGCGTCTATTCGGCCGGCGTGCGCCGCTTCCATCGCGGCTTCGGCATGAGCCGCGCGGTGCGTGCGCTCAAGCGCGCCAGCGGGCTGCTGTTCGTCGGGCTGGGGATCAGGCTGCTGACTGCGCGTCAGGCTTGAGCCGACGCGCGCTCGTCAGCGTGTGTGTGCGGCCAGCTCGGTCGCGATCTCGCCGAACGACGGCCGCGCATCGACGTCTTCATTCAGGCAGACCACCGCGAGCGCATCGAGCGCGCCCCTGCCGGCCCACGTGCGCGGTTCGCATCGTTCAAGCAACTCGCCGAGCAGATAGGCGAACGCCCGCACCTCGATCCGTTCGAATGCTGTAGCGCGCGTGCGATCGTTCACGTCATAGAGCGACGCCGCGCCGAAATCCCCGAGCAGCGCACCGCCTTCGCCATCGTGCAGGATGTTGTGCGCGTACAGGTCGCCATGCATGATGCCGCGGGCGTGCAGATGGCCCGCCACCGACGCGATGCCATGCGCGATCCGCACCGCCTCCACCGGCGTGAATTTCGCATCGGCCACATACACGTCGCGCGTGCAGGTCGCGAAGCTCGGCGGCCCGGCGAGGTTCGTGAGCGCGGGATCGACCAGTTCCATCACGAGGCCGTGCGTGCCGTCCGGATGCCCGCTCACCTTGCCGATCACCGGAATCATGCTCGGATGACGGCCGGCGTGCAGGCACGCGGCCATTTCGCAATCGGGCAGGCCGTCGCTCGTCACCGCGCCCTTGAACAGCTTGACCGCGACCGCCCGTGGCGGATGCCCGTCCGCGCGCCATTGCGCGCGGTAAATGACGCCCGATGCGCCCTCGCCCAGCTTCTGCTCGCAGGCCAGCGATGCCCAGTCGACGTTCGCGACCTCGGGCCCGGCCGACGCCGCGGCTTCCGGCGCGGCGCCGAACGGGTTGCCTGCGGCGGCGAGCCATGCGAGGCGCGGCAGGCGCAGCAGCCAGTCGGGCAGTGCGTCCAGCCGGTTCGCGGACAGGCGCACCAGTTCGAGCGCGCGGCAGGCGGCCATTTCCGCCGGCAGCGCGCGCAGCCGGTTGCCCGCGAGCATCAGCTTCTGCAGCCGCGAGCAATCGCCGATATCGGCCGGCAATGCGTCGATGGCGTTGTCGGTGAGGATCAGCCAGCGCAGCGCGCGCGGCAGCGACCCGCTCGGCACCGTTTGAATCCGGTTCGCCTTGAAGCCGATCATGTCGAGCTGCCCGCACGCGCCGAGCACGTCGGGGAACGCGGTGAAGCGGTTGCCGGACGCGAACAGGATGCGCAGGCGGTGCAGCCGCGGCAGGTCGTCCGGCAGTGCGGACAGCGCATTGCCGGTGAGGTCGAGCACTTCGAGCGTGTCGGCGAGATCGAAGATCGCGCGCGGGAATTCCGTCAACCCGCATGCGAGCTTGAGTTGCCGTGCGCCGGCGAGCTGGCCGGCCTGCAGTTGTTCGAGGGTGTGTGTCACGCGAAGAAAACAGGTGGCGGTTGCGACGATCGTCGGGTCGATCGCCCGAATTCTACCGGGATCGCCTGCGTGCATTCACCGATCTTGTCACACCCCCTTCACAAACGCGCAACGTCGCGCTAGAATTGCGCCCCTTGCAGTGCCGACGTGGTGAAATTGGTAGACACGCTATCTTGAGGGGGTAGTGGCGAAAGCTGTGCGAGTTCGAGTCTCGCCGTCGGCACCAGGATTTCTTCTCTCATCGTTGCGCGACATGCGACAAACGCATTCCGGCAACGATCGACGATCATCCCGCGCAATCGCGCACCGCTGTTTCCGATTCCCACATCAGGCTGCAACCGGGCACCATGCTGCTGCGAATTCGCGCGCTCCCGACTGCCGTCCGGACAGCCGGAAGCGTACGCGTACGTCATGTCACTCACGACGCCAGCGCATCCTCCCCCTTCACCGCATACGCCGCCTCCCGCCGCCGCAACCGCATTGCGATCAACGCGGCCAGCACCGCCAACGCCACACCGGCGAGAAACCCGCCCGTATAACCCACCTTCGCGGTCAGCGACAAAATCGTCGACGACGCGATCAGCTCGCCGAGATCGCGCGTGCTCTGCACGGCCGTCACGTCGGTGCCGGCCTGGTCGCTGCCGCCCGCGAAGCGCATGCCGGCCGTCATGATCGACACCGACGTGATCCCGGTCGCCAGCGAACCGAGCACCGTGCACAGCCACGCCCACGACGACGCCACCGGCAGCCATCCGCTCGCCTGCGCGAACCACAGCAGCGCGGCCGCGCCCGCACAGCTCACGCCGGCCGTAAACGCAGGCCACAACCCGAGCCACCGGACAAGCCACGCGCCGCCGCCGCATCCGAGCACAACCGTCACGATGCCGCCGGCCATCCCGAGCTTCCCGATCGCGTCGAGCGACCAGCCCGCGTCGTTGAGAAACAGCTTCGACAGGCCGAAGCCCGATACGGCCGTCATCGCCGACAGCAGCGCGAGCGACAGCAGCGACCACGAACGCGGCCGCTTCGCGAAGCGCACGAGGCTCGCGTTGGGTTCGGCTTGCACCCGTGCACGATCCGCATCGCTCGGCAGCACCCACAGCACGCACGCGAGGCTCGCGAGCGGCACGGCAGCCAGCGCGAGAAACGCGGCACGCTGCCCGAACAGGCCGATCAGCGTCAACGTGCCGGCGCCGCCGCCGAAGAAGCCGATCATCACGCCCGCGATCTGGATCGCGTTGATCTTCGCGAGCGTGTCGCCGCTGAAGTGCTCGGCGGCCATTCCGTCGTTCGCGATGTCCTGCGTCGCGCTCGCGAGCGACGCGACGGCCAGCAGGCCGACCGCCCACCCGGCCGTCGCGACCGTCATGCCGATCTGCGCGAGGCTGCCGAGGCACAGCACGACGAGCGTCTGCATCGGCAGCATCCAGCTGCGCCGCCGCCCGATGCGTGGCGACCAGCGGTTGTCGACGACGGGCGCCCACAGGAATTTCACGACCCACGGCAAACCGACGAGCGGCAGGAACGCCAGTGCGTGAAGCGGCGCGCCGTCGTGGCGCAGCAGGGTCGGCATCGCGTCCATCGCAATGCCGATCGGGATTCCCTGTGACAGGTAAAGCAGCGTGATCGTGATGACCAGGCGCCGATGTTCGAGCAGATCGCGCATCGAAGTCTCCAGTTGCATGACATTAAAAAGGTTCAGCGCCGGCCGGCATGCGCGCGGGCCGCAGCGCATCCCGGCGCGGACGGCGCGCGGCACGCAGCAGCAACGCGCCGAATGCGACGAGTGCCGCGTCGATCGGCCAGTACACGGGTTCGCCCGCGCCGAGCAGCGCAATCGCGCAGTGCGTCACGCCGGCCAGCCCGTACGCGGCACCGGCCGCGCGCATCAGCCTGCGCAGCCAGACCGCGCGATCGGCCACGCACGCCGCCAGCGCGACCGCGCCGCCCCACACGGCCCAGAACAGCATCGCGAGCACATGATCGACGTGCACGCCAGCGGGCAACGCACGCCCGGCGAACAGCAGTACGCCGCCCGCGAGCACGAGCCCGCCGCAGGTGCCGACGGCGGCGGCGGCCAGCACGTTCGCGGAGCGATCCTGCTGCGCGCGCCGCCGCTCGATCCACAAATGCAGCCCCGTCGCGCACAGCGCGCACGCGGCGAGCCCCATCAGGAAATGCACGACGCGCAGCACGCCGCCCATCGCCCCCACCCAGCCGTATTGCGCGAAGTGCAGCGGCTGCACCGCGATGAAGGTGCGCAGCCAGAAGCCTCGGCCGCGCGACGTGGCATCCGCGAGCCATTGCCCGTCCGCCGCGCGATACAGGTGACGCTCGAACACCGCCGTGCTCGGCAGGCCGGCGGTCGTACCGGCAATCTCGACGCGCGCGTTCGCATCGCCCCAGCCATGCAGCACGACCGCTTCGGGCCGGAAATCCGGCATGCGCGCCGCGTCGCGCCGCAGCAGCGCATCGAGATCGGGCGCGCGTTGCCACGCGCCGCCGGCTGTTGCAGGCGGCGGCCCGCCGAGCAGTTCGGCGAACGCACGCTGCGGCTGCCCCGGATACGCGACGCCCGCGAGCGACACCGTGCCGAGCGCGCCGAGCCCCGACAACGCGCCGGTGAACGCGAACAGCACGAGCCACGGCGAGCCCCACAGGCCGATCCCCGCGTGCAGGTCGAACAGCGCGGCGCGCAATCCTTTGCCGCGCCGGATGCGCGCGGCATCGGGCCAGCGCCGGTGATGCACGATCAAGCCCGCGACGATGAGCACGAGCAGCACGATCCCCCACAGGCTCACGAAGATGCGCCCGGGAAAGCCCGCGAACAGCGTCTTGTGCAGCGTGACGAGCAACGCCGCGCGTCCGCCGTCGGCCAGCCGCTTGCCCGTCGCCGGGTCGAGCGCCAGCGTGCACGCCTGGCGCGCGTCGCAGAAACGGATCGCCGGATCGTCCGGTCGCGGCAGCACGACGCGCGCCTCGCGCAACGGCACGCCGAGCGCCGCTGCGCGCGCAACGAGTTCATTCAGCGAAAGCGACGGCCGCGCGACGGCGACCGACGACGGCCGCCACCAGCCCTGCATCGAATCGGTCGCGAGGCTCCACGTGCCGCTGAACAGCACGACGAACAGCACCACGCCGAACAGCGCACCGGCGCCGCGATGCAGCGCGCGCCAGCGTGAACGCAATGACGCGTCCATGTCAGCGCCCTCCCCAGCACATCGCGCACGGCACGAGCACCGCGAGCCATGCACCCGCGCGCCACGCGGCCTGCCGCCGCCCGGGCGCGACGAGCACCCACAGCAGCGCGGCGACGCCCGCGGCAAGCGACAGCAGCACGGCCGCGTAGAGCCGGTTCAGGCCGTCGGCCGGGTAATGACGGGCCAGCGTGACCGCGAGCGCGATCGCGCCCGGCAGCACGCCGCCGATCGCCAGCACCGCCCGCGTCCCCCAGCCGCCCGCCATCAGAACTGCCCGCGCACGGTCAGCATCACGTTGCGCGGTTCTCCGTAACGGTTGTTCCAGCCCGGGTTGCTCAGGCTCAGGTAGTACTTGCGGTCGAACAGGTTGTTGACGTTGACCGCCGCGCTCCAGTGCTTGTCGTAGCGGTAGCCGAGCCGCACGCTCGCGAGCGCGTAGCCGCCCTGGCTCATCGTGACGCCGTTCGCCTGCGCCGAGTAACTGCTCTGCACCTGCACGCCGCCGCCGACGCTCCAGCGCCGCTCCTGCCACGGCAGGTCGTAGTTCGTCCACAGCCGGAACAGGTGGCGCGGGTTCAGCAGCGGCGCGAACGACGAGCCCGCGTTCGCGAGGTTGTCCGCGTAGCGCATCGTGTCGTACGTGTAGCTCGCCCATACGCTCCACCACGGCGTGATGCGGCCGTTCGCCTCGAATTCGAAGCCCTGGCTGCGCACGCTGCCGCCGTTCACGTAGTAGCAGTTCGGCCCCGCGCACGGATGCGCGAGATCGACCTGCGGGTTGTTGTCGAGATCGATGCGGAACGCCGCGAGCGACACGTTCAGCTTGCCGCCCGCCAGTTCGCCCTTCACGCCCGTCTCGTAGGTGCGCCCCTTCACCGGCGTCAGGATGCCGCCGCCCCACATCGATTTGGTTTGCGGTTGGAACACTTCCGCATAGCTCGCGTACCACGACCAGTCGTGCGCGAAATCCCAGATCAACCCGCCGTACGGCGTGAACTGGTGGCCGGTGTTGTAATGCGCGCCGAGGCTGTCCTGGTTCCACCAGCTCAGCCGGCCGCCGAGCACGAGCGTGACGGGTTCCGCGAGCTTGATGCGGCCGAGCCCGTACACGCCCTTCTGCGAGATGTCGTTCTGCTGCGACTGCTGGTACGGGCCGACGTCCGGCTCGGGCACGCTGCTCGGGTTCCAGCGGTACACGTTCACCGGCGTGCCGACCACGTTGCCCTGCAACTGCGCCGACATCTGCCCGCTGCTGCTGTTCGCGTAGGTCACGCCGAACAGCAAATCGTGCGTGAGCCCGAACGCATGCACCGGGCCCTGCACGTTCGCGTCGAGGCTGCGGCTGTAGCTGCTGAACTGGTACGCGCCGCCCGTGAGCGCACCGCCCGCGCCGGTCGCCGGGTTGATTGCGCCGAACGAGCCCGCGTACTTCAGGTCCGAGCGCACGCTCTGATATTCGCCGCTGACCTTCGCCTTCCAGCCGGCGCCGAGCTTCTGCTCGACCGACGCGAACGCGCGCGTCGTGTCCCAGTCGAAGTGGCCCCACGCGGTGTCGAGGAACGTCGAGCGCGACAGGCCGAGGCTCGATCCGTCCCGCGCCATCGGCACGCCGGACATGTCGGGTATCGAACGCGTCGTCTGATACTGCGCGCCGAACGTGAGCAGCGTGTCGCGCGTCACGTCGACTTCCGTGATCCCGTAGATCGAGCGCGTGTCCTGCTTCGCATGGTCGTAGAAGAAATGGCGATCCTCGTACGCGGCGACGAGCCGGCTGCGCACGGTGCCGGCCGCATTGAGCGGGCCGCCGATGTCGGCTTCCGCGCGATAGCGGTCCCAGCTGCCGACGCTCACGCTCGCGTTCGCGGAAAACTGGTACTGCGGCCGCTTGCGCACGAGGTTGACCGTCGCGGCCGGGTTCCCCGAGCCGTGCAGCAGGCCGTTCGCGCCGCGCAGGATTTCCACGCGTTCGTACACGGAGATGTCCTGCGGCGCGCTCGCCATGTCGCCGATCACCACCGGCACGCCGTCGAATTCGAACGAATCGACCTTGAAGCCGCGCACGAAATACGCGGTGGTAAGCAGCACGTACGGCTGCACGGTGACGCCCGCCGATTGCTGCATCACCTCGTCGAGCGAGAACAGGTTCTGCTGGTCGATCCGCTCGCGCGTCGTCACGCTGACCGACTGCGGAATCTCCCGCAACGCCAGCGGCATCTTGCCGACCGTCGCCACCGACGGATCGTCGGCCACGCCGCGCGACGCGGTCACTGAGATCGCCTTCAGCTCGCCCGCGGCGGACTTCGCGGCGGTCGTGCCCTCCTTCCGGACTTCCGCGCCGGACGCCGGCGCAGAGGCCGGCGCCGTCTCGGCGAACGCCGCCGCCGGATGCGCGGCGATCAGCAGGCCCAGATACAGCGACGGACGCCAGCGCCGTCGCTCCAAACGGGCGACGCGTGCGCCCTTCGTCCTTGATCTCCCAGGTTCCAGCACCTCGTACCGCATTCACGCCCCCGTATTTGATAATCATTCTCATTATCAAATAGAACCGGCGGGCGATTTTTCGATCGAGGGGCTTTTCCTATCGATTCCGGGCATGCCGGATCGCATTGTTCACGTCAGTGTTCGGATTCGGCCGGCCGGGCTTCCGCGTCCGCGTCGGCTGTCGGCGACACGTCGGACGGCCGCCCCGCGCGGGCGAACGTCGCATACCACGCGTCGGTCTCGACCAGCTGCGCGTGCGTGCCGGTCGCCCGCACCCGGCCCGCGTCGAGCACGACGATCGTATCGGCGGCCGCCGCGAGTGCCGGCTGGTGCGTGACGACGATGCGCGTGCGCTGCCCGCGCAGCGCGACGAGGCTGTCGCGCACGCGCCGCGCGCTCAGTTCGTCGAGGCTCGCGGTCGGCTCGTCGAACATCAGCACCGGTGCACGCGCCAGCAGCGCACGCGCAAGACACGCGCGCTGGCGCTGCCCGCCCGACAGCAACTGGCCGCCCGGCCCCACGTCGGATTCGAGCCCGTCAGGCAACCGCTCGGCGTCGCGCAGCAGGCCGACCGCGTCCAGTGCATCGCGCAGCTCGGCATCGGTCGCGTCCGGGCGGCCCATTCGCACGTTCCACGCGAGGCTGCCGCGAAACAGCCCGTTGTCCTGGAACACGAGGTTGCGCGTCGCGGCGAGCGTCGCCTCGCTCAGGTGCCGCACGTCGGCGCGGCCGAGCAGCACGCGCCCGGCGGCCGGATCGTCGAGCCGTGCGAGCAGGCCCAGCAGCGTGCTCTTGCCGGCCCCCGTCGGGCCGACGATCGCGACGAAGCCGCCCGCCGGGCAATGCAGGTCGACGCCGTCGAGCAGCGTCGCACCGGCGGCCGACCGGTAGCCGACGCGCACCGCGTCGACGCTCGCATCGTGCACCGGCGTGCCGCGCTCGGGGCTGTCGAAAAGCGGCGCATGCAGCACCGCGAGCACCGTGTCGAGCGCGCGCCAGCCGCCGCGCAGCGCCTGGTCGAGCTGCGTGAGCTGCGCGAGCGGCTCGATGAAGCGCACGAGCAGCACGAGCACCGCCACGGCCGTCGCGGCATCGAGCCGGCCGGCGGAGACGGCCCACGCGCCGCCGACCAGCATCGCGACGAACACGCCCTGCACCGCGCCGGCGAAGCCGAGCTCGATCGGCAGCGAGCGCCGCATCAGCGCACGCGTGCGGCGATGCTGCTCGTCGAATGCGTGCTGCAGCGCCGCGCGCGCTTCGCCTTCCTGGCCCGCGAAGCGCAGCAGCCCCTGATGCGCGGCGAAGGTCTGAAGCTGCATGGCCATGTCGCGATCGCCCGCCGCGCGCGATTGCTCGAACGCGAGCGTGCGCGTGCCGCCGCGTTCGAGCAATGCGAACAGCAGCACGGCCGCGGCCGCGACGCACAGCGCGATGCGCCAGTCGATCCACGCGAGCCCCGCGATGACCGCGAGCGGCGTCACGACCGCGCCGATCAGCGGCCCGAGCAGGTGCGCGGGAATCCCCATCGCCTGCATCACCGGCCCGCGCAACAGCCCGGCCGGATGACTGTCGCGCACGGCCTGCCACGATGCGATGCGCGGCAGGTGCCGCACGAGGCGCTCGACGAGACCGGCCGCAAGCGCGCCGCCCGCGCGATAGCCGCCGCGTTGCGCGACGTACAGCACGAACGCGTGGCACAGCGTCAGCGCGCCGAGCGCGATCGTCCAGTGCAGCACGGCCGCCTGCGCGCCGGCAAACCATGCGCGGATCAACGGCACGAGCAGCAATCCGCAGGCGCCGTCGAGCAATGCGGCGGCCACCGCCCAGCCCGCCCCGCGCCACAGCGCGCGACGGGTTTCGGCGGGCAGGCACTGCAAACGTTTGAGCGACTTCATCATCATGCAGCCTCCTCACCCGCGGCACCGCATTCGCGCCATAGCCTTGCATACAACCCGCGCGTGGCCAGCAGCGCCGCATGCGTGCCGCGCTCGACGATGCGGCCGCGATCCATCACGAGAATCTGGTCCGCATGCCGGATCGCGTCGAGATCGTGGCTGACGATCACGCGCGTGCGCGCGTCGCCGCGCAGCGCATTGCGCAATGCGCGCCCGGTTTGCGGATCGAGTGCCGAGGCCGGTTCGTCGAGCAGCAGCAGCGGCGCCGGCGACAACAGCGCACGCGCGATCGCCAGCCGCTGCAGTTCGCCGCCGGACAGCCGCACGTCGCGCCCGCACACGCAGTCGTAGCCGCCCGGCAGCGCGTCGATGCGTTCGTCGAGACAGGCCGCGCGCGCGGCCGCGCGAATCGCGTCGCGATCGGCATCGGGCCGGTAAAGCGCGATGTTCGCGGCCATCGACACGTCGAGCGCGGCGGCCTGCTGGAACACCATCGCCATCTGTTCGCGCCGCGTATCCGACGCGAGCAGCCGCAGATCGGCGCCGCCGAGCCGCACCGTGCCGTGGTCCGGATCCATGAAGCGGGCGAGCAGCATCAGCAGCGTGCTCTTGCCCGCGCCTGACGGTCCCACGATCGCGGTGGTCGTGCCGGCCGCGATCGACGCGTCGATGTCGCGCAGGATCGGCGTGCCGTCGATGTCGACACGCACGCCGCGCAGCTCGATCGACGCATCGCGCGGCACCTGTGCGGCGCCAACGGCAGGTTCAGGCAAGACCGGCAGTGCGAGCAACGCATCGACGCGTGCCGCGGCCGCGCGCGCCTCGCGCAACGCGTCGGCACCGTGGCCGAGCGCGCGCACCGGCGCGGCCACCGCCCAGATCAGCAGCGCGAACGCGCACAGTTCGCCCACCGGCAAGCGGCCGGCCGTGAGCCACATCGCGCCGAACACGACCCACGCGAGCAGGAACGGCGTGCCGAGCAGCACCTGCGTGCACGCACCGGGCCCGCCGACGCGGCCGACCCACGCCGAAAACGCCTGTTCGAAGCGCCCGGTCGACTCAAGCGCGGCCGCCTCGATGCCGGCGCCCGGGTACTGCCGCACGAGCGCCGGGTTCTGCGCGAGCTGCGCGTAGTCGCCCATCAGCTGTTCAAGTGCCGCGTTGCGTGACGCGACGGCCGGCACGAACCGCGCCGAACGCATCCAGCGAAACAGCGCGGCACCCGCGACGAGCGGCACGAGCGCGAACGCAAGCAGCGCGGGATTCAGGTAAAGCAGGCACGCGAGCGCCGCGCACGGCACGACGATGAGTTGCGTGACATCGGCCGGTGCGTGCGCGACGAGCTGGTGCAGCGCACGCACGTCCTGGTCGACGTGACGCGCGACGCGATCGCTGCCTGCCCGCGCGAACCAGCCGAGCGGCAGGCGTTGCAGATGATCGGCGAGGCGCCTGCGCAAGCGGTCGGCGAGATCGGCGTCGACCCGGTGCGTCAGGTGCAGCGCGACCGTCTGGCCACCCAGCCAGCACACGCCGGCCACCACGGCCGCGACGAGCCAGCCGCGCGCCGTCGCGTCGAGCCGCGCGGTTGCACGCCACGCGTCGGCGATTCGGCCGAGCGCGAGCCACGGCACGAGCGACGCGACACCCGCCAGCGCTTGCAAAACGACCGCCGCGACGAGCGGCACCGCGAACGGCCGCAACATCGAAAGCAAGGGCCCCTTCATGCGGCACGCTCCAGCAGCATGCCGAGCGTGGCCGCGCGTGCGTCGCCCGGCGGCTGCTCCGGAAACCCGAGCTGCATCGTCAGTTGCTGCCAGACACGTGTCACGTCGATGCTGCGCTGGTTGCACGCGTGCAGCCCTTCGCCCGACACGAGCCGATCGACCGCGCGCACGGCCGCTTGCGGCCAGCTGCGCGCATGAATCGCGCCCCACGTGTCGCGCGCGTCGTCGCAGATCTGGATGCTCGGCATGTCGCTGCCCGCCGTCTCGCCGAAGATCGGGAACAGCCCGTGTTCGTCGATCTCCGGTTCACGCAGCGCGGGGGCCCACCACAGCGGGCCGTGCGGCGACGCGAGCGTCCACGTGCCGGCGTCCGTCGTCAGCGTGATGCTGAACAGCACGCTCATCCGGCCATCGTCGGCCGCCGCCATCTCGTTGTGCACACGCAGCGACACGGGTGTTTCGGCGAGCACCATCGCGCATTCGCGCATCGACGACAGCGCCGGCCCGACCGGCTCGACCGACCACGGGCCCACGCCCTGCAGCGCGGCCGCGAGCACGTCGAGCGCCGCGAAACTGGCCTGCACCGAGCACACGACATCCGCATGCACGGGCGCGCTCGTTTCGCGCAGCCGTCGCGCGACGGCGATGAAACGCGAGACGACCGGCAGGTTCGGATAGAAGCTGTTGAGCAGACAGCGGCGGCCATGGCGCGACGCGGTGCGCAGCACGCGACTCCATTCGTCGGGCAGCAGCGGATGCTCGATCACGACGTCGATCCCGCGTTCGAGCAGCCGGCACGCGAGCCCGGCCCCGTCGGCGCCGCGCGCCGCGCCGCCGACCGCGATGCACGCGACCCGCACGTCCTCGGGCAGTGATTCAGGCGCATCGAACACGGGCGCGCCGACACGCGCGGCCAGCGCGGCGGTGCGCGCGCTGCCTTGCCCCAGGATGCCCGCGACACGATACGCGCTGGACGCCGCGAGGCCCGCCGCATAGAACTGGCCGAAGCGTGAGCCGGCCACGACGACCGGCAGCGGATGAACCTTCATTGCGCCTCCTTCAGGCGGGTGTCGACGAACGCGGTATTCAGGCAGTCGAAATGACCACCGGGGATATCGACGGCCGTGATGCCGCCGAGCGCCTGCGCCGTCCAGTATTCGGTGAGCGCTGCGCGCTGCTGCGGAATCAGCGGGTTGCAGCGCTCCGGCACGAACAGCCGCAGCGCGCCCGCATAAGGCGCGTCGCCGGCCCAGTGGCTCGCCTGCACCGAATGCATGAAGAGCCGGTACAGCCGTTCGCGTTCGTCGAGCAGCGGATGCGCGACCGCGTCCTGCATCGACAATCCGGCCGCCGCGCGCAGCACGCGGCGGCGCAACGCGTCGAGCGGCTCGCAGCGATCGCCGAAGATTTCCAGCTGTGCCTGCAGGCTGCCGGGCGCGAGACGCGCGGGGTCGGCCTTCAATGCGTCGGCGAGCGCGTCGGCCAGCACGTACGTTTCCGGAAACCCGAGCGCGTCGAGCGGCAGCCCGAGCGTCGCCGCGAAGTTGAACAGCACGAGCCGTTCGTCTTCGATCAGGTACGGAATCCGGTAGCTCGACACGATGTCCAGCGTGCGCACGTCGACGCCGAGCTGCACCAGCGACTTCGCCATTTCGAGCGCGACCAGCCCGCCCGAGCAGTAGCCGAGCACGTCGACTTCGCGCACGCCGGTGCGCCACAACGCATCGGCATAGCGCCGGCCGAGCGTCGCGTTCAGGTGGCGCGCCGGCACCTCGAGATAGTCCTGCGCATCGCGCACCGCGAAGCCGAGCACCGGGCCAAGCCGCGCGAGCGCCGGCATGACCGGACGATACGCATGCACGGTGCCGAGCCCTTCGTGCACGATCACGCGCGGCACGCCGTCGCCCGGCGCGAGCGGAATCGGGCGTACGTCGGCACGCACGCGTGGCGCAGGTGCGTGGATGACCGCCGACGCGTGGGTCGTGCGCGGGGCAGCAGGCGATGTCGCGGCCGCCTGCTGCTCGCCCGCATCGCGCAGGCATTGCGCGAACGCAGCGGGTGTCGGTTGGGCTAGCACCCAGCGCAGCAGCCGGTCGAACGGATGCGCTTGCGCAAGGGGCTCCTCGCCACGCAGCCGCGACACGAGTTGCGCGATCAGCAGCGAATCGCCGCCCGCCGCAAAGAAGTCCTGATCCGGCGTGACGTTGCGCGTATCGAGCACCGCTTCCCACAAGCCGATCAACCGGGCCAGCAACGGATCGGCAGCGGTGTGCGTGTGGACGGGTCGCGCGGCCGCCGGCTCCGGTTCGCGGATGTCGGCGATGCCGGCCAGCGTACGGCGATCGATCTTGCCGTTCGCGGTCACCGGCAGACGGTCGAGCACGCGCAATTGCGACGGCACCATGTAGCCCGGCACGCGCTCCGCGACGAACGCCAGCAGCGCGTCCGGCGCGATGCGCGCCGCGCCGCGCTTCACGTGCGCGAGCAGGATGTCGTAGCCGAGCGCGTCGAGCGGCGTGCCGGGCGCCACGCAACCGAGCGCACGATCGCCGCCGTCCGACTGCAGCCATTCGAGCCACTGCGCGCGCGGCACGAACAACCGCGCCGACTCGGCACGCGCGTCGTTCGGCGTTTCCATCATCAGCCCCTGGCTGATGCTGATCTCCGGATGCTCGGTCGTCAGTTCCTGGATCACCCACCACGCATCGGCCGCCGACAGCGCCCGCAATCCGGCGATCAGCGCGACCGTGTCGCGCGCGTTGTTCAATGCGCCGGAACTGATCGTGACGTCGATCGAATGCGGCGCGATGCCCTGCGCGTCGAACGGTGCGTTCATGTCGAACCGCACGAACCGCATCCACGGATACGCGGCGAAGCGCTCGCGCGCCGCGGCAAGGAAATAGCTCGACACGTCGCTGAACAGGTAGTCGATCCGCGCGCCCGCTTCGACCAGCGGTGCAAGGACGTCGACGATCGCGCGTGTCGCCGCGGCCGTTCCCGCGCCGATCTCGAGGATGCGCCACGGTCGCTGCGGCTCGCGTGCGACGATCGCGCGCACGGCCTGCGCCATCCCGTTGTGCAGTGCGTGTGCATGTTCGCCTTCGCTGTACATCGCGTCGGCGATATGCGATGCGCCTTCCGGGAACATCAGGCCGGCGGGCGACACACTGCCGTCCACCTGCGCGTCGAGGCGTCCCGCGCTGTCGCGGAAGTAGTCGACGAGGACGGCCGGCCACAGTTCGGGCGATGCGTGCTGCGCAAACGCATCCCAGCACGCGTGAGCGTCGGCATGGCGGGTATCGGGCCGCAGACGCCAGCCTCCTGCTTCGGCATCCGCTTGCAGCACGCCATGCTTGTCGAGCATCGCGAGCCAGTGACGCAGCAGATGCTGTCGCGCCGCCGGCACGCGCAGCCGTTCGCACAACGTCGCGAAATCCGTCGCGGCCTCCTCGATCAGCTCGCCTGCCGGCACGATCCACGCGGCCAGCGACGCGACGCAGGCCGCTTCGAGCTGGGCGACCGACTTCACCACGTCCGCATGCGCGGGCCAGCGCGCGGCGGCGAACGCCGTACGCACCTGCTTTGCGATCTCGTGCAGCGCGTCGTCCTGTGCGTTCGGCGCCGATTCCACGCCGTGCAGCGAAGCGAAGCTCGCGAGCCGGCGCTCCGCGCCTTCGCCGAGCACGATCGTTGCAGCCGCGCCGACGAGCGGATGCGCGGTCAGCGCCGCGTCGATCTCGGCCAGCTCGATCCGGTAGCCGCGGATCTTCACCTGATCGTCCTGCCGCCCGAGGAATTCGAGCGAACCGTCGGCGCGCACGCGGCCAAGATCGCCGGTGCGATACAGCCTGCGCCCGTCGCGATGACGGATGAAGCGTTCGGCCGTGCGCACGGGATCGTTCGCGTAACCCGTTGCGAGCCCCACCCCGCCGATATGGATCTCGCCGCGCACGCCGGGCGGGCACGGCCGGCCGAGTGCGTCGAGCACTTCCATCGTCTGCCCGGTCAGCGCGCGGCCGTACGGAATGCTGGCAAGCTGCGTGTCCGCCGCACGGATCGGATGCTCGATCGACCAGATCGACGCCTCGGTCGCGCCGCCCAGGCTGAACAACGCGCTGTCGGGCCAGCGCCGCCACCAGCGTGCGGGCAGCGTCACCGGAATCCAGTCCCCCGACCATAGCACGCGGCGCGGGCCCGGCACGTCGAGCGCCGGTTCGCCTTCGAGATAGTCGATCAGCATCTGCCCTTGCGCGGGCACCGAGTTCCACAGCGTCACGCGGTGGCGCACCATCAGCTCGGCCCAGTGCGACGGATCGTTGCCGCGCGCCGGATCGGGCAGCACGATGCACGCGCCGCGCGCGGTCGCGCCGAAGAAGTCGTAGACGGACAGGTCGAAACTCAGTTCGGCCAGGCCGAGCACCACGTCGCCGTCGCCCACTTCATGGCGCGCGCTGATGTCGGCGAGCGTGTTGCACACGGCCGCGTGGCTCAGCATCACGCCCTTCGGTTCGCCGGTCGAGCCCGACGTATAGATCACGTAGGCGAGCGCGTTGCCGTCGATTTCATGCGCAGCGCGCGGCGGCCATTGCGGATCGATCGGCAACGTGTCGATATCGATGCGCGTGCAACCATCATGTTCGAAGTCGAGCGCCTGCACGCTGACGACCGCCCGAACCCGCGCATTACGCAGGATCGCCTGCTGCCGCAGCGCCGGCTGGCGGCTGTCGACCGGCACGTACGCGGCGCCCGCCTGGACGATCGCGAGCACGGCCGCGAGCTGGTGCGCGCACTTCGGCATCAGCACCGCGACGGTGTCACCCTCGCCGACGCCGGCTTGTTCAAGCGCTGACCGCAACGCCGCCGCGTGCTGCGCGACGTCGCGATACGTGCGCGCCCCTTGTGCATCGATCACCACCGGCGCCTCGGGCGTACGCAACGCCCGCGCGGCGAAGCCGGCCGCGATATGCGTATCGGCATCCGGATGGATCTCGGCGGCGGGCGCGGCGGACGGCAGCACGATGTCACCCTCGCGCGACCACCACTCGGCTTCAGCCGCGAGCCGGCCCAGCAGCGCGACATACGCATCGAACATCGCCGCGGGCATGCCGTCCGGAAACAGGTCGTCGCGCACGTCCCAGCCGATTTCCAGTCCGCCGAACTGATCGGTCACCTGGCAGTCGAGCCAGACCTGCGGCGTCTGGCTGATCATGTAGAGAGGCGGCTCGGCGCGGGTCGTTCGCTCACCGAGCAGGCGGCCGACACTGCCGATGCCGCTCGTGAACACCACCGGCATCAGCGCCGCATCCTTGCCGCGCCGCCGCGCGAGTTCGCGCATCACGTCGACACCGGTAAACGCGCGATGGTCGAGGTCGTCGAACATGCGCGCGCCGATCGTGCGCGCACGCTCGACGAAATCGCGCCCTTGCGTTACGTCGACCGCGAGCAGGCTCAATGCGGTGAAATCGCCGAGCACCGCGTCGATGCGCGGATGCACGGGCGGACGGTTCAGCACCGTCAGGTTCAGGCAGAACGCGGGCGACTGGCTCCAGCGGCCGACGACTTCGGCGAACGCGGCCAGCGCGACGCTTGCCGCACTCAGCCCGAAACGGCTCGCGTAGCTGCTCAGCGCAGCCCATTGCGCGCGATCGAGCCGCGCATGCCGGTGCGTGAAGCGCGGCCGCGCGTCGGCACGCATCGCGGGCACCACCGGCAGATCGGGCCGCGCGGGCAGATCGTCGATGCGCGCGAGCCACCACGCCTTGTCACGCGCATGATCGGCGCGCGTGCCGGCCTGGGCTTCATTGACGACGTAATCGCGGAACGTCGCGTCGAGCGGCGCGGGCTGCCATTGCGGATCGTCGTAGCGTCGCCGCCATTCGGCGAGCAGCAACTGCAGGCTCGCGTAGTCGATCAGCGTGAAGTCGATGGACAGGTGCAGTACCGCGCCATCCGGCCCGAGGCTCACTTCCGGCTGCAGCACCGGCCAGCGGTCGAGCGCATGCACCGCATGGTCGAGGCGCTCGCGCACGCGTTTCACGTGCGCGTCGAATGCGTTCGCATCGGCCTCGCGCAGGTGATGCACCGTGAGCGGCTGCCACGGCACGTCGGGCAGCACACGCTGCCATGCGTTGTCCTCGACGATCGCGCGCAGCATCGGATGCCGCGCGACGCACGCATTCCACGCCGCCTCGAAGCGCACGCAGTCGAGATTCGCGGGCTCCCCGTATTCGACATACAGATGGCACGCATTGCCGCCGAACTCGAACGATTCATGCCGGCCGAGCACATACGCGGCCTGCACCGGCGTCAGCGCGAACCGCTCGTGCCGGCGCGCCGGATCGCTGCGCCACGCGCCGTCCTGCAGGAAGCGGATAAACGTATCGCGTTCGGCCTTGATGCGCGCGGCCAGGTCTGCATCGAGTGCGCCGGCCGGCGCGCGATAGCGCAATTGTCCGCCGTCGTCGCACCACAGTTCGATCTGGCGTTCGCGGCAAAGATCGAGCACGTCATCGAAGCTCACAGCACGCCCTCCTCGATCGTCGCAACCGGCGCATCGCCCGCAGCGTGCGAGGGCGGCGCGGCCGGTGCGGCCTCGTCGAGCTGCGCGGCGAGACCCGCGAGCGTCGGCTGCCGGTAGAACGCTGCCATCCCCACCCGCACGCCGAGCCGCTCGCGCAGCTGCGCGAGCAGGCGCGTCGCGAGCAGGCTGTCGCCGCCGAGCGCGAAGAACGTCGCGTCACGCGCATTCGCCGGGCGGCCAAGCGCGTGCTCCCAGCACGCGAGCAGCGTCGCCTGCCGTTCGTCCGCCGGCACGAACGCATCGTGTGCGGCCGGGGTGTCGCCAAGCGCCCGCGCGAGCGCATCGCCCACCGCTCGCCGGTCGATCTTGCCGTTCGCGTTGAGCGGCCAGCGCGCGACGCACCACAGCGCATCGGGACGCATCGCGTCGGGCAACCGGACGCGCAGCCAGTCGGCCAGTGCCGCTTGCGCGACCGATTCGCCGACACGGCGCGCGTCGATGCAGGCAAAGGCAGTCGAGCGCCAGCTCCGCGAATCATCCAGCGCAAAGCCGCATGCGTGTGCCGCCGACGCCAGCGCGTCGGGTGCAAACAGCCGCGGCAGCGACGCATCGCCCGTCACGCCCGCGACGAGTTCGCGCAGCGGCGAATCGCGCAGCACGTCGGCGAGCAGCAGGCGGCCATGCTGCGCCAGCAACGCTGCCGCGATCCGGAACGTCTCGCGCGGATCGTCTCGCAGGTGCGCCGCCGCGAAGCTGATCACGCAATCGAACCGGCCGAGATGGCGGGCGGGCAGCAGGCCGTCCTGCGTCGCCTGCAACGTCGGCATCGTTCGTGTGAAGTACGCGTGCGCGTTGTGCAGCAGACCCGGCGACGCGTCGAACAGCGTCACGTCGAAGCGCGGATCGTCGAGCACGCCGAGCCCCGCATCGAACCATTGCCCGGCGCGCGCGTCGAGCACCGCGACCCGCATCGGTTCGGTGCGCGCGGCGGCCTGGGCCTGCAGTGCATCGCCAAACTCGCGCAGCGCGCGTGCGCCGTCCGGCAGACGCGCCG
The DNA here is from genome assembly GCF_002223055.1 of Burkholderia sp. HI2500. Lineage (NCBI taxonomy): Bacteria > Pseudomonadati > Pseudomonadota > Betaproteobacteria > Burkholderiales > Burkholderiaceae > Burkholderia > Burkholderia sp. HI2500. Next base: position 349,786 of record NZ_NKFL01000006.1, on the reverse strand, counting down.
CGAACGCCAGCGGTGCGATCCGCGGATCGAGCGGCACACGCCGCGCGGCGCCTTCCGGGTCCGCCGCGAGCGCACGCAGCGCGCCGGTCAGGTCGTCGAGATCGGCGGCAAACCAGCCAAGCCGATCGAGCGCGCCGTCGATCGACATCGATACGTCATCCTTTGCATGCCAATGCACGCGCAGCGACGGCGGCAAGCCCGCATCGCCGTCGAGCAGCCGAGCGGCGACCGCGCGCGCGACGGCCGCCTCAGCGTGCAGCGTATCGGCAATGTCCGCTTCCGCGAGTACAGGCGATGACGGTGTTGCATCCGGTGCGCGATCGGCCGGCACGAATGCCGCGGCGATGCGCGCGGCCTCGCCGCCGACCACGCTCGCACACGCACCGTCGATCAGCGGATGCGCGGCCAAAGCGGCCTCGATCTCGCCCAGCTCGATCCGGTGCCCGCGCACCTTCACCTGGCGATCCTCGCGCCCCAGGAATTCGAGCGTGCCGTCGGGCCAGTAGCGGCCCCGGTCGCCCGTGCGATACCAGCGGCCCGACGCTTGCTGCACGAAGCGCTGCGCGGTCAGCTCGGGATCGTTCCGGTAGCCGCGCGCGAGGCTGTCGCCGCCGATCAGCAGTTCGCCCGGCACGTAGTCCGGCACGTCGCGGCCGTCGGCATCGACAACACGATAGGCCTGCCCCGGCAACGGCCGGCCATACGGAATCGAACGCCAGTGCGGCGGCACGTCGCGCACCGTCTGCACATTCGACCAGATGCCGGCCTCGGTCGCGCCACCGAGCGCATGGAATGCACACGCGTCGCCGCACCGTTCACGCAGGCGCGCCGGCAGATCGAGTGCGATCCAGTCGCCGGACAACAGCGCCGCGCGCACGCTGCGGCACGCGTCGGCCGCGGCCGGCACCGCCAGCGCCATCTCCAGCAGCGCAGGCGCCGAATTCCACAGCGTCACGCGATGCTGCGCGATCAGCTCGATCCAGCGCGCCGCGTCGCGCGCGTCGTCCTGGGTCGGCAGCACAAGCTCGGCACCGGCACCGAGCACGCCGAACAGGTCGTACACCGACAAGTCGAAATCGAGCGCCGATACCGCGAGCAAGCGATCCTGCGCATGCACGCCGAGCAGCGCATCGATCGCATCGATCGTGTTGAGCGCCGCCGCGTGCGTCATCTCGACACCTTTCGGCACGCCCGTCGAACCGGACGTGTAGATCACGTACGCGGTGGCCTGCGGCGCCACGGCGAGCGGCGCGGCCAGCGGTTCGTGCCGCATCAGCGCCGCGACGCCGACATGCGGCAACGCTGCATCGGCGAGCGTCGTGTCGCCGATCACGGCCTTTACCCCGGCCGCGCGTTCGATCAACGCCTTGCGCGCGGCGGGCTGCGCGATGTCGAGCGGGACATAGCATGCGCCGGCGGCCAGTACGCCGAACACCGCGGCCACCTGTGCGGGCCCGCGCGGCAGACTGATCTCGACGGCGTCGCCGTGACCGATGCCCGCCGCGCGCAAGCCGCCCGCGATCGCGAGCGCCCGTGCGGCCAGGTCGCCGCGCGTCACCGCTTGCTCGCCGCACCGCAACGCGACGGCCGCCGGCTCGCGCGCGGCCAATGCGAAGAAGTCGGCATGCAGCGTGCGCGGCCGCCCGGGTGCGGGCACCGCGTTGAGCGCGTCGCGCACGCGTCGTTGCGCGGACGGCAGCTCGACGGCGATCGGCAGCCGCCAGTCGCGATCGCACAGCGCCTGCACGAGCGCGACATACGCGCCGAACATCGCATCGATCATCCCGTCGGGAAACAGGCCGTCGACGCTGTCCCACGCGAGCAGCGCGCCGTCCGGCACGCGATAGAGCTGATGGTCGAGCCACACCTGCGGGGTCTGCGAAATCATGTCGTGCAGATCGCCGAACACGCGCGCGAATGCGTCGGGCACGAACGGCGCATCGCCGAGGTTGCACGAGAACACGACGGGCGCCGCGCGCGGCATGCCCTGCCGGCGCGCATCGCGCAGCACGTCGAGCGCCGGATACGCGGCCTGCGCGATTGCGCCGTGCAGCCGCTGCTGGAACGCGCGCACCGCGTCGGCCGCGCTCGCGTCGGCGCGCAGGTCGCATTCGACGAGCAGCAGCGTCGTGAAATCGGCGATCACGCGGCCGAGATCGGGCGCATCGCCGTGCCGGTCGAACAACGGCACGTTGAGCAGGAACGCGTGACGGCCGCTCCAGCGTGCGAGCACCGCGGCGAACGCCGCGCCGAACACCGACGACAGCGTGACGCCATGCTGCGCGGCCCGTGCCTGCAGGCGCGCGAGTTCGGCCGTGCTCAGCGTATGCGCGATGCGGCTGAAACGCGGCGCACGGATCGTTTCCGGTGCACGGGCGAGCGGCAGCGCCGGCCCTTCCGGCAGCGTAGCGAGTCGCGCCTGCCACGCATCACGCGCCGTGGCCCGCGCATCGCGCGTATCGGCCGCGCGACGCGCGAGCCAGGCCGGGAACCACGTCGACGGTGCGTCGGGCAACGCCGACGGCTCGGCATAGGCAGCGCCGATTTCCTGCATCAGCAGCCGCACGCTGTCCACGTCGGCCGCGAGCAGGTCGACGCTCAGCCACACGCGATCCTCGCCGCCGGGCATTTGCACGAGCCCCATCATGAAGACCTGCGCGCGCTCGACGTCGAGACATTCGTGCGACCGGCGCGCGCGCAGCGACGCCCATTCGGTTTCCGCCTCGGCGGCCGTCCTGTCGCGCCAGTCCGCATGCGCGAACACCGGCGCGTCCGGCGCCGCGACGATCTGCTGGCGGCCCCCGGTGAAGCGCGCACGCAGCATCGGATGGCGCTCGCGCACGAGCCGGCATGCCGCGTCGAGACGAACGGGATCGATCGCACGGGAGCGAAACTCGAGGAACGCATGACAGCTCACGTTGCCGAGCACTTCGCCATCGCCGCGGCCGAGCCAGTACGCCTGCTGCACCGCGGACAGGTCGAACGGCGCATGCACGTCGACGTCGACGACCTCGGCCGCCTCGGCATCAGGCATCGCCGCGGCGACGCGTGGCGCATTCGCGAGCAGTTCGGCCCACGCGCCGAGCGTCGGCGTACGCGTGAGCGCATCGAACGTCAGCGCGTAGCCGAGGCGGTTCACGCGCGTCTGCAGATACATCAGCCGGATCGAATCGAGGCCGCAGCTCAGCAGGTCCTCGTCATCGTCGAGCGACGCGATTTCGTCGACGGGCTCGTCGAGCAGCTCGGCGATCATCGCGACGAGCTGCGAGCGAAAGGCAATGGGAGAAAAACGGGAAGGATCGGAATGATCGATGCTGGAATCGACAGCGGTCTGGCTCATGGGCACGCCTTGTATGGGTCGTTCGATGGCGGATCCGCGCGGCGGCGGCCACCCGTGAATGAGAATCTATCTCATTCACTCCCATGAGCCTTGTCGATTGCTTTAGGCTGCCGGTCAGTTGTTTTAGATTGCCGCGCGCTCCGTCTCGACGTCGTCGATCGCGTTCGACGACGCACGAATATCGCTCGGCGAAATGCCGTAGCGCTTGCGGAAAGCGATCGAAAAATGGGCCGGGCTATAGCCGACGCGGTACGCCACGGTCGACACGTTCGCGTCCTCCGCGCACAGCATCGCGTGCGCGGTCCGCAGCCGGTATTCCTGCAGGTACGCATACACGCTCGTGCCGAACACCTTGCGGAAACCGGCCGTCAGCTTGCGTGAATTCATCCCCACCCGGCCCGCGAGCGCATCAAGCGTGGGCGGCTGCTGAAGCTCGCGCGTCAGGATGTCGCTCGCCGCATACACGCGCTCGACATCCGACGACGTGACGCGCACGTCGGCCGGCGCGAACTGCCGCTGCGTCGCCAGCAGCTGCGCGCTCAACGCGGTCAGCTCGAAGGCCTTGGCCTTCAGGTAGTACTCGCGCACCGCGCCCTCGAACGGGCAGGTCGCGATCTGCACCGCGAGCGCCTGCAGCGCCTTCGACGCCGGGCAACTGACGATGCGCGGATCGCCGCCCGTCGGCGCGAGCATCTTCTCCGGCAACAGGCTCAGGTTGCGGTCGAGCGCGTCGAGGCCGAGCTGCACGATCGTGTAGCGCAGCGGCGTGTCGCGGTCGTAGATCTGGTGCGTCGTGAATTCGCCGTCGTTGGCGATCACGCACAGACCCGGCCCCTTGATGCACTGCTCGGGCTGGCCCGGCACACGGCAGCGCAACTGCCCGCTCTGCACGAGGACGAGCTTCAGCCCTTTTTCGAGCGGCTCCTCGTACCAGTCGCGGCTATCCGAGCACAGCGTGCCGCTCATGAGTTTCATGCCCGCGTCGATGTGCACCACGCCCGGATGATTGCCGGGCACGAGCACCGGCGGGTGACGTCGTGACGAAGCGAAGGAGGTCGAGCTCATCGGAGGTCCGTTGGTTAGGCGGCACGCGCGGCCCGGCGCGCACCGGCGGCAACCGGCCGATTGTCCGGCCGGGCCGGGCGGGCGCCGCGCGACAGGCGCCCGATCGAATGAAATTGCCGCGATATCGAAAGAAACGGCGCTATCGCGGCACTTGTTACAAATGATAATACCTCTCATTTACATTTTCTGACAACTTGCCGGAACCCAAGGTCAGCGCATGCAATCCTCCCTTCCCTCCGTGGCGCCGGCCTTCCCGGCCGACGCGCCCGACTGGCCCGACGACTTCGCGCGCCGCTACAGCGACGCCGGCTATTGGCAAGACACGACTTTCTTCGATGCGCTCGACGCACAAGCGCAGCGCGATCCCGATGCGCTCGCCATCGTCGACGGCGCGTGCCGGCTCAGCTATCGCGACCTGCTGGCGCGCATCCGCCGGTTGGCGGGCGGCTTCGCGCGTCTCGGCCTGACGCGCGGCGACGCGGTCGTCGTCCACCTGCCGAACGGCGCTCGCTTCATCGAGACGTGCTTCGCGCTGTTCCAGCTCGGCGTGCGACCGGTGCTCGCCCTCCCCGCTCACCGGCACTACGAGATCGGCGCGTTCTGCCGCTTCGCCGGCGCACGTGCATATCTGGGCGCGGCGCAACTCGGCGAATTCGACTGCCGCCCGCTCGCGGCCGCGTTGCAGGCCGATTGCCCGACGCTCGAGCACGTCGTGCTGGCCGGCGGCGATCACGCGTTCACGCCGTTCGACGCGCTGTACGATGCGCCGCCGCTGCGCGAATGCGCGGCGCGCGCCGACGACATCGCGTGCTTCCAGTTGTCGGGCGGCACGACCGGCACGCCGAAGTTGATCCCGCGCCGTCACCGCGAATACCTGTACAACGTGCGCGCGTGCAGCGCCGCGAGCGGCTTCGACGCCAGCACCGTATATCTCGCCGCGCTGCCGATGGCGCACAACTTCACGCTGTGCTGCCCCGGCACGATCGGCGCGCTGCTCGCGGGCGGCCGCGTCATCACGACCGGGCGGCCCGAGCCCGAACAGAGCTTCGCGCTGATCGCGCGGGAGCGCGTCACGCATACCGCGCTCGTGCCGCCGCTCGCGCTGCTGTGGCTCGACGAACAGCCGCAACGGCGGGCCGACCTGTCGAGCCTGCGCGTGCTGCAGGTCGGCGGCGCGCGACTGATGGACCACGCGGCCGCGCGCGTGACGCACGTGCTCGGCTGCCAGCTGCAGCAGGTGTTCGGGATGGCCGAAGGGCTCATCTGCTGCACGCGGCTCGACGATTCGCCCGAACGGATCGCGCACACGCAGGGCCGCCCCGTGTCGGACGGCGACGAAGTGCGCATCGTCGACGATGCCGGCGAACCCGTCGCGCCCGGTGAAATCGGCGAACTGCAGGTGCGCGGCCCGTACACGATCCGCGGCTACTACCGGCTCGCCGAGCACAACGCGACCGCGTTCACGGCCGACGGCTTCTATCGCAGCGGCGACCGCGTACGGCGCACCGCGGACGGCGACCTCGTCGTCGAAGGCCGCGACAAGGACCAGATCAATCGCGGCGGCGAGAAGGTCTCCGCCGAGGAAGTCGAGAACCTGTTGCTCGCGCATCCGCTGGTGCACGACGCGGCGGTGGTCGCGATGCCCGACCCGTTGCTCGGCGAGCGCACGTGCGCGTTCGTCGTCGCCCGTGCGCCCGCACCCTCCCGGCTGGTGCTGAAACGCTACCTGCGCGACTGCGGGCTCGCGGCGTTCAAGATTCCCGATCGCATCGAGTTCATGCCGCGCTTCCCGGAAACCGGCATCGGCAAGACCAGCAAGAAATCGCTGCGCGACCTGCTGCGCCGCCAGTTGCAGGCGGCCGCCGCATGAGCGCGCGGCCGACCGATTCGAACTGGATCCGCGAACTGCGCCTGTCGCCGTGCCCGCGCGCGCAACTCGTCTGCTTCCCGCACGCCGGCGGCACCGCGAATTTCTTTCGCGGCTGGAGCCGCGCGCTGCCGTGGGACGTCGACCTGCTCGCGCTGCAGTATCCGGGCCGCGAGGAACGCTTCGGCGAGCCATGCCTGACGTCGATCGATGCACTCGCCGGCCCCGCCGCCGACGCGCTGCAACGCTATGCCCACGCGCCGCTCGTGCTGTTCGGGCACAGCCTCGGCGCGGCGCTCGCGTACGAGGTGGCGGCGCGGCTCGAAGCGCGCGGCGCGACGCCGCTTTACCTGGCCGTCTCCGCGCTGCCGCCGCCGCATCGCCAGCGCCTGTCGGACCTGCACCTGCAATCCGACGATGCGCTGGTAGGCGATGTCGCGCGGCTGTCCGGCGAGCACGCCGCGCTGCTCGCCGATCCGGAAATGCGCGCGCTCTACCTGCCGATGATCCGCAGCGACTACCGCGCGATCGAGACGTATCGCCGCGACCGGCCGCCGCGGCTCACGACGCCGCTCGGCGTGATGCTGCCGCTTGCCGATTCCGAGCTCGACCACGACGAGGCGCATGCGTGGCAGGACGTCGCGTCGCGCCCGATCCGCATCGAGACGTTCAGCGGCGACCACTTCTACCTGCGCCACCAATACCCGGCGGTGATCGCGCATCTGGTCGAACGGATCGACCAATCCCTTCGTTACGGAAAGGAGTACACATGAAGACACCGGACGCCTGCACGGGGCTGCCCGACATTCGCGAAGCCATCGATCGCCTGGACGCCGACATCATCGAAGCGCTCGGCCTGCGCATGCAGTATGTGAAGGCTGCGTCGCGCTTCAAGCCCGACGAAGCGAGCATCGCCGCGCCGGAACGGGTGGCCGCGATGCTGCCCGACCGGCGCCGCTGGGCCGAACAGGCCGGCCTCGATGCCGACTACGTCGAGACGCTGTTCTCGGGCCTGATCGCGTGGTACATCGCGCAGCAGACGCAGTATTGGCGGCAACAGCGGGGGCTCGCATGAACGCCGGCCTCCCGCTGCTGCACGACACCTTCGCCCGTGCGGCCCGGCGCGCCGCCGACACCGGCACGCCGACACTCGCGTCGGTGTCGGTGCCGCTGCGCCCGCTCGACTTCTTCGACCTGATCGCCGCGTGGGACGACGGCGCCACGCCGTGGTGCTTCCACGAGGCCGGCGATGCGTCCGTCACGCTGTTCGGCTGGGACGGCGCGCTCGAACTGACCGCCACCGGCGACACGCGCTTCGCGCAGATCGATGCACGCTGGCGCACGCTCGTTCGCGATGCGGTGATGGCCGGCCCGCAACCGCCGCGCCTCTTCGGCGGCTTCCGGTTCGACTCGCATGGCCCACGCAGCACGCACTGGGCGCCGTTTCCCGACGCGAGCATGACGGTGGCGAAGCTGCTGATCGTGCGCGAAGGCGATGCGCACTGGGCCGTCTGCCAGCACGTCGTCGCCGCGCACGACGATCCGGCCGTGCTCGCGCATGCGTGCCTCGCGCGCATCGAGTCGCTCGGCACGCTCGCCGCCGCCCATGACGACGATGCCCCGCATCTGCTGCACACGCAGGCGCTGCAGGCAAGCGAATGGCAGCACGAAGTCCGGCGCGCGGTGGACGCGATCCACGGCGGCGCGTTCGGCAAGGTCGTGCTCGCGCGCGACGTGCTCGAGCAGTACGCGCGGCCCGTTGCCATCGCGCCGCTGCTGCGCCGGCTGCGCAAGCGCGACGCGCATGCGCACCTGTTCGCGGTCCGCCGTGAAGGCGCTTGCTTCGTCGGCGCCACGCCGGAACGGCTCGCGCGTGTCGCGGCCGGCGACGTGCGCACGCATGCGCTGGCCGGGACCATCCGGCGCGGCGCCACGCCCGACGACGATCGCGCGCTCGGCGCGGCCTTGATGGATTCCGCGAAGGAACGGCTCGAACACGCGCTCGTCGTCGACGCGATCCGCGCGGCGCTCGCGCCGCTGTCGCGCACGCTCGACGTGCCCGAGCAACCGTCGCTGCACCGGCTGCCGAGGCTGCAGCACCTGAGCACGCCGATCCGCGCAACGCTGAAGGCGGACGCGACGCTGCTGCAGGTCATCGCGGCGCTGCACCCGACGCCGGCCGTGGCCGGCCATCCGCGCGCCGAAGCGCTCGACCACATCCGCGCGCATGAAGGCTTCGATCGCGGCTGGTATGCGGCGCCCGTCGGCTGGATCGACGCGCACGGCAACGGCGACTTCATCGTCGCGCTGCGCTCGGCGCTGGTCGACGGCGGCGCGTGCCGGTTGTTCGCGGGCTGCGGCATCGTCGCCGATTCCGAGCCGGCCAACGAATATCAGGAGACCGAACTCAAGTTGTCCGGCATGCAGGCGGCGATCCGCATGCGCGATGCGGCGGCCGATGCCGACGCACGCGGCCCGGCAACGATGTCGGCCTCGTCGACGGTCGAGTGATGCGTCGGCGCGGCGGCCGCGCGCATCACAACAGCGGCAGCGTGAGCCGGATATGCTCGGCGAACGCCGCCGTCAGATGCGACGGCCGCTTGCGATCGAACTTCAGCGTAATACCCACGGCCGGCAACGGCGGCAAGCGCGGATCGCCGGTGACGATCGCCAGGTCGGCCGGCACCGCCGTCTGCGTCATCACCGCGAACGCCTGCCCCGAACGCACCAGCGCGATCAGCCCCGCGAGACTGCTGCTCGCATACGCGACGCGGTAATCGCGGCCCGCGCGATCCAGCGCCTCGCAGGCCGCGACGTGGTCGAGCGTGTCGCGATCGGACAGCGCCAGCGGCAACGGATCGAAATGTGCGGGTTCGAGCCCCGGATAGCCGATCCAGACCAGTTGCTCGCGGCGAATGATGTCGTCGTTCGCGCCGTCGTCCGGCAATGAAATCATCGCCAGATCGACTGCGCGTTTGTCCAGCTGCTCGATGAGCCGCGGCGTCGGCCCGCACACGACCTCGACGATTGCCTGCGGATGCTGGCTCGAAAACTGCCGTAGCAGCGAAGGCAGCCAGACCTCCGCGTAATCGTCCGGGCAGCCGAAGCGGATCGTCCCCGACAACCCCGTGCCGCACAGGTCGGCCATCGCCTCGTCGTGCAGCCGCAGGATGCGCTGCGCATGCACCAGCAGCCGCTCGCCCGGATGGGTCAGCACCACGCCGCGCCCGGTGCGCTGGAACAGCGGCTGGTCGACGGCCGCCTCGAGCCGCTTCATCTGCTGGCTGAGCGCGGACTGGGTCCGGCCGACGCGCGCGGCCGCGCGGCTGAGCGCGCGCACCTCGGCAATCACGACGAACGAGCGCAGCAGGTCGATTTCGAGCGAAAGCGCCAAGGTATTAGCTCCTTTTCTACCTTGCATTAGAACTATTCGTTTCCATCAAACCAGACGCGCACCTAGACTGCAAGCGCCCCCTGCCCCTTCCTGGAGACGCCCGATGTCCCTGAACGACGACCCGACCTTCTGGCGCAACGCCACGCAGCACCTGGTCCGCTACGGCGGCACGTTCGAGCCGATGATCATCGAGCGCGCGAAGGGCAGCTTCGTGTACGACGCGGACGGCCGCGCGATCCTCGATTTCACGTCGGGCCAGATGAGCGCGGTGCTCGGCCACAGCCATCCGGAGATCGTGTCCGTGATCGGCGAATACGCGGGCAAGCTCGACCACCTGTTCAGCGGGATGCTGTCGCGGCCGGTCGTCGACCTCGCGACGCGCCTCGCCGACGTCACGCCCGCCGGGCTCGATCGCGCGCTGTTGCTCAGCACCGGCGCGGAGTCGAACGAAGCGGCGATCCGGATGGCGAAGCTCGTCACCGGCAAGTACGAGATCGTCGGCTTCGCGCAGTCGTGGCACGGGATGACCGGCGCGGCCGCGTCGGCCACCTACAGCGCCGGCCGCAAGGGCGTCGGGCCGGCCGCCGTCGGCTCGTTCGCGATTCCGGCGCCGTTCACGTACCGGCCGCGCTTCGAGCACAACGGCGCCTACGACTATCTGGCTGAACTCGACTACGCGTTCGACCTGATCGATCGCCAGTCGAGCGGCAACCTCGCGGCGTTCATCGCGGAACCGATCCTCAGCTCGGGCGGGATCATCGAACTGCCGGACGGCTACATGGCGGCGCTCAAGCGCAAGTGCGAGGAACGCGGGATGCTGCTGATCCTCGACGAGGCGCAGACCGGTGTCGGCCGCACCGGCACGATGTTCGCGTGCCAGCGCGACGGCGTGACGCCCGACATCCTGACGCTGTCGAAGACGCTCGGCGCCGGGCTGCCGCTCGCGGCGATGGTGACGTCCGCGGCAATCGAGGAACGCGCGCACGAACTCGGCTACCTGTTCTACACGACGCACGTGTCGGACCCGCTGCCGGCGGCCGTCGGCCTGCGCGTGCTGGATGTCGTGCAGCGCGACGGGCTCGTCGAGCGGGCGAACGTGATGGGCGACCGGCTCCGGCGCGGCCTGCTCGACCTGATGGAACGCTTCGACTGCATCGGCGACGTGCGCGGACGCGGGCTGCTGCTCGGCGTCGAGATCGTCAAGGATCGCCGCACGAAGGAACCGGCGGACGGGCTCGGCGCGAAGATCACGCGCGAATGCATGAAGCTCGGGCTCAGCATGAACATCGTGCAGTTGCCGGGCATGGGCGGCGTGTTCCGGATCGCGCCGCCGCTGACCGTCAGCGACGCGGAAATCGATCTCGGGTTGTCGTTGCTCGAGCAGGCGATCCGGCGCGCGCTGTAACGGCACGCCGGGCGCGCCGCGCGCGTGGCATCGCGCCGCCGGCCCGTTGCAGGCCGGCGTCATCCTGCATCACCCAGGCGCCGGTCGCCGGCAAACAACCGCTCGCGCGCGCCGACGAGCCTCGGCCCGCCTCAGCCCGCTTCCGCCGCCCACGCGACGGCATCGGCGCCGGCCGGAATGCGCATCGGGCTCGACGGATCGGTCGCCGCGCGCCATACCGCTTCGGCGACGTCCTGCGCGTGGGTGACCGGCGCGGATTCGTCCACGATGCGCGCAAAGACCGCCGCGGCAAATTCCGCATAAGCCTCGTGCTCGAAGCCATGCATGTGCGCGCGCGCGTTGTCGGCGAAACGCGTGTCGGGCGCACGCCCCGGCAGCACGAGATGCGCACGCACGCCGAACGGCGCGAGTTCGAGCGCCATCGATTCGGTGTACGCATTGACCGCCGCCTTGCTGGCGCGATAGGCGGCAAGCAGCGGCAGCACCTTCAGCGTGACGCTCGACGTGACGTTCACGACGACGCCGGCCCCACGCCGGCGCAACTGCGGCAGCACGGCTTCCGTCACCGCGATCGTACCGATCGTGTTGGTCTCGAACAGCGCTCGCACGGTGTCGATCGGCATCAGTTCGGCCGGTGCGGCCGCGCCGAAACCTGCATTGTTGACGAGCACGTCGATCGGGCCGGCGGCATCGATCGCCGCGCGGATGCTGTCGGGGTTCGTGACATCGAGCGCCAGCACGCGCAGGTTCGCCGACGGCGGCAGCACGCCCTCGCGCGGCGTACGCATCGTCGCGACGACCTGCCAGTCGCGGGCCAGGAAATAGCGGGCGATCTCGAGGCCGAAGCCGGAGGAACAGCCGGTGATCAATACGGTCTTCATGCGAACTCACTCCTGTGATGTGTTGAGCATGGGTTCGTACGATAGATGGCCGGATCCGTATTCGCTACAATCGAAAATCCGATTTTCATTTGCGAGAGTCCGGCGATGATCGATCCGTTAGCCGAGGTCGTGACGCTGCTGCAACCGAGCACGCGGTATTCCAAGCTGGTTCACGGCGCGAGCCCCTGGCGCATCAGCCGGACGGTCGCCGGCGAGCCGTTCTATTGCGCGGTCCTGGATGGCGGGTGCCGCGTCGCGATCGACGGACATCCGCCGATCGAGCTGCTGCCCGGCGATTTCGTGTTGATTCCGGCTGCCTACGGCGTGTCGATCTCCAGCTTCGAACTACCGCCGCCGGGTGTCGAAACGGCCGCCCCGGTCGTGCTCGACAACGGCGAATACCGGATCGGCGACGCGGACCGCCCGGTCGACACGCGCATGATGGCCGGCCATTGCAGTTTCAGTTCGCCCGACGCTGCGCTGCTGGTGTCGCTACTGCCGCAATACGTGCACGTGCGCGGCGAGCCGCGCCTGACCACGCTCGTGCAACTGGTGCGGGACGAATCGCGTGCGCAGCGGCCCGCGCGCGAACTCGTGCTGTCGCGACTCGTGGAAGTGCTGCTGATCGAGGCCTTGCGATTCTCGGCCGGCACGGATGCGTCGCCCGGCCTCGTGCGCGGGCTCGCCGATAGCCGTCTCGCCGCCGCGCTCCGCGGGATGCACGCACGCCCCGCGCACCCGTGGACGGTCGTCGAGCTCGCCAGGGAAGCCGCGCTGTCGCGCTCGACCTTCTTCGAACGCTTCAGCCGCGCAGTCGGCGTCGCGCCGATGGAATACCTGCTCACGTGGCGCATGGCGCTCGCGAAGAATCTGCTCCGCCGCAACGAGGGCCGCATCGCCGAGATCGCGGGGCGCGTGGGCTACAGTTCCGCGAGCACCTTCAGCGTCGCGTTCACACGCCACGTCGGCCGGCCGCCCGCGCAATATGCGCGCGACGAACAGGCGACGGCAAACGAAGCATGATGCGCACCCGCCCCCGCTGCCCCGCGACCTGCGTACACTATTCGTCACGCAACGACAACGCGCGACGCATCCGATGACGACACCCGCGAAGCACATCGACACAACCGGCCACTGGCTCGTCGCGCGACGCGATGCGGAAACCGGCATCGAAAGCCTGCATGCGCATTTCAACGGCCATGCCTACGATGCGCACGATCATGACGACATGCTGGTCGGCTTCACCGAACAGGGCGTCCAGCAATTCCAGTGCCACCGGTCGGTGCACACGAGCGTGCCGGGCCGCGCGATCCTGATCGAGCCGGGCGCGCTGCACGATGGCCATGCGCCCGAAGCCGGCGGCTTCACCTACGGGATGCTGTACCTGCCGCAAGCGTGGGTCGAGCGCGCGGCGCGCCGGCTGGACCTGCCGGGCCTCGGCGGCGTCGAGGCGTCGTTCGGCCATACGCTCGTCGACGATCGCGGCCTCGTCGACGCGATCCGCCAGGCGTTTCTCGCGATCCACGGCAACGAAGGCAAGCTCGCGCGCGACCAGACGCTCGACCGCCTGCTGATCCGGCTCGGCGGCGAACTGCGCGGGTCGCTCGTGCTGGAAAGCGCCGTCGTGCCGCCCGCGATCGCACGCGTGCGCGATCTGCTGCATGAACACATGGACGGCAACATCGGGCTCGACGAACTCGCGCATGTCGCCGGGATCGACCGGTTCCGGCTGACGCGGCTGTTCCAGCGCGCGTTCGGCACGTCGCCGCACGCGTACCTGGTGCGCTTGCGGCTGCGTGCCGCGCGCCGGCTGCTGGCGGCCGGCCGCACGCCCGCGCAGGCGGCCGCGGACGTCGGCTTCGCCGACCAGAGCCACCTGGGCCGCTGGTTCCGCCGCGCGTACCGGATCACGCCGGCCGCTTACCGGCAACTCTGCACAAACGTTCCAGACTGATCGCGCGCGGCAGCCGATCATGAGCGTCTCTACAAGGAGCACTCATGTTCGATACCAAGGTCGCGCTGATCGTGCGCAACGATCTCGCCGCGTGGCAGAAACTCAATGTCGTCGCGTTTCTCGCGACGGGCGTCGCGGCCGAAGCGCCCGAAGCGCTCGGCGAGCCTTACGAGGATGCGGCGGGACGCCGCTACGGCCGCATGCTGGGCCAGCCGATGCTGGTGTTCGCGGCCGACCTGAACGGCCTGCAGGCCGCGCACCGGCAGGCGCTGTCGCGCGAGCTCACGATCGTGCCCTACGTGCATGCGATGTTTTCGACCGGGCACGATGCGGCCAACCGCGACGTGTTTCGGGCCGGCGATGCGGAGAACCTCGACTTCGTCGGGCTGGCGCTGCGCGGGCCGAAGAAGGCGGTCGACAAGGCGGTGAAGGGGTTGGCGTTGCATGCGTGATGCACCGGCGTTCTGGCTACCCGATACAGCCCGCGTTGCCGATTTTGTCCCGATTCGGACGAATTGCCCGGATGTAGCACAACCGGCTACGATCGAAGCCGATTCGGCTACACATTGACGTCGCTCGGTACGCCCCCCGTCACGCCCAGGCGTGACCGGGCACGACGCAGCTCACCGCGATGTATTTCGGAATCAGCGATGCGCAAGCACGTTGACCAGCTTGCCGAACGGATCGCGCACATAGAACCGCCGCACGCCCCACGGCTCGTCAGCCGGGCCGTACTCGACCGGAATCCCGGCCGCAAGCACGCGTGCGAGTGCGTCATCGACGTCGTCGACCTCGATCGACAGATCGGGCGTCGGCGTGCCCGATCCGCCCTGCGATGCGAAGCTGATCTGCACGTCCATCTGCTCGGCATTGCCGTAGGTCGCGATCCAGCCGTGGTCCATCAGCAGGTCGAGGCCGAAGATCCGTTGGTAGAAGCGCTTGGCGTCGTCGACTGACCGGGTGTCGATATTGGCGACGATCCGTTTGACTTTCATCGGGTTCCTTCGCGGAGCATGACAGTACCGCGACGCTACACCGGAACCGCGCGCGCAACCAGTGCATCAACGGCCGGCCGCCCCCATGTTCTCCCGCCGCGCCCGCGCGGGCCGTTCCACGTGCTTGCCGGCCAGCCACACGCCGATCGCGACGACCACGATGCCGAGATAGGTCGTCACCTCGATCCGGTCACCGAACATCCACGCGGCCCACATCAGCGTCACGGGCGGTTCGAGATAGACGAGGGTCGCCACGCGCGTCGCGGGCATCCGCTTGAGCAGCGCCCACAACGACAGGTACGCGATGAAGGTCGAGAACACGGTCAGCCACACGACGGACACCCACACGTTCGGCTGGGTCGGCACGTGCAGGTCGCCCGTGACGATCCCGCACACCGCGAACAGCACGAGGCTCACGCAGCCCTGCACGAACAGCGGCAGAAACAGCCCATCCTCGTTGCTGCGCGCGGCCGTCAGCGCGCGGCGCCGCTGATAGATCGTCGCGATCGACAGCCCCAGCGCGGACACCAGCGGCAGCAGGTACATCACGAGCCCGACCGACCCGGCCGGCAGCGCATACTGCCCGCCGATCACGATGCCCACGCCGACGAAGCCGACGACGAGCCCCGCCCACTGGCGCGCCCCGCTGCGCTCGCTGCCTTCGAGCGACGTCATCGCGGCCGTGATGAGCGGCTGCATCGCGGCGACGATCGCGGCAATGCCGGGCGGCAGGCCATGCTGAATCGCGACATACACGCAGGCCAGGTAAAGAAATTGCGACAGGAAGCCGATCACCGCGTGATAGCGCAGCTTCTCCCACGTCAGGCGCGCGAGCTGCCGGTTGAGGACGATCGCGAGGCACAGCGTGACGAGCAGGAACCGCCAGAACAGCAGGTTGAACGCGCCGGCCGTCTCCGCGCCGAGCTTGGCGCCGATGAAGCCGGAACTCCACGACAACACGAAAACGAGCTGGAGCAGGAATAGCTGCATGGGGCGACGGCTCTCAGAAAGTTGCCGGGGACAGGCGCGGGTCTGCCAGATCCCCGGGGCGAATCGGTTCGAGCCCGAGGCGGTGATACTGCAGATCGGCGTCGTCCCGGAGGGCGCGCTGCAACGTCAGCCCTTTGACGATGATACGCGGAATGCCGGCGTTCGCGATCGTGGCGGTCGAGCGTTTCCGCAGTCGATTCGTACAACGGAAGGTTTCCGCCGTCGTAGCCGGATCGATCCGACGGCACGATGTTCCGCACGGAGCGGGTGCCGTCGGCGTGCCACATGCCCCGCTGTTCCGTGCCGTTGCCTGCCTGTTGACCGAGAATATGGGATGCTCAATAATTCCGTCAATCGACATTACCTGAATCACTGATTCGGAAAAACCAAATCATGCCGCGCACCCTGGACGTCGACCTGCTGCGAACCTTCCACGCCGTCGCGAAGCTCGGCCGCTTCAAGAATGCGGCCGCTCATGTGAATCGCAGCCCGTCGTCGGTCACCGCGCAGATCCAGAAGCTCGAGGAGATGGTCGCGCAGCGCCTGTTCACGCGGAACAACCAGGCCGTCGAGCTCACGCAGTACGGCCACAAGCTGCTGAGCGACACCACCGAGTTTCTGCTGAGCCACGACCGGCTCGTCGAATCGCTGTCGCCGCAGATGCTGACCGGCAAGCTGCGGCTCGGCATCCCCGATTCGTACGCCGCGCACTTCATGGCGGAATTCCTGCCGCGCTTCGCCGCCGACCGGCCGCTGCTCGAACTGACGGTCGAAGCACGCTCCAGCGAAGAGCTGCAGTCGCTGTTCGCGCGCGGCCAGCTGGACATCACGATCGCCGTGGTGCCGAAAGCGACGCCGCACGGCGAGCTGCTCAGCAAGACCCATCCGGTGTGGGTCGCCGCGCGAACCTTCAAGTTCAATCCCGACGCGCCGCTGCCGATCGCCGTGCAACTGCAGGGCTGCCCGTACCGCGACACCGCGCTGAACGCGCTGAAGAAGGCTAAGATCCCGCACCGGATGCTGCTCGAGAGCGCCAGTTCGCCGGCGGTCGAGGCGTGTATCGCAAATGGCCTCGCGGTCGGCCTCATCGAACACGATCGCGTGTCCGGCAACCTGACGAGCCACGTCGCCGGGATCGTGCTGCCCGATCTTCCGCCGCACCTGATCACCATCCTGACGGACGACAGCAATCGCGCCGCGCTGCATCTGCGCGACGTTCTGAAAAGCACGTTCCGGATCGGATGAAGACAAGGCCGGGAACCGGCCTTGCACGAGAAAGCAAAGAGGACGCGCCGCCGGCCCGTTGCAGGCCGGCGGCTTTCGGCATCAACCGCCGAGATACGCCTGCTTGATGCGATCGTTCGCGAGCAGGTTCGCGCCCGTATCGGCGAGCACCACGCGTCCCGTTTCGAGCACGTAGCCGCGATCGGCCACACCCAGCGCCTTGTTCGCGTTCTGCTCGACGAGGAACACCGTGACGCCTTCGTCGCGGATCGTGCGGATGATGTCGAAGATCTGCGCGATCACGAGCGGTGCGAGACCGAGCGTCGGTTCGTCGAGCAGCAGCAGACGCGGCTTGCTCATCAGCGCGCGGCCGATCGCCAGCATCTGCTGTTCGCCGCCCGACATCGTGCCGGCCCGCTGCGTCGCCCGTTCCTTCAGGCGCGGAAACAGCTTGAACACGTGCTCGATGCCGTCGTCGATCTCGTGGCGGCTCGCGAAGAAGCCGCCCATCTTCAGGTTCTCGAGCACCGTCAGGCTCGGGAACACGCGCCGCCCTTCCGGCGAGATCGCCATCCCCTGCCGCATGATCTGGTGCGTCGACATCGCGGTGATGTCCTTGCCCTCGAACAGCACGCGGCCCGACGACGCGCGCGGCGTGCCGCACACGGTCATCATCAGCGTCGTCTTGCCGGCGCCGTTGCTGCCGATCAGCGTAACGATCTCGCCCTTGTTCACCTCGATCGACACGCCCGCGAGCGCCTCGACCGCGCCGTAGTGCGTATGAACCTGTTCCAGCTTCAGCATCACTCTTCCCCCAGATACGCCTTGATCACGCGCGGGTCGTTGCGGACCGCTTCCGGCGTGCCGATCACGATCGGCCGGCCGTGCTCCATCACGAGGATGCGGTCGGACACGCCCATCACGAGGCTCATGTCGTGCTCGATCAGCAGCACCGATACGCCGAACTCGCGGCGCAGCTTGTCGATCAGGTGCTGCAGCTCGATCTTCTCCTGCGGGTTGAGGCCGGCCGCCGGCTCGTCGAGCATCAGGAGGCGCGGCTCGGTGATCATGCAGCGCGCGATCTCCAGGCGCCGCTGGTGCCCGTACGACAGCGTGCCCGCCGGCCGGTTCGCGACCGACGTCAGCCCCATCCGGTCGAGCCACACGGCCGCGCGTTCGAGCGCTTCCTTCTCGGCACGGCGATACGCGGGCGTCGAGAACAGGCCGGGCAGCAGCCCCGCCTTCACCTTGCGATGCTGCGCGACGAGCAGGTTCTCGACGACGGTCAGCGACTTGAACAGGCGGATGTTCTGGAACGTCCGCACGAGGCCCTTCAACGCGATCTTGTGGCTCGGCAGCCCGCCAATCGCGTGGCCGTCGAGCACGACGTCGCCGCCGGTCGGCTTGTAGAAGCCGCCGACGCAGTTGAACACCGTGGTCTTGCCCGCGCCGTTCGGCCCGATGATCGCGAACACCTCATCGCGACGCACGTCGAAATCGATCCCGTCCACCGCGAGCAACCCGCCGAAGCGCATCTGCAGCCCGGCGACCTTCAACAGTTCCGTATTCGCGCTCATTGCGGCAGCTCCACGTGGGGACGGCTCGCGGGCAGCAGGCCCTGCGGACGCCACATCATCATCAACACCATCACGAGACCGAAGATCAGCATCCGGTACTCGGCGAAGCCGCGCGCGACTTCCGGCAGCACGGTCAGCAGGATCGCCGCGAGAATCACGCCGAGCTGCGAGCCCATCCCGCCGAGCACGACGATCGCGAGGATCAGCGCCGATTCGATGAAGGTGAACGATTCAGGATTCACGAGGCCCTGGCGCGCCGCGAAGAACGCGCCGCCGATACCGGCGAACGCCGCACCGAGCGTGAACGCCGACAGCTTGATGCGCGTCGGGTTCAGTCCCAGCGAACGGCATGCGATCTCGTCGTCGCGCAGCGCTTCCCACGCACGGCCCATCGGCATGCGGATCAGGCGGCTCGTCACGAACAGCGTGAAGCCGACCAGCACGAGCGCGAGCAGGTACAGGAAGATCACCACATGGTCGCCGCTGTATTCCAGCCCGATCAGTTCATGGAAGGTCTTCGCGCCTTCGACGCTCGCGCTGCGCGCCATCTCGAAGCCGAACACCGTCGGTTTCGGAATGCCCGAGATGCCGTCCGGGCCGCCCGTCAGGCTCGTCAGGTTGTTCGCGAGCAGGCGGATGATTTCGCCGAAGCCGAGCGTGACGATCGCGAGATAGTCGCCGCGCAGCCGCAGCACCGGGAAGCCGAGCAGGAAGCCGAACGTCGCGGCCGCGATCGCGGCGAGCGGCAGGCATTCCCAGAACGACAGCCCGAAGTACTGGTTCAGCATCGCGTACGTATAGCCGCCGACCGCATAGAACCCGACATAGCCGAGATCCAGCAGCCCCGCGAAACCGACCACGATGTTCAGCCCGAGGCCGAGGATCACGTAGATCAGCGCGAGCGTCGCGACGTCCACCGCGCCGCGCGAGCCGAAGAACGGCCACACGAGCCCGACCGCGAGCAGCACCCAGACGATCACGCGCTGCTGCTGCGCGCCCATCGCGGGCAGCGCCGGCAGCTTCACCGACGATTTCGCGCGCACGAGCCACGGCTTGAACAGCTGGAACAGGAACACGCCCGCGACCGCGATCCACACCGGCCGCCAGTGCGGCGTGAGCACCACCTGGTAGCCTTCGAGCTTCAGCTGCAGCCCGAGCACCGGAATCGTGAGGATCGCCGTCAGGAACGCGGCGGCCACGGCATTTTTCAGCGCCTGGCCGATCGAAGCGTCGGCGGCCGGGCGGCGAACGGAAATGACTTGACTCATCTGCGTCTCCCTCAAACCTTTTCGATGTCCGACTTGCCGAGCAGGCCGGTCGGGCGGAAGAGCAGGATCAGCACGAGCAGGCCGAACGCGACGACGTCCTTGTACTCGGCCGGCATGTAGCCTGCGGCGAAGGTTTCCGCGAGGCCGAGCAGCACGCCGCCGAGCATCGCGCCCGGGATGCTGCCGATCCCGCCGAGCACCGCGGCGGTGAACGCCTTGATGCCCGCGACGAAGCCGATATACGGGTTCAGCTTGCCGATCGTCAGCCCGATCAGCACGCCGCCGACGGCCGCCAGCATCGCGCCGAGCACGAACGTGAACGAGATCACGCGGTTCGTGTCGATGCCGAGCAGGTTCGCCATCTTCATGTCCTCGGCGCACGCGCGGCACGCCCGGCCCATCCGCGAATGCGAGATGAACAGCGTGAGCGCGATCATCAGCACGAGCGTCACGCAGACGATCATCAGGCGCGAATACGGGATGGTCACGTCGAAGTCGCCACCGAGGTGAATGTCGAATGCGCCGGAGATCAGCACGGGCACGGACACGTCGCGCGCGCCCTGGCCGATCTGCACGTAGTTCTGCAGGAAGATCGACATGCCGATCGCGGAGATCAGCGGCACGAGGCGCGGGCCGCCGCGCAGCGGCCGATACGCGACGCGCTCGACCGCGAAACCGTACAGGCCGGTGACGATCACCGACACGATCAGCGCGGCGCCGAGCACCAGCGGCAGCGGATAGCCGGCGGAAATGCCGATGGCAGTGAGGGTCACGAGGCCCACGTACGCGCCGATCATGTAGATCTCGCCGTGGGCGAAGTTGATCATGCCGATGATGCCGTAGACCATCGAATAGCCGATGGCGATCAGCGCATAGATCGCACCCAGCGTCAGGCCGTTGACCAGCTGCTGGGCGAATTGGGGAAAGAAGTCAGTCATGTGCGGGAAGCTCCCGTTGGCGTCGTGTCGCCTGCCGTCGCCGGATCACGGCGTGGCCGCGCGCAACGCACGGTGTCGTCTCGGGCCGCCCCATGGCCGCGCAATGGGCAGATGCGCGGCCAATACGCACCCGCCCCGTCCGGGTCTCGGACAGGGCGGAATGCGCGGGCGGGTACTCCGTCTTACTTGGCGGCGGTCTTCGTCGCGTCCTTGTGCCACGTGTACACGACGAACTTGAACGCCTTCAGGTCGCCCTGTGCGTCATACGCGACCTTGCCGATCGGCGTGTCGAACGTCGTCTTGTGCATGTACGCGGCGACCTTGGTCGGATCGGTCGTCTTCGCTCCGGCGATCGAGTCGGCGATGATCTTCACCGCGGCGTACGACGGCATCTGGAACGGGCCGTTCGGGTCGCGCTTCTTGTCCGCGAACGCCTTCACGAGCGCCGCGTTGGCCGGATCGGCCGAGAAGTCGGCCGGCAGCGTGACGAGCATGCCTTCCGAGGCCGGGCCGGCGATCGCCGTCACGTCCTTGTTGCCCACGCCTTCAGGCCCCATGAAGGTGGCCTTCACGCCCTGCTCGCGCGCCTGGCGCATCAGCAGGCCCATTTCAGGGTGGTAGCCGCCGAAGTAGACGAAGTCGACGCCTTGCGACTTCAGCTTCGTGATGATCGCCGAGTAGTCCGAATCGCCGGCGTTGATGCCTTCGAACAGCACGACCGGAATCTTCGCGGCTTCGAGGTCCTTCTTCACCGACGATGCGATGCCCTGGCCGTACGACTGCTTGTCGTGCAGGACCGCGACCTTCTTCGGCTTCACGTTGTTGATGATGTAGTGCGCGGCGGCCGGGCCTTGCTGGTCGTCACGGCCGATCGTGCGGAAGATGAAGTGGCGCTTCTTGCCTTCCGTCAGTTGCGGCGCGGTGGCCGACGGCGTGACCATCACGATGCCTTCGTTCTCGTAGATGTCGGAGGCCGGGATCGTCGAACCCGAGCACACGTGGCCGATCACGTACTTGATCTTCTGGCTGACGATCTTGTTGGCGACGGCGACGGCCTGCTTCGGTTCGCATGCATCGTCCATCATCACGACTTCAAGCTTGTTGCCGCCCGCACCGCCTGCAGCGTTGACCTGCTCGATCGCGGTCAGCGCGCCGGCCTTCACCATGTCGCCGTATTGGGCGACCGAACCGCTCATCGGACCAGCGATGGCGATCTTCACGGTTTCCGCTTGCGCGGCGGCGGCGCCGGCGGCGAACAGCACGGCGGCGGAAATGGACGTAAGACGGGACAACGTCATCTGGGAGCTCCTCGATGTTGTTTAGTCATACGGGCAAAGGCGGCATGACTTGCGCAATCGAACAGCACCCGGGGCGAGGACATGGGACACGCCCGAGACACATAGAAGACGGAACTCCGGCGGAATGTTGCGTAGCGGGGCCCGGCTCTTGCAGTCCCCGAAAGGGGACGTCTGGTTCGGAAAGACATCGTGATGCGTCTTGCATTGCGCAAGCGTTTCGCCTGCCCCGCTTGCCAAATCGCTTGTTCGGAGGGATGGTCCGACAGCCATTGGCAAGGCAGTCGAAATTATATGGGCGTTTTTAAATCGTCTGTCAAAAATGCCGGTCGACCGAGGGAAAACACGGAGGGTTTTGGCGGTGGGGGTGGCGATGGGGGCGCAACCGCGTGAGGGGCAAGAACGTTTGCCAGGGGTGCAATTGGGTTGCTATTGGATGAGTCGGATCGGGTGGTTGCCTTGCTGCGCTTGGCTTTCGGCGATCTTGGATTTCGTGCGGCGCGTTTTCGGGCTGCTAAGGGTCTGATCGCCGAAAATCAATCAACTGATGATTGCTTTGGTGGGCACCAACTCGGGGCGGTCGGTCGAAGCGGTCAATCCTACTGTTTACAAACAAAACTAAACACTTGGAAGCTAGTTGTTATTTTTATGAAATAATACGAATTCGCTTCTGCAATCCAGCCAGCCTTCCTGTGAGTCGCGTACGCAGCGCCTCGCAGTCGCTTCAGGGCCGCTTCGACGCCCGTCCGTCGCCCAGCCGCCAGCCAGTGATCTGCCGTTTTTTTCTCATCGCATATCACCTGCTTCGGAACGCTGATGAATCACCCTTTCTGCCTCTCTTCCGCCACCGCGATCGCGTGTGCGCTTTCTGTTTCTACCGCCGATGCTTCCGGACGCGATTCGCTGACCGATCGGTCGGTGGGTGCCAATGTGTTTCGGTCAGAGCGTCGGGCTGCGGCTCGAGATGACGGGCATGCGGCGCGGATGGGCCACAGTCGCCTGGAGTACGCAGCACCGGCGGAGCGCGGTCCGTTCGATACGCCTGATACGCGGCCGTTGCGGGTGACGAGCGATGCGCTTGTGGTGCCGACGCCGTCGGTTGAGCACGAGCCCGATTTGGTATTGCCCTCGAACCGCGTGGCGATTGGTGCGGGTGGGAAGGATAGTTTTGGTCGCGCGGTGCCTGGATATGAACAGCGCGCGGAGAACTGGAATGAATACCTGCGCGCTAACGGATCGCGGCCTGCTGGTAGTGGCGGTTCGTATGCGCCGCAGCGGCCGTACGATGCGCCGCGCGGTCCGCATGGGGCGCCGAATCCGTTCGATCCTTCGGTGCCGCAGCCGGAAACGCGGACGTTTTATGACAACGGCGCGGGGACGAAGTGCACGGCGACGGGCGGTGCGGGGACGTCGCGGTCGTCTTGCAATATCGGTTGGTGAGGTGTTTGGGGGAGGCCGGCTGTGGCTGCCCTACTCGGCACGATGCGCGACTTCGCACAGCGCGACCGTATCGTGCGACGTTGGCCCTTACAGTTGCGTGATGATCAGCCTGCCCATCCAATCAGGATCTGCACATCGCGCCCGACACAAAACATGCATCATCGATTAGCCACATTCCACCGATCTTCGGACACGAATAAGACTTGCGCGACCTGAGGGGGGGGGTGATTTTCACGGGTATCCCACATTTCCTATGTCGTTAAGAAACGTTTCCCACGGCAGCATTCCAGGCGCGCTCGAAATCCTCCTCGTTGATTTCGTCATGTGGTGAGATTTCAAGCTCGTCCTTCATCCCGTCAAATAGCAAAAAACCAATATCAGGATTCCAATCGTGCCGGGATGACGACGCGTAGACAGATCCATTGTCAGGTCGACTAATCTGGCGCGTCGCGACACCATCAACAAATTCCGTGAAAATCTCTCCGAGGCCACATGGAAACTCTGTTCTGGAACAGAAATATTCTTTCCTCATAAGCAACCGATCCACTTTATTTACGCGCTTCAAAACATCACGTGACCTCTTCTCTTCAACCAAGGAGGTTCCAAGATGTGACCCGTCTCCTTGTCCTCACATTGCCCCCGCGGTGCGGGTGCCTATGGCAGCGGGTGCATCACATCCCCTGCAGGACTTGCATAGAGTCCCGGCGATACTCCCGCAGCACACCGCCGCTATTTACAACGCTCGCAGCACAGGTTTGTTGTTCAAGGTGTTCCGAGATTGAATAGCCACTCGTGATATTTCCTCTTGTCCTGATCGGACAAGATTCCTGCAACAAGATCCCTGGCAAAGTTCTTCTGTGCGTTCATTTCATTTTCAACCGGATTCATCGCATGCCCACCAATCAACTCGAAACTTTCCAAGTAGTCAATCCGATTTATCAGAACCTCGGCGCATGCAACCAATCGTTCAACATTGTGCCCAGTACACCATTGAGCCAAAAAGGATAGCCCCGCCAGCAAATCAGTCGCCCCCTGGGCCGCAGCGTCGTCTTCCATTTCGACTGCATCAGGATCCCAGTCCACCTGCTCCAGATCACTTAGCGGATTGGAGTTTTCGTTTCCATTCCACACTTGATCCAGGTAGTCGCCGACTCTCTGTCTGATCTGTGCGCCTGCACTTCCTGCATGCGTAGCAAGGAATTCGAATATTGAATCATCGTGCGTAAGTCCAATACAGCACCAAACACCAAAACGAGCAAGGTTATCGAGCTTTCCAGCAGCAAGAACTGATTCGAGATATTTTTTATGTGACTCGATATCGAACATACTCACTTCCTAATGGCATCTGGTGAAAGGTGCGGCCGGTCAGCGACTTGGCGAGCTTGATCAGTTTCAACTTTCTTACAAATGTTCGCCCAGCCGTGGATTGCCATCGCTTCGCAGGACCGAACGCTAGCCGAATGCCTCGTCTTCAGAAACGAGCGAGCTGATGAATTGGTCAAATGAATCAGTCAGACGCCGATCAGCTTTCTGGCGATTCTCCAAGTCCGTCAACATTTCGTCGTAGGTGTCGGTCAACCAATAATGTACGGCACCGCTATCAGTGTCGATACAGAAAAGATTACCGCCAGGATCAGTGGCAAATGGAACAAAGGTTCGAGGGTATCCTCCCTGACCCGCGACTCGCGCATAAATGCTTTGAACGTTAGGCTTGCTAGCGTCCTGCGTTCCGATAGGAAGGAATTCATGGATCCATATCGGCTCCCAATCATCCTCCATTGGAAACCCGTCGAGAACTGGCATGCCACCATTGAACTTCAGGTAGTGCCCCTTCATCGCTTCCGGTAGCTGGACGCCTAAATCGCTCTCGAGCTTCTCTATGCCCGATCGGTCAATTGCGGGTCCAGACTTCGAGAACTCATTTTGCTTCATACTTCCTCCGTTAGCATCCTCGTTTGGGACTACGCCCCTTCAACCATCCCTGCTCTTGGGCGACCCGTACGGCCTCGGCGGAATCGTATGCAACGCCAAAATGCTTTGCAAATTGATCCGCCGAACCCGCATGCGGGAAAGTGTCGATATGTGCTTGCGTTTCAACCAGTTGCATCGTCGTGCGCCCCGTCTCAGGATTGAAGTCGTTCAGATGGTGCCACGTATATCCGGTGGCATCAGCCTTTGAAATATTCGCTTCTTTGAATGCCTGAACATAGATTTTTCAAATATGAGATTATTTTCTTTCCAAGAGGAGAACCAAAAATCTCATTCAGAGAAACTATCTCACCATACTCTTCTCTCGACACCTCAACATCATGCTCACAAATATAATTGCACAAAGCATCAAGCGCCAAAGGAGCCTCATTAAAATCGATGTACCCCAAAGAAAAACTTATAACCTGATCCGGAAGACGATTCTTAAATCTTCCTCCAAGCACCCTCAATCTCTCCAAATCCTTCATTTACTTCGCCTCCGGCAAAATCGGAATAGGTCCACTATCAGGGAACGCCGTCACTATCCTACCGATAGCCGGCTGATAAACTGTGCGAATTTGCACGCCATCTCGAACTTCCCAAGACACCCATGTGGCCCGCTCCCCTGCCTTAGTTAGAGCCCCCCAGTTCCTGTCTGGGCATACCATTTAGTGCTCGGGGAATTAACAATACCATCGACCTCCGAAATTATCTTTGTCGCATTCCAAGATTCCGGAAATACGGTTTTCCCCGGATTACCGGGCCACATATGCCCACCGCTGGTAGGGCTATCACCATAAAGAATGTGCTTACGTGCCTTGGGATCACATCCGAACAACCCAAGCGGATCAACCCAGTTTATCGGATTACTATTAGCGTATTGATATAGGTTAGTTCCACCGACCAACTTGATCGGATCCGGGCTGATATAGCGTCCAGTATCAGGATCGTAGTATCGAAAAAGGTTGTAGTGCAGCCCCGTCTCTCGATCCAGATATTGTCCTTGGAAACGCAGATTCTGCGGCCGCGGCACGGAAACCGCTACCGACGACGTCCCCTGTACACCCCTCCAAGTCGGCATCGATCGCTGCGGCATCCGCGCGACCCATTCCTCCGTTACCGCGTTACCCCAAACCTTGTAGCGAGCCTGCCAAACCAGCTCGCCACCCGCGTCGGTCAGTTCCTCCGGCAATCCCGAAACATCGTTGTGGAAGTAATAAACCGCATCCCGCACATCCGCATCATTGGCCGCCGCCTTCCCTTGATCGATCCGGGCAAGCGGCACATAACTATTGGACTCGTACAAGTACGTCAGCGCTTCCTCGCCCTGACGGTCGTGATACGTCTCCTGCACCAACCGCATGCCGTCCCACAGGAAATCCGTACTCGCATAACTGCCATTGAGCTTCCGGATCCGCCGGCCAAACGCGTCGTACTCGAAATGCGTCGTCGCGATCCCGAGCCGGTCCTTCGTCACGACTGTCTTGAGCCGGTTCCAATCGTCGTATTCAAGCGTGAGCTCTTTAGCCGGGCCATGCCCACTGAGCTTGCGAACCAGCCACCGGATCTATGGCCACGACGCACGGGCACTGTGGACGTGGTGACATATGCCCCCCAGCACAGCGCCATTTTCCGCTGTGCCCGCACGATGCATTCTTCTTAATTTACATTAATCAAGTATAGTTACCTCCGCGACCTTCTTGGGACCCTCATAAATATCAAATGTTTTATGATTTATCATTCGCTCCTTCGGGGCATTATCCACGAGAAAATCAACCTCACCAAGACTCACCATTCCTTCATTTGACTCAAAAGGATCACCCAAATCAAAAACAACACTCCACGCATTATTTTGCCAATTAACATCCTCAGAAAATCGAGACACAGAATAATATTTTCCTGCCGCGGGAGGCTTTTTCCTCCCCCCCTTCGCCTCAGAAATCCAAACCACTCTAACGGAATGCACTTGACACCTCCAACCCTTACCTACAGCCAGAATAATTAACCTCTTTACTCCAAGTGACCCTTGATCTCGGATTATTAAGATCTTCTATCTCAGCATATCGTGCAGGCCCAATTCCATCGAGGTGTGGATCCTTGTGCATTTTTCCTGCTATATCATCAGGCACGTCTACTTGCACCACACTAAAAGCCCCCTCGCCATGTCCCATCGTATTACCCCACCTGACCGCATCCTGGTAAGACTCAGCAAACCACTTCCCTTCCATATTGCCATTAATAGTCCATTTACCGGATTCCATAAGCCCACTATACTCATCAAGACTCATGGACCGATACAAAACCATTAACCCAAGAGGATCAATCCATGTCAGTGAGTTAGGTGCGTACTGATATAGGTTTACGCCACCATTCAGACCAATAGGGTCTTGTGTAATAAATCGACCAATATCCGAATCATAGAACCGGAACGTGTTGTAGTGCAGTCCGGTCTCGCGGTCCAGATACTGCCCTTGGAAGCGCAGATTCTGTGGTCTTGGTACTTGGGCCGACGGCAGCGCAGCTTCTTGCGTCTGGCCCCACACCGCTGTCGGCCGCTGCGGCATCCGCGCAATCCACTCCTCCTGCACCGCATTGCCCCACACCTTATAGCGCGCCTGCCAAACCAGCTCGCCACCCGCGTCGGTCAATTCCTCCGGCAACCCCGATACATCGTTGTGGAAGTAATAAACCGCATCCCGCGCATCTGCATCATTAGCCGCCGCCTTCCCCTGATCGATCCGGGCAAGCGGCACATAACTATTGGACTCGTACAAGTACGTCAGCGCTTCCTCGCCCTGACGGTCGTGATACGTCTCCTGCACCAACCGCATGCCGTCCCACAGGAAATCCGTACTCGCATAACTGCCATTGAGCTTCCGGATCCGCCGGCCAAACGCGTCGTACTCGAAATGCGTCGTCGCGATCCCGAGCCGGTCCTTCGTCACGACTGTCTTGAGCTGGTTCCAATCGTCGTATTCAAGCGTGAGCTCTTTAGCCGGGCCATGCCCACTGCGCTTGCGAACGAGCCGCCCATACGTGTCGTACTCGAACCGCTTGTCCTCGAACATCTTGAGCCGGTTGTGCTCGACATACCCGCCCGGATGATCGCTCGACACCAGGTTGACCGCCGCATCCCAGCGAAATACTTCCGACGGCAATCCCGGCCCCGCCGCCTGTTCGATGCGCCCCGTCGGGTCATACCGATAGCTCGTCGTGCCGTAACGCTGATCGCGCTTCTGGATCACGTCGCCAGCGGCATCGTATTGCCACTGCTTCGCAAGCAACTCACCGCCCGCCGTACCGCGCTGCGCAGTTTGCCGCGCACGACGACCCACCGCGTCATATCCTACAAATACTCCTTCAAAATTTCACCATCGAACGACTTATTCCCCGACACTTTTTTACCCAGCAAAAAATCAGTATCAAGCTCATTCCGGCCGATACCATTTCTCTTTGCAGCGAAAACAATGGTCAGAAACGGGTATGAATAGTAATTTGGATTTTCCATTACATCTCGAACCAACCCAGAATTGACCTCCACCACATTTATTACCCTCGGCAAATAAATACTCGCTACCTTTTCACATATCCATCGACATGCCGACTCAACCTCCACCTCATCCCGCGGCAGATCAATTGCCCCACCGACATTCGGGGAAAATGATTTTACCGTTTCCATAGACGTATTCATCGCCATAACCAGACCAGTTGGTATCTTCGGTCTGTATGGAGGATTTCTGCTCGCATAAAAATCCTGAAGACTAGGAGAATCAGCGGCAGCAGAAAGAATATATCCGTTTGCATTTCTCAGAAATCTGAATCCGATGCGCCCATTACCCATACCCTCTCGCTCAACAACGATCTCGCCCCTTGATATCTTGACACCTCGCTCGCTTATATTTTCCTTTAAAATCTCTTGCAATCTTTTCTCAAATATCCCCCTCAACTCCGCGCCCATCAACCCACCCCAACAATTCAGAATTAATATCCCCACCATCATTCGACCAAACTGTAAATCTTTACACCATTTCCGGAAATACCTTCCCATTTTCCATTGGGGGAGACCACTCCGTTATCGAACGCATTTTGCTTGCCGTGAATCACTGGCTTCGGCGTCGCGCGCGGCGCACGGTACGGAATCTTCTTCGGCAGCAGCGAGAAGCTGTTGCGGTACGGCAGCTTCGCGCTGTGCTGCGTATAGTCGTTCACGGCCTCGTGACGCACGTGCAGGATCCGGTCCCCGCTAACGGAGCACCTATTCCATCCTGCAATAATTCCGGATCTTGCCCGTCGTGCGGTTGCAGCGCGCCGGTCGTAACCCACAGGGTCACGCCGGTGCGTGTGTCGGAGGCTTGGGCAGAGTTGGACGTGGGGAATAGCCCCGCGTACATATCAAAACTGAAGATCCACCTTTACAGCACGAGGCGCATTCTCCGGCGGATCTTCCGGCGTGAGTCGGCTAACAAACTCCTGCAACGTGTCGGTGATTTTCGTCAAGCCCGTACCGCGTGGCCGCAAGCCCGGACCGACCTCGCTCTCATGATCCCAGAACTCAACCGATCGAGCACCTGCTGGATGAATTCTGAGGCAGACTTGATTTCCACCAGGTGCTTCTCCGATTGGAATCCAATCAGCCGGAATACGGCCCTTATATGTCTCGAACCTCTCGAGTATTGTCGATCCGTATTTGCTCGACAGTCCGTAGAGAAGCTCTAAAGAATCGGTACCGTCCTGTGCTGCCCACGGTGACGGTTCATCAGAACGAAACTTGATGAGCGAATTGAACTCGATATCCCCGCCGAAATGCAGCAACAGGTTTCTATAGTCGTCCGGAAGCAGGCCAACCTCGGCCTCCAAGGAAGCTAAAAGCTGCATCTTCCTTTCCGACGACAATTTGTCAGGAGTTGCTCCGAGTTGCGAAAGTTTGTCTAGCATCGCGTCTTCCTCATATCTGCCGCAGATCCCGTGTGCGGGACATTCCCATGTAGGTCAGATGGAATGAACTGAATTTCCGTCGCACTCAAATGATGGGGTGTAAGTCCCTTCTCTTTCAAGAGATTCTTGGCGGCGTTCGCACTAATTCCCTTGATACGACCAAGCTCAGCATAGACCGTTGGGAAATCAGTCCGCGTACCGTTAAGAACGTCTTTCTCGAAGGTCAACGTACCCTTTGACCATGTCGAGAAGTCAGGACGCCCCCCCTTGAAAGGAATCGGATCATTGCCTGTAATGGCATTTACTTTCGCATTGTCGGAATACCAGTTGCTGTTCCCAGGTTCACCGTCCCAACGACCGTTGGTGCGCGGCAACCTATCGGCCGCCCATCCCCACGGGTCAATCCATACGATCGGATTCGATCCGTACTGGTACAAGTTCATCCCGCCAATCAGCCCGATCGGATCCGGATTGATGAACCTTCCGATATCGGGATCATAGAACCGGAACGTGTTGTAGTGCAGCCCCGTTTCACGGTCCAGATACTGCCCTTGGAAGCGCAGATTCTGCGGTCGCGGTGCGTGCGCCGGCGCTGACGCAGCCGCTTGAACCTCTCCCCACACCGCTGTCGGCCGCTGCGACACCCGCGCAACCCACTCCTCCTGCACCGCATTGCCCCACACCTTGTAGCGCGCCTGCCAAACCAGCTCGCCACCAGCGTCAGTCAATTCCTCCGGCAACCCCGAAACATCATTGTGGAAGTAATAAACCGCATCCCGCACATCCGCATCATTGGCCGCCGCCTTACCCTGATCGATCCGCGCCAGCGGCACATAACTATTGGACTCGTACAAGTACGTCAGCGCTTCCTCGCCCTGACGGTCGTGATACGTCTCCTGCACCAACCGCATGCCGTCCCACAGGAAATCCGTACTCGCATAACTCCCATTGAGCTTCCGAACCCGCCGACCGAACGCGTCGTACTCGAAATGCGTCGTCGCGATCCCGAGCCGGTCCTTCGTCACGACTGTCTTGAGCTGGTTCCAATCGTCGTATTCAAGCGTGAGCTCTTTAGCCGGGCCATGCCCACTGCGCTTGCGAACGAGCCGCCCATACGTGTCGTACTCGAACCGCTTGTCCTCGAACATCTTGAGCCGGTTGTGCTCGACATACCCGCCCGGATGATCGCTCGACACCAGGTTGGCCGCCGCATCCCAGCGAAATACTTCCGACGGCAATCCCGGCCCCGCCGCCTGTTCGATACGCCCTGTCGGGTCATACCGATAGCTCGTCGTGCCGTAACGCTGATCGCGCTTCTGGATCACGTCGCCAGCGGCATCGTATTGCCACTGCTTCGCAAGCAACTCGCTGCCCGCCGCGCCGCGCTGCGCACTTTGCCGCGCGCGGCGCCCCACCGCGTCATATCCGAAGTGACTCGTCAGCTTGCCCTGCGTCCGCAGCACCTCACGATGCAGATCGTCCCGTTCGATGTCCGCAACCGCGGCACCGTCGAAACGAATCTGGTGCACGTGTCCGGACCCATAATGCAGCCAGTCGATCGTGCGCTCGCCGGAAATCGTCGTGCTGACACGATTGCCAAGCTCGTCGTACGTGTGCGCGAGCCAGCCAGTCGGCGTGTATTCCTCGACGACTTCCCCACGCTTGTCGTACTTCAGGCTGACCCGATTCTTCAACGATGGCCCACGAGCGGCAAGCGTGTACAACTCGGCCGATGTGATCCGGCCGGCCTCGTCATACAGGTATTCGCAACGCTCGTGCGCGGCTTGTTTCGCCGTCAGCTGCCCGATCGCATCGCGCTCGTATCGCGTCTCGAGCTGCCCATCGCGTACGATCGTTCCTTGACCGCACACGTCGTACTCGTACGTACGCTTGTGGCCATCGAGACCGATCTGCGCGGAAACGAGATCGCGATGATCATACTGAAAGCGATACGTCTCATGGTTCTCGTTGGTCAGGCTCGCCAACCGGAACGCGTCGTCATAGCCGAACTGCACGATCCGGCCCGCCGCATCCGTGCGAGACAAGAGCAATCCACGCGGATTGAGTTCATAGCGCGTGCTGCGCTGGTTCGGATCGATGACCTCAATCAGCCTTCCGGCCGCGTCGTAACGGAACATCTGACGTGCGCCATCAGCCGTCCCGATCCCCGTAACCCGCCCCATCGCATCCGTTTCGTAAACGGTGGCCTGCCCGGCCGCATCGGTCACCCGCGCGAGCGCACCGCGTGCGTCATACGCAAACCGTGTGACCTTGCCGGAACAATCGGTATACGAGGTCAACTGCGCCCGGCCATTCCATTCGAGGAACTTGTAGCCACCACGCGCGTCACGAATCGTATGCACGAGCCCGCGCGCGTCCCGGTAATACTCGGTCGCGAAACCCGCCGGATCGCGCGCCATCGTCAGGTTGCCGCGCGCGTCGTAACGATAGATCCATCGGGCGTTGGTCGGATCGATTTCCGCAACAGGCAAATCGTAGTGTCCGTTCCATTCTGTCCGCTCGACCTGGCCGAGCGCGTCGATGCGCTGCGTCTGCCGCCCGCGCTCGTCGTACTCGAAGCGAGTGACATGGCCCGCCGGGTCGGTCGTGCTCACCAGCTGCCGCATCGCATTCCATTCGAGCTGCCAGACATGCCCTTCGGCGTCCGTGTAGCGCGTCGGCTGCTGATCCTCGTTCCACGTCCATTGCGTCACGCGTCCGATCTGATCGGTGATCGTCACCGAACGCTGCGCGAGGTCTGCGTCGAACGTGTACGCCTCGCCGTCGTCGGTCCAATGGCGCACGACACGCGCGTCGCGGCCGACACCCTGCCACGCATAAAAGCAGTTCAAGCCGCCAGGCAGCGTGTGCTGGACCATCAACCCATGCTCGTAGGCGAACCGTCGCCCGGTGTGGCCGCTGCGATCGGTCACGGCCACGAGTTGGCCGGCGTCGTTGTACGCATAACGCACCAGCGTGTCGGGTTGTTCACCGTCCACGCCACGCGTCAGTTCGATCGTGGCAATGCGTCGAAGATGCGGTTTCTCGTAACCCAGCGTCAGCACGCGACCTGCGCTGTCATACAACCGCACCGGCCGCACGACCTCATCTGCCGATTCCTGCTCGACCTCGATCCAGTTGCCGTTGCGATCCTCCAGCCGCCGTAGCTTGAGCGTCTCGCTGTCGGCATCGCTGCCCGCGCGGCCGAAATCGCGATACACACCATCGACCGTTTCGACCACATAGTGACCGCCAGCCGTACAAATCAGGTAAATGCCTTCCGGCACGCTGAAATGACTCTCACCCGGCGGCACCGCCGGGAACTCGATATCGCGCCCCTGTTCGTCCCAGTACGTGATCGACGTGACGACGCCGTTCTCTCGCGCCAACCTCAACTCGACACTGATCGGCACGCTCCAGCCGGCCCCGAACAGGCCATCGGCGCGATCGTCGTGGCTGCTGTAAAAACGCCGCCAGACGATCGGCAGCGGGCCCGGCAACACGAAGTCCGTATCGTCGCTGCCGTCGAGAATCTTGCCGCCGGTGATCACGTTGACCGGATGGCCGGCCGACGGCTGCATCTTGCTGCCGAGCCATGTACCGAATAGGCCGGCCGCGAAATTCATTGCGAGACAC
Source organism: Burkholderia sp. HI2500 (assembly GCF_002223055.1). Classification (NCBI taxonomy): domain Bacteria; kingdom Pseudomonadati; phylum Pseudomonadota; class Betaproteobacteria; order Burkholderiales; family Burkholderiaceae; genus Burkholderia; species Burkholderia sp. HI2500. The sequence goes on along the minus strand of NZ_NKFL01000006.1, from coordinate 315,614 downwards.
GGCAGCTTGCCCTTGACGAAATCGCCCCAGCTTCCCTTGCCTCGACCACAGAGCGCAAGCGCGATACCGATCGCCGCGCCGAGTCCGGCGACCCACGGCCGCGCTGCACTGATGTCGCGCACGGTCTTCGTGCCGCCGCCGAAGAAAACATCCGGCGAGCCCTTCGAGATCGTGCCGTCACAGGTGGTCTTGTCGTCAACGCGCGCCGCCGGCAGATCGTTGATGAACACCACGTCCGACCCTTGCGCGACGAATTGCGGGCCGGGGTGATCGCTGCACAGAACCGGATCCATGTCCGCGCCGTCGGCCGCGCGTGCGGCCGGCTTCCCGTTGACGAACACATCGGGCGAGCCGTTCTGGATCGTGCCCTTCTCCTCGGGCGGAGAAATGGCATTGCCAAGCCCCTTCGCGGCCTCATCGATCTTGTCGTTGAGACCCGAGCCTTGCATGTAAGCGGCCACGCCGACACCGATCGCCAGCACGATCGGCGTCGCCAAGCCGCCGGTGCCGATTTCGAGCGCACCCAATGCACCGAACACGAGACCTTCCGCTATCGTGGTCAGCGCCCATCCGATCCCCAGGCCGCCCAGCAGCGACCCGCCCATGCCGAGCAGGTCGCCCGCGAGCGTCGTGTGGGTAAAGGGATCGTCCTTACGAGCGGCCGGCTGACTCATGGGCGGCCGGCATCCGAAACCAGCGTGGGCGCAACCGGGCGCGGCTGGAAGCTCTCCAGCATGCGCGCGGCGAGCGCACGTTGTTCGTCGTTGAGCGGCGCTGCATTGGTCAACGTCATCACGATCACCTGCCCGCCGGCATCGAGCCGAAACGCCGTCTGCATCTGGTGAAAGGTGCGGCCGTCCTGTTCATGCGTCGATTCCGTTTGCACGCCGGGGCATTCCGCTCGCCCGACCGTCACCGGGCGTCTCGACTGCACGTTCAGATTCTGCGCGGTGCGCGACGCCTGCGCCCATTCGCGCTCGACGAACGCATCGATCGACTCCTGCTCGCGCAGCCGGCCGCGGGACACGACGAGGCTCAGCCCGCCCGGGCCGACGGGAAGAATCAGCATATTGACGGTGCGATCGAGCGCCGCGTCGGGCAGCTCGAATGTGCCTTCATGGATTGCGTAGTGCATGGCTGGTTTCGTTCGAGTTACTTGTTGAGGTCGATGCGCTTGCCGTTGACCATCACGCCGTCGTCGGTCATCAGGATCACGGAGCCCTTGTGCTCGAGGCGGATGCCTTCCGGCGCGAGCGAGATGGAGCTGTCCTTCACCTTCAGCAGGATGCCGCGCTCGGCCATGTAGACCTGCGTACCGCCGCCGCCATCCTTGGCCGGCGTCGTGACCTCGACGGTGGTCGCCGTGGTGCTGCGTTTCTCGGCGATCGTCTCGGTCAGGTTGCCCTGCGGGATCTGCTTCTCTTCGCTCCCCGTTGCCACCAGCACGGTACGCATCGGCCCCAGCACCTTGTGCGTCTCGTTGTTCTCGACGACGGTGTTCATGTCCTTCTGCGCGTGCATGAAGAATTCCTGCATGCCGTTCGTGTCGGTCATGCGGATTTCGTTCGACCCCTGCCCCTTGTGCGTCTGGCTCTTGATCCCCATCGTCTGGCCGGCCGCGCCGTGATACGGATTGCCCTGCTCGCCGTTGAACACGCGGCCGACGATCACCGGGTTGTCCGGATCGCCCTGATTGAACGCCACCAGCACTTCCTGCTTGATCCGCGGAATCGCGGCCGCGCCCCAGCCGTCGCCCGCCCACGGTTGCGACACGCGCACCCACATCGAATCGGAGCCGTCCTTCTTGCCGCGCCGGTCCCACGGGAAATGCACCTTCACCGCGCTGCCGTTCGTATAGATTTCCTCGCCCTTCGGACCGACGACGATCGCGGACTGCGTGCCGTGAATCACCGGCTTCGGCGTCGCGCGCGGCGCACGGTACGGAACCTTCTTCGGCAGCAGCGAGAAGCTGTTGCGGTACGGCAGCTTCGCGCTGTGCTGCGTATAGTCGTTCACGGCCTCGTGACGCACGTGCAGAATCACGTAATCCTGGTTGTTCTCGAGGACGGGGTGATTCGCGACGGTCACGGCGCCGGCCGTCGTCATGCGCCACGCGTAGCCGCCGCCGGTATAGCGATGGGCTTGCGCCTCCTCGGCCTCCATCGCGAAACGCGCATAGCGGTGGCCGTCGTCGCCGTGGTCGTACAGCGACTGGTGCTCGAAGCGCTCGGTCGCATCGAGCCGCGCATGCTTGAGGTTTTGCGGCCCGGCCTCCACCAGCATCAGCGGCGACGACGGATTCTGGTGATTGAAGTCGCGGAACGTGACCTTGCCGACGCCGAAGCGCCGGCCTTCATGCAACTGGTCGATGCCGCTGTCCTCGCTGGCCTCGGTCGCGGCGAACGGTACGGAGGCGAGCCCGTCGATCGGGCGGAACAGCAGGTTCGTGTCGCCGATCACGAGAAAATGCTTGTCCTTCTCGTAGCGGTGCGTCCACACGAGCCCCTCCTGCTCCATCAGCCGCGCGCAGAAGTTGTAGTAGCTCTCCTGGTACATCACGACGTACTCGAGCGGCTTCTGGTTCGTCCGGATGTCGAACACGAAATCGGAGAAACCGTGTTCCTGGAAGATCTCGGTGAGGATGTCCTGCGCGGTCTTGTTCTGGAAGATCCGGCAGTCGGTCGAGCGCGTCAGGAACCAGAACCACGGCACAGCCGTCAGGTGGTATTGCGTGACGTTCCCGGGGTTGCCGGCCCGGTCGAACGACGCGACGTAGCCGTCGAAGTAACGGTCGTTGTCGGCGGCGCCCGATGCAACGACGCGTTCGAGCGTCGACAGGCGCGCCTGCTGGTCGAAGCGGATCTTGACCTGCTGGCCGATCAGGTCCTCGGGGCGCAGGTCGTGGCGATGCGACAGCAGGTCGAGGTGGATCTCCGGCAACCGGTTCACGTGCTCGTCGACGACGGCCGCGCTGACCAGCAGCACATCCGGGCCGAGTGGTGTATCGAGCGTGACGTAACGATTGAGCTGGGTCAGGCGCGCGGGGTTGGCGGCGCTGTTGATCGCTTCGGCAATCGCGCCGGGCGTCTTGTCCATCAGCGAGAAGCCGGTCTGCGCGAGTTGCATCGCGCGCTGGACGGTGTCGACGTGCCCGGCCAGGCCGGCGAGCGGCCCGACGCTGCCGGCCACGCTCGACGCCACAGGGCCGGCGAGCCCCCCGAGCGCGCTCAACGAGCCGAGCGCACCACCGCCCAATCCACTGGGAATACCCCCGTTCGGAGCGAAACTCATTCTTGTTCCTTGCGTGTGATCTCAGGTTCCATGAGCCGGCTCGCCGGCCCGCAGCCCCGATAATGTAGGGTAAAACCCGAACGCTTGAAAGATACCCGCAAACGTTTTCGTTCGGGCCCTGAAAATCGAAAAACTAGACCAGCGGCTGGGTGCCCGGACGCGGGGCGCCGCGCCGAAGCGGCGCGCCGGTAGCGGCCGAAAACAGCACGACCTGCACGAAACTGGTGACCGGCACGTAGGGCGCGAAAAAGCGGTCCATCACCTGCGCGAAGCCGCTCAGGCTGAACGCGGCGAACCGCTGCTCGTCCACGACCAGCCGCACTTCCAGCCCGTGCACGAAAGCCGACGCCGGCTTGCCGGGCAGCCAGCACCGCACGCGCGCGGTCGACAACGACACGAGCGCATCGAAGCGCCGGCCGGTGTCGACGGCGTCTTCCGCCCAGCGTCCACACAGCCGCCTGAGCTGGGTCAGGCCGCCCTTGTCCAGCCGGATCGCCTGCGGCACGAGGAGCGACAGCAGGTCCCACAACTCCCCGTAGCGGAAAGCGGGCGGCCGGCTCGACGTCGGCCGGTTCAGCAGCATGACCGTGCCCGCCGGATCGCCCGCGGGCAATGCCAGTTCGCGCTCCTGCATCCCGGACAGATCGCCCTGCGTACACGACAGCCGGATCTCCAGCTTGCGATGGCCGGGATCGGCGGGGCGCCCATCCTGGTCGACCAGTTCCAGTTCGACACCGCGGAGCGACCCCGCAACGTCGGCCGGAGCCGGCGGCGGGGCCACCTCCGTCTTCTTGGTCCGGGGATCGACAGGCTCCCTCGGTGCCCGCCTTGCCTCGTCGCGCAACATCGTCCAGAACAACCCGGCACGCCTGTCCGTGCCATGCCGCAGCGACCGGAACGGCGCAAGCGTCGACGTGCCCGAGTCGGAAACTTGACGCACGGTATCGATCGACCAGATCGCCGTGCGCGGCGCGCCCGCCTGCGCGAGCGCCGTCACCGCGTAATGGGCGCAACCGGCACGCGTCTCGATCGGCTGCGCGTCGTCGGGAAACAGGTTGACGACCGGCGTGCAAAACAACCGGACGTGGCCGGCCGTGGCGGCAGCCAGGCGCTGTGCGCGGTGCGAATCGGGATGCACGCCCGCGATCGCGAGGTGGAGCGCGACGCGATGGCTGCCACCGGCGATTCGCTTGATCGCCCGCATGTCCAGGTCGACAAAGTCGAAGCGCTCCGGCACCGCGCAATACGCCATCAGCAAGTGGAACGGCCAGAGCGCGTCGTCCGGCTGCACGTCGAGCAGCGCATCGGCGGGCTCGAAGCCGACGGCCGTGAATGCCGCGTCCGGCAGGCGCTTCCAGCGCGTTGAATCGCCTGCTTCGGCGAAGCTTCGGCCGGCAAGGAGCAACACGGCATCGGTGAGCGCCGCGACGATTTCTCGCGCACCGGTGAAGTGCAGGCGCACGGTGTCCGGCACGATGGCGAACGTCGCCTTCGGCGTAGTCAGCTCGAACGTGAAGGTCAGCAGACCGGTCGTTTCAGGCGGCAACGCGACGTCGCGCGGCGCGATCGACGATGTCGTGTAACGCACCGACGACACCGTCAGCGGCACGATCGCGATGTCGTCCGCGACGCGGAATACTTCCTTGCCGACGGGCGCGATCAGCCGATCGCCGCGCGGCACGACGCGTGGCGCAGTGAGTTCGCTGCTGCGGTCGCCATGAAATTGCGCAATGGCGCACGATGGAAACGGGCGCAGGAAAGCGCCGTGCAGCGTGTCGAGAAAGCCGTGCGTAAACGCAGGCACGTCATCTTCGAGACGCATGTCGTGACACGCCGCCATCAGCGCGAACGACTGCAACAGGCGTTCGACGTGCGGATCGTCCGAATGCTCGCCGGTGATCGCCAGCCGAGCGGCTATCTTCGGAAAACGTTGAGCAAACACCTGCACCGACCGGCGCAGCAGCGTCATCTCGCGTTCGAAGTGCGGCAGCAGATCCTTGGGTTCGATGGCCATACTCGTTCCGTCCGTCGCTGCATGCGCGTCCGGCGATGCAGCGTTCATGAAAGCGGCACGATCTTATTCGGGCAATCCGGCTTTTGATTTCCAATGAATCGAGCGGCCACCCGTTGGCGACGACGAATTCGGTCGATGAGCGTTCTGTATTCCGCGAACATCAAGGCTCGTCGCCTGCACACGACCGCTCGGACATGTTCGGGCCAATGATGGCAAACCGTTACAACGGGCGGTATGCCGTGCGCGTCGGCACGGCATACCGACACGCCACGCGCCGCCTCATCGGCTCACCGCGGCGACACCACGATCGCCGCCCGCCGGTTCTGCGCCCTGCCTCCCGGCGTCTTGTTGTCCCCGACCGGATCGCTCTTCCCTTTCCCGACGACCGCGATGCGCTTCGCATCGAGCCCCACGTCGACCAGTTCAAGGGCGACGACCTCCGCCCGCCGCCTGGACAATTCGACGTCATACTTGTCCACGCCTTCCTGGTCCGAATATCCATAAACCCGTACCCCGTTGATCCCCGCCGAGTGGAGCGTGCGACCGATCCGTTCGACGATCCGCCGCACATCGGGCTTGAGGTTGTAGCGATCGAAATCGAACAGGATCGGCCCGGTCGAGCCGAACTCGAAACCCTGCTGGGTTTCCTGGAAACCGGCCGACTTGAGCGCGGTGACCTGCGTCTGCGTCAATCCACGATGAAGCGGCGGCGTCTTGCAGCCTCCCAGCAGCATGCACAAAAGCAGCGCGCTGCCGACGCACATGCGCCCAATGCCCACCGGAAACGTGTTGTTCATCATTGACCCCTTCGATTGCACGCGCATCGCGAGCGCTCTTCCAACCCACTGCCGCGGCCTCGCCCGCAGCGTGAAACGATGGACCTCAAGCCGCCCCCGCGACCCCTTCGGCCAGTTGCCACGAGCCTGGCCGGGCGCGCTTGGCGCGGTACATCGCGGCATCCGCCGCCCGCAGCAAGCCGCTCGCGTCCGACGCGTGATCGGGATACAGCGCAACGCCGGCACTCATCATGGTGGCCACCACGCGGCCGTCGGACAGCTCGATCGACGGCGCCATACCGGACAAGATCTCGTCAGCAATACGACATACGCTACCCGCGTCGCGCACGGCCGGCAGCATGACCGCGAATTCGTCTCCGCCCAGGCGCGCGACCAGGTCGGTCTCGCGCACCTGCGTGCGCAGCCGTGACGCGATGCCGATCAGCACCGCGTCGCCGGCGTCGTGGCCGAGGCAGTCGTTGATTTCCTTGAAGCGGTCGCAATCGAGATACAGGATCGCGACCCGCTGCCCCGTCACCCCGGCTTCGCCGAGGGCGAGTGCGAGACGCGACTCGAACTGCACGCGGTTGGGCAGCCCCGTGAGCGCATCGTGCGTCGCCTTGTGTTCGAGCGACGCGTTCTCGTCGCGCAGCGTGTTCTGCCACTCTTCGAATTCGTCGAGCAATGCATTGAAGTCGTCGCCGAGCTGGTTGAGTTCGGCAATCGATGCGGGCTCGACGCGCTGCGCGAACGCACGTTCGCGCCGCACCGCGTGGGCGACGCCCGCCAGCGCGCGCAACGGCGAAACGATGCTGCGCAGCAGGCGTTGCGAGCTGATATACGCACCGATCACGCTGACGGCCAGGCAACCGAGAATGCCGCCCACGCCGCCAAGCAGGAATCCGAAGAACTGATGCCCACGGCCGCGCACGACGACGTGGCCGACGACGATGCCGTCGTGCACCACCGGCGCGGTCACGGGCCCCGGCAACGCGAGGTCGGCGACGACGCGCTCGAGCCGCGCGATCCCGCTGCCGGCAGGCAACTGCCACGTCGCGAACGGCTGGCCCTTGCTATCCGTGACCACGACCTGCGCGACATCCTCATCGCCGGCGATCAGCCCGATCGCCTCGGCCGCCGCGATGCGGTCGCCGAACACGAGCGCGGCCTCCACCGTATACCCGAGCGAGCGGGCCATCAGGTTCAGGTTGTTGCCGGCATACGCACGCAATGCAATCACGGCCACCACGATCAACGACACGGCGGCCATCGTGACGGCGACGAATGCGAGGCGCAGGTGCGCGCGACGCAGCACGCTTTGCAGCGTCGGGCGCGACACGCGCGACAGGGGGACCGGAGGGGCGCGCCGTGTCATGGTGCCCCCGGCCGTCGCGCAAGATTGAGCACGTTCGGATGCACGCGCACGCCACTGCGTGCGACCGCGTCGAGATTGATGTCGAACGACACGCGCTCGCCATCGACGTTGAGACAGAACATGCCGCCCGCGGTGCAGGATGGATCGTGTTCCGAAATTGTCAGCACCGGATGGCCGGCCACCGCCGCCCCCACGCGCGCGCGCTCCTCTGCGCCCAGGTTGCCGAGATAGACGATGTCGCAGGCGATGCCGAGCGCGGGATCGTCGAAGCGCACACGCTGCACGTCGAGCAGCGTCGAGCCGGCCTGCAGCGTATCGGTCAGGCCGCGCGCATAGTCGGTCCGGCCCGTGACGCACAGATGCAGGCGCACGGGTGTCGTCGGCCAACGGGTGAAACTGATGATGCCCAGCACGACCTGACGCACGGCCGTGTCGGATGTCGCCCCGCCCGGACCGGCGGGATCCGCGGGGCTTGCGGGCGCAACGATGCGCACCGTGTCGGCGGGATCGAGCGCCTCGGCGGAAGCCCCGGCAAGCACGGCCTGTGCAGCCCCCAGAACGCAAACGATTGCGACCAGCGCCTGGCGCAGCGGAGCGGTTCGACCCGGGCAGCCGGGCACCGTTCGCGCGGCGATTGCCGCCGCGTCCGCTGGCGTCGCTGCAGTCGCGAGACTGGCAGCCGACGCGCACACTTTCGCATCCATGATGGCAACATCCGCTGGCGTCGCTCCGGCGCTGCCTCCCGCCTCCCTCCATGCACGTGCAGGCACCGAATTACGCGCATGATGGCTTCATCTTAGGTAAAAATTCGCATCACCAACCAGTGGGAAACACCCGCGAGCAGCGCGAGAACTTGTGCGGAATCGGCGCTTGCGCGCGACGATGCGGGCGAACGCATGCGCCGATGTCGACCCGGCTGCGACGTCGACGCATTGATCAGCGGAATAGCGGCCGATGCGAGTCAAACTTCATACGTTCGGTCACGCTACGCCACCGCCGACAAATCGAAAGGCGTCTCCCGCAACCGCTTCCCCGTCAGCCGGAATACCGCGTTCGCAATCGCCGGCGTCACCGCCGGGCTCGACAGCTCACCGACACCGCCCGGCTTCGCCGGATCGCCCTGCACGATGTGAATGTCGGTATCGGGCATGTCGCTCATCCGCATCACGCGATACGTATCGAAGTTCGACTGCTGCACGCGGCCGTGCCGGAAGTCGATGCGATCGGACGTCGCGTGGCCGAGCCCCCACATCAGGCCGCCGTACAGTTGCTCGTCGACGCCGGCCGGCGACACCGCGATCCCGCAATCGGCGACACACGTCAGCTTCTCCACGCGCACCGCGCCGTCCTTGCGCACGACCCGCGCGACCACCGCGACATAGCTGTCGTACGCCTGGTTCGTCGCGATGCCGAGTGCGACACCGTCCGGCAGCGGCTGGCCCCACCCCGCTCGTTGCGCCGCTTCACGCAGCACGGCCGCATGGCGCGGCCGGTCGCGCATGTGCGCGAGCCGGAACTCGACCGGGTCGCGCTTCGCCGCGTGCGCGGCCTCGTCCATCACCGATTCGACCGCGAACACGTTCGGGATGTAGCTCACCGCGCGGAACCAGCCGGTCGGCACGCCCGTCTCCATCCTGATCCAGCCGATGTCGCGATGCGGCGCCGCATACGCGAACTCCCATTTCGTGATGGCCTCGGTCGTGCTGAAATCCATCCGGTCGGCGCGCTCGAGATAGCCGGGCTCCCACTGCTGCGGCGAGGCGGGCATCACGGCGCGCAGCCACAGCGACGCGAGATTGCCCTGCGCATCGAGCACCGCGTGCGCACGGTGGTAGCTTGCCGCGTGATAGAACAGCGCGCGCATCTCGTCCTCGCGGCTGTTCATCAGCTTCACGGGCTTGCCGGTCTTCATCGCGAGCCACGTCGCCTCGAACAGCCAGTACTTCGATTCGCGCGCGCCGAAGCTGCCGCCCGACACCAGCTCGTGCAGCGTCACCCGATGCGAAGGAATGCCGCCGATCACCTCCGCCGCTTCCATCGCGGTCGACGGCACCTGCAGCCCGCCCCAGTACTCGATGCCGCCGTTGCGTGCCCACACCGTGAGGTTGATCGGCTCCAGCGGATTCGCGGCCTTGTGCGGCATCGCATACGACGCCTCGATCGTGCGCGCGCCGGCCGCATGGGCCTTCGCCGGATCGCCGTCGGCGATCGTCGGCACGACGCGCGCGGCCGGATCGTCGAGCCACGCGGCCTGGCGCGCGGCGAGCGTGCTGCTGTCGAAGGTTTCGAACAGGCTGTCCTCCCATTCGATCGTCAGCGCGGCCTGCCCTTGATGCGCGGACCAGTAGTCGTCCGCGAGCACCGCGACGCCGGCCTGGTTGCCGCCGAGCACGTCGGGGCGCGGCGGAATCTGCAGCACGTCGCGCACGCCGGGAATCGCGAGCGCCGCCTTCGCATCGACGCTGCGCACGCGGCCGTCGATCACCGGCGCACGCGTGACGACCGCGACCAGCATCCCCGGCAGCGACACGTCGATGCTGTACGGAAACGAGCCGTCGGCCTTCTGCGCGGCGCCGCGCTTCTTGCGCAGCTTGCCGATGTAGCGGAACTGCGCGGGATCTTTCAGCGCGACCTGCTTCGGCGCCGGCAACTGCGAGGCCACCTGCGCGAGCGCGCCGTACGTCGCCCGGCGGCCGCTCGACGCCTGCAGCACGGCGCCGTCTGCCGTCGTACACGCAGAAGCGGGCACGCCCCATTGATGCGCCGCCGCTTCGACGAGCATCGCACGCGCGGTCGCGCCCGCTCGACGCAGCCGGTCGTACTCCATCGCGACACTCGTGCTGCCGCCGGTCGAGAACACTTTCCACAGCGGATGAAGGTAGTCGGCGAAGAACGGATCTTCCGGCGTGATCACGTCGACCCGGAACGGATCGACGTCGAGCTCCTCGGCCACCACTGCCGCGAGCGCGGTGCGCGTGCCGGTGCCCGAATCGTGCTTGTGCACGACGAGCTTGATCGTGTCGTCGGGCAGCACGCGCACCCACGCGTTCGGTTCGAATTCGCCGGCGGCCGGATGCGGATCGCCGCTCGCGTGCTTGCCGGCGGCCGCCGCGTCGGGCATCCGGAAGCCGATCGCGATGCCTGCGGCCAGCAGCGCCGAACCCTGCTTGAGAAAACGCCGGCGCGGCGTGCCATCGCCATGCGGTGCATCCGGTGCGTGATCGTCGCGCATGTCACGCCTCCTTCGCGGGTTCGGCCGCGGCCTTCAGCGACGGATCGCCGGACGCCGCACGCTTGATCGCGCGGTGAATACGTGCATACGTGCCGCAGCGGCAGATATTGCCCGACATCGCCTGCACGATGGCATCGTCGTCCACCGGCTGCCCGCCCTTCAGCAGCGCGGCCGCCTGCATCAGCTGCCCCGGCTGGCAATAGCCGCATTGCGGCACGTCCTCGGCGACCCACGCGAGTTGCAGCGGATGCCGCCCGTCCGGCGACAACCCCTCGATCGTCGTCACGTGCCGCCCGTGCGCGGCGACGGCCGGAATCAGGCACGCGCGCACGGCCTGCCCGTCGAGATGCACGGTGCACGCGCCGCACAGGCCCTTGCCGCAGCCGAACTTCGTGCCGGTGAGCTTGAGCCGGTCGCGCAGCACCCACAGCAACGGCATATCCCCCGGTACATTCTCGAGCGAATGGCGTGTATCGTTCACGACGATGTCGATCATGCGCGGTCTCCTGATTCGCATTCCTGGGTCGGCCCGCGCCCATCGCGCGGTTCCGGAGCATTATCGAAACGCGATGCGCGGGTGCGCCAGCGATCATTTCGTCGAATCCCTGTCAGTCGGACTAACAGATGCTCAAGCGATACCCTTCGATCCAGTCGATGCAGGCGTTTCTGCACGCCGCGCGGGTCGGCAGCTTTTCCAGCGCGGCACGCCAGCTGGCGCTCACGCACAGCGCGATCAGCCAGCAGATTCGCTCGCTCGAGGAATTCATCGGCCAGCCGCTGTTCGCCCGCGCCGGCGGCCGCGTGATGCTGACCGATGCCGGCACGCTGTTCGCGAACCAGTTGTCGGACGGGCTCGAGCAGATCGATCGCGCACTGTCGTCGGTGAAGGGGCGCACGACCGGGCCGTCACTCCGGCTCGACGTCGATCCGGAACTGATGCAGGGCTGGCTGCCCGCGCGGCTGCCGGCATTGATGCGCACGCTCGACGGCACGACGCTGACGGTGCTGTCAGCGCCGCGCCATGATCGCGATGCATTCGACCACATCGATGTCGCGCTGCGCTATGGCTACGGCGAATGGGAAGGCGTGGACAGCGCGCTGGTCTGCCCCGACCGGCTGACCGCGATGGCCGCGCCGGCGCTGCTCGAACGTTACGGGCTGACCGCGCCGCTCACGCCCGAACAGGTGTTGGAGCTGCCGCTGCTCGGCTATACGAAGCGGTCGTGGATTCCGTGGCTCGAAGCGGCGGGCCTCGAACCCGTCGAACCGGACACGATCGCCGTGTTCGACAACGCGGCGGGGCTCGTCGCAACGCTCGCGTCCGGGCTCGGCGCCGGGCTGGTGCGCGGGCTGCTCGCCGCGGATGCGCGCCGCGACGGCCGGCTCGTCGAACTCTGCACGATCGCGATTCCGACGCACTACAACCTGCACGCGATCTGGCCGCGCGAGCGCCATGCGCGCGTCAAGCCGCTGGTCGACGCGATCGGTACGCTGGTCGCGCAGTCGCTCGCATGTTGATGCGCGCCGCTACGCGCTGAACTCCGCCGCGACCTCGCGCACGGTGTCGAGGAACGCGCCGAGCACCGCGGACGTATCGTCCGCGCGGTAGCGCGCCTGCAGCGACACCTCGAGCGCCGGCGGCAGCAGCGGCACGAACGCGACGCCGCCCGTCGAGATCTGCCGCGACGACGCGGGCAGCAGCGCGACGCCCAGCCCTTCACGCACCAGCGACAGCAGCGTGTGCACCTCGACGACCTCGTGCGCGATCCGCGGCGTGAAGCGCGCATCGACACAGCTCTGCTGCAGGAAGCGCGCCAGTTGCGAATGCCGCAAGCCGAATGACACGAACTGCTCGCCGGCCAGCTCGCCGAGCGCGATCGCGTCGCGCGACGCGAGCGGATGGCCTGACGGCAGCACGGCCACGGCCGTTTCGCGCACCACGATCTCGCTGCGGATCGCCGGATCGTCCTGGAACAGCCGGAAGAAGCACACGTCGAGCCGCTTCTCCTTCAGCGCATCGATCTGCGCGGCCGGCGTCATCTCGTGCAGCGACCAGTGCACGTGCGGATGGCGTTCGGCGAACACGCGCAACGCACGCGGAATCGGCACGACCATCGCCGAGCTGATGATGCCGACCGCGAGCCGCCCCACTTCGCCGCGCCCCGCGCAACGCGTGAGATCGATCGCGCGATCGAACTGCGCGACGATCAGCGGCACCTGCTCCTTCAGTGTTTTCCCTGCCTCGGTCAATTCGACGCGATGCTGCGAGCGTACGAACAGCGCAGTGCCGAGCTGCTCCTCGAGCAGCCGGATCTGCTGGCTCAACGGCGGCTGCGAGATATGGAGCCGCGCGGCCGCGCGCCCGAAATGCAGTTCGTCGGCCAGCACCGCGAAGTAACGCAACACACGCATGTCCATATCGCAAACGTATCAAGAGCGTCAGTAAAAAATATTGTACAGAGCACATTCGGCTGGTGACACTCGGTCCCAAGCAGCAGTGCACGTCGCAGTGTGTCACTCGATGCCGGCGAGGGGAAGGCGCAAAAAAATAATGCGCCTTGCAAAGGGCCGCATGAATCCGACCGACAGGTCGCTTCATCGACGTGCCTGCCCGCGATACGGCAACCGGCCTTTCCGGTTCCTCTCAAGGAGATCGAGTAGATGATCATCGACACCAGCTGTTACCCGACGAATCTCGTCGACCTCGCATGGCGTCACGACGGCCCGCCGTTCACCGGCGAGCGCCTGATCGAGACGATGAACGGCCCGTTCCTCATCAACGGCAAGCCGCGCCGCGTCGACAAGGCGTTCATCCAGCCGCCGCAAGGCAACACCATCTATACGTATACCGACGGCGAGAAGTCGGGCACCGAATCGATCGATGCGTACATGGCGTATACGGTCGAGATGGTGCGCAAGCACCCCGACCGCTTCATCGGCTGCTTCGTCTACAACCCGCGCTGCGGGGTGGAGAACGGCGTGAACGCGATCGATCACTACGTGCGCAAGCTCGGCTTCAAGATGGTGCAGTTCCAGGCCAACATGCATGCGTACCGGCCCGACCGCGCACTCGACTGGCTGCGCCCCGCGCTGAAGAAATGCGCGGAACTCGGCGTGCTCGTGAAGCTGCACACCGGCGACGGCCCGTACAGCATCCCGACCGAGTGGGTGCCGATGATCAAGGAATTCCCGACGGTCAATTTCATCATGGCGCACTTCGGGGTGCAGACGGGCGGCGTCTACTGCTTCGAGCCGTTCCAGCTCGCGATGGACCTGCCGAACGTGTATTGCGAATCGGGCTGGTGCCTGCAGTCGCGGATCGTCGAATTCGCGAAGGTGCTGCCGAAGCACAAGATCCTGTTCGGCTCCGACACGCCGCCGAACGAACCGGGCATGTGGCTGCGGCTGCTCGAGGTGCTGTGCTTCGATCCGCCGCAAGGGATGAATCTCGACGAGGACACGCTCGAGGATTACCTCGGCAACAACACCGCGCGAATGATCGGCCTCGAACCGACGCCCGCGCCGCGCACCGTCGACGAAGCGAAAGCCCTGCTCGCCGCCTGACGCCCGCGCCCCTCTCTCCCGATTCCGGAGCATTGCATGATCATCGATACGCACCTGCACCCGACCAACCTCGTCGACGAGGCCTGGCGCCACACCGGCGAACCGTTCACCGGCGAACGCCTGCTGAAGATGATGGACGGCCCGTACATCATCAACGGCAAGCCGCGCCGCATCGACATGGGCTTCATCCAGCCGCCGCCGGGCAACACCGGCTATCGCGACGGCAACCGCCGCGGCCGTGAAGGCATTCGCGACTACATGGCGTATATCGCCGAGCTCACGCAGAAGTACCCCGACCGCTTCATCGGCAACTTCACGTACAACCCGCGCTGGGGCCCGGAGAACGGCGCGGCGGAGCTCGAATTCCACATCAGGGAGTACGGCTTCAAGATGGTGAAGCTGCACGCGAACATGCACGGCTACCGGCCCGATCGCGCGCTCGACTGGCTGCGCCCCGCGATGAAGGTCTGCGCGAAGTACAACATCGTCGTGCTGATCCACACCGGTGACGGCCCGTACACGATCCCGACGCAGTTCTATCCGATCATCCGCGAGTTTCCGATGGTGAACTTCATCATCGGTCACTTCGGGATCCAGACGGGTGGCAACTACTCGTTCGAAGCGTTCTGGATGGCGATGGATACGCCGAACGTGTACTGCGAATCGGGCTGGTGCTACCAGTCGCGGATCGTCGAGTTCGCCCGCGAGCTGCCGCGCAACAAGATCGTGTTCGGCACCGATTCGCCGCCGAACGAACCCGGCATGTGGCTGCGCGAGCTGGAAATGCTGTGCGGGCCCGCGCCGCAGGGGATGGATCTCGACGAGGACGGCCTCGAGGACTACATGGGCAACAACATCGCCCGCCTCGTCGGCATCGAGCCGACCAGGCCGCCGAAGGATCTCGACGAAGCGCAGAAGCGCCTCACGTCGACCTACCTGTAACGCGCCGGCAGCCGGATCGCGTGCCGCATCGAACACGCGTGCGATCCGGCCTTTCCCCTTCCGCATCCGACGGAGTGCATCATGGCGTCCAGCTTTTTCGCCGAGCAGCAGGATTTTCATCACTTCGCGAACGCCTATCGCGAACGCTTTCCGGACGACGTGCTGACGCTCGCGCAGCCGCTGTCCGCCGACCAGGACGTCACGGCCGTCGTCGCGTCGCTCGCCGCGCGCGGGCGACACGAGATGCTCGTCTGCGAGCGCGTCGACGGTGTGTCGACACCGCTCGTCACCAACGTATTTGCGTCCCGCACGCGCATCGGCCGGCTGTTCGGCGTCGATGCGAACGGCCTGTTCGACGCGTGGCAGCAGCGTGCGAACGCGCCCGTCGCGCCGGTCGTCGTGCCGCACGGCCCCGTGCTCGATCAGGTGACCGAAGGCGACGCGGTCGATCTCGCGCAGTTGCCGATGATCCGCCACTTCGAAACCGATCGCGGGCCCTACGTGACCAACGCGGTGATCGTCGCCGAAGATCCGGTGACGGGCGTCGCGAACCTCAGCTACCACCGCTCGATGCCGCATGCGCGCAACGCGCTGGCGACGAGCCTGCATTCGCGCGGCCATCTGTGGCGGATGCTGCAGACCGCGAAGGCGCGCGGCGACACGCTCAAGGTGGCGATGGTGATCGGCGCGCATCCGCTGTTCATGCTCGCGGCCGCCGCTCGCGTGCCGTTCGGCGCGGATGAGCGCGCGATTGCCGGCGGGTTGTTCGGCGCGCCGCTGCAGCTCGTGCGCACGCCGCGACACGGCATCGGCGTGCCGGCCGCCGCCGAGTTCGTGCTCGAATGCACGATCGATCCCGACGCGCATGCGGAAGAAGGCCCGTTCGGCGAATTCACCGGCTACTCGTCGGACCGCTCGACCAACAACGTGCTGCGCATCGACGCGATGATGCGGCGCAAGGATGCATGGCTCGTCGACGTGGTCGGCGGCCCGTACGCGGAACACCTGACGCTCGCGCGCCTGCCGCGCGAAGCCGAGATGAGCGAGAAGCTGAAGGCGCGCTTTCCGGCCGTCACCGCGATTCACTATCCGAATTCCGGCACGCACTTTCACTGCTACGTCGCGCTGAAGCAGTCGCGCGACGGCGAGGCGCGCCAGATCATGCTCGCGCTGCTCGGCTGGGATCCGTACCTGAAGAACGTCGTCGCGGTCGACAGCGACGTCGACATCACCGACGACGCGCAGGTGCTGTGGGCCATCGCGACGCACTTCCAGCCGCACCGCGACCTGTTCGTCGTCGACGGCCTGCCCGGCAGCCCGCTCGATCCGTCGTCGTCGGCCGACGGCACGACGTCGCGGATGGGGATCGACGCGACGCGCGGCTCGCGCTTCGACGGCGTGCGCGCACGCGTCGGCGACGCCGCGATGCAGCGTGCCGCACACGTGATCGCGCAACTCGGCGGAGCGTCGCGATGAGCGCGCGGCGGCTCGTGGTCGGCATCAGCGGTGCATCCGGCTTCGTGTACGGGATGCGGCTGCTCGCGCTGCTGCGCGACCTCGACATCGAGACGCACGTCGTCGTGTCGCGCGCCGCTGCGCTGACGATGGCGCACGAGACCGACTTCCGGCTGTCCGACATCACGGCGCTCGCGAGCGTGCTGTACCGCAGCGACGACATCGCGGCGCCGATCTCGAGCGGGTCGTTCCGCACGCTCGGGATGATCGTCGCGCCGTGCTCGATGAAGACGCTCGCCGAGATCGCGAGCGGTCTTTCCTCCGGCCTGATCTCGCGCGCGGCCGACGTCGTGCTGAAGGAGCGCCGCCGGCTCGTGCTGCTCGCACGCGAGACGCCGTACACGCTCACGCACCTGCGCAACATGGCCACCGTCACGGAGATGGGCGCGATCGTCGCGCCGCCGGTGCCGGCGTTCTACGCGCGCCCCGCTTCGCTCGACCAGATGATCGACCACACGCTCGGCCGCGTGCTCGACCTGTTCGACCTCGATTCCCGCACCGTCCATCGCTGGAAAGAAAACGCATCACAGCCGAACCCGCAGCCCAACCGACTCAACGGAGATGCATCATGACCCACATCCACACCACCCACAGCGACGTCGAGAAGATTCCGGTCACCGTGCTCACCGGCTTTCTCGGCGCGGGCAAGACCACGCTGCTGAACTACATCCTGCGCGAGAAGCACGGCCGCAAGATCGCGGTGATCGAGAACGAGTTCGGCGAGATCGGCATCGACGGCGGCCTCGTGCTCGAATCGACCGAGGAAATCTACGAGATGACCAACGGCTGCGTGTGCTGCGTCGGCGCGGTGCGCGAGGATCTCGTGCGGATCGTGCGGATGCTCGTCGCGCGCCCCGACCGGCTCGATCACATCATCGTCGAGACGAGCGGCCTCGCCGATCCGTATCCGGTCGCGCAGACCTTCTTCCTCGACGATCCGATCGCGAAGGAGGTCGCGCTCGACGCGGTCGTCACGATGGTCGACGCGAAGCATATCCGCGCGCACCTCGACGATCTGGTGCTCGACGGCCGCGACAACCAGGCGGTCGACCAGATCGTCTGCGCGGACCGCATCGTGATCAACAAGGTCGACCTCGTCGACGCACCGGACGTCGATGCGCTGACCGCGCGGCTGCGCGCGCTGAACACGACGGCGGAGATCGTCACGTCGAGCTATGCGCAGGTCGATCTCGATCGCATCCTCGGCATCGGCGCGAACGAATTCGCGCAGATCCTCGTCGAGAGCGACGGGCTGCAGGCCGATGCGCCGCATGCGGACGAACACGCGCACGAGCATGAGCACGAGCACGAGCACGAGCACAAGCATGAGCACGACGACCACGCGCACGAAGCCCGCGCACACGACGACGATCACGATCATCACGAACACGACGCGAGCGTGTCGTCGGTCGGCATCGAAGTGGAGGCGGACGTCGATCTCGACGCGCTCGAGGCGTGGCTCGGCGAGCTGCGCCGCGCCGATACCGCGAACCTGTTCCGGATGAAGGGCATCCTCGCCGTGCAGGGCCGCGCGCAGCGCTACGTGCTGCAGGGCGTGCACGGCGTGATCGAACTGCGCGCCGCGCAGGCGTGGGGGTGCGAGCCGCGCTCGTCACGCATCGTTTTCATCGGCCGCGACCTCGATCGCGCCGCGCTGACCGACCGCTTCCATGCCTGTCTCGCCGCGGCGGTCGCGGCCTGACGGGCACGCCAGGCGGGCGCATCGCGCGCCCGCCCGCAAACGAACCTCAGGAGACTCGCCCATGAACGCTGCTTCACATCCCGTCGATCGGGTCCTGCCGCGCCGCCAGATGCTGACGCTCGGCCTGCAACACATGCTCGTCGCCTATATCGGCGCGATCGCGGTGCCGCTGATCGTCGCATCGGCGTTGAAGATGTCGCCCGCCGACACGACCGTGCTGATCAGCACCGCGCTGTTCTGTTCCGGCATCTCGACGATCCTGCAAACGGTCGGCGTCTGGAAACTCGGCGTGCGCCTGCCGATCCTGCAGGGCGTCGCGTTCAGCAGCGTCGGCCCCGTGATCGCGATCGGCCTGACGCCGGGCGTGGGATTCGCCGGCGTGTGCGGCGCGGTGATCGGCGCGGGCATCATCACGACCTTCGCCGCGCCGCTGGTCGGCCGGCTGCGCCGCCTGTTCCCGCCGGTCGTGACCGGCTGCATCGTCACCGTGATCGGGCTGCAGCTGTTTCCGGTCGCGTACCAGTGGGCCGGCGGCGGCGACGCAGCGAAGCTGCAGTTCGGCGAGCTGTCGTTTCTCGCGGTCGCGCTCGTCGTCGCGGTCGTGATCCTCGCGGTCAACCGCTTCGCGAACGCGTTCCTGCGCAACCTGTCGGTGCTGATCGGGCTCGTCGCGGGCAGCCTGCTCGCGATCGCGCTCGGGATGGGCAACTTCACGAACGTCGCCGCCGCGCCGTGGTTCACCGTGCCCTACCCGTTCCACTTCGGCACACCGGTGTTCGCGATCGTGCCGGTGCTGACGATGGTCGTCGTGATGATCGTGCAGATGGTCGAGTCGATGGGCCTGTTCGTCGCGATCGGCGACATCGTCGAGAAGCAGGTGAGCGAGGAGGACGTGGTGCGCGGGCTGCGGGCGAACGGCGTCGCGAGCGCGATCGCCGGCACGTTCGCCGCGTTCCCGTTCATCGCGTTCATGGAGAACGTCGGGCTCGTGATCCTGACCGGCGTGCGCAGCCGCTGGATCGTCGCGGTCAGCGGCGTGCTGATGTGCGTCGTCGCGCTGGTGCCGAAGATCGGCGCGATCGTCGCGTCGACGCCGTCGGCCGCGCTCGGCGGTGCCGGTATCGCGATGTTCGGCGTGGTGGTCGCCGCCGGCGTGCAGACGCTCGCGAAAGTCGACTTCGAAGGCAACCGCTACAACGTGCTGATCGTCGGCTTCACGATCGCGACCGCGCTGATTCCGGTGATGGCGCCGAAGGTGTTCGCGCACATGCCCGACTGGACGCAGCCGTTCCTGCACAGCGGCGTCGTGCTCGCGTGCCTCGTGTCGGTGCTGCTCAACGCGCTGCTCAACGGTGTGCCGGCGGCCGCCCCCGTTGAATCGCACGTCCACGCCGACGCCGCGCACGGCAGCCCGATGGCGCGCGAGTGCGACTGACGGGCTGCATGCCGCGCGCGGCATCGAGCCCGCGCGCGGCGCCTGGCGAACAACAACCCGACTATCCGTATCCGAGGAGACCCGACCATGAGCGTTCCTTCTTCTTCGCTGCTGATCCGCAACCCGATCGCGGTCATGAGCGGCCGCACCGGCGACGCCGCGCGGCTCGGCCAGGCCGACCTGCGCATCCGCGACGGCCGGATCGAGACGATTGCGCCTGATCTCGCACCGCTGCCCGGTGAACGCGTGATCGACGCGACCGACTGCGTCGTCTACCCGGGCTGGGTCAACACGCATCATCACCTGTTCCAGAACCTGCTGAAGGCCGTGCCGGCCGGGATCAACGCCGGCCTGCAGGAATGGCTTGCGGCCGTGCCGTATCCGCGTGTCGCGCGCTTCACGCCGGCACTCGCGCGCATCGCCGCACGCCTCGGCTTCGCGGAGCTGCTACTGTCCGGCGTGACGACCTGCGCCGATCACCACTACCTGTATCACGCGGGCGGCACGACCGAGACCGGCGACCTGCTGTTCGACGAAGCGGCCAGCTTCGGGATGCGTTTCGTGCTGTGTCGCGGCGGCGCATTGCAGGCGGCCGGCGATCATCCGGGCTTCGCCGGCACGGCATTGCAGCCCGAGACGCTCGACCAGATGCTTGCCGACATCGAGCGCCTGAAGGCGCGTTATCACGACGCGGGCACGGCATCGATGCGGCGCGTGGTCGTCGCCCCGACGACACCGACCTTCTCGCTGCCGCCCGACCTGCTGCCCGAAGTGGCACGCGCCGCGCGCGGGATGGGCCTGCGGCTGCATTCGCACCTGTCGGAGACGACGCGTTACGTGGACTTCTGTCGCGAGCGCTACGGCAAGCTGCCGGTCGAATTCGTCGCCGAACACGAATGGCTCGGCCCCGATGTGTGGTTCGCGCACCTCGTCCATCTCGAGGAGAACGAAATCGCGCTGCTCGCCGAAACGGGCACCGGCTGCTCGCACTGCCCCGTCAGCAATGCGCGGCTCGGCAGCGGCATCGCGCCCGCGCCGCGCATGGCGGCGGCCGGCGTGCCGGTGTCGCTCGGCGTCGACGGTGTCGCGTCGAACGAATCCGGCAGCATGACGCACGAAGCGAATTTCGCCTGGCTCGTGCATCGTGCGGCGCACGGTGCGGCGGCCACCACCGCCGAGGAGGTGCTGCACTGGGGCACCCAAGGCGGCGCGCGCGTGCTCGGGCTGAACGCGGTCGGCACGCTGGAACCGGGCCAGGCCGCCGATCTCGTGCTGTACGACGTGAGCGGGCCGCGCTTCAACGGCTTCCACGATTACGCAATCGCCCCGGTTGCGGCCGGCGAGCCCGCGCCGGTGAAGTACAACATCGTGAACGGCCGCGTCGTGGTGGACAACGGCGAGATTCCAGGCCTCGACCTGGCCGCGCTGCGCCGCGAGGCCGTTGACGCCGTGCGGCAGTTGCTCGATTGAACGGACGCCCCGCGATGAATCCGCGCATCCGCATCGGCATCCTGACGCCGTCGTCGAACACCGCGCTCGAACCGCTGACGACCGCGATCGTCGCCGGGCTGCCAGACGTCAGCGTGCATTTCGCGCGCTTCACCGTGACCGAGATTGCGCTCACCGAGGCCGCGCTCGACCAGTTCGACGCGGCGCGCATGCTCGTCGCGGCGCGGCAGCTCGCCGACGCGCGCGTCGACGTGATCGGCTGGAGCGGCACGTCGGCCGGCTGGCTCGGCTTCGAACGCGACGCGGCGCTGTGCCGCGTCATCGAGAAGGCCACCGGCATTCCGGCGACGACGTCCGTGCTCGCGTTGAACGAACTGCTCGAACGCACCGGCGTGCGGCGGCTCGGTCTCGTCACGCCGTATCTCGACGACGTGCAGCAGCGGATCATGCGCCAGTATGCGCAACTCGGCATCGAATGCGTGGGCGAACAGCATCTCGGGTTGCGCGACAACTTCAGCTTCGCGGAGGTGCCCGATACGCAGCTTGCGGCGCTGATGCGCCAGGCTGCGCGGGCGCGACCGGATGCGGTGGCGACGTTCTGCACGAACCTGCATGCCGCCCATCTGGTCGGGCCGTTCGAGCAGGCGACCGGGATCGCAGCTTATGACACGGTGTCGACCGTGGTGTGGAAAACGCTGAGGATGGCGGGGGTCGATACGCGCGTGCTGGCGCGATGGGGGAAGCTGTTCGAAATGAGCTGACGACGGACGCGCCGGACGGCCCACGCCGACACGCCCGGCGCCCGAAAGGCGCCGGGCGTGTCTCATCATCGCTTGTCGGCTTCCTCGACGAAAATCTCGAACCACGCGTTCATCACGGCCCAGAAATCCACCGGCTCGAGTTCGGTCGGATTCTCATGCCACCAGATCCGCCCTGCGTCGCTGCCGTCGCCGGCGCTGTCGCGCAGGTCGAGGCACAGATAGTCGCCGCCGCCATTCTGGAACACCGTCCACACGAGATCCGGATTCACGCCGAGCTGGCGCGTCTCGTCGGGCGTCAGGTCGAGCTTGTCCGTCAGCGCGGTCTGGTCGCCGATCGGCAACGGGCCCATCGAGTTCGCAGGGAAGAACGTCCAGCCGTTGTGCGTGAACTGGTAGAAGCTGCGCAGATCGTCGGGCAATGCGCGCCACAGCGGCATGTCATCCGATACGAGATCGCCGAGCGGCGGATGGCCGATGAAGAAGTTCAGGTCGTCCTGTTCGACCGTGTACGGATAGAGCAGGCACAGATCGCCGTTCTCCTTCTGGAACACGGCGGGGCGCCGCAGCTTCTCCGCGAAGAACTGCTCGACCGCCGGCAAGCGGCCGGCGACGCCCGCCCACATCTTCGCGAGCCAGTTGCCCAGCGCGGCGTCGGGCGTATCCAGCAGCACGCGCCATGCGGTCGGCACCTGCACGTCGGCGGGAATCTCGTTCGCTGCAAGCCAGACCTGGCCGCGCAGCTTGAAGCGCTTCAGTTCGGCCGTGTAAGTCGTTGCGGATAGCTCAATCATTGCCACTCACCCTTGAATTCGTCGTCGACACATTCTACTTGGGCTGATCGCCAAGCAAATCCTTGATCTGCTGCTGCAGCATCGTCCGGTTGTCGGCCTCGCGCTGCATCATCTGCTGCCTGAATCCTTCGTCGACCTTGATGCCGCCCTTCTTGTATTCGGTCCAGTCGGCATAGGACTTCGACCCCTTCGACGTGTTCGCCGTCTCGCTCAGGCCGGTGAAGTTGTCGGAGTTGTTCAGGACCTTGACCTGGTTGTCGAAGGACAGATCCTTGAACCCGGGCATCTCGGTGATCTCCTTCATCGATACGATGTGGTCCGCATGCAGCGGCTTGTCGATCGTCAGGCCCGGCAGCGCGGGATCGTCCATGCCCGGCTCGTAGTTCTCGTTGACCATCTTCTGGATCTTCGAGCTCGGCGTCTTGGCGCGCAGCTGATCGTACAGCGTGCGCGGCACGCCCTTGGTCGTGACGCGGACGTTGCCGCCGTTCGCGCCGAGCGTGTTCGGCTCGATCTCCACCTTGGTGCGGTTCAACACATCGACCGCGTTCTTCGCGGCTTCCGTGTCGGCGCCCTTCGCGCCCAGGCCGAGCAGCGCGAACCCGGCGACACCGACCATGATGTCGCCGTAGCCGGGGCCCAGCGACTCGCCCCATGAATGGAGCGCATTCAGGCCGACGTTGGCGCCGATCACGGTGCCCGCGAACAGTGCGGTGGCGCCCAGGCCGGCCGCGAGCGCGCCCAGCCCGGCCGCGCCGAGCGCGACGAAGCCAAGCACTTCGAGGGCCGTCTCGAACATCGCTTCCGTGTCGTGAATCTCCACGACGGTGACGGTCTCGCCGCCGACCGTCACGTTGTCGCTCGCCGTCTTGATGGCCGCGCCGCATTCCATCTTCATCGACAGGCGCGCCATCGGCTTGCCGTTGACGGTCACGGTGCGCGACCCCTGCGCGACCAGCAACCGCGTCTGCGGAAAATGATTGAACGGCAGGCCGTTGCATTCGTCCGCATAGTCGACGCCGGCGCGCAGCGCGGAGCGACTGTTGACCGTGACGTTCGGCGATCCCTGATGCAGCATGCCGGTGGTTGGACCGGGCAGGTTGGCCGCTTTCTGGATGCCGCGGACCAGCGCGCCGCCGGCAAGGCCGCCACCCGCCACGCAGCCGCCGATGATCGCGACGAGCGCGAGGCCGCCGGTGGCCGCGGTCGCCGTCACGATGGCCGCCGCGACCACCGCGCCGACCACCGCGCCCGCGATCATGCCGAGCAGGCCGAAGCCATGCCCGATCTCGTCGCCCATGCGGGCCGCGCGCAGGGCGGCCTCGGCACCGCTCATGACGACGCGCCGTCCGGCCGCGCGGCGGCCTGCTGACGCAGATGTGCTTCGATATCCTGCAGCGAGACCAGCGGCGGCACCCCCTCCACGGCCGTGACCGCGTCGAGCCGGCGCAGCAGCGGGAGCCCCGAATAGCCACGGCTGGGCCGCAACTCGTAGCGCCCTTCCGCCTTGAACAACCCCTGGCGGCTGTGCTGGACAATGCTCGGTTCGAGCGGCGAGCCGTCGCTCGCGAAGAACACCCAGTCGTGACCTTCGACTTCGCGCGTGCTGATCCGCTCGCACACCGTGCGCAGGTCCGGATAGACGCGCAGCACGCGTGTCTTGGCCGACAGCGCAAACACGTGCGGCAGGCTTTCGTGCGCGGCCGCCGGCGTATCGGCTTCATCCGGCACCGGAGGCATCACGACGAACGACGCCAGGATCGACGTCCACGCGGGCACGTGCCGCTCGAAATCCTCCACGCGTGCATTGAGCGTGAACACCAGCATCGCGTCGTCGAGCCGGACCATCGCCTGCCGCTGCCGCAGCACCGTCTTGTCGCTGCGCCACTGGTAGTCGAGCATGATGCCCGGCAGTCCGCCGATCGTGACGGCCTCCCGCGCGAGCGGCTTGTAGCCCGGAAACTGGCGCTTGAACGCCGTCTGCTGCACATCCGCGTACGCGCCGGCGTCATCGAGCGGCGTGTCGTAGTCGCGCGTCACCACGAATGCGACGTCCTTGCGACCGGACGCATCCGGCAAATGGAACACATTCATGGTCTGGTCGCGCCAGCCGTCGGGCAACGCCATGCGCCCCTCGTGCAATCGGTAAGCCGCCATTCCGTTTTTCCTTTTATCGATCCACGCACATGCGTGAGGGGCGCGCGTTACTTCGCCTTCTCGCCGAAACCGACGCTCGACAGGCAATCGGGGTTACGCTCCGCGAACCCGAACACGAGTTCGCCCCAGGGGGTCTCCGAGCGGAACGTCGTCTCCTCGTTCGGCGAGCGGCCCGTCGGCGTACCGGCGATCCGCATCCCGGCGAAATGCGCCTTCACGTCGTCGCGGCCGACGCAACGGCCGGACAGCGTCAACGTCAGCGCACCCTGCGCGCCGCCTTCATTGCTCGTGCGCAGCACGACGCGCTCGATCTGCGTGCCGTCGTCGAGCTTGATCGGCGCGCCATCGTCGTTGCTCCAGAACGTGAAGTATTCGTTGCTCGATTCGCTGCGCGCGAGCTTCGCGTGCAGCAGGTGCTCGACGGGTTCGCGCCGGATCGGCTGATGCGCGCCGATCTGGTCGATCACTTGCCAGAGACTGAGTTGAACGGTGGTGTGCATCTTCTTCGATCCTTGCGAACAAGCCGGTGTCATGCCCAGCGACAATGCGAGCAGCAGCGAGGCGGCGATCGCCGCGCCGCGGCCGCGCTTAATGGGACGGGGGGTAAGTACGGTCATACCAGCTTCCGTAGTACGTTTGATAATTGACATACTGGCCGTTGACGGGCACCGACGCGTATTCGCCCGTGCCATAGACGTGGCCGATTGCGGCCCGTGCCGCGTTCGCGTCGCCGTTCTTCACGAACTGGTTGTACGCGGCATTGTAGGCCGGCGAATTGGCCGGATTGCCGGCGATCTGGATGTCGGGGCCGCCGTGCGCGAGGATTTCGCGCTGCACCTTGATGTTGTTCATCGTCGCCGCGCCTTCGTCCGCCAGTTCGCTGTTGACGTAATTGGTCTTGCTCGATAAATCCGGCGCGCCCGGGTACAGCGCGTGTCCGGTTTCATGCGCGAGCCCCTGGACGACGGCCTGCGGATTGCCGCGGTCGTTGCCGTCGATCACGATCGTCGGCGGCTGGCCGTGCTTGTTCGTGGACGACCCCTGATTCGCCGGACCGTACTGGATATGCCAGCCGTCCTTCTGCAACTTGGCGATGTCGTGTTCGAGCGTCGGCGACTTCGCGGCGAGCTTGTCGACGTCGGCGCCGAGCCCGGTCGCCACGGCTTTCTTCGGCGCGCCTTTCGCCTGCTTTTTCCCGTGCGCCGGCGCAGCGGCGGCTGCCCCTCCGCCACCGCCGCCGCCCCCTCCTCCGCCACCCCCTGCCGCCGGCGCGGCGGCGTTCGGCTCGGGATCGGTCGGATCGTTCACCGGCACGAGCGGCGGCGCCGCGGGCCCGGTCGCGCCATCGGGATTCAGGTCGACACTTTGTGAGCCCAGCACGACCACGCGCGTGCCGTCGAGCACGATCTGCCCGTCGGCCGACAGCGTGATCTTCGCCTTCCCGCATTCGAGCACGATCGACTGGGAGCCCTTGACGTGCACGTGCTCGGTATCGGATTCGATCTGCACGGGGCCCTTCGCCTTGAGCGCCATGTGCTGTTCCTGCGCATGCAGGATCACCGCCGTCTTCGCCGTGTGCTGGATGTGCTCGTCCTGCGACTGCACGGAAATCGCCTTGCGCACGATGCTCGCGTGCTGGCCCTGCGTGACGACGTTGGTCTGGTTCGGGCCGTTCACGACCGTCACGTGATTGTTCTGGACCGTCGTGGCCATATCCTTCTGGCTGTGGATATTGACCAGTTCCTCGCCCTTCTTGTCGTGGATCACGACTTCGCAGAACCCGCCGCCGCCGGGCGTGGAGTTGCTGTGAAAACCCATCTGGTGCGCGCCGTCGGGCAAGTCGTAGGGCGGCGTCTGTTCCGCGTTGAACATGCGGCCGACGATGATCGGCCGGTCGGGATCGCCGTTGAGGAAATCGACGATGACCTCCTGGTTCACGCGCGGAATCGCAACGGTGCCCCAGCCGCGCCCTGCCCACGGCTGCGACACGCGGATCCAGCAGGAGCTGTCCTGGTCGTTCTTGCCGTAGCGGTCCCACGGGAACTGCACCTTGATCCGGCCCATGCCGTCGGTATGAATCTCCTGCCCCTTCGGGCCGACCACGATCGCGCTCTGCGGGCCGGGCATCACCGGCTTGTCATGTTGCCGCACCGGACGATACGGAATCTTGCTGCGGATCAGCGTCAGTTCGTTGCGGAAACTGCCGGGCTGCGCCGAGGCATCGTCGAAGTTGTTCTTCGCGTCGATCCGGATCCCGACGACCAGGAACGTGTTGTCGTCCTGCTTGGCCGGGTCGAACCAGAAGTGCCCGTCGATCTTGAACTTGCGGCCGACCGTGAGCCCGCGGCAACCGGATTCGCCGCGAAATACCTTGGCCTGCCACTCGTACACCTCGAGCCGGCGCTTGGCTTCCGCCTCGCCCGCGCGGGTGTCCTTGTAGGCGAATGCCGAACTGCCGTCGTACACCTCGAGCTTCGGTGCATTGCCCTGATCGGCCAGCGTCGGCAGTTCGACGTAAGGCCGGCCCTTCGGGTGCTTGTAGTCGAACGTATGCAGCGCCACCACGCCGGGCTGGGTTTCGCGGCTCGCCGACAGCGCGGTCAGGCGGTCCGCCTGCTGCACGCCGCTCGCCGCGTTGTAGGTCACGACGGGATCGTGCGCCTGGTCGGGACAGGACGCCGAATCGTCAGCGATCACGAGCGTGTGACCGTCCTGCCGGTATTCGAAGTAGTAGAACAGCCCGTGCCGCTCGAGCAGCCGGCTGACGAAATTCAGGTCGCTTTCCTGGAACTGGACGACGTAATCCTCGGGCTTCAGTTCCTGCTTGATGTGCGTCTGGTAATCGACCAGCGCGCCGTAATCGGCGAAGACCTTGCGCAGCACGTCGAGCACCGTGACCTGCTGATAGATCCGGCTGTTGACCCGCTTGCCGAGATACCAGAGCCACGGCGCTAGGTCGCCGCGATAGTGCGCGATGCCGCCGTCGTTGCGCTCGAAGCCGAACCGGACCAGATAGCCGTGAATCTGCCGCTCCGATCCGTCCTGGAGCGTGATGTTCACGGCGACCGCCTGGTTCAGCACGTCCTTGAGGTCGATCGACGGATTCTGCGTGATCAGGTCGAGCGTGTAGCCGGGCATTTCCGACAGCGCTTCGCCACCGGTGATCGCCGCGATCGACAGCGCGCGGTTGCCGGTCAGCGACGACTGGAAGCGCAGCAGGCGCGTCGTCTCGCTGAACGGCAACGACGCGGCCGAAGCGCCGGGCTGTGCGGCCGTCTGGCCCGGAACGAAGAATTGCGGTGCGGAAGCGAGATCGGAAAGCGGCTGCCCGGCGAGCGGGTGATCGTCGACAGCCGGCGGCGCGTCGGCAGCCGCCATCGGCATCGCCGAGGCGCCCGCGCCGCGCATGCCGGCCATCGCGCCGGACGCGAGTTGCCCGGCAAGCGGATTCAGCATGCCGGCCGCCGGTGCGGCCATCGACGCCGCGATCTGCGCCGGATTCCCGCCGGCGGCCAGGGCCTGCATGACGGCCGATGCGGTCGGCGCGATCTTGCCGACGACGGGATTCGCCGCCGCGGCCATTTGCATCGCGCCCGACTGCAGCGCGCCGGCAAGCGGGGACGATCCCGCGGACTCGGCCAATCCGGCGATTCCTGGCAACTCTTTCATGGGCCCTCTCGCTTTCTTTTCTGATTGCCGCGACGCAGGCGACGCGGCATTACTACATGTCGATGTCCGAAATATTAATTTCCGAATGCATCTTCGACGGAATGCGATTCGCGGCTTTCAGGCAATCAATGCAATCGCATTCGCCAGCAGGCAAACATTCGAGAAAATCGGCATTTTCTCCCACGCTTATGTCTTTTTCTTGGCGGGGATCGGCTGTCTCTCACGACAAGCGGCGCCATCATAACGGCCCGCCTCGGGCGAGTCCATACCTTTCAATTAAGTAGTCCCCTCGAATTCCGGCAGCCAGCTGATTATGCAGCCCGCCTTCATTTCCCGGGACGGGTAACTTTGACATTTCCGCGATGCAGCACGGGATAATTTACCGATACGGTAAATAACCACAAGTCGGCAATTTAAAAACAAACGAGTCCCGGCGAATCGCGCCGCAACGCGGTTTTCCGGCATTGTCAGTCATTCCGGAATGACTGGAGCCGCACACCTGTCGATCACGCAATCGACTATCGCTGGCGAATTGCGCGCGCGCATGAGATTGACGCATTTCCGGACGAAACGCCAACGGATTGTCGCCGGCGAGCGAACGTGTCGCTTCGTGGCATGACGCGCATGAAACCCGATGCGCGCCCAACCGTCGGGCATCGCGCGACGCACCCGTGCGCTCCGGAGGTATCCTCGGGTTCTGAACGGACCATGCATCTTCACGCAAGCGGTCCATCCGCTAACCCTACTCTGTCACCGTCATTCATGGATTTCGACGTCATCGTTCTCGGCGCAGGCATCGTCGGCGTCTCCGCGGCACTCCACCTGCAGGATCGCGGGCGCAAGGTCGCCCTCGTCGATCGCGGCGCGCCCGGCGAAGGCACGAGCTTCGGCAACGCGGGGCTGATCGAGCGCTCGTCGGTCGAACCGTATCCGTTCCCGCGCAGCCCGTTCACGCTGATGCGCTATGCGCTGAACCGCTCGACCGATCTCTACTGGCACAGCGCGTCGCTGCCCGCATTCGCGCCGTGGCTCGCGCGTTTCTGGTGGGAATCGGCGCCGCTGCGTCACGCGGCGGCGTCGCGCGACATGCTGCCGCTGATCGAGCGCTGCATCGTCGAGCACGACGCGCTGATCGCGCGGGCCGGCGCCGGCGAGCTTATCCGCGCGAACGGCTGGCTGGAAGCGTTCCGCACGCCGGCCGCATTCGAACGCGGCGTGGCCGAAGCCAGGCTCACCGCGCGCCGCCACGGGCTCGGCATCACGCCGCTCGATGCGGCCGCGCTGAGCGCGCACGAACCGAGCCTCGCGCCCGGCTTCTGCGGCGCGCTGCACTGGCTCGATCCGAAAAGCGTCGTCGACCCGTCCGCGCTCGTCAAAGCGTACGCGCAACTCTTCGTGCAGGGCGGCGGCACGCTGCTGACGGGCGACGCGGCGAGCCTCGACGCGCTGTCGCCGGGCTGGCAGGTCAGGACGCAGGACGGCCTGGCGGCCGCGCCGGCCGTGGTCGTCGCGCTCGGCCCGTGGTCCGACACGGTGTTCGGCAAGTTCGGCTACACGATCCCGCTGCGCGAGAAGCGCGGCTATCACATGCACTACGCGCCGTCCGCGCGCGGCGTGCCGTCGGCGCCGATCGTCGATCGCGAATACGGTTACGTGATCGCCCCGATGAAGCGCGGGCTGCGGCTGACGACCGGCGTCGAGATCGCGCGGCGCGGCGTGCCGCCCACCGGCGTGCAGCTCGAACGCGCGGAACGCGTCGCGCGGCCCGTGTTCGGTTTCGGCGAGCGGCTCGACCCGCAACCCTGGCTCGGCTTCCGGCCGTGCACGCCCGACATGCGCCCGGTGATCGGCCCCGCGCCCGCGCATCGCGGGCTGTGGTTCGCGTTCGGGCACAACCATCACGGGCTGACGCTCGGCCCCGTCACCGGCCGCCTGCTGGCCGAGATGATGACGGGCGAAGCGCCGTTCACCGATCCGGCGCCGTATCGCGCGGATCGCTTCTGAACGGGCAACCGGTCACGCTTCGACGCGCGCTCAATCGAGCGCGCGGCCGAAGATGCGGATCACTTCGTCGAGATGCTCGGCCATCGCGCGGCGCGCGGCGTCCGGGTCGCGTGCGCGGATCGCATCGAGGATCGCGCGGTGTTCGAGTTCCGACCGGTGCGGCATGTCGTTCGGCATGTACAGCGACTGCAGCCGCTGGAACATCAGGTCGTACTTGTGCGCGAGCAGCTGCTTGATCATCAGCGCATACGCGGCGTTGTCGCTCGCCTCCGCGATGCGGATATGAAACAGCCGGTCGCCCGGATGCGTAAGCGAGCCGCTGAGGTTGTCTGCCTGGTTGCGCAGGAACGCCTCGTGGATCCCTTCGATCTGCTCGTCCGAGCCGTGCTTCGCGGCCAGCGACGCCGCTTCCGGCTCGATCAGCCGGCGTGCCTGCAGCAACGCGAACGGCGGGATTTCGGTATCGAGGTCGAGTGCGATGCCGAGTTCGGGATCGATCTCGACGATCGTGAACGGCGCGGCCTTCTCCGCAGGGACAGGCGTGGGCTCGGGCGCGGCGGCCGCTTCGGGATGGCGCACCTTCACGCCGTCGCCGACGCGCACGCTCACGAGTCCGCTCACTTCGAGCGCGATCAGCGCCTCGCGCACCGAGGTGCGCGACACGCCGAACTGTTCGGCCAGTTCGCGCTCGGGCGGCAGGTAGCTGCCCGGCGGAAAATCGCCGGACTCGATCATCGCACTGAGCTTGTCGGCGATCTGCTGGTAGAGGCGGCGGTTCTGAATCGGCTGGATGGACATACGTCGGGACTGGTGATCGGTTTCGTTCCGGACGGCCGCGCGCATCGCACGCAACCGTTTGCGCCTATTCTAAAGGTTCGGCCCCGGGCATCGGGCGCAGCATCGATGCGGCCGCAACCATCGACACTCCGTGGCGCCCGTCGCCATTCGTCCGACGAAGCCACGCCCCAACGCACACGACCGCGCGCTCACGTCGGCACCGCGTAGCAACGCGCGGCGGTGCCGCCCCACAGCGCGGTGCGCTCGGCCGCCGACAATCGCGATTCGGCCCAGCGCTCGATGATCGACGCCACTTCGTCATACGACGCGGCCAGCAGGCACACGGGCCAGTCCGACCCGAACATCAGCCGCTGCGGGCCGAACGCGTCGAGCGCCGCGTCGAGACACTGCTCGATGCGCCGGACGTCCTTCCCGCGCAGCCCGCGCTTCCAGTCGGCCTCGGTCACGAGCCCCGACAGCTTGCACACGACATGCGGCAGCGCGCCCAGCTCGCGCAACGCGGCGCGCCAGCGCGCGAGCGCCGTGTCGTCGCGCTCGAAGTCGGCGAGTGCGGGCTTGCCGACGTGATCGAGCACGAGCCAGTGCGCGTCGTGCCGCGCACAAAACGCCCACACCTCGCGCAACTGGCGCTCGAACACGAGCACGTCGTACACGTAGCCGTTCGCCTGCAGCCACGCGATGCCGCGGTTGAAGCCCGGCTCCGCGACGAACGCGCCGGCATCGGCTTCGTCCTGCACCTGGTGACGAAACCCGCGCAGCTTCGGGCTGCGCCATTGGGCAATGCGATCCGCGAGCTGCGGCGCGGCGAGATCCTCCCAGCCGACCACCGCCGCGATGCGCGCATCGTCGCGCGCGAGATCGAGCAGGAACGCCGTCTCGTCGCGCCCGGCGCGCGCCTGCACCGCGATCGACGCGCCGATCGCCTGCGCATGCATCAGCGGCCACAGCGCATCGGGCAGGTAGTCGCGCGCGAGCACGCCCATGCCGGGGCCGATCCACGGGTAATCGGCGGCGCGATAGCGCCAGAAGTGCTGATGCGAATCGATACGCACTGCGCCCATGATGCCCTCGTGGCCGGTCGCCGCGGCGGCGGCGCGCGCCACCGCCGCGCGACGCAACGTTCAGTCGTACAACACCGCCGTGATCTTCGGATCGTCGATATTGGTCTTGTCGTACCAATAGAAACCGGTATCGATGACCTTCGGCAGCTTCTCGCCCTTGATCGCCTTCACGGCCGCCTCGACCGTCTTGTAGCCGATCCCGACCGGGTTCTGCGTGATCGCGCCGGCCATCAGCCCGCTGCGAATCGCGTCCTTCTGCTGCTTGCCGGAATCGTACCCGACGATCACGACCTTGCGCTTCATCTCGCGCACGCCGTTGACCACGCCGATCGCCGAGCCTTCGTTGGTGCCGAACAGCCCCTTGAGCTTCGGATACGCCTGCAGGATCGACTTCGTCACCTCGGTCGACTTCAGCTGGTCGCCTTCGCCGTACTGCACGGTGACGACCTGCACCTTCGGATGCGCCGACTTCATCCGTTCGAGGAAGCCGTCGCGGCGGTCGATGCCGGTGCGGCTCGTCTGGTCGTGCGCGACCACGGCCACCTCGCCCTCATCGCCGATCAGCGCGGCGAGCTTGTCGGCGGCGAGCGCCGCGGCGGCCTTGTTGTTGGTCGCGGCCGTCGTCACCGGGATGTCGCTGTCCACGCCCGAGTCGAACGCGATCACCGGGATCTTCTCGGCCTGCGCCTTCTTCAAGAGCGGCAGCGCGGCCTTGCTGTCGAGCGCCGCGAAGCCGAGCGCGGCCGGCTTCTTCGCGATCGCGGCCGACAGCATGTCGATCTGCTTGTCGACCATCGCCTCGGTCTCCGGCCCGTCGAACGTCACCCTCACCTTGTAGTCCTTCGCGGCCTGCATCGCGCCCGCTTTCACGGCCTGCCAGAACTGATGCTGGAAGCCCTTCGAGATCAGCGGGATGTAGGTTTCCTGCGCCTGCGCGCCGGCCGTGACGCCGACGGCGAACGTCAGCCCGACGATCGCGTTCAACACCTTGCTCCTGATCACTTCGCGTCTCCTTTTTTCGTATCGACTCAACCGACTGGAACGACTGGGACGCCGGCCGGAACCGGCGATGAAGCACCTGCCTGCGTGAATGCGACCGTCAGCGGCGCCGCCGGCGCAGGATGTCGACGTAGACGGCGAGGATGATGATCACGCCCGTCACGACCGTCTGCCATTCCTGTGCGACCGACATGATGCGCAGGCCGTTCGTCAGCACGCTCATGATGAACGCGCCGATGATGGTGCCGACGATGCTGCCCGCGCCGCCCGACAGCGACGTGCCGCCGATCACGACGGCCGCGATCGCATCGAGCTCGTAGCCCTGCCCGAGCGCCGGCTGCGCGGAATTCAGCCGCGACGCGATCAGCAGCCCCGCGATCCCGCACACCGCGCCGCTGAACGTGTAGACCGCGATCTTCCACGCATCGACGTTCACGCCCGACAGCCGCAGCGCTTCCTCGTTGCTGCCGAGCGCGAACGTGTAGCGGCCGAAGATCGTGCGGTTCAGCACGATCGACGCGCCGATCGCGACGAGGAACAGGATCAGCACCGCGTTCGGAATCGGCAGCGCGGGAATCAGGTCGCCGATCAGCGAATCCTGCGCAATCGACGTGAAGCCCGGCGTGTCGTTGAAATAGATCGGCCGCGTGCCCGAGATCACGAGCGACAGCCCCTTGAGCAGCATCATCATGCCGAGCGTCGCGATGAACGGCGGCACCTTCATCTTCGCGATCACGAAGCCCGATACGCTGCCCGACAGCGCACCGAAACACAGCGCGGCGAGGATCCCGAGCGGCAGCGGCAGGCCCCACTTCGTCAGCACGACGCCGGCCATCACCGCGCAGAACGTCATCAGCGTGCCGACCGACAGGTCGATGCCCGACGTGATGATCACGTAGGTGCAGGCGACGGCCAGCACGCCGTTCACCGCGGTGGCCTGCAGGATCGCGACGAGGTTGTCGACCTCGAGGAAGTTCGGCGACGCGACGCTGAAGAACACGATCAGCAGCACGAGGCTCGCGAACGCGAGCAGCTTCTGCCGCGCGGCCGGGTTGAAGAAGCGCGACTTCAGGCTCGATGCGCCGGCCGGCGTGTCGCCGGACGCGAGGGGCGGAACGGGATGCGTATCGTTGGACATGATCGGGTAAGCGTCTCGGCGTCTGATTCAGGACAATACGGTCGACTCGCGCTGCGTCGCGAGCTGCATGATCTTTTCCTGCGTGGCGTCGGCCGCGCGCAATTCGCCGGTCACGCGCCCTTCGCACATCACGAGAATCCGGTGGCTCATGCGCAGCACTTCCGGCAACTCCGACGAAATCATCACGATCGCCTTGCCGTCGGCGGCGAGCGCGTCGAGCAGCTTGTAGATCTCGCTTTTCGCGCCGACGTCGATGCCGCGCGTCGGTTCGTCGAAGAACAGGATGTCGCAGTCGCGCAGCAGCCACTTCGCGATCACGATCTTCTGCTGGTTGCCGCCGGACAGCAGCCGCGCCGGCTGCGCGACCGACGGCGTACGGATCGCGAGCTGCCGCACGTACGACTGCGCGGTGTCGCGCAACGCACGCGCATCGAGGAACACGCCGCGGCGCACGAAGCGGCGCATGCTCGACAGCGCGATGTTGTTCTGCACGTCCATCCCGACCGCGAGCCCGAAGTGCTTGCGATCCTCGGACAGGTAGCCGATGCCGTGCTTCACCGCATCGGCCGGCGTGCGGATCGTCACGGTCTTGCCGTGCACGCGGATCTCGCCCGCATCGACCGGGTCCGCGCCGAACACCGCGCGCGCGACCTCGGTGCGCCCGGCGCCCATCAACCCGGCGAAGCCGAGGATCTCGCCGCGCCGCAGCGTGAAGCCGACATCGCGGATCGCGCGGCCGCGCGACAGCCCGCGCACTTCGAGCGCGACGTCGTTCGCGGACGTATCGGGCGGCGTGCGGAATTCGGTCGCGAGCTGGCGGCCGACCATCATCGCGATGATCGTGTCCATCGACGTGTCCGCCATCGGCACGGTCGCCACGTACTTGCCGTCGCGCATCACGGTCACGCGATCGGCGATCTGGCGCAGCTCGTCCATCTTGTGCGAGATATAGACGATGCCGACACCATGCGCGCGCAGGTCGCCGATGATGCGGAACAGCTCGGCGATCTCCGCGTTGTTGAGCGCGGCGGTCGGCTCGTCCATGATCAGCACGCGCGAGTCGAACGACAGCGCCTTCGCGATCTCGACCATCTGCTGCTTGGCCACCGTGAGCCGGCCGACCGGCGTACGCGGGTCGAGATCGAGCCGCATCCGCGCGAAGATCGCGGCCGCGTCGCGATTCAGCTTGTCTTCGTCGACGAACACGCCGAAGCGGCCGCGCGGCTCGCGGCCGATGAAGATGTTCTGCGCGACGCTCAGGTGGTTCATCAGGTTCAGTTCCTGATGGATGATGCCGATCCCGAGCGCCTGCGCGGCGCGCGGATCGGCGATCTCCACCGCGCGGCCGTCCATCCGGATCTCGCCGTCGTCGCGCGGGTAGACGCCCGCCAGGATCTTCATCAGCGTCGACTTGCCGGCGCCGTTCTCGCCCATCAACGCATGCACTTCGCCGGCACGCAGGTCGAAGCGGCAGTCGTCGAGCGCCTGCACGCCCGGGAAGCGCTTGCCGATGCCGGTCAATGCGATCAACGGTGGCGCGGCGTTCGGAGTCAGGTCGGGTTGCATGGATCGCCGCCCTCAGCTGATCGCACGGTCGAGATGCGTATAGCCGCCGTCGACGAACAGCCACTGGCCCGTCGTGTGCGAGGCACGTTCCGACAGCAGGAACACGGCCGTATCGGCGATTTCGTCGGCCGTCGTGAAGCGTTGGCCGAGCGGCACCTTGCCCGCGATGCCGGCCAGCTTCGCGTCGGGGTCGTCGAAACTGTCGAGCCATCGCCGGTACAGCGGCGTCATCACCTCGGCCGGAATCACCGCGTTCACGCGCACGCCGTCGTCGCGCAACGCGACGGCCCATTCGCGCGTCAACGCGAGCTGCGCGCCCTTCGACGCGCAATAACCGCTCGTGTTGCCCTGCCCGGTGACGGCCGTCTTCGACGAAACATTGACGATCGCGCCGCGCGTCGCCTTCAGGTGCGGCACGCTGTAGTGCGCCATCACGTAGTAGTGGATCAGGTTGCGTTCGAGCGACGCGACGAATGCGTCGCGCCCGGCATCGAGCCCGATGCTGTCGTTGACGCCCGCGTTGTTGACCAGGCCGTCGAGCCGGCCGAAGCGCGTGACCGTTTCCGCAACGGCATCGCGGCACTGCGCATCGTCCTGCAATTCGACCGAGAGGCATGCGGCCTGCGGCTGCTTCTGCACGAGGGCGCGCCAGAACGCATCGTCGGGCGCGTGGCGCGCGATCACCACCGGTATCGCACCTTCTTCGGCCAGCCGCATCGAGATCGCGGCGCCGATGCCCGACGCGCCGCCGGTCACGATCACGACCTTGTGTCGCAGATTCAAATCCACTTCGCGTCTCCGTCGTTCATGTTGTCGGCACGCTCGACGCGTGTCAGCCGCGGAACCGGTACTGCTCCAGCGATTCGGGCTTCATCTCGATCGAGAAACCGGGCGCCGTCGGCGGCATGTAGGCCGCGCCGCGCACGACGCACGGTTCGACGAAATGCTCGTGCAGGTGATCGACGTACTCCGTCACGCGCCCTTCCTTCGTGCCGGCGATGCAGATGTAATCGATCATCGACAGATGCTGCACGTACTCGCACAACCCGACGCCGCCTGCGTGCGGACACACGGGCAGCCCGTACTTCGCGGCCATCAGCATCACCGCGAGAATCTCGTTCACGCCGCCGAGCCGGCACGCATCGATCTGCACGACGTCGATCGCGCCGCGCGCGATGAACTGCTTGAACAGCACGCGGTTCTGGCACATCTCGCCGGTCGCGACCTGCACGGGCGCGATCGCCTCGCGGATCTTGCGATGCCCCTCGACGTCGTCGGGGCTGGTCGGCTCCTCGATGAACCACGGCCGCGCGAACGCCAGCTCGCGCACCCAGTCGATCGCCTCGTCCACCTCCCACACCTGGTTCGCGTCGATCATCAGCTTGCGGTCCGGGCCGATCACCTCGCGCGCGATCGTCACGCGGCGAATGTCGTCCGCCAGGTTCGCGCCGACCTTCAGCTTCACGTACTCGAACCCGGCGTCGACGGCTTCGCGACAC
Source organism: Burkholderia sp. HI2500 (assembly GCF_002223055.1). NCBI lineage: Bacteria > Pseudomonadati > Pseudomonadota > Betaproteobacteria > Burkholderiales > Burkholderiaceae > Burkholderia > Burkholderia sp. HI2500. The sequence goes on along the minus strand of NZ_NKFL01000006.1, from coordinate 277,876 downwards.
AGCCGCCGCAGCTTGTCGTCGCTGTAGCCGAGCCAGCCGGCCGACGTCGTGTAGCACGGGTAGCCGTCGCGCTCGAGCAGCGCGATCCGTTCGGCCTTGGCCGGCGCCTGCCGGCGCAGCAGGTCGAGCGCTTCGTCCGGCGTCAGGCAGTCGGTCAGGTAGCGGAAGTCGATCGCGCGCACCAGCTCCTCGGGGCTCATGTCGGCCACGAGCCGCCACAGCGGCTTGCGTTCGGCTTTCGCCCACAGATCCCACACCGCGTTGACGACCGCGCCCGTCGCCAGGTGGATCGCGCCCTTGTCGGGGCCGATCCAGCGCAACTGGCTGTCCGACGTGACGTGCCGCCAGAAGCGGCCCATGTCTTCGCGGATCCAGTCGAGATCGAGGCCGACGACGAGGTGACGCATCGCGTCGATCGCCGCGCAGCAGATTTCGTTGCCGCGCCCGATGGTGAACGTGAGCCCGTGACCTTCGAGCCCGTCATGGTCGGTTTCGAGCACGACGTAGGCCGCCGAATAATCGGGGTCCGGATTCATCGCGTCGGAGCCGTCGAGCTGGCGCGAGGTCGGGAAGCGCACGTCGAGGACGCGCATCGATCGAATGATAGGCATGACGAACCGTCCGTTAAAGGAAATCAGGCCTGCACGGTGCGCTGGCGTTGCTCGCCGAGCCCGTCGATGCCGAGCGTGATCACCTGTCCGGCGCGCAGATAGACGGGCGGCTTCTGCCCGAGGCCGACACCCGGCGGCGTGCCGGTCGAGATCACGTCGCCCGGCTGCAGGCTCATGAAGCGGCTCAGGTAGCTGATCAGGTGCGGCACGCGGAACACCATCGTCGCGGTCGTGCCGTTCTGGTAGCGATGGCCGTCGACGTCGAGCCACAACCGCAGCGCATGCGGATCGGGCACTTCGTCGGCCGTCACGAGCCACGGGCCGAGCGGCCCGAACGTGTCGTTGCCCTTGCCCTTGTCCCACGTGCCGCCGCGTTCGAGCTGGAATTCGCGCTCCGACACGTCGTTCACGACGCAGTAGCCTGCGACGTGCGACAGCGCGTCGGCTTCCGCGATGTAGCGGCCGCCCTGGCCGATCACCACGCCGAGCTCGACTTCCCAGTCGGTTTTCTCCGAGCCGCGCGGAATCTCGACGTCGTCGTTCGGCCCCGAGATCGCGCTCGTCCACTTGCCGAACACGACCGGCTCCTTCGGTACGTCCATCCCCGATTCGGCCGCGTGGTCGGAATAGTTGAGCCCGATGCAGATGAACTTGCCGACGCGGCCGACGCACGCGCCGAGCCGCGGCGTGCCTTCGACCAGCGGCAGCGACGACGGCGGAATGTCGCGCAGCCGCGCGAGCGACGCCGGCGCCAGCACGTCGCCGGCGATGTCGTCGATCACGCCGGACAGGTCGCGGATATGGCCCTGCGCATCGAGCAGGCCCGGCTTTTCATGGTGTTTGTCGCCAAATCTCAGCAGTTTCATGTCGTGTTGAGCCGATACGGAAAGTGAATGGGAGGGCGCGGTTAGTTCGACACGGCCGGTTAGGCACGGTCAGTTCGACCAGCCGCCGTCGATCAGGTGGATCGCGCCGGTCGTGAACGACGCTTCGTCGGACGCGAGGTACAGCGCGAGCGCGGCCACTTCCTCCGCGCGGCCGATGCGTCCGATCGGCTGGCGCGCGACGAACGCCTGGCGCACCTCGTCGGTCGACACGTGGCGCGTGCGCGCCTGGTCCGCGATGCGTTGCTCCAGCGACGGCGATTCGATCGTGCCCGGGCAGATCGCGTTGCAGCGGATGCCCCGCTCGACGAAATCGGCGGCCACCGCCTTGGTCAGGCCGATCACGGCCGCCTTGGTCGTGCCGTAGACGAAGCGGTTGGGCACGCCCTTCACGCTCGACGCGGCCGACGCCATGTTGATGATCGACGCGCCGCCCGCTTCGAGCATCGCGGGCAGCAGCGCGCGAATCAGCCGGTACATCGACGTGACGTTCAGGTTCAGCGAGAACGCCCACGCTTCGTCGTCGCAGTCGAGGATCGAGCCGTGGTGAACGAAGCCCGCGCAGTTGAACAGCACGTCGAACGCGCGTTCGCTCGCGGCGAGCGCCGCGACGTCCTGCGCATCGGTCACGTCGAGCCGACGCGTGGCCAGCCGGCCGCCCACGCGCTCGGCGTCGGCCTCGAGCCGCACGAGCGCGGCTTCGTTGATGTCGGTCGCCAGCACGTCGGCGCCCTCGCTCGCGAACCGCAACGCGGTCGCGCGGCCGATGCCCTGCCCGGCCGCCGTGACCAGCGCGCGCTTGCCCTGCAATCTCATGAGCAACCTCCCGAAGAAGCCGGCCACCCGTCGGCCGATTGGCACAAAGGACTAAAGGTCCAACCAATCTTAGGAAGTGATTCCGCGTTTGTCACGGAATCAGGATTCAGTATTTACCCGGGTGGGGAAATCGGCCTGTTGAGCAAGGATTCGACGTTCGATAGCGCCCGGGAGCCCCCCCAGGATTCGGACAAATCCAATACCGGCGGGCCTTCCAGTCGATTCTTTCGCACAAGCGGGGCACGACATCCCGCCAAACTGACGAAAAAGTCATGTTCACGTCAGGGTCTCAACGGGATGCGCGCGCCATCATGACGTACCGGACTGCGCATCCGGTCCATCGCCACCCCGCCCGCGTTCGATCCCTGCGGGCACCTCCGTCCCCCCGGCGATGGGCTCCGTGACTGGGCGAGCAGACACGGCGCGCAGGCCGATTTTCCGCCCCGGGCTTCGTGTCCGGGGCGTTTTTGTCTGTGGTTTCCAAGAAAATAAGCCTGGATTGTTTCTAAATCGGCAAAAGGTAATTTGAGCCAGACAGGATGTTTTTTCCGGTCACAGACGCTTACATTTAGCGCACCACTCATGGAAACCGCTACGGATTCGCCATCGGGTAGTGACATCCACTGCCATGACCGAACCGCACGAGCTTTAGGAAACGGCAAAATGAAGGCCTCCAAATCCCTGCCTGTGCTCGATCCCGCCGACGTCCACGTCGAAATCCTCGAACGTTCCGATACGCTGCTCGTCGTCCGCTGGGTCGAGCCCGGCCGCTGTCATTACGGTGAGCAGCGCTGGCGCCGCCGCTTCGCGCAACGCACCGGCACCTGCGCGCTGTCGCGCCAGGTGATCCACCGCGGCGACGAAGTCTTCCGCCCGGCCGAACGCCCGGCGCCCGCGAACGCGGCCGCGATGATCTCCGCCGCCGAAGTGCTCGCGCTGGCCGGCGGCAGGTAAATCCTGCCGGCCGCGCGTCACTGCACGCGGCGCCATCCGATGCGCCGGCCCTAGAAGCGCCGGTCTAATTCCCCCGCTTGTCTGCCACGCCCGCGCGCACTATCGTTACACCACTCAATGTAATGATTACGCGCCGCGGCCGCCCGGCCGCGCCAATGGAGGCAGACATGCATGCATGGAGCGCGCGCCACGTCCCGGCGCAAGGCGGCAAGGTCGCGGTCGTGACCGGCGCCAACAGCGGGCTCGGCTGGCAGCTGGCGGAAACGCTGGCCGCGAAAGGCGCGACGGTCGTGATGGGCTGCCGCGACGCGGCCCGCGCCGCGCAGGCGGCCGACGCGATCCGCCGGCTCCATCCCGATGCCCGCGTCGAAGTCGACGCGCTCGACCTCGCCGATCTCGCGTCGATCGCACGCTTCGCGGCCGATGTGGCCGAACGCCATGGGCGCGTCGATATCCTCTGCAACAACGCCGGCGTGATGTTCCTGCCGCTGCGCCATACGCACGACGGCTTCGAGATGCAGTTCGGCACCAACCACCTCGGCCATTTCGCGCTCACCGGCCATCTGCTGCCCGCGTTGCGCGCCGCGCGCCGGGCGCGGGTCGTGACGATGTCGAGCGGCTTGAACCGCGGCGGCCGGATCCGCGTCGACGACCTGCGTGCCGAACACCGCTACAACCGTTATCTCGCCTATTGCGACAGCAAGCTCGCGAATCTCGTGTTCGCGATCGAGCTGCAACGCCGTTTCGAGCGCGCGGCGTTCGCCGGGATCAGCGTGGCCGCGCACCCGGGCTACGCGGCGACCAACCTGCAGTTCGCGGGCCCGGCGATGGACAGTTCGCCCGCCCGTGCCGCACTGATGCGCGCCGCGAACCGTTATCTCGCGCAGCCGGCCGACCAGGGCGCGCTGCCCGCGATTCATGCGGCAACCTCGCCTGATCTCGCCGGCGGCGCGTACATCGGGCCGTCCGGCTGGTTCGAGTCGCGCGGGCTGCCGGCGCCCGCGAGCGTGCCCCGCGCGGCGCGCGACGTGGCCTCCGCGGCGCTGCTGTGGGAAGCCTCGGAAGCGGCGACGGGCGTGCGTTTCCTCAGTTCGGGCGCACCGGCCGGACGCGCGCCGGGCCGGTCGTTCGACACGGCGGCCGAGGTGCGCTGAACCGCGCTTCGCCGTCCGCAAGATTCGCGATACTTGTTGCACCGACCGAAAAGAAAGCCGGTTGAAAGCCTGATTCGACGCGCCACTGTTACCACCCAGGAAACAATTTATCGTCAAAACCAGCGTTTACCCTGAACCTTCCGATGACTAAGATTTGATCAATCGCTTAAGACAAGGTGTCGAGAGCGAACTCAATAAAACACCGGAGGTCATCATGAAATCGCTCGTTTCCGCAGTCGTTGCCGCTGCCGCCCTGTCCGCTTCGTTTGGCGCATTCGCTCAAAGCACCGTGACCCGCGCTCAAGTGCGCAACGAACTGGTCCAGCTCGAACAAGCCGGCTACAAGCCGGGCGTGGCGAGCCCGTACTACCCGAACGACATCCAGAGCGCCGAAGCGCGTGTTCATGGCGCCGACACCAGCGGCTACGGCGCACAACCGGCTCCGGCCGTCCACTCGGGCGCCCCGGCCGCATCGTCGAACGCTCGCGACTCGATCTTCTTCGGCCAGTAAGCCGATGCGCCCTCGGCGGGCGCCGCGCGTCGCGCGATGAAGCACGAAAGTCAGGACGAGCCCCCTTGCGGGGCTCGTCCTTTTTGATGAAACGCATACCTCCGCCGCCCGGCAACGGGGGGCTTCGCCCGGGCGCCTGGCGTCCGGGTGTTTTTTCATTTCCGAGGGATGCGTGCGAGCAGGACGAAACCGCGCGCGCCCGTCAGCGCGACGCGGCCGCGGCAGGCGCCGAACGCGACAGCACGCGCCACCGCGACAGCAGTTCGTCGCGATCGATGTAGCAGCCCTGCAGGTGCCGGCGGCCGGTAGACGGATCGAACTCGGTGCGCGCATGCAGCACGCGGCGGTTGTCGAACGCCCACATGTCGCCCGCCCGCAGCCGGCGCTGCACGCGAAAGCGCGGCTCGCGCGCCAGCGCGAGGAACCGCCGGTACGCGCGATAGACGGCCGCGACCGAGCCGGCCGGCGCATCGAGCGGCCCGCGCAGGAAGTTCGCGACACGCACCTCGGTCACGTTGCCGCGCGCGTCGAGCCCGATCACCGGCGCCGAGCAGCGGTAGTCGCTGTTCGCACTCTTGTTCCAGAACTCGAACGGCGTCACCGCAAGCTGTTCGAAATCGGCCGGATGCTCGCGCCGCAGCGCATCAGCCAGCGCGAAGCCGTCGAGGAACACGCTGTCGCCGCCGGTCGCGTCGTTCGCGAGGCAATGCAGGAACTGCACACCCGGCTGCAGCTCGCGGGTCGGCAAATCGGTATGCGGCGGCAGGTTCAGCGACGTATACGCATTGCTGTCCGGGCGCGGCTTCGATTCGACGTCGAACAGCACGCCGAAATTGCTCTCGCGGATCAGGCCGATGCGGCGCGCAATCTCGTCGACACGGCCACGCTCGGCCGGCACGCCTTCGACGAGCGTCAGCCCCGTGCGTTGCAACGCGGCGAGCCACGCGAGCAATGCGCGGTCGTCCTCCATCACGTCGCGCCACGCGAACACGCCGATGGCCGTCGCGTCGTCGCCGGCCCACACGTGCCGCCCGTGCGCGGCCTGCCGCTCCGCGCGCGACGCGTCGTCGTACGCATGCGCGCGCAACCAGCCCGGCGACCACGCGCTGCGGTGTCCGTCATTCCACTCGACATGCAGCGCGCCGTCGGTTTCGACGTGCACCGTGAGCGCGGAGAGATCCTCGCGCGCATCGGCGATCTCGAACACCTGTTCACGCGTGACGGCATGCACGCACGCGGAACACGCGCAGTTGTCGCGCAGCCAGTCGAAATGAAACGGCGATCGTCGCGTGTCGCTCCATTCGACGTCCACCGCGCCGTCGCCAATCGTCGCCGCCGCAATGGCCGCGTCGGCCGAAAACGTCCGCCAGTCCTCGATACGGTGTTGCGCTGCCTGCATCGTTGCCTCCCGGAAACGCCCGCTACGCGTGTGGTGCGAGCAGAAAACCGCCGACCGTCCGGTGCAGCCGCGCCGCCTGCGGGCTCGTTCCGAGCGCGCGCCAGCAGCCGTGCACCAGCCCTTCTCCCATCCAGTAATGCGCGGCCCCGCCGGCCGCGCGAATCCGTTCGACGTATACGCGCGCGTCGTCGCGCAGCGGATCGTGTTCCGCGCCGATCGCGAGCACCGGCGGCAGGCCGTCGAAACGCGAAGCCGCGAGCGGTATCGACGCGCGCAGCAGCGGGTCACCGTCTCCCAGCGCATCGAGCAAGCCGCCTTCCCAGTACAGCGCGCGATAGCGATGGACGTCGTCGAGCGTCAGCATCGGCGCGTGCGCTTCCGTTTCGCGCGCGGGCGATTGCGGTTCGAACCCGAGCATCGGATAGACGAGCGCGATGCCGTCAATACCGCCTTCGCCCGCATCGCGCAGCGCGGTGGCCACCGCCGCCGCGAGCATGCCGCCCGCGCTGTCGCCCGCGAGCGTCAGCGGATGCATGCACGGCCCGAACGGCCAGCGTGCGTCGCGCGCGGCGCGCGTGACCTCCAGGCAATCTTCGAGCGCGGCCGGCGCGCGATGCTCGGGCGCGAGCCGGTAGTCGGCCGCGATCACGTCGAGCCCCGTATCGGCCGCCAGTTGCGCGGTGATCAGCGCATGACTGTCGAGCGAGCCGACGACGAAGCCGCCGCCATGAAAGAACAGCACCGTGCCGCGTGGCGTGCGGTGCGCGGACGTGTAACGCCGCAGCGCGATCGCACGGCCGTCGGCGGCGTGCCAGACGGCGTCCTGCTGCACGATGCCGGCCGGCAGCGCGGCCGGCGTCCATTCGGCCGCGAAGCGGTCGTACAGGCGGCGCTGTTCGGCGGGCGAGCGCGCCGCCGCGTCGGCCGGATACCACGCGTCCACGGCGGCAACGAACGTCGCGATTTCCGGTTCGAGCATCGTGTGCGCTCCGAGGTCGAAGGTTCGCGCAGGTTATCGGCGCGGCGGCAGCCCGATCACGCGGCCCGCATACGCGGGCGCCGCGCCATCGCGCTGCAACGCATGCAGCTCGGCCACGCGGGCGGCCACGTCGTCGTCGAACGGCGCCGATTTCGCGCCGTCGCGCGTATCGACGTGCAGCAGCATCTGCTCGCTCGCCGACACCGCATCGTCGTGCCCGTCAGCGAACAGCTCGAGATACAGGTGCAGCCGCTTCGCGTCGTGTGCGAGCACGCGCGCATCGACGCGCACCGGCGTGCCCTCCTTGATCTCGTGCAGGTAGTTCACGTGCGCTTCGAGCGTGTAGACCGAGCGACCCCGCTCGCGACGCGCGGCGTCATCGAGGCCGATGCGATCCAGCAGCGCATCGGTCGCGAAGCTGAAAATCAGCAGGTAGAACGCATCGCGCAGGTGGCCGTTGTAGTCGACCCATTCGGGCCGCACCACGTCGCGGTAAATCGTCAGCGGGGTATCGCCGGTCATCGTCTGTCGTCCTCAGTCTTCGAATCGCATCCCGTGCCGCGCCTTCACCGCGGCGATCGACTTCAGCACCTCGGTGATGCACTCGTCGCGATAGCGCTCGAGCTCCTTGATGCTGCGCGTGCCCTGCTGTTCGGTCGTGCCTTCGACGACGCTGTCGATCAGCGCATCGGTCAGCGTGGGCGCGACCAGCTTCGTCCACGGCAATTCGAGCGCGGGGCCGAACTGCTGCATGAAGTGTCGCATGCCCGCATCGCCGCCCGCGAGCGTGTAGGTCAGGAACGTGCCCATGAACGACCAGCGGATGCCCGCGCCGAAGCGGATCGCATCGTCGATCTCGCCGGTCGTCGCGACGCCTTCGTTGACGAGGTGCAGCGCCTCGCGCCACAACGCTTCGAGCAGGCGGTCGGCGATGAAGCCCGGCACTTCCTTGCGCACGTGCAGCGGCCGCATGCCGAGCTTGCGATAGACCTCCATCGCGCCTTCGACCGCTTCCGGCGACGTGCGCGCGCCGCCGAGCACCTCGACGAGCGGCAGCAGGTAGACGGGATTGAATGGATGGCCGACCACGCAGCGCTCCGGATGCGTCGCCCGCGCGTAGAAATCCGTCGGCAGCAGCCCCGACGTCGACGACGCGATGATCGCGTCGGGTTTCGCCGCACGGCTGATCTGCTCGTGCAGTTCGAGCTTCAGCGCCTCGCGCTCGGGCGCGCTTTCCTGGATGAAATCCGCGTCGGCGACGCAGGCCTCGATCGTCGAGACGAAACGCAGCCGCGCAGGGTCGGCGCCCGGTGCGAGGCCGACGCGTTCGAGCGCGGGCCACGCGTTCGCGACGTTCGCGCGCAGCCGCGCCTCCGCGCCCGGCGCCGGGTCCCATACGACCACGTCGAGACCGTGCGCGAGCGCGCGGGAAATCCATCCGCTGCCGATCACGCCGGTGCCGATGGCGGCGAACGTCTTGATGTCGGTCTTCACAGCCATGTCAACGCATCCTTCAAATCAGGGGAAATCGGTGGGCGGCCGCGCCTGTGCGTGCCGCCGCGTCATGTCAATCAGTCTGGTAAAAACTCACGCGAACTCGGCGATCGCACGGCGTTCGAGCGGACGCTCGCCGCGTGCCGGCAAGCCGAGCTTGCGGCGGCCTTCGGCCGGCGTCAGCACGCGGGCACCGAGCCGTTCGATGATCTCTCTTGCACGCTCGACGAGCGTGCCGTTGGTCGCATGCACGCCGCGATCGAGCCAGATGTTGTCTTCGAGGCCGACCCGCACGTGGCCACCAAGCAGCATCGCCTGTGCGACCATCGGCATCTGCATGCGGCCGATGCCAAAGCCGGCCCAGTGCGCGCCCGGCGGCAGGTTGTCGACCATCGCCTTCATCGTGCCGGTATCGGCCGGCGCGCCCCACGGAATGCCGAGGCACAGCTGGAACAGCGGCGGATCGTCGAGCAGCCCTTCCTTCAGCAACTGCTTCGCGAACCACAGATGGCCCGTGTCGAAGATCTCCAGCTCCGGCTTCACGCCGAGTTCCTGGATGCGCTTCGCGCCGGCGCGCAGCTGCGCGGGCGTCGATACGTAGATGTAGTCGCCGTCACCGAAATTCAGCGTGCCGCAGTCGAGCGTGCAGATCTCGGGCAACAAGTCCTCGACGTGCGCGAGCCGCGTGAGGCCGCCGACCAGGTCGGTGCCCTTGCCGAAACGCATCGGGTCCTCGCCGGGGCCGATCTCGAGATCGCCGCCCATGCCGGCCGTCAGGTTGATGATCACGTCAACGTCGGCCGAGCGGATGCGGTCGACCACTTCGCGGTACAGGTTCGGGTCGCGGCTGCCGCGCCCCGTCTGCGGATCGCGCACGTGGCAGTGCGCCACCGTTGCGCCGGCCTTCGCGGCCTCGATCGCGGCGGCCGCGATCTCCTTCGGCGTGACCGGAATCGCCGGATGCTTGCCGACCGTATCGCCCGCGCCGGTGACGGCGCAGGTGATGATGACTTCGTGGTTCATGCTGGTTGCCTCGCTTGAATCGGGTTGTGTCGCAATGCGGATGTTTCGTCGGCGCGCGCCGCGTGCGGCCCGCGGGCCAACCATCACAGGCCGAGATACGCCTTCACGGCCGGCAGGCCATCCTTGCCGTCGAACGTCTTGACGCCCGCGAGCCACGGATCGAGCACCTGCGGGTTCTTCTTCAGGTACGCCTTCGCGGCCTCGGCCGGCTTCGTCTTGTTCATCACCGACTGCATCAGCTGGTTCTCGAGCTGCGTCGAGAAGCGCAGGTTCGTGACGAGCTTGCCGGCGTTCGGGCAGCGGGAAATGAAGTCGGGGGCCGTGAGCGTGTACACGCGCGCTTCGCCGTAGTTCGGCCCGAACGACGCATCGCCGCCGGACAGATAGTTCATGCTGATCTGGATGTTCATCGGATGCGGTTCCCAGCCGAGGAAGACCACCCACTTCTTCTCGCGGATCGCGCGCTCGACGGTCACCAGCATCCCGGCCTCGCTCGATTCGACGAGCTTGAAGCCGCCGAGCCCGTACTGGTTCGTGTCGATCATCTTCTGGATCGTCGCGTTCGCGCTGCTGCCCGGCTCGATCCCGTAGATCTTGCCGTCGAGTTCCGCGCGGTGCTTCGCGATGTCCTCGAAGGTCTTCAGGCCCGCCTGGTACTCGTAGCTCGGCACCGCGAGCGTCGCCTTCGCGCCCGACAGGTTCGGCGGTTCGACGACGTTGATCGACTTGCTGTCGAGGAACGGCTGGAGCTGCTTCTGCTGCACGGGCCACCAGTAGCCGAGCGATATGTCGAGCTGCTTGCTCTTCAGGCCGGCGAACGAGATCGGCACCGACGCGATCGTCGTGGTCGGCTTGTAGCCGAGCGCCTCGAACACGGTCGACGCGAGCGCCGTGGTCGACGTGATGTCGGTCCAGCCGATATCCGCGAAACGCACGGTGCGGCAGGCCGCGGCATCCGTTTCGGCCTGCGCCGCGTGCGTGAACGCGCCGGTCGCCAGCACGGCCGCGACAAGCGCGGCGATCTTCGTCGACTTCATGGTTCGTTACCTCCCGGTTTGACTCGCGGCAGCCGGTGCGCGGGGTGTGCCCGGCCTGCATCGTGGGAGTAAAAGTAACGAGCCATATTGGTCGCGAGAAGACCGGCGGCGACCTGTTCTTGACTATTTGCGACTATGAGTGGAAACCACTAGGTTTCTTGAGAGGCTTGATGGGCGGGGTTTTTACGCGTATTTCCGATGGATCAGGCTTGTCCGCATGCGGCGCGATGTTTTCGATTCCGGCCCGGACGAAACGGCATGCCGGCGCGGCTGCGGTTCAGCGCCGCTCGCACCGCCCCGACGATCGGGTGTCACGGGCGCATGTGAGGCTTGCCCGGCCTCCAGCAGCCGAAAGAGCATTTCGTATTGCGGAATCCCCGCCAATTTCCCGCGCCGACGCCTTTTCGTCGCTTGAAAACTTGTTTTGCATTGCAAAAACTGAAACGTAACCCATTGAAAATCAACAGAAAATAATGTCTTATGTCTTATATAAGACATCGCCAAAAGCGCGATGGGCGGCGTTACTATTTATCCCATGCAGCCCGCTTCGACAGACGTAGCGGGCACGCTCAACCAGTTACTCAAACGCGCTTTGCTCCCAGGAGATTGACATGGCCCAGTATCAAGACGACATCAAGGCAGTTGCCGGTTTGAAGGAAAACCACGGCAGCGCGTGGAATGCGATCAGCCCCGAGTACGCCGCCCGCATGCGTGCCCAGAACAAGTTCAAGACGGGCCTGGACATCGCCAAGTACACCGCGAAGATCATGCGCGCCGACATGGCCGCCTACGACGCCGATCCGGCCAAGTACACGCAGTCGCTGGGTTGCTGGCACGGCTTCATCGGCCAGCAGAAGATGATCTCCATCAAGAAGCACTTCAACAGCACCGAACGCCGCTACCTGTACCTGTCCGGCTGGATGGTCGCTGCGCTGCGCTCCGAGTTCGGCCCGCTGCCGGACCAGTCGATGCACGAAAAGACCTCGGTCAGCGCGCTGATCCGCGAGCTGTACACGTTCCTGCGCCAGGCCGACGCCCGTGAGCTCGGCGGCCTGTTCCGCGAACTCGACGCCGCCAAGGACGCCACGGCGAAGGCCGCGATCCAGGAGAAGATCGACAACCACGTCACGCACGTCGTGCCGATCATCGCCGACATCGACGCCGGTTTCGGCAACGCGGAAGCCACGTACCTGCTGGCCAAGCAGTTCATCGAAGCAGGCGCATGCTGCATCCAGATCGAAAACCAGGTGTCCGACGAGAAGCAGTGCGGCCACCAGGACGGCAAGGTCACGGTGCCGCACGAGGACTTCCTCGCGAAGATCCGCGCGATTCGCTACGCGTTCCTGGAGCTGGGCGTGGACGACGGCATCATCGTCGCCCGTACCGACTCGCTGGGCGCCGGCCTGACCAAGCAGATCGCCGTGACCAACACGCCGGGCGACCTGGGCGACCAGTACAACGCTTTCCTCGACTGCGAAGAACTGTCGGCCGACCAGCTGGGCAACGGTGACGTGGTCATCAAGCGCGACGGCAAGCTGCTGCGTCCGAAGCGCCTGCCGAGCAACCTGTTCCAGTTCCGCGCCGGCACGGGCGAAGCGCGCTGCGTGCTCGACTGCATCACGTCGCTGCAGAACGGCGCCGACCTGCTGTGGATCGAAACCGAAAAACCGCACATCGCCCAGATCGGCGGCATGGTCAGCGAAATCCGCAAGGTCATCCCGAACGCGAAGCTGGTGTACAACAACAGCCCGTCGTTCAACTGGACGCTGAACTTCCGCCAGCAGGCGTACGACGCGCTGAAGGCCGAGGGCAAGGACGTGTCGGCTTACGACCGTGCGCAGCTGATGAGCGTGGAATACGACGACACGGAACTGGCCAAGCTGGCCGACGAGAAGATCCGTACGTTCCAGGCCGATGCATCGCGTGAAGCCGGCATCTTCCATCACCTGATCACGCTGCCGACGTACCACACCGCCGCGCTGTCGACCGACAACCTGGCCAAGGAATACTTCGGCGACCAGGGCATGCTGGGCTACGTGGCCGGCGTGCAGCGCAAGGAAATCCGCCAGGGTATCGCCTGCGTGAAGCACCAGAACATGTCCGGCTCGGACATCGGTGACGATCACAAGGAATACTTCAGCGGCGAAGCAGCGCTGAAGGCGGCCGGCAAGGACAACACGATGAACCAGTTCTGATACCGGTCATCGCCACGCGAAACGCCAACCCGTGACGTTACGGGTTGGCGTTTTTTTATGCCCCGATCACCCGCACGAACGCATCCGCCAGCACCGTCGGCGCGACCGGCAACACCAGCGCGCACACCGACCTGGCGTCTTCATCGGAAATCGGCACGAAGACGACGCCGTCGATCCCGAGACTCGCCATCCGTTCCGGCACGATCGCGACGCCGTGCCCGGCCGCGACGAGATTCAGCATCGACGTCTTCGGCGACACGATCCGGGCGATCGCCGGCACGAAGCCGCGCTTCAGGCAAAGATCGATCACGACGCGCGCGAGCCCGCCCCGCTCCCGATAGACGGCCGATACGAACGGTTCGTGCCGCAGTCGCGAGATCGCCATGCGCTTGCGGCCCGCCAGCGGATGATCGGCCGGCACCGCCGCACACAGACGCTCGGCCGCGAGCTCGACGAAGCGCACGCGCGAATCGCGGCGCAGCACCGGCAGACGAACGATCCCGATATCGGCGTTGCCGTTCGCGATCTCCAGCACCTGATCCTCGGACGACGCGCGGTCGAGATCGATCCGTGCGCCCGGACACGCGCGCATGAAGCGCTCGAGCACCGGCATCAGGCTGCCGACGGGAACGGTGCTCGAATGCAGGAGCCGCAAGACGCCCGCTTCGCCGCGCGACAACTGCGCGCCCTCGTCGGCCGCGGCGGTCAGGGTCGCCGGAATCGACGCCACGCGATCGCGATAGAGCGCGCCGGCCGGCGTGAGTCGTACCCCTCTCGGCTCCCGGTCGAACAGCGGAAACCCCAGCTCGTCTTCCAGTTGACCGATCTGCCGGCTGAGCGCCGACTGCGCGACGTGGAGCGCGCTCGCGGCCGGCGTGAAGCCGCCGAGATCGGCCACGGTCAGGAAATACTGGATTTGCCTCAGGGATGGCATGCCGAAAAGAGATGGATAAGCGCCTGATTTGATATTTGCGTTATACCGTCGCGCTTTCCAGAATGGAAGCCTGCCGTGCCGGAGCCGCCGTCACGGCCACTTCGCCGGAGCCTGCCTCGTCGTGACTACTCTCCTGTCCTATCTTCTGGTCGTGGCCGCCGGCGTCAGCGTGGCGTTGCAACAGGTGCTCAACGCCAATCTCCGTGCGCAGCTCGGCTCGCCGTGGTGGGCCGGTTCGGTCAGCTACCTCGTCGGCCTGGCCGCGATGCTCGCGGTCGCGCTGCTGACCCCGCATCCGCGCTTGAGCGGGGGCGCCACCGGCGCCGCGTCATGGTTCAGCTGGACCGGCGGGTTCTTCGGCGCGGTGTTCGTCGGCATCGCGATCCTGATGGTGCCGCGACTGGGCGCCGCGACGACGCTCGCGCTGATCGTCGTCGGGCAGATGACCGGCGCGCTCGCGTTCGACCACTTCGGCGTGCTCGGCATCCAGCAGCATGCGGCCAGCCCGATCCGCCTGGCCGGCGCGGCGTGCCTCATTCTCGGGGTGGTGCTGGTTCGGGCGTGACGTCTCGCGTCGCTGCCCCATGCGTGGGCGTTGCCGAACCGCCGGCAACGCATGCACCCGCCGCGACGCTCACGCGTAGTTCATCATCACCGACTTGCTTTCCGTGTACTGGTCGATCACCGCACGGCCGAGTTCGCGACCGAAACCCGACTGCTTCATCCCACCGAACGGCATCGCGTTGTCGAGCAGCGAGTGGCAGTTGACCCACACCGTGCCGGCCGCGATGCGCGGGATCAACTTGTGGATCGCGGAAAGGTCGTTCGACCAGATGCTCGCGCCGAGGCCGTACGGCGTGTCGTTGGCGAGCTGCACGGCCGTGTCGACGTCGTCGAACGGCATCGCGACGAGCACCGGCCCGAAGATCTCCTCGCGCACGACGCGCATCGCCTGCGTCGTGTCGACCAGCACGGTGGGTTCGACGAAGAAGCCGGGGCCGTCGATCGCCCGGCCGCCCGCGGCGGCGCGCGCGCCCTCGCCGAAGCCCGAGTCGATATAGCCGCACACGCGCTGGCGCTGCTTCGCCGAGACGAGCGGGCCGATCTGCGTCGACGGGTCCAGCCCCGGGCCGATCTTCAGGCTCGCGGCGATCTTCGCGACGCGCTCGATCACGTCGTCAAACACCGTCGCATGGATGTACGCGCGCGACCCGGCCGTGCACACCTGCCCCTGGTTGAAGAAGATCGCGTTCGCCACGCCCAGTGCGGCCTTGTCGGGATCGACGTCGGGCAGCACGATCACCGGCGACTTGCCGCCGAGTTCGAGCGACATCCGCGTCATGTTGTCGAGCGCCGCGTGGCCGATCGTCTTGCCCGTCTGCGTCGAGCCCGTGAATGCGATCTTGTCGACGCGCGGATCGCGCGACAGCGCGGCGCCGGCCGTGTGACCGTAACCGGTGACGATATTGACGACGCCGTCGGGAAAGCCGGCCGCCTGAATCAGCTCGCCGAGGCGCAACGCGCTGAGCGGCGTATCTTCCGCGGGCTTCAACACCACGGTGCAGCCCGTGGCCAGTGCGGGCGCAAGCTTCCACGCGGCCATCAGCAGCGGGAAATTCCACGGAATGATCGCACCGACCACGCCGACGGGCTCCTTGCGCGTATAGGTGAAGATCTCGCTGTCCGGCATGTAAGGCATGCCCGCGTCGATCACGCTGCCTTCGATCTTCGTCGCCCAGCCGGCCATGTAGCGGAAGCACTGCGCGGCCATCGCGACGTCGAGCCCCTGCGCCACCATCACGGGCTTGCCGTTGTCGAGCGACTCGATCTCCGCCAGCTCGCGCGCATTCGCTTCGATCAGGTCGGCGAGCGCGAGCAGCAGGCGCTCGCGGTCGGTGGTCTTCGCGGTGCGCCACGGCCCCGCGTCGAATGCGCGCCGCGCAGCGGCGACGCCCTGCTGCACGTCGTGCTCGTCCGCTTCGGGCACGTGCGCGAGCACGGTGCCGTCGGCCGGGTTCACGACGTCGAGCTGGCGGCCCGACGCTGCGTCGCACCACTCGGCGCCGATCAGCATCTTCTTCGGCTTCGCGAGAAACGCGCGCGTGGCGTCGAGCAGCGGGAAATGTTCGTTCGTCTCCATCTTCCTGATTCCTCGTTTTCCTGAATGAGTCGGTCAATAGCGATCCGTGACGCCGTCGATCCCGCGCGCCTGCAACGCGCGCACGAGGCCGGCGCGCACGGTCGCGACGTCGGACAAGGCGGGACGGCGGTGCGCGGCGACTTCGGCGGCCGTATAAGGCTTGAAGTCGCGCGGCAGTGCGTCGCGGTTCATGGTCGTGAGTACCCAGTTGAGCACGTCGGCGAGATCCTGGTCCGACAGCGCCGAATTCGACGCGCCGGGCACGCGCATCACGTACTCGCGCCCGGCCGGCAGATGCGTGAAATAGCCGAGCGAGTTGGCGAGCGGCGGCACCTTGCCGGGGATGCCGCCGCCCGTCGCCGTATGGCAGCCCATGCAGTTGAGCACCCAGTGCTGGCGCGCGAGCGCCGCGTCGGCCGCGCCTTCGGCATGCACGGGTGCCGTGGTCAAACCTGCGACTGCTCCGGCCAGCATCAGCAACGACGACAGCCGACGCGACACGCTGCCGAGCCACGACGACATCGCACACCGCGTGCGGGCCGCGGCGTCGCCAACACGGGGCGCGCACGCGAGCGTCACAGGCCGAGCCCCTTGATGACGACTTCGCGTTGCGCATGAACGGCCGTGCCATCCATCGCCTTCGCGCGCGCCGCACGGATATCAGCCGCCGTGAACGGCTTCGCGTCACCATGCTGCGCGTTGAGATCGAACACGACGTAGTTGAGCACGTGCGCGATGTCGTCATCGCTCGCGCTCGCAAACGACGGCATCTTGAAGTTGTAGTGCTTGTCGCGCACCTTGATCTCGCCGAACATCCCGTGCAGCAACGTTGCGACCAGTTGCGCGCGCCCCGGCTCGGCCGTCGCGTACTTGCCCGGATACTCGGTCAGCGGCGGCGCGAGGCCGTCCTGCCCCTTGCCGCCCGCCTGGTGGCATACCGCGCACTGCGCGTCGAACAGACTCTTGCCGGCCGGGTAATGCACGGTTTCCTGCGCGCCGGCGGCGGCCGGCAACGCGAAGGCCGTCACGGCCGTCATGCATGCGACGGCGAACTTCCCTGCCTGCTTCCCTTTCATTGTTTTGCCGCTCCCAGCAGAACCGAAACCGAACAGTGATAGTTCGAATTTCCGTTGGCCATGCACCAGTTGATGTCGTTGTTCAGCGACAGCTTGTACAGCGGCTTCTCGCGCTCGTTGCGGTTGCAGAAGCATTTTCCGCACGATGTCTTGCCGCAGCAGTCGTTGTACGACACGATGTAGTCCGAACCGTCGTGCGGGTTACGGCAGGTGCCGATCCACGTAATCGGCGAAGGCGTCGTGCCCGGCGGGCAGCTGCTCGACGTGCCGCCGCAGCAACTGCACAGCCACCCGTCGATCGCGCAGTATTTCCAGTAGTCGCAGCTCATCGGATCGTCGCTCGCCGCCGTCGCGGCGCCCCCGGACGCAGCCGACGCACCCGATGCCGCATCGGCCGCATACGCGGTGCGATCGATGGGCAGCAGCGGCAGCAGCGCCGATCCCACCAGCACCTTGCCGAGCTTCGCCATCGCGCTGCGCCGCGAACTGTGCTGCGCGACGCCGCGCGCCGACCGCTCGAACCATGAATCAAACAGGCCCATGTCGTTGTTCTCCCTTGACGTTGAAAGAGGGGCGGCCGGTCATGCGTGCTGCGCGTGCGCGTCGTGGTCGTGGTCGTGGCCGTGATCGCCGTGCACGAACTGCTGCAGGGATGCAACGCCGCGCTCCTTCGCTTCGAACAGGCTCTCGAGATGCTCGCGCGTATTGACGAGCCCCTTCGCTCGCACCGTGCCGGTTTCGTCGAGCAGCACCGCGTACGGCAGCTTGCCGATCTGGTACGCGAGGCCAAGCTCCTGCGACAGCACGTACGGGAAGCGCCCGAGGTCGTGCTTGCGTGCGAAGCGCGTGTGTTCGTCGGCATCGCCATCGCTCGCGAGCACGATGTTCACCGGCGTCGATTCGCTCGCCTGCAGCGACGGCAGCAGCGGCAGCAACTTCTTGCAGACGGGGCACGTCGGCGACAGGAAGAACAGCAGCGTCGCCTTGCCCGACGCATCGAAGCCGCCGACCTTCACCTGCGCGCCGCGAATGTCGGTCAGTTCGAACGTCGGCGCGATCGCGCCGACCGCCGGCCCCTTGTCGATCATCAACGCGCCGGCCGGCATGATGCGTTCGTACAGGATGCCGATCTGGCGCACGAGCGCGAGACAGATCGCGCCGAGCGCGACGACGGCCACCCACAGCAGCGCGGTGGAAACGGTGAGAGCGGTTTGCATCATGAATTCCTCAAGTGGGAAAGGCGCGGTAGGTTGGCGAGCAGCACGTCGACGGTGAGCAATGCGCAGACGATCAGCAGCACGGAGAAGAACAGCGTCAGGTAGTCGAACCACACGACCGCGCGTGCACCCGGCTCGACGAGCGCGGTCGCGGCCAGCGCGGCGAGCAGCAGCGCGCGCCCGACGTGCAGCCAGCCGATGCCGCGCGGCGCATCCGCGCGCGCCGCCGCGAAGCCGGAGCAGCCGCAGTCGATGTCGGTGTGGCCGCGCACGAGATTGATCGCAATCGCGGCGGCGAAGGCCACGAGCAGCGCGACCAGACCGATCGCGCCGGCCGTGCGCGTATCGGGAAACAGCAGCGCCGCGGCGCCGATCGCTTCCGCGAGCGGAATCGCGAACGCGACGGGCGCGGTCAGCGCGTCGGGCAGCAGCCGGTAGCCGGCGAGCGCCTGGCTGAACGCGGCGGGCCGCCGCATCTTCGCGAACGCGCCGAGCAGCACGACGACGGCAGCGCCGGCCTGCGCGCTGGTGGCAAGTACGGGATCGATCGTCATCGCGGCCTCACGGGTTGACGAGCAGCGACGACGTGTTGCCGATCTGCTTCTCGACGTGCTGCAGCTTGCCGGTGCGCGCATCCATCACGACGAGGTCGGACGTCGCCGTCAGCCCATAGAACAGCGGCTTGTCGTCCTCGCTGACCTGGATCGACACGAGCGGATCGACCTTCTGCTGCGCGAGATCCCAACGCGCGACACGCTGCTTCGACTTCAGGTCGACCACCCACACCTGCGTGCCGGGATCCTTGTGCGAGCCGTCGCCGCCCTTGTGCATCAGCACGTAGTAGCGGTTTTGCCGGGCCTGCACGGCCGTCTGCTGCATGCCGCCCGGGCGCCAGCCTTCGGCGCGCTCGGCATCCGTCACGAGCGGCCACGGCTTGCCGAACGCGGGCTTGTCGCCGCTGAAATCCGCGCTGCGCACGTTGCCGCCGTACGTCGTGAACAGATAGGCGCCCTGGTAGCGCGACGCGTTCACGAACGCCGGATCCTTGTCGACGTCGATGAACGCCTCCGACATCGTGCGCTTCGCTTCCTTGCCGTTCGCATCGAGCGTGACGGTCAGCGCCTTGCCGCTTTCGCACAGCGCGGTGAAGCGGTCGTTGCCCGACGGATACGCGAGCACGCAGGCCGCCGTGTCGATCTCCGACAGCACCTGCTTCGACACCGCGTCGATCACCGTCACCGAGGCCGCCGGCGTGATGTTCGCGACGTACAGCCGCTTGCCGTCCGCGCTGAACGTGGTGTTGTACGGCGACGGCACATGCTGCGCATGCTTTGCCGGAATCACGATCTCGCCCGCATGATCGAGCGTCGTGTTGTCGGTCATCTCGACGACGTCGGTGCGCGTGCCGTGCGAGCCGCGCGAGAAGTAGGTCGTCGCGACGAAGCTCGTCTTGTGGTCGGGCGAAATCGCGAAGCCCGGGCCGAAGCCGCCGTCGATCTGGCCGAGCAGTTTCTTCGCATCGGCGTCATATACGTAGATGCGTCCGTCGGTCATCGACGGCATCGAGATGTCGACGATATAGACCTCGTGCGGATGCCATGGCGGCATCTTCTGCACGACCAGTTCCTCCGGCTTTTCCGTCGCGTTCGCGCTGCCGGCCCATGCCGCCGCGAACGCCAGCGTCGCCGCGAGCACCGCGGTTCGTCGCCTTGTCCTCATGTCGCCTCCAGTTGGGGAATCACGTGATGTGGGGCGACTGTAGTTCGACAATAAATCCGGTCAGCACCCGGACCGGCACCGCGTGCTTGCCGATTCGGGATATTGGAAAACCGCCTGAAAGCCGCGCCGGCCGGACGCTTCCGACCCTCTGACAAATGCGCGCGGAATAGCGCTCCCCCTTATTGCGCCGACCAGGCGGTCGGTTTAATCTTGCGCGGTCCTGATCGACGCACCCGGAGGCGCTGTGTTCGTGTTTCACGAGAGGTTCGACAACGCGGACCGGCATGCCGAGGCGCTGCGCGGCTGGAACCAGCGCTACGACCAGATCGGCTCCGGCGCGTATCGCAGCGCGGTCAAGCATGCGGTGCTGGACGGCATGCAGCTGTTCCAGGAAGCCGCCAACGTGCGCATCATCCAGCGCGGAAGACTGCCGCACGACCATACGGTGTTCGGCATGCCGCTCACCGGCTCGGGTGCATTCGCATTCGGTGGTGCGCGCATCGAGCGCGGCACGATGGTGATGGCGCGCGGCGGTGCGCCGTTCGAGCTGCATTCACCCGACGACATGTCGCTGATCGGTGTCGTCGCCGATCGCGCGCTGATGCAGCAGGTCGAGGATGCGGCCGATGTGCGCGTCGACGAAGCCACGTTGCGGCGCGGCGTCGTCGACATGCCCACCGCCGTGCTGATGCGCGCGAGCGTGCAGGTCGCCACGCAACTCGAGCGCGTGCTGGCGGCACCCGACGCCTACCGCGACGCACGCGCGCAGCGCGAACTGCGCGGCGAGATCGGCAACGTGCTCGTCGATCTCCTCACGTACCGGATTCCCGAACCTTCGAACCGTCTCACGCACGCCTGTCGCGCCGACATCGTGCGCCGCGTGCACGACTACGTGATCGGCCATCCCGAAGCACCGGTCGACGTACTGAGCCTGTGCACGCAATTGCGCGTGAGCCGGCGCACGATGCAGAACAGCTTCCAGTCAGTCGTGCAGACCAGCCCGTTGAATTACGTGCGCTCGCTGCGCCTGTCGCAAGTGCGGCGGATGCTGCTCGATACGCGGCAGGCCGACCTGCCGATCAGCGACGCGGCCGCGCGCTGGGGCTTCATGCATCTCGGGCATTTCGCGAGCGCGTACAAGGCGCAGTTCGGCGAGTTGCCGTCGACCACCGCGCGCCGGGCCGTGCGCGACGCAAAAACGCGCTGAGCCCGCGCAAAACCCGCGATAATCTCCCGCTGACCGTTCGGCGCGCGCGAGCCGGCCGCGGCGCCTGCCCGTCCGCTCGCTGCCGCGCACGATGCGCGACGACGACTACCCGATTCCATCTCTTGCCCCGATGCCCGAGGATTTCCATTTCCTGCTGCTGCCCGGCTTCTCCGCACTCGGCTTCATGTCCGCGGTCGAGCCGCTGCGCGTCGCGAACCGCTTTCGCACCGAGCTCTATCGCTGGCACGTGATCAGCGCCGACGGCGCGCCCGTCGCCGCGAGCAACGGCATACCGGTCGCCGCCGAGGCCGCGTGCGCGGAGGTCGACAAGGTCGATACGGTGTTCGTCGTCGCGGGTTTCGATCCGCTCGTGTGCTACACCCGCGCGATCGGCGACTGGCTGCGCCGCCAGCACCGTCATGGTGCAACGCTCGGCGGTATCGACACGGGCAGCTTCGTGCTCGCGGAAGCCGGGCTGTTCGACGCATCGCAGCCGCTCACGCTGCACTGGGAAGCACTGGCCGCGTTCCGCGAACGCTACCCCGGGCTGAACGCGACGCAGGAGCTGTTCGAGATCGACGACCGGCGCATCACGTGCGCGGGCGGCACCGCGTCGATCGACATGATGCTCGACCTGATCGGGCGGCGGCATGGCGCCGATCTCGCGGCGGCGATCTCCGAGCAGTTCGTCGTCAGCCGGATCCGGCAGCGCTCCGACAGCCAGCGGCTCGAGATCGCCGCACGCTACGGCGTGCACAACCGCAAGCTGATCCAGGTGATCGGCACGATGCAGCGGCACATGGAAACCCCGCTCGGCTCCGATGCACTCGCGCAGGAGGTGTCGATCACGCGCCGCCAGCTCGAACGGCTGTTCAGCGCGACGCTGAACGACACGCCGACGCATTTCTACCTGAACCTGCGCCTCGATCGCGCGCGTGAACTGCTGCAGCAGACGGACATGAGCATCACGTCGGTTTGCGTCGCGTGCGGGTTCGAATCGCCGTCGCATTTCTCGCGCACATATCGCACGCGATTCGGGCTGAGCCCGCGCAACGACCGGCGCGCGACGCGCTGATCGTCGCCGGTTTCACACACAATCCGGCGCGGAATTGTGCGTTCGGGCAGCGATTCCTGCCGCTTGCTGAACAATGCCGGCGATTGATCGACGGACCGAAGCGGTCGTCGAAAATAAATTGGAATGTCGTTGAAAATATTCTGTAACATACCAAAAAAAGTTAGATAGGCAGCCTAACGACATGCATGCCGCATCGCGACGTGCGTCGCGCCATGCGGGCTGCCGCCGATATCGATCCGATCCGAGGGGTATGACATGACGATGCTCGCTTCGCCGTCGCCGCACCTGCCTGCCGTTCGCTT
The DNA here is from genome assembly GCF_002223055.1 of Burkholderia sp. HI2500. Classification (NCBI taxonomy): domain Bacteria; kingdom Pseudomonadati; phylum Pseudomonadota; class Betaproteobacteria; order Burkholderiales; family Burkholderiaceae; genus Burkholderia; species Burkholderia sp. HI2500. The sequence continues at coordinate 255,149 of NZ_NKFL01000006.1, read as the reverse complement.
CTTCTCCCGCTTCTCCCCCTCTTCGCCTGCCTGTTTCTTTTCGACCTGACATTTAGGGTTCCTTAGTCAGTCGACGCTCCCAACACCGCTTCGCCGCACCGGCGCCATCGCGCCGGCGCGCGGGCCGTGTCGTGCCTGCGCGCCACGAACGCGCGGGCGTATCCAACCGTTGAGATGAGGATCACGTATGCAGACATCACGCAAAGCACTGCCGCTCGCCCTGGGTCTCGCGCTCGGTTTCGGCATCGTCGGCGGCACCGCGGCCGATACGAAAGTGTCGAACCCGCAAGCAACGAGCCTGCGCGAAAGCCTGACGCGCGGCGTCGCGCCGCCGGCCGCCAAGGCCGATACGGCCGCCGGGCAGTTCCGCGCAGACGGCGTCGCCGTCACGCTGTACAACCCCGCGTATCGCGCGAAGAAGACCGCCACGACGCCCGCCGCCACCGCGCGCGACTTCGTCGCGTCGCAGGCCGCGCAGCTCGGGCTCGATGCGACCGCGCTCGCGAGCCTCGTCGTCACGTCGGAGCGCAACGATGCCGATTTCACCGTCGTGCGCCTGCAGCAACAGGCAGCCGGCTTGCCCGTGTACGGGAGCGATATCGCGGTAACGGTCGCGAAGGACGGTCGCATCCTGTACGTCGCGAGCAACACGATCAACGGCGTGGTCGCGACGTCGCGCAAGTCGCAGGCCGTCGACCAGCAGCAGGCGCTCGATCGCGCCCGCGCGTATCTCGGCGTGAGCGGCTTCACGAACCTGGATGCGCAGCTCGTCGCGTTCGTCGACAAGACCGGCACGCATACCGCGTGGAAAGTGCGCGGCCGCCCGAACGACGGCCCGAAAGGCGACTGGGAGCTGCTGATCGACGCGGGCAGCGGCGACGTGCTGCGCGCCGAGGACAAGGCGTTCTATGCGACCGACGGCACGGGCTTCGTGTTCCGGCCCGACCCGCTGTCGCCGACCAGGAGCAGCTACGGCAGCACGGGATTCAAGGACAGCAACGACGCTGACTCTTCGCAGCTCACCGCTGCACGCGTGCGCGTGACCTTGAAGGATCTCGCGCAGTCGGGCGGGCGCTACACGCTGACGGGCCCGTACGCGTCGTGCATCGATTTCGACGCGCCGCTCGACAAGGCGTGCCCCGTGCAGTCGACGCCCGCGTTCGAGTTCACGCGCGGCAACCTGTATTTCGAGGCCGTGAACGTGTACTACCACATCGACACGTTCCTGCGTTACGTGAACCAGACGCTCGGCATCAAGGCGATGCCGTACCAGTACACCGGCGGCGTGCAGTACGACCCGCACGGCGAATCGGGCGACGACAACTCGTCGTACTCGTCGAGCAGCGGCCGGCTGACCTTCGGGCAAGGCGGCGTCGACGACGCGGAGGATGCGGACGTCGTGATCCACGAGCTCGGCCACGGCATCCACGACTGGGTGACGAACGGCGGCCTGTCGCAACAGGAAGGACTGTCGGAAGGCACCGGCGACTATCTCGCCGCCGCGTACAGCCGCGACTTCAACCAGTGGAGCCCGTCGGATGCCCAATACCACTGGGTCTACAACTGGGACGGCCACAACGAGTTCTGGGGCGGCCGCGTGACCAACTGGAACGTCGGGCGCACCTACGCGCAGGCACGCGGCGCGGAGATCCATACGGCCGGCCAGTACTGGGCGTCGTGCAACCTCGTCGCGCGCGATGCGATCGGTGCGCAGGCGATGGACAAGGCGTTCCTGAAAGGGTTGTCGATGACCAACAGCTCGACCAACCAGAAGGCCGCCGCGCAGGCCGTGCTGACGGCAGCGTCCGCGCTCGGCTACAGCAGCGCGCAGCTGACCGCGATCGGCAATGCGTACAACCAGAGTTGCACGTACGGCGTGACCGTACCGAAGAAGTCGTAATTCCGCAGCAGGCGGGGGCGCCTCGCACGACCTGCGGCGCGCCCTCTTCCTCGACATCGCCATCCTCACGAGATCGAACATGCCTACTCTGAAACTGACCCGCCTGAGCGCCGCGCTGGGCGGCATGCTGCTGACCGCCGCCGCGCACGCGACGCCGGTGTGGATCACACTCGGCGACGCGGCGTTCCGCCAGTTGCAACGCATCGACGCCGGCGCCACCGCGCAATACAGCACGACCCTCGACACCGGCAAGACGGCCGACGGCGTCGCGCGTCGCGAAACCGTTCACGTCGTCGAAATCGACGATTCACGGCTCGGCGAGCTGGCCCACGCCGTCCACCATACGCGCGGCCACGGGCCCGGCTATGTCGTGCACGACTCGTTCGACGACGCGCGCCAGGCGCTGCAGCCGTTGCCGCCGACGCTCGCGAAACAGGCCGCCGCCTCCGTGTACAAGGTATCGAACGCGCCGCAGATCGGCGCGTGGGTCCAGCAGCTGCAGGCCAGCAACATCGTCGGCACGATCACGTCGCTGTCCGGCTTCACGAACCGCTACTACACGACGTCGCACGGCGTCGCCGCATCGGACTGGCTCGCACTGCAGTGGAAGCAGCTGGCGGGCTCGCGCGCCGACATCACCGTCGAACAGTTCGCGCACACCGGCTTTCCGCAGAAATCCGTGATCCTGACGATTCGCGGCAGCGATCCGGCCGCGGGCACCGTCGTGCTGGGCGGCCACCTCGATTCGACGGTCGGCCGCACGACGGAGAACACGCGCTCGCCCGGGGCGGATGACGATGCGTCGGGCATCGCCAGCCTCACCGAAGCGCTGCGCGTGCTGCTGGCGAACAACTACAAGCCGAAGCGCACGATCAAGTTCGTCGGGTACGCAGCCGAGGAAGCCGGGCTGCTCGGCTCGAAAGCGATCGCGAAGCAGTTCCGCGCGCAGAATGCGAACGTGGTCGGCGTGCTGCAGCTCGACATGACGAACTACAAGGGCGATCCGAAGGATATCTACCTGATCACCGACTACACGAACGCGTCGCAGAACACCTACCTGACGAATCTGGCGAAGACCTACCTGCCGGAACTCGCGATCGGCACGTCGCAGTGCGGGTATGCGTGCTCGGATCACGCGTCGTGGAATGCGCAAGGGTATCCGGCGTCGTTCCCGTTCGAGGCCGACCAGAACGACAGCCCGTATATCCACACCGTGAACGACACGCTGGAGAATTCGGATCGGCAGGCGAATCATGCGCTGAAGTTTGGCAAGCTGGCGCTGGCCTACGCGGTCGATCTCGGCGGGGATGGCAGCGCGACCGTCAAGCGTTGACCCGGCGACGGCCGGGGGCGGTGGAACGGGCGCGTGGTGCGGGCGCGCCCGTTCGAACCCGGCCGAACCCGTTTGCCGTTCCAGATAGAATCGTCATTCGCTCACTTCTGCAACACGGTGCAATGCCATGACCGATATCTCCCGCTCGTTCGACGATCTCACGCCCGAACGCGTCACGACCGCATTCGACCTGCCCGGCCACACGACCGTCCGCTCGCTCGGCGTCGCACAGGGGATCATCGTGCGCTCGCGCTCGATCGTCGGCTCGTTCGGCGCGTCGCTGCAAACCCTCTTCGGCGGCAACATCACGCTGTATACGTCACTGTGCGAGAAGGCGCGCCAGCAAGCGTTCGACAAAATGCTCGGCGACGCGCGCAAGCTCGGCGCGAATGCGATCGTCGCGATGCGCTACGACTCGACCGAGATCGGGGCGGGCGTCACGGAAGTCATCTGCTACGGCACGGCCGTGCGGGTCGCGCGCGACGCCGGCGCCTGACCGTCAACCGTTACGCGCCGGCCACCCACACGATCGCAAAAACGGCGTCGGTATTGCCTCAGCGCTCTCGTTCCAGCGAAGTCATGTTTCGCAGTTGCGGGAACAACCGCATCCACGTGAGCGCGACCGCAATCGTCGCGGCGCCACCCACGACGATCGCCGCCGGCGCGCCCCACCACGCGGCCGTCACGCCCGACTCGAATTCGCCGAGCTGGTTCGACGTACCGATGAACAGCGAATTGACCGCGCTCACGCGCCCGAGCATGTCGTCGGGCGTACGCAGTTGCACGAGCGACAGCCGCACGACGACGCTGACGACGTCCGACGCGCCGAGCGCGGCCAGCGCCACGAGCGACAGCGCGAAGTGCCGCGACAACCCGAACACGATCGTCGCGATGCCGAATGCGATCACGCCGCCGAACATCGCGCGACCCGGGCGCCCCTTCAGCGGGAACCGCGTGAGCCACAGCGTGCCCGCGAGCGCGCCGACCGCAGGCGCCGCACGCAGCGCGCCGAACCCCCACGGGCCGACCTGCAGGATGTCGCGCGCGTAGATCGGCAGCAGCGCGGTCGCGCCGCCGAACAGCACCGCGAACAGGTCGAGCGACAGCGCGCCGAGAATCGCCGGCTCGCGCCGGATGAACGCGATCCCCGAAAACACCGAGCGCAGCGTGACCGGCTCGCGGGCGGGCGGCGCACTGCGCAGCGGAATCGTGCCGCTCAGCACCGCCGCGATCGCGAATGCAACGACGCTCGTGCCGAACGCGGCGGGCGCGCCCACGCCATACAGCAGCCCGCCGAACGCGGGCCCGAGGATCTGCGCGGCCTGGTTCGCGGACGTCGACAGCGCGGTTGCGCGCGGCAGGTCGGTACGCGGCACGACGGCCGGCAGCAGCGACGACACCGACGGCGACTCGAACGCGCGGGCCGTGCCGACGATCGCCGCGAGCGCGTACACGGCCGGTGCGGCCAGCCACCCTTGCGTGGCGCCGAGCAGGAACACGCCGGCGGCCAGCGCCTCGACGCCCTGGCAGATCGTCGCGATGCGTCGACGATCGTAGCGGTCGGCCACCTGCCCGACGACGAGCGTCAGCGCGAACATCGGCACGAACTGCGCGAGGCCGACGAGACCGAGCGCGAACGCGCTGTGCGTGAGCGCATAGACGTACCAGCCGATGGCAACCGACAGGATCTGGAAAGCCAGGGAAGACATGACGCGCGTGCCCCAGAAACGCTGGAACGGGACATGGCGGAACAGGTTGGCGGGTAACGGGGATAAAGGGCTGGGGTCGGGCACGGAGTCGGTCATCGAGGTCTCGGCAGGCGGCGCTGCGCGCCGGTACCGTTCGAGAAACGACGGCGCACGCCGACGCGTGCGCGCGACAACGGTGCCGACGCGGCCAAAGCGCGATGATATGCCAACCGCGAAAAACGGGCCGCAGGTGTGGGTGCCGACGATTCCGGCGGCCACGCCGATCGCGGCCGCCGGGTCGATGCCCGGCTACAGGATCTTCCGATGCAGGCGGCCCGCGCGCTTTACTGCGGCAGGCCACCTGTATCGCTCGAACCCATCGCGATGCCGAACAGACGTTGCCCTTCCGGCGTGTCCTCGACTCTCCAGCCCTCGGCGCTCAACGCTGCCCGAATCCGGTCGGCTTGCGCCCAGTCCTTGTCCGCCCTCGCGCGCTCACGCTCACCGAGCAACCCGCGGACATGTTCCGGAACGTCGAACGCAACCGGCCGCCATTCGCGCAACCCGAGGCCCAGAACCGCGTCGAAGCTGTCGACGGTCGCTTTCAGGGTGGTAGGCGGCAGGTTGCTCCTGACCAAATCCCACAGCACCGCGAGCGCCCTCGGCAGGTTCAGGTCCTCGTTCACTTCGGCATCGAAGCGCGCCGCGAAATCCGCATCGACCCGCCCGCCGTCCGGCCAGCCGGCATGGAGGTGCCGCAGTCGATTCAGCGCGGTGTGCGCCGCGTCGAGCGACGCCCACGTGAAATGCAGCTTGCTTCGATAATGGGCCGTCAGGCACAGATAGCGGTACGCGAGCGGATCGACACCGCGGCTCTGCAAGGTCTGCAGACGAACGAAGTCGCCGCTCGACTTCGACATCTTCGTATCGGCGTCGAGCGTCAGGAAGTGCCCGTGCATCCAGTAGTTCGCGAGCTGCGTGCCGTGGGCCGCCCGCGTCTGCGCGATCTCGTTGCTGTGATGCACGGCGATATGATCCTCGCCGCCGCAATGGATATCGAACAACGTCCCGAGATACTTCGCCGACATCGCCGAGCATTCGATATGCCAGCCTGGAAAGCCGCGCCCCCACGGGCTGTCCCATTCCATTTGCCGCTTGACGCCGGCCGGGCTGAACTTCCACAACGCAAAATCCGTGATGCTCCGCTTTCCGCCCAATGCCACCCGCTTGCCCGCCTGCAACCCCGCGCGGTCCAGCCGCGCGAGATACCCGTAGTCGTCCTGCCGACTGGTGTCGAAGTAGAGGCCGTCGTCCGTCCGATAGACGTAGCCGGCCCGGTCAAGCGTATCGATGAACGCGATCTGTTCGGCGATGTGATCGGTGGCGCGGCACCACACCGTCGGCTCGAGCAGGTTGAGCGCGTGCCAGTCCCGGACGAACGCGTCGGTGTAGCGCCGCGCGATGGCCCATGCCGATTCGCCGGTCCGACGGCTGCCCTTCTCCATCTTGTCTTCGCCTTCGTCCGCATCCGACGTCAGATGGCCGACGTCGGTGATATTGACGACGTGCCGAACCGCGTAGCCGTTGCGCTCCAGTACGCGGCGCAGGAGGTCCTCGAACACGTAGGTTCTCAGGTTGCCGATGTGGGCATCGTCGTAGACCGTCGGGCCGCAGCAATACATGCCGACCTGCCCGGCCCGGATAGGCGTGAAGGAGCGCACGGTACGCGACCAGGTGTCATACAGCGCAAGCGGCATCGAGTTTCTCCGTCTGGAAAGTGTCGGCCCAAAAACAAAAAGGCCGCCTGTCTTGCATCACAGGCGGCCGGAAGGCGATTGCTTGAATGTTTAGCGAATTCGCTAGACGCAACGTCCCCCTGGCATGTTCTGACAACATGCACCGATGAACGAGGAGGGGGAAATGGCGAGATCAAGCATGCGGACGATGCTAGCGCCTATAGACGGCAATGGTCAATACCATCCGAGCGCTGCTCCCCCGGTGGGGGCCAGGCTGCCGGCACGGGACGGACGGCTTTCGTGCCCGCTCACGCCGGCAAAAAAAAGCGCGAACCGAGGTTCGCGCCAAAGAGAGACCGCTCGCTGAAGACGTCGCTGCCCCACCCCATCCCGCTCAGAACGAATGCCGCATCCCGATCCGCACGTCGGCCTGCGTCTGCGTCGTCGACGGCGTGAAGCTGTAGCCGATCACCGCATCGACGCCTTGCGACGCGCGCAGGTAATCGCCGGAGATGTAGATGTCGGTGCGCTTCGACAGCAGGTAGTGCAGGCCGGCCGTGCCCTGGTTCCAGTGGTGGCCTTCGAAGCGCGTGTGCTGGTAGCCCGCGATGAGGCTCAGCGCCGGCGTGAACTGGTACAGGCCGCCACCTTCGTACACCTGCATGTGCGACGACTGGCCGAAGCCCTTGATCGTCGTGTACGAGTAGTTGGCGTCGAGCGTCAGCTTGCCGATCGTGTAGCTGGTGCCGATGCCGAACGTGCCCTGGCTGTCGACGTCCATCGCGGTGTTCGAGAACAGGTCGGTGCGGGCGCCGGTCGCCGGATCGACGGTGACGGTCTGCTGGCCGAGGAACGTGTGCGTGCCGATCATCGCGTACGGGTCGAACGCATAGATGCCGTTCGGGTTGTTCAGGCGCGTGTACGCGGCGCCGATCGAGAAGTCGCCCTTCGTGAAGCTCGCGCCCGCGCTCCACGCGCTGTTGCGGTGGAAGTTGCCCGCGACGTTGCCGAACGAGTACATCGCGCCGAACTTGAAGCCGCTCAGGTCGTTCGACAGGAACTTCACCGAGTTCGGCAGGCGGTCGCCGTTGAAGCGGTCGAAGTCGCCCTGGTGGATCGCATAGCCGCTGCCCCACGCGGAGATGTTGTAGATCGATACGAGCTCGTTCGTGATGTCGAGCTGGTTGCCGAACGACAGCGTGCCCCAGTCGTTCTGCAGGCCGACATACGCCTGGCGGCCGAACTCCGCGCCGCCGAAGCCGAGTTGCCCGTTGCCGAGGTGGAAGCCGCTCTCGAGCGTGAACACGGCCTTCAGGCCGCCGCCGAGATCTTCCGTGCCCTTGAGGCCGAAGCGGTTCCCGTACGCGACGCCGTCGTCGAACTTGACCACGTGCGAGCCGCCCGTGTTGTTCACGTACGTGATGCCGGCGTCGAGAATCCCGTACAGCGTCACGCTGCTTTGCGCATGGCCAATGGCGGGAATACAGGCCGCGCATGCAAGCGCGGCGGCTACGGCAACTTTCGTATGCTTCATTATCGACCACCCTCCCTGAACCGTTCGATGGATAGAATCTCGTCCCGGCGCGTGCCGCGATGCGCCGGTGGATTCGATTTCGGTACGCCCGCTGGCTTTGGTATTTCGTTTTCCGCAATAACGCAGCCATTGGCGAAAAATACAAACCCATATTTCGGGTCACCCGTCTGAAGGCGACACTAAATGGTCACGATGCGACGGATCGGGAAAACACGTAGACAGGCGGCACGGTAAAAACCGGCCGCCGGAAGGGAGGAAATCAGCGGCCGTCGAGGGCCGCGCGCACGGCCGGCAGGCCCGGTGCGCCGGCCGCCGTCGTCACGCCGTCGAGCCAGCCGGCGACCAGCGCCGGGTCGGCCTTCAACGCATGCTGCGCCGCGAGCGCGGCCGACGTCTTGTGGTCGAGCATGTCGGCGATCATCCGGTTCTCGACGTCGACGGAGAACGTCATCTGCCGGAACAGCCTGGCGAGGTTCGTGCACTGGCCGGCGAACCCGGCACGCGTGACCGTATTGACCGTCGCACCGCCGTAGTTCGGGCCGAAATACGCATCGCCGCCCGACAGGTAGGTCAGGTGGAACTTCGTGTTCATCAGGTGCGGCTCCCACGCGAGAAACACGATCCAGCGCTTGTCGCGCACCGCGCGCTCGACCTGCGTGAGCATGCCCGTCTCGCTCGATTCGACGAGCGACCAGTTCGCGGACCCGAGCACGTGGTCGGACAGCAGCCGCTTGATGTTCTGGTTCGCGGGCGCGCCGGGCTCGATCCCGTAGATCTTGCCGCCGAAGCGGTCCGCATGGCGCGCGAGATCGGCGAACGTATGCACGCCGGCAGCCGCCACGTAATCGGGCACCGCGAGCGTGAATTTCGCGCCGCTCAGGTTCGCGTGCAGCACGTCGATCGATTTCTCGTCGACGAACGGCTTCACGAGCGGCGCCTGCGCGGGCATCCAGTTGCCGAGGAACACGTCGACCTGCCCTTTCTTGAGCCCCTGGTACGTGATCGGCACCGACAGGTTCGCCACGTCCTGCCGATAGCCGAGCGCCTTCAGCACGACGCCCGCCATCGCGTTCGTCGCATCGATGTCGGTCCAGCCGGGCGCCGCCATCTTCACGTCGCCGCACGCCTGCGGGTCGGCCGCGTGCGCGGCCTGCGTCGTCATCAGGCACGCGGCGGCGGCGAGCGCCGCGCCGATCCTTCGGATTGCTGCATTGCGTTGCCGTTTCATGGTTCGCTTCCTCCGTCGTTCCTCAATGATCGCGATGCGGTACGCTCAGCGCCCGACTCGCGGAAACCGCGCCATCGCCTCGAGCGTGTCGAGTTCGATGTGATTGCGCATGTAGCGCTGGCTCGCGTCGGTGAACGGCTGCCAGTCCCACGCCTGAATGCGGCCCTGCGTCGTGGCCGCGTAATGAAAGCGTCGGCGCCGCTGGCTCGCGCGCACCTGCCGGTCCAGCTCGGGCAGGTTCCAGCGCTGCGCGGCTTGCGCGCGGAACGCGGCAAGCACGTCGGCCGCTTCCGGCGTGTCGGCCAGGTTCGTCAGCTCGCGCGGGTCGTCCGACAGGTTGTACAGCTGGTCGGGATCGAGCGGGCAATGCACGTACTTCCAGTCGCCGCTGCGGATCATCACGACCGGCGCAACCGCGCCTTCCGCCAGATATTCGCCGAGCGCGACGTCGTGCGCCGGCGTGCCGTGCAGGTGCGGCACCAGGCTCGCGCCATCGACCGGGTCGGGCCAGCCGCCGGCCGGCGCGGCGCCGGCGAGGTCGACGAGCGTCGGCAGCAGGTCGACGTGCGACACGGGCCCGCGCACGCGCGCGGCGTCGAAGCGGCCCGGCGCATGGACGATCAGCGGCACGCGGCAGCCGCCTTCGAAGAACGTCATCTTGTACCAGAGCCCGCGTTCGCCAAGCATGTCGCCGTGGTCGGACGTGACGATCACGATCGTATCGTCGGCGAATCCGCATTGTTCGAGCGCGGCCAGCACGCTGCCGAACTGAGCGTCGACGTAGGACGTCGCGCCGTAGTAAGCGCGGCGCGCGGCGCGGATCTGCGCATCGGTGGGCGGCGTGCGGTCGTTCTCGCAGACGAAGCGCAGCCGCTGCGAATGCGGGTCGCTTTCGGCCGCATCGAGGTACACGGCCGGCATGTCGATTTCTTCGTCGCGGTACAGATCCCAGTAGTCGCGCGTGATCGCATACGGGTCGTGCGGATGGGTCAGCGACACGACCATGCAGAACGGCCGCGCATCGTGCCCGGCCGCGCGCTCGCGCGCGACGTCGTACAGCTTCTGCTTCGCGGCGAACGTGACCTCGTCGTCGAAATCGAGCTGGTTCGTGCGCACGCACGGGCCGGCCTCCAGCACCGAACTCATGTTGTGATACCAGCTCGGCCGCTCGGTCGGACTGTCCCAGTCGGGCACCCAGCCGAAATCGGCCGGATAGATGTCGGTCGTGAGGCGCTCCTCGAAGCCGTGCAGCTGGTCGGGCCCGCAGAAATGCATCTTGCCGGACAGCATCGTCCGGTAGCCGCCAGCGCGCAGGTAGTGCGCGAAGGTCAGCGTTTGCGCCGGCAATTCGGCGGCGTTATCGTAGGCGCCGATCCCCGACGGCAGCTTGCCCGTCAGCAGCGAGAAGCGCGACGGCGCGCACAGCGGGCTCGCGCAGTACGCGGCGTCGAACACCACGCCTTGCGCGGCGAGACGGTCCAGCGTCGGCGTGCGCGCGACGCGATTGCCGTAAGCCGGCAGCGCGAACGGCGTGAGCTGGTCGGCCATCAGGATCAGGATGTTGGGTGTCGGGTTCGTCATCGGCTGTCGTGGGGAAAACGGTGTTCGAATGGACCGGCGCGCCGCTCGCGCAGCGGGACGTCCGGCATGACGGAAGCGGCTCGACGAAAGTGCCGCACGGGCGAGCCGCGCTGGCTAGAATCGCGGAATGCGTGGCGCGGCGCCCGTGAAGCGGGCTTTGAAAGCAGGTTTTGAAGCAGGCCGCGAAGCGCAGGTACCGCACCGTCCGAAGCACTATCACCCGCCCGAATTCGCGCGGGTAGGCGTCCGGCCCTTATGGGGCCATTAGAGAGACTTATGTCGAAATCCGAACCGTTACCGTCGATGCAGGCGCTGCGCGCGTTCGAATCGGCCGCCCGGCTCGCGAGCTTCACGGCCGCCGCGCGCGAGCTCGGCTCCACGCAGCCGGCCGTGAGCCAGCAGGTGTTCCAGCTCGAGGCCGAACTGGGCGTGCCGCTGTTCGAGCGCAGCCCGCGCGGCGTCACGCTGACGGCCGACGGCGAGTGCCTGTACGAAGCCGTGCGGCTGAGCCTCGACACGCTGCGCGGCGCGACCGCGACCCTGCGCGCGCGCCGCGAGCACGGCGCGCTCACGATCGTCACCGACTTCGGCTTCGCGACCTACTGGCTGATGCCCCGCCTGGCCGGGCTGAAGCGCGTGATGCCGGATGTCGACGTGCGCGTCGTGACATCACAGGATTACGACGCGCAGCGCGACCACGGCGACATCGCGATCCTGTTCGGCGACGGCCACTGGCCATCGTGCACCGCCGCGCGACTCTTTCCGGAATCGGTCACGCCTGTCTGCTCGCCCGCGTTCCGTGACGCGCACCCGCACGTCGCGCGGGCCGAGCACCTGCCGGCCCTGCCGTTGCTGCACGTGCAGCCGACGCGCCCCGAGCGCTGGCTGTCGTGGTCCGGCTGGTTCGACGCGCACGGCCTCGATACGGCCGTCGCCGCGCGCGGCGTGACCTTCAACAGCTACGCGCTCGTGATCCATGCGGCGCTGCTCGGCGAAGGCGTCGCGCTCGGCTGGTCGCCGCTCGTCGACGAACTCGTCGCGTCGGGGCAGCTCGTGAAGCTCGTCGACGCGCCGGTCGTCACGTCGCGCGGCTACTTCCTGGTGCGGCCGCCGCAGCGGCCCGAGCCGGACGCGACCCACGTGTTCCGGCGCTGGCTGCTCGACGCGTGCGCGAGCGCTTGACGGGCGCCCCCTGCCCCCGCGTGCTGGCGCGCCGATACCAGCCACACGGCGCGTTGGTTCTATCCGCCCCGAAATCGTCCTGATTTACTTGAGCCTCCCGCAACCCGCGCGGCGCGGCGCTTTCGTGCGCCGCCGCACGGACGTGCGCCCATGCCATCCGAGGAATCTCATGACCGCCGAGCACCGCCCCGATCAATTCGTCCTGACACTGTCGTGCGCAAGCGCGGCCGGCCAGGTCGCCGCCGTCGTCGGCTTTCTCGATCGCCATCGCTGCTATGTCGATGCGCTGAACGTGTTCGACGACGATCTCAGCAACCGCTTCTTCGTGCGCTGCGTGTTTCATCCGACGGATGAAACGCTGCAGATCGATGCGCTGCGCCACGAATTCGCACCGATCGCGGCCGGGCTCGGTGGCCATCAGGGCGACATGCAGTGGGCGATCCACGACGTGAACGCCCGGCCGAAGGTGCTGATCATGGTGTCGAAGCTCGAGCACTGCCTCGCGGACCTGCTGTTCCGCTGGCGGATGGGCGAGCTGAAGATGGACATCGTCGGCATCGTGTCGAACCATCCCGACTTCGAGCCGCTCGCCGCGCAGCACGGGCTGCCGTTCCGCCACTTCCCGATCACGGCCGAGACGAAGGCGCAGCAGGAAGCGCAGTGGCTCGACTTCTTCGAATCGAGCGGCGCCGAACTCGTGATCCTCGCGCGCTACATGCAGGTGCTGTCGCAAGAAACCAGCGCGAAGCTCGCGAACCGGGCGATCAACATCCATCATTCGTTCCTGCCCGGCTTCAAGGGCGCGAAGCCGTATCACCAGGCGCATGCGCGCGGCGTGAAGCTGATCGGCGCGACCGCGCACTTCGTCACCGACGATCTCGACGAAGGCCCGATCATCGAGCAGGTCGTCGAGCGCGTCGATCATGCGCTGCGCCCCGAGCAGCTGCTCGCGGTCGGGCGTGATGTCGAATCGCTCACGCTCGCACGCGCGGTGAAGGCGTTCATCGAGCGGCGCGTGTTCCTGAACGGGGATCGGACGGTGGTGTTTCCGTAAGCGAAAAGGCGTCGCGTTCGACACGCGGCAGAAACGAGAAAGGCTCGACCGGTAGGTACCGGTCGAGCCTTTTTTGTCGCCGCGTTGCGCGCGATGCGCCACGCGACGCTCCGGGTGCGGTTTCCGGAGCCGCCGCGCGCCGCAGCGCGTGCGCTACCGCGTCACTTTACCCACGCGAAGTAATACGACAGCCAGATCGTCAGCCCCGCGCCAACCAGCGCAACGTAAGGCATCAGGTTCAGCCACATCGCGCGCTTCGGCACTTCGAGCTCCATGTCGCGCTGCATCTGCGCGGGGAACCGGCCGCGGTCCTGCCAGTAATGGCGGAACAGGAACACCGGCACGATCAGCAGCATCGCGATCAGCCCGTTGCGCAGCGTGCCGTCGCCCTGCAGGTTCGCACCGGCGCCGACATAGACGAGGTTCGCATACCCGCAGATCGCGCCGCCGACGAGCAGCCACGTCGGGCAGCGGAACGGCCGATCCCAGTTGCCGCGATCCATCCGGTGGATCCAGCCCGACTGAAGATTCAGGAATACGAACAGCATGTAGCAGACGTTCGAGATCGACAGCACCGTCATGTAGTCCGACATCATCAGCAACACGAGGTTGAAGCCGAGATCGGTCCACATCGCGCGCGTGGGCGAGCCGTGCTCATTCACGTGCGACAGGTACTTCGGCAGCCAGCCGTCGACCGATGCCTGGTACAGCGTACGCGACGAGCCCATCATCGACGTCATCACGATCAGCAGGATCGACAGCATCAGCATCACGACGACCGCATTCGCGACCCACGCGCCACCGCCGACGATCTTCGCCATCGCGGCCGCGACGCCGGTGCCGTCGCCGATCGACGGATCGAGCATCGCCTGCGTGCCGAGCGCGCCCTGGAACGCCATCGGCACGAGCGTCATCACGACGAGGCACAGTGCGCCCGACCAGAAGATCGCCTTGGCGGTATCGCGACGCGGGTCACGGAATTCACGCGTGTAGCAGACGGCCGTCTCGAAGCCATACGACGCCCAGCCGGCCATGAACATCGCACCGAGCGCCATCGTGACGCCTTGCCCGTTCCACGAGCCGAACGTCGCGGCCGTGAGATTGCCGTGCGCGTCGTGACCGAGCGGCAGCAGCGGGAGCAGGTTCGACATCGGCACGTCGCCCGTGACGAACGGCACGATGCCGACGATCAACAGCGGCGTGAGCGACGCGATGCCGAGAATGCGCTGCGTACGCGCAGCCTTCGATGCACCGCTGTGCTGAAGCTTGAACGTAATGAGAAGCAGGATCGTCGCGATGATGAACGTCGCATTGATCCGCAGGGACAGACCCGGCTTGATGAACCCGAGGTCCGCAACCTTGAGCTGCCAGTGCAGCACCGCCGCATCGGCGGGAAAGAGACTCGTGAGCGCATAGCTCGCCGCGAGGCCGCAGCCGAGCGCGAGCATCGGCGACCACGCGAGCCAGTTGCACCACACGGAAACCGGGGCAATCAGCTTGCTGTAACGGACCCAGCCGATCGCGCCATATACGGACGCGCCGCCCGATTTATGGGGAAATAGCCCCGATATTTCCGCATAAGTCGCGCTTTGAACCAGCCCCATCGTGATCGCGGCGATCCAGATCGCCCACGCGGGCTGGCCGATCGTCGCGCATACGCCGCCGATCGTGAACAGCACGCCTGCCGGCACGCCGCTCGTTACCCAAAAAGCGTCTTTCCAAGTCAGGCCACGATGCAGCGTGTGGCCCGGCGAATCATGTGAGATGGTTGCCTCAACATCACTGGTGCGATTCGCACGCAGTCCTGCCTGACTCATCCAATTCCTCCTGTGATGACTCCGCACAAGGGCGCTAGTGTAACAACTTACGCACTTTTCTGCAGAATCAAAAAAATAATTCCGGGATAAGGTCGTGTCGCAGTGCAATTATTTCGCATTACTACCGACCTTTCCCGGACTGTCTCTTCATCTAGTTATCGAGGCGATTCACTGCCGGCTTACTGCACGCCTTCCGTCCATGCATTCACGCGATCCGCATGGGCTGCAATCCACGCATCGGCGGCTGCTTCCGGCTTCGAGCCGTTCTGGATCGCCAGCATCACGCTGTCGATTTCACCCGGCTTCCACTGGAATTTCTTCAGGAACGCGACCACCGGCTTCGCCTTCGTTTCGAGCCCCGGATTCACGACGCTGTCGACGTGCTCCGCGCCGCCGAACACCTTCTTCGGATCCTCGAGGAAGCGCAGCTTCCACTTCGCGAACATCCAGTGCGGCGCCCAGCCCGTCACGATCACCGGCTTGCTCGCATTGACCGAACGCGACAGCTCGGCCGTCATCGCGCTGCCCGAGCTCGGCATCAGCGTGTAGTTCAGCCCGTAGCTCTTGATCGCGTCGTCGGTCTTGCGCATCACGCCGGCACCGGCATCGATGCCGACGATCCGGCCGCCGAAGCTGCCCTTCTCCGCGTTCAGGTCGTCGATGCTCTTCGCCTTCACGTAGGCGGGCACGATCAGGCCGATCTTTGCATCCGGGAAATTCGCGCCGAGGTCGACGACCTTGGCCTTGTATTCATCCCAGTACGAGCCGTGCGTGACCGGCAGCCACGCGGACAGCGTCGCATCGAGATCACCGCGCGCGACGCCCTGCCACATGATCCCGGCAGCGACCGGCACGAGCTTCACTTCGTAGCCGAGCTTCTTCTCGATCACGCGCGCCGCGACGTTCGACGTCGCCACGCTGTCGTCCCAGCCTTCGACGTAACCGATCTTCAGCGTGGGCTTCGTATCGGCAAGTGCGGACGCGCTCAGCGCCACCATGGCCGACAGTGCGCCGGTCCACAACAGTTTTCCGAACAGCTTCATGGTCGATCTCCTTGATATGCGCACCGTGCGCGTTGCCTCTCTAGGTTCTTCAACCACAAATCCGCGGTATCGTTGTTTTCCGACGGATGCTTGTCCGGACGCGACGCGCCCGGGCAGCCGATGGCGTGTTGCGACTACTTGTCGATCACGAGATCCGACAGCGGCTTGCTGCAGCACAGCAGCACCATCCCCTGGTCGATCTCGCGCTGGCGGATGCCGCCGTTGTGCTTCATTTCAACCTGCCCCGACACGAGCTTCACCTTGCAGGTGCCGCACATGCCCTGCGTGCACGAGGCCGGCAGCCGCACGCCCGACTGGCGCGCCGCATCCAGCACGTGCTGCTCCGAGCCGCACGAAATCTCGCGATTGCTCTTCGCGAAGCTGACCGTGTACTGCTTCGTTGCGGTGTCGGTGTCGGCGCCGTCGGCCAGCGGGGCGAGATCGGCGAGCAATTCGTCGCTTGCGGTTTCGGCAAGCGTTTCGAACGAGAAGCTTTCCTCGTGATACTGCTTGCGATCGAAGCCGGCTTCGTCGAGCAGGTCGCGCACGGCCTTCATGTACGGCGCGGGGCCGCACGTGAAGATTTCGCGCTCCATGAAATCCGGTGCGATCAGCTTCAGCAGCGGCAGCGTCAGGAAGCCCGTGACGCCCGGCCAGTTGGTGCGGGCGCCGACGCGCTCGACGACGAACGACGTGCGGAAATTCGTGTGGTTCGACGCGATCAGGTCGAGCTCGCGCGCGAAGATGATGTCGTCCGGCGTGCGCGCGCTGTGCACGAACAGGATGTCGCGATCCTCCGCGAGATCATGGTGCGCGCGGCTCATCGACATCAGCGGCGTGACGCCCGAGCCGGCCGACAGGAACAGGTACTTGCGCGCCGGATGCCGTGCGCACGTGAATTCGCCGGCCGGGCCGAGCACGCGCACCGCGGCGCCCGGCTGCAGGTTGTCGTGCAGCCAGTTCGACACCTTGCCGCCCGGCACGCGCTTCACCGTGATCGACACCGTGTGCGGCCGCGCGGGCGACGACGAGATCGTGTAGCAGCGATTGATCGTTTCGCCGTCGATGTCGAGCTCGAGCGTGAGGAACTGCCCGGGCTCGAACGAGAACGAGCGGCCCTGCGGCGAACGGAAGAAGAAACTCTTCACGTCGTGCGTTTCCTGCCGCACGTGGCAGCACACCAGCGTTTCCTCGACGTCGCTCGTCCAGCGCTCGGGAAGGGCGTTCCAGAACGCCGGGCGCGTCACCCGGCTGTCCGTCGGCTCGAAGTTGGCCGCATCTCGCATCATGTCTTGCTCCGCTTGTCCGCTTCTGGGTACTACGCGCCGGTTTTTTCGGCGAGCCGGCCGATGTACCAGGCCGAGAATTTTTCGACGAGACCTTCCGTGAACGGCGAATACGGGCCCGGCTCGTACGCGCTGCTGGTCGCGCCGCGCTGCGAGAATTCGACGAGCGCGCGATCCTGGTCGTTGGTCGCGTTCCACACGGCCGTGAGGTTCTTCACGTCGTAGTCGATGCCTTCCTTCGCGTCCTTGTGCACGAGCCACTTCGTGCGCACGAGCGTCTTGCCGGCCGACAGCGGGATCACCGAGAACGTCACGATGTGATCGCTCATGAAGTGGTGCCACGAGTTCGGCTGCGTCCAGAACGACAGCCCGCCTAGGTCGGCCTTGTCGAAGCCGCCGAGCAGCTTCTTCGATGCGACCTTCGCATCGAGCGTCTGCGATTCGCCGTGGCGATCGAGCGGCAGGCGCTGCGTGCGGAAGCCCGTCACGTCGAGCAGCTTCTCGATCTCCTCGGACGGCAGGCCCATCTCGGCCCACTCCTTGCCGCGCCGCACGCAGGTTTCCGCGAACGCGTCCATGCCTTCGGCGTTCGCGTCGGAGCGCTGGTAGCCGAAGCCGTATTCGTACAGCGAGATGGTGAGCTCCGGATGGTTCGCGACGCAGTGATAGCACTCGCGGTTGTTCTCCATCGTGAGCTTCCAGTTGCCTTCCTCGATGATGTCGACCTGCGCGGCGATCTTCGTGTTCGGCAGATCGTGCGGCAGCAGGTACGGCTCCATCTCGGCGCGCAGCTGCGCGAAGTCGGCGGGCGGCTCGTCGGCGAGGCAGACGAAGATCAGGCCCGCGAGGTTCTCGACGTGCACCGACTTCAGGCTGTGCTTGCAGCGGTCGAACTTCTCGCCCATGTGCTCGGCGAACATCAACTGGCCCGTCAGGTTGTAGGTCCAGCTGTGGTACGGGCACACGATGTTGCCGACCGAGCCTTTGTCTTCATTGCACAGGCGCGCGCCGCGGTGACGGCACACGTTGTGGAACGCGCGGATCGCCATGTCGTCGTCGCGCACGATCAGGATCGAATCGCTCCCCAGTTCCACGGTCACGTAGTCGCCCGGCTCCGGAATGTCCGGCTCGACCGCCACCTGGATCCAGTGCTGGCGGAAAATCGCCTCCATGTCGAGCGCGAAGATGTCCTCGCTCGTGTAGAACGGCGCTTCGAGGCTGTGCCCTTCCTTGCGCCGCTCGATCAATGCACGAATGTCTGCCGATACTTTCATCGTTTGCTCCGGATTCCTTGCATCCCTGGGTTCTTGCCGACAGGCATCAAAATCAGTAGTCGATGAGCTGATGCTCGCGCAAATACGCGAGGATCACTTGTGCTTTTTCGACCGAACTCCCTTCATTTACGACGTTGCCGCCACGGCTTTCGGTCGTCGTCGCGGACAGCATCCGGGCATGCCCGGAGCGCTTCTCGGCAGCGACCAGCTTTACGGGTTTACGCTCGATCGGGCCGACCTTCCACGCGGCCGCGTCGGCGTCCGCGCCGGGCGCCGCGAGCGCCGGCCGGATCGCGCCGGCGCGCAGCCGCGCATACGCATAGCGCGGCTCGGCATTGGCAAGCGGATGGACGGCGACGACGGCCGGCAGCGCCGCGTCGACACGCCGCCGCAGCCCCTTCGGCAAAAATTGCCGGACGGCCACGCGACCGCCTTCGATCGTCACGTCGACGGCCGAACCCACCAGCGGATAGCCGAGCACCGCGGCGACGCGATACGGCAGCATGCCGGTGTCGTACGCGCCCTCGGCGCGCGTGCCGGTCAGCACGAGGTCGTAGCTCTCGACGCGCGCGGCGAGCGCATGCACGGCGTCGTCGCCGTCGCGGCAGGCCAGCACCTCGACCTCCCGGGCGCCGAGCGCGAGATATTCGGCAAGCGCCGCATTCGCGGGGTCGCCCGCATGGATCACGTCGAGCTTCGCGCGATGCCGCTCCGCGAGCTGGCGGCCGGTTTCGAGCGCGGCCGCGTCGTTGCGGCTATAGCGCGCGACACCGCTGACCGGATGGCGGCCGACGGACACGAGCACCGCGATGCGTTGCAACTGGCGGGGGGCGTTCATGCAGCGACTCCTTCCGGTTCACGGGTGCCGACCGCGGCCGGCGATTCGCCACGCGCGGCGCGCGCGGCCTGCACCTGTTCGATCAGTGCGGCAATCGTGCCCTGCGCGTCGCCGACCACCGTCAGGTTCGCGCGCTTCGCGATCGGCGCGCTGCCGTCGAGGTTCACCGCGATCACGTGGCGGCAATCCTTGATCCCCTGCAGGTGCTGCACCGCGCCCGAGATGCCGAACGCGATGTAGACGCTCGCCTCGACCGTCTTGCCGGTCGCACCGACCTGCTTGTCGCGCGTGAAGTGGCCGTTGTCGACCGCGACGCGGCTTGCGCCGATCGCCGCGCCGAATGCGCCGGCCAGCCGCTCGAACGCGCCGATGTCGGACACGCCGTTGCCGGCCGATACGATGAAATCGGCTTCCTCGAGCGCGACCTGGGCCGCGTCGATTTCGTCGAGGCCGAGATCGCGGTATGGTTGCGCGGCGTCGTGCGCCGGGCGGATGAAGTCGGCGGCCAGCCGTTCGCCCGTACCGACGAACGGCAGCTTCGCGTCGACCGCGTTCTGCGCGAGCAGGATCACGTCGGGCAGCGCACGGGTGGCAAACGCGCGCCCGGCCTGCGCATACGCGCCGACGTGCTTCGCATCGATCTCGACGACGTGGGTCGCGACGCTCGCGCCGGCGGCCGCCGCGTAGCGCCGGCCGAGATCACCGTCGCCCGTCGCGTTGTCGGGCACGAACACGTGTTTCGGTGCGAGCGCCGCCACGCAGGCCTGCAGCGCTTGCAATTCGCTTTCAGGGTCGAACGTACGCCGATCGAAGCCGGCGAGTTCCAGCAGCTTGTCGACGCCCAGTTCGGCCACGTCGTCCTTCAGCTCGCCGAACGCGAGCAGCGCGACTTCGGTCTGCGCATCGGCGAGCAATGCGGCGGCGGCGATCGCCTGCCGCGAATGATCGTCGAGCGCGCCGCGTTCACTGTGCGCGACCACCAGCATCACGTGCTTCGGATCCTGCACCGCGCGGCGCGGCTTCGCGGCCGCTGCGCCATGACCATGCGCGAACCCGTGCACGGCGTTCGCATCGGCGCTGCCTTCCTCGCCGAGCGTGATGCGCTTCAGGCCGGCGGCCGTGATGATGAACGGCCGGCGCGGATCGATTCGCTTGATCGTGTTCATCGATTCACTCCAGCGAGGCGGCAACGAGTTCGGCCACGTCGAGCACGTCGGGGCGCGGGCCCACGACGCCTTCGAGCATCGCCGTGCAGTTCGGGCAGGCAACCGCGACCACGTCCGCGCCGATCGTGCGGGCGTCGGCGATGCGGATGTCGGGAATGCGCTGCTTGCCGGGGATGTCGGTCAGCGGCGCACCGCCGCCACCGCCGCAGCAGCGGCCGCGCATGCCGTTGCGCTCCATCTCGACGACCTGGATGCCGATCGTCTTCAGCAGCTTGCGCGGCGCGTCCGTCTCGCCGTTGTAGCGGCCGAGGTAGCACGGATCGTGATACGTGGTCCGCTTGTCCTGCAGCGCTTCGACGGCCTTCGGCGCGATCTTGCCGCTGTCGGCGAGTTCGGCGAGGAAAGTCGTGTGGTGCTTGACCGTCACGCGCAGCCCGAGCGCACGGTATTCGTTGCGCAGGCTGTGCATCACGTGCGGGTCGGCCGTCACGATCTGCTGGTACGACAGCGTGCCGAGCGTGCCGATCAGGCGCTTCGCCATCTGCTGGAACGTCGCTTCGTCGCCGAGCCGGCGGGCGACATCGCCCGTGTCGGTCTCGGTCGAACCGAGCACCGCGTAGTCGACACCCGCCTTGTTCAGCACCTTGACGAACGCGCGCAGCGTGCGCTGGTAGCGCATGTCGAACGCGCCTTCACCTGCAACGAACAGCACGTCGACCGGCTTGCCCGGTTGCGCGACCGGTGCGCTCAGGTCGACCGACCAGTCGTAGCGCGCGGCCGTGTCGTAGCCGCCCATCGTGCCCGTCTCGCGCAGGTTCGCGAGCACTTCCTGGCCCTTGCCCGGCACCGTGCCGTGCACGAGCGTGCGGTTGCGGCGCATGTCGACGATCGCGTCGACGTGCTCGATCAGCATCGGGCATTCCTGCACGCACGCGCGGCAGGTGGTGCACGACCACAGCGTCTGCTCTTCGATCAGACCCGACACGATCGGGCCGTTCGGCTCGCCGCGATGCTGGCCGACCGCGAGGCCCGGCGACGGGCTGCCCGCGTACGCCGCATCGGTGCCGCCCGCCATCCCGACGACCAGATCCTGGATCAGCTTCTTCGGGTTCAGCGGCTGGCCCGACGCGAACGCGGGGCACGCGGCTTCGCACTTGCCGCACTGCACGCACGCGTCGAAGCTCAGCAGCTGGTTCCAGCGGAATTCGACCGGCTTCTCGACGCCGTACTCCTGATGCTCGATGTCCGGCAGCTTCAGCGCGGTCGGCGGCGTGGCCGTACCGTTGCCCGTGAACGAGTCGCGGGTGGCCGCGAAGCGTTCCTGGCGCGGATGGAAGGCCAGGTGCAGGAGGCCTGCGATCGCATGCTTCATCGGGCCGCCCTTCGCGGCGCCGACCGTCATCGTGAAGGCGCCGACACCGATCAGCACGGCGCAGAGCACCGCGAACGCGCCCGACATCGCGCCGGTCGGCACCAGCATGAACAGCACGAGGCCGAGCGCGAACGAGCCGAGCAACCAGGGCAGCGTATTCCACGGGCCGCGCGACAGGCGGGCCGGCACGTCCTTGGCCGCACGCCGGCGCCACACGAACACCGCGCCGACCAGCATCGCGAGCGCCGCGAGGAAGATCAGCTTGTCGAGCCACGGCGAGTAGATCGCGAGGCCGTAGTTGATGAACACCAGCGCGAGCGCGCCGATCGCGCCGCCGGCCGTCGCGACGTGCGTCTTCGCGATGTACGGATCACGGGCGACCACGTGGTGCAGGTCGACGAAGTAGCGCTTCGGGATCGCGAACAGGTTCGCGACGCCGAACGAGCCGGGCGCGGTGGCCCGGCCCAGACGCCAGTAGGACGAGCGCTTCGCGACCGCGAATGCGAGCCCCGCCACCGACAGCCACAACAGGGCGGTAATGAGGAAGGACGGGTTCATCGTTTAGAAATCCTTCACGAGACGCAGCGAGTCGTAGATCGCCCCGTGGACGTTGTGCATCGAGATGCAGTCGCCGACACGGAACAGCAGGAAACGGCCGTTGCCGAGCTCTTCCGACAGGCACGGCTGCGGCTCGGCCGCGAACAGCGTGTGCGGATCGATCTGGCCGCGGTTCACCGATTCCGGCTTGAGCTTCCAGTACAGCTCGTCGTTCGGCGACGAGCCGTTCTCGATCACCACCTGGTCGACTGCGCGCTCTTCCAGCTCTTCCGTGTACTCGTTGCGCAGCACGGCGATCAGCTTGCCGTCCTCTTCGTAGACGCGATCGAGCATCGTGTTCGGCGTCGGGATCACGCCGAATGCGTACAGACGGCGATAGAAGATCGGGAACGTCGTGCCGCCGCAATCGTCGGCGACCTTCACGTCCGGCGTGACGACCTCGACCTTCGAGCCGCGGCTCGCCATGAAGTCGGCCACGCCGGCGCCCGCATGCGTGCTCACGCCGTCGAACAGCAGCACGTTCTGCTTCGGCTCGACCTTGCCGGTCAGGATGTCCCACGAGCTGACGGCCAGCCCCTCGGCCACGCCCCAGCCCGGCACCTGCCACGTGAAGCTCGACCCGCCCGTCGCGAGCACGACGATGTCCGGCTTCTCGGCCATGATCATCTTCTCGTCGGCGGCCACGCCGAGACGGCGGTCGACGCCCAGGCGCTTCGTTTCCATGTCGAACCAGCGGATGATCCCCGACATCTGTTCGCGCTGCGGCGCCTTCGCGGCGATCATCACCTGGCCGCCCACTTCGGCATTCTTCTCGAACAGCACGACGTCGTGGCCGCGCAGCTTCGCGACGCGCGCCGCTTCCAGGCCCGCCGGGCCCGCGCCGACCACCACGACCTTGCGCTTCGGGCCGCGCGACTTCTCGATGATGTGCGGCATCGTCGCTTCGCGCGACGTCGCCGCGTTCTGGATGCACAGCACGTCGAGGCCGTTGTACTGGCGGTCGATGCAGTAGTTCGCGCCGACGCACTGCTTGATTTCGTCCTCGCGGCCGTCGCGGATCTTGATCACCATGTGCGGATCGGCGATCTGCGCGCGCGTCATGCCGACCAGGTCGATCATGCCGGTCGCGAGCAGGCGCTCCGCCTGGCCCGCATCGCGGATGCTCTGCGCGTGCATCACCGGAATCTTCACGACCGACTTGATGCCGGCCGCGAGGTGCACGAACGGCTCCGGCGGCAGCGCCATCGGCGGCATGCAGTTGGCGATCGTGTTGTGCGTGTCACCGCCCGAGCCGACCACGCTCAGGTAGTCGATCAGGCCCGTCTCCGACATCGCCTGCGCGATTTCCTTCAGCGCTTCGTGATCGAGGCCGTCCTCGTGGAATTCGTCGCCGCACATGCGCAGGCCGACGCAGAAGTCCTTGCCCACCGCCTCGCGCACGGCCGTCAGCACTTCGATGCCGAAGCGCAGGCGGTTCTCCAGGCTGCCGCCCCATTCGTCGGTGCGGTGGTTCGAACGCTTGCTCCAGAACTGGTCGATCAGGTGCTGGTGGGCGGCCGAGATTTCGATGCCGTCCATGCCGGCCGCCTTCACGCGCTTCGCGGCGGCCGCGAAGTCACCGATGATGCGGCGGATTTCCTCGATCTCGATGATCTTCGCGTTGCCGCGGTGCACGGGTTCGCGCACGCCCGACGGCGACATCAGGTGCGGCCAGTGCTCGCCGTGGAACGACGAGCGGCGGCCCATGTGCGTCGCCTGGATCATGATCTTCGCGCCGTGCTTGTGCATCGTGTCGGCGAGGCGCGTGAGCGGATCGATGATCTTGTCGGTCGACAGGTTCACCGATTTCCACCAGCCCTGCGGGCTGTCGATCGACACCGGGCTCGACCCGCCGCAGATCGCGAGGCCCACGCCGCCCTTCGCCTTTTCTTCGTAGTAGCGGATATAGCGGTCGCCCGGCAGGCCGCCCGGCTCGGCATACACCTCCGCATGCGCGGTGCTGACGATCCGGTTGCGCAGCGTCAGCTGGTTCAGCTGCATGGGTTTGAACAGGTGGGGATAACGCATCGCTGGCGACCTCTGGCGTTCGAATGTCTCGTGTTGCGGGTGTTGTTGTGCTTCGGTGAATCCGTGCGTCAGGGCGTCAGTGCGCGATCGGCGACACTTCGAAGACGCAGTGGTCGTGATGCTCGGCCGCGCACTGCACTTCCTTAGATTGCGCACGCGGCGCGCCCTTGCCTTCCGGTGTCGTGTCGTTGACCCAGTCCATCGCGCCGGCGAACCAGCCCGCGAACATGTAGCAGAGCTTGCCTTCCTTGCCCGGCTGCTGGAGCACGAACGACGAGTGGCGCAGCTCGATCTTCGCGCGCGCGCTGGCCGGATCGGCCTCGATGATCGAGAACAGGCCCCAGCCGCGCTGCGACAGGCGCTTCAGGTAGTGCTCGAACACGGCCATGCCGGTCAGGCCGTGCAGCTTCGCTTCCTTGTCGCACCAGTGGTACGCGGATTTGTAGCCGGCCTTGTAGAGGATCTCGGCATACGCTTCGACGCCGAGCGCTTCCTCGACGGCGACGTGGTTGTTCGTGAAGAAGTGACGCGGCACGTACAGCATCGGCAGCGCGTCGGTGGTCCAGACGCCGGTATCGGGATCGACGTTGATCGGCAGTTGCGGTTGCATCGTGGTGACTCCGTGAGGAAAGTGGCCGCGCGGCTCAGTGCGCCGGCGCGACATCGTCCGCGCGCCCGTGCGGCTTGCACGGGCACGTCCCGATTTCTTTTAATGTTGAATCGCTGAAGGGGGTTCGGCGTTCGCGGCGCTTATGCGCCCCACACGTCCTTGAACACGCGCACCCAGTTCTCGCCCATGATCTTGCGGATACGCGACTCCTTCCAGCCGTGGCGTTCCATCGCCGCCGTCAGGTTCGGGAATTCGCCGATCGTGCGGATGCCGTCCGGGTTGATCACCTTGCCGAAGTTCGTCAGCTGGCGATAGCGGCCCTTGTCATGCGTCAGCATGTCGAAGAATTCCTTCGCGTAATCCTGCGTGAAGTCCGTGCCGATGCCGACCGCATCCTCGCCGATCAGGTTCACGACGTAGTCGATCGCCTCGATGTAGTCGTCGATGTTCGCTTCGATCCCGCGCTTGAGGAACGGCGCGAACATCGTCACGCCGACGAAGCCGCCCGCATCGGCGATCTCCTTCAGCTGTTCGTCGCTCTTGTTGCGCGGATGCTCCTTCAGGCCCGACGGCAGGCAGTGCGAGTAACACACCGGCTTCTTCGAGAACGCGATCGCTTCCGACGACGTATTGCCGCCCACGTGCGACAGGTCGACCATGATGCCGACGCGGTTCATCTCGGTGATCACTTCGCGGCCGAAGTCCGACAGGCCGCCGTCACGCTCGTAGCAACCGGTGCCGACCAGGTTCTGCGTGTTGTAGCAGAGCTGCACGACGCGCACGCCCATGTCGGCGAACGCTTCGATGTAGCCGATGTTGTCCTCGAACGCGTGCGCGTTCTGGAAGCCGAGGATCACGCCGGTCTTGTCTTCCTTCTTCGCGCGGAAGATGTCTTCCGTCGTGCGCACCAGCGTCAGCAGCTCGCTGTTGTCGCGGATCTTCTTCTTCATCACGCCGATGTTGTCGACGGTCTTGGTGAAGTTCTCCCACACCGACACCGTGCAGTTGGCGGCCGTGATGCCCCCCTTGCGCATGTCTTCGAACACCGGCTTCTCGAACTTCGAGATGTTCAGCCCGTCGATGATGATGCTGTCTTGATGCAGCGTGCTCATGTGTTGCTCCAGTATTGTCGGGTCGGTGGGATCAATAGATCGGGAAGCGTTCGCACAACGCGAAGATCTCGCGGCGCACGCGCTGTTCGGTCGCGTGGTCGCCTTCCGGGTTCGCGCGCAGCGCATCGAACACTTCCAGGATCAGGCGGCCCACCTCGCGGAACTCCGCGACGCCGAAGCCGCGCGTCGTGCCGGCCGGCGTGCCGAGGCGGATGCCCGACGTGACGGTCGGCTTCTCGGTGTCGAACGGGATGCCGTTCTTGTTGCAGGTGATGCCCGCGCGCTCCAGCGCCTGCTCGACCGGCGCGCCCTTCAGGCCCTTCGGACGCAGGTCGACCAGCAGCAGGTGGTTGTCGGTGCCGCCCGTGACGAGATCGACGCCGCCCGCCTTCAGCACTTCGCCGAGCGCCTGCGCGTTCGCGAGCACGTTGTCGATGTAGGTCTTGAAGTCCGCGTGCAGCACTTCGCCGAACGCGACGGCCTTGCCGGCGATCACGTGCATCAGCGGGCCGCCCTGCAGGCCGGGGAACACGGCCGAGTTGATCTTCTTCGCGATGTCCTCGTCGTTGGTCAGCACGAAGCCGCCGCGCGGGCCGCGCAGCGTCTTGTGGGTGGTCGACGTGACGACGTGCGCATGCTCGACCGGGTTCGCGTGGCGGCCCGCGGCGATCACGCCGGCGATGTGCGCCATGTCGACCATCAGCTTCGCGCCGACGCTGTCGGCGATCGCACGGAAGCGCGCGAAGTCGAGCGCACGCGGGTAGGCCGAGAAGCCGGCGATGATCAGGTTCGGCTTGTGCTCGTGCGCGAGCGCCTCGACCTGGTCGTAGTCGATCCGCATCGTGTCGCGGTTCACGCCGTACTGCACGGCATTGAACCACTTGCCCGACAGCGCCGGCTTCGCGCCGTGCGTCAGGTGGCCGCCCGCGTCGAGCGACATGCCGAGCACCGTGTCGCCCGGCTTGGCCAGCGCGAGCATCACCGAGCCGTTCGCCTGCGCGCCCGAGTGCGGCTGCACGTTGGCATAGCCGGCATTGAAGATCTGCTTGACGCGCTCGATTGCCAGCGCCTCGACTTCATCCGCGAATTCGCAGCCGCCGTAATAGCGCTTGCCGGGATAGCCTTCCGCGTACTTGTTGGTCAGCACCGAGCCCTGCGCCTCGAGCACGGCGCGCGACACGATGTTTTCCGACGCGATCAGCTCGACCTGCGACTGCTGACGCTCGAGTTCCTTCAGGATGGCGCTGCGCACCGGCGCGTCGCGCTCGGCAAGGGGCTGCGAGAAGAAAGGCTGGGTGTTCGACATAGTGCGTCCGTGACGAAGAATAAGGGGCTGAAACCGAAGCTCAAGGCCCGCCCTGCCTGGGTTTCCCGCTCGTCCCGTACAAGGCTGCCGACGGCTCTATTCTTGTCGTTCGGATTTTCGGCGGATTGATGAATTTAGACGCGTTCTTTGCCTTTTCCGCCATCCGCGTCCGTTTTATACAAGTGACCGGTCGTGCTTTTTCGGATGACCAACAAAAGTGGTCGAGCCAGTTCACCTATGAACAGGCACGCCGGCGGTGCGATTGCCGCCCGGTCGGGGTGCAGCCCGTCACGAATACGGTGCAGTGCAGCATGCCGCTTTCAGCCAGACAACGTATGGATCTAGGGTTTAGCCGTATGGCACGCTTGTTGCGCTGGCTCACACAATATCGCAGCCCGATCGGTGCCCCCGGGCGTAAAGCTATTAGAGATTCTAGGAACGCTCCCCATGTCGCCCGACCGCACAGCGTCGCTGTCCCATTTCGCGTTCATGCCGTTACCGAACTTCACGATGATCGCGTTCACCAATGCGATCGAGGTGCTTCGGATGGCGAACTACCTGAGCGGCCAGCCGCTCTACCGCTGGTCGGTCATCAGCCCGGACGGCGGCCCGGTCACCGCGAGCAACGGCCTGACGGTCGACACCGGCCCGGCCGAATGCGTGGGGCAGCCCGACATCGTGTTCGTGTGCGGCGGCGTCGACGTGCAGCGCGCGACCACGCCCGCCCATCTGTCGACGCTGCGCCGCTTCGCGCGCGCGGGCATCCCGCTCGGCAGCCTGTGCACGGGCACCTATGCGCTCGCGAAGTCGGGGCTGCTCGCGGGCTACGCGTGCGCGATCCACTGGGAGAACATGTCGGCGCTGAAGGAAGAGTTTCCGGACACGCGCTTCCTGAAGGAGCTGTTCGTGATCGACCGCGACCGCATCACGTGCACGGGCGGCGTCGCGCCGCTCGACATGATGCTGAACCTGATCGCCGCGCGCGTGGGCACCGCGCGCGTCACGCAGATCGCCGAGCAGTTCATCGTCGAACACGTGCGCGACACGAGCGCGCAGCAACGCATGCCGCTGGTCGCGCGCCTCGGCTCCGCGAACAAGTCGCTGTTCGAAGTGATCTCGCTGATGGAGAACAACATCGAGGAGCCACTGTCACGCGAGGAACTCGCGCGGCTCGCGAACATGTCGCAGCGGCAACTGCAGCGCCTGTTCCGCGAACACCTCGGCATGACGCCGACGCACTACTACCTGACGCTGCGGCTGCGCCGCGCGCGCGAACTGCTGCTGCAGACCGACATGTCGATCATGCACATCACGATGGCGTGCGGCTTCCAGTCGGCGTGCCATTTCAGCAAGAGCTATCGCGACGCGTTCGGCGTCGCGCCGACCCGCGAGCGCCGCAAGCAGGTCGCGCCGCTTGCGCAGGGTGCGGCGAGCGCCAGCCCCGCATTTCCGGTGCACGTGCTGCATGCGTGATCCTCGCCGCGCTTGATGCAAAAAAAAGCGACCTCGAAGGTCGCTTTTTCTTTGCGCTTACGATCCCCACACCTGCATTTCGTCGAGCGAATACCCCCACTGCGTCGCGCGCTTCGTGCCGAGCATCCGCACGTAGCGGCCATGCCCGTTCAGGTTCGGCAGCGTCACGTGGCCGTACGACACGCCGTTGTTGGTCGAGTAGATCGTCGTCCAGTTCGCATTGTCGTTCGACGTCTGGATCTGATACACGAGCGCGCCCGCATCCCAGTAGAGATCGATGCTGCTGATCGTCTTCGTCGCACCGAGATCCACGGAGATCCATTGCGGATCGACGCCCGCGCCTTCCGGCGAATCCCAGCGCGTGCTCGTGGTGTTGCCGTCGAACGCCTTGTCGGCCGTGAGCGACGCGTTGTAGCTCGCCGATGCGGCAGCCGGACGACCCTGCGACAGCAGCGTCGGCTGCGCGGCGGCCGGGCCGCCGTAGTAGCTGGACCCGAGCTTGGCCTTCGTCGTGTCGGCGTTCACGCCGAACTGCGACAGGCTCCAGCGCTGGCCGGTCGTCACGTCACCGACGTAGAGCTGGTAGCCGCCCGCCGTCGTCGACGAGAAGAACACGTAGTTGGTGCCGCTCACCGGCGCCGGATCCGAGTTGTTGCTCACGCAGTCGTTGATCGGCAACGCGTTCGGCGTCGACGCCGGGTCCGCGGTCTTCGCATAGATCTGGTCGGCCTGGCCGCTGTCTTTCCAGCGCGCGTAGAACACCATGCCGTCCGCGCGCACGATCGGGTAGTACGTCTGCAGCCCGGCCGGGTGATCGAACGTGGCGGTGGCGCCGGTCGCGAGCGTGCGCTTCATCAGCCCCATGTTCGCGCCCGTGCCGGTCGCGTAGTACACGGCGCTCGCATCCGGCGAAAGATACGGCATCGAGTATTCGGCGCCGGAGGGTGCGTTCGTCAGGCTCACGACCGACGTGAACACCGGGCCCGCGCTCGTGTACGACAGCGTCGCCTGCTTGACGTCGCCGTTCTGCTTGAACACGAGCGTCTTGCCGTCCGTGCTGAATTTCGGATCCTCGTTGCGCGTGGCGCCCGTGCTGTTGGTCAGGTTGACGGGCGGCGTGCCGGCGCCGAGCTGCAGCATGAACACGTTCCATGCGCCGTTGCTGATGCCCATGAACGCGAGCCACTTGCCGTCGGGGCTGAACACGCCGTTCATCGGATCGGTGATGCCCCACGCGCTCTTGCTCAGTTGCGTCAGCGTACGGGCCGAGAAGTCGTACAGGAACAGCTGGCTCGTGCCGTCGCCGTACTTGACGTAGCTGTGATAGACGAGCTTGCCGGTCAGTGCGGCGGGGAACGACGCGTTGGATTGCGTGGGCGGATTGCTGATGCAGGCGGCCTGCGCGGCGCCGCCGAGAAGGTTGAGGGCAACGCCGGCCACGAGGCCCGCGACGAGAGTATTCAATTTCACGCTGAGGTTTTCCGGTTAGGGTCATGACACCGCTGACTACACCTCGCACGCACAGGCGCACGGGGCACGGATCAGCCGGCGGACAGCGTGAATTCCGTATCGGTCAATGTCGGGAACAAAGATTGCTCGAGGGGCGAAAGCATGCCAGCGCGTCGCGCCGAAAAACAGGATCAGAGCCCGTGAAAAACGAGCGGATCACGGGATAACGACCCTGTGGCGCAGCGCGCGCCGTGCTACTCTTTTTTCGGCACAAAGCTGCTCGACTTGAGGCAGGCATGAAGCGTTATGCGAAGCTCGCCCGAACGATTTCCGAGTCGATCCGGCGGGGAGATCTGGCCCCCGGTACGCGCATCCCCACCGTGCGCGCCGCGTGTCGCGCCTATGGCGTGAGCCCGTCCACCGTGTTTCGTGCGTACTACGCGCTCGAAGGCGAGGGCCTGATCGTCGCGCGTGCACGGTCCGGTTATTTCGTTGCGAACGTCGACGACAAGCGCGTGCGGTTCGGCCATGAACCGCCGCGCAAGCCGGCCACCCCGCCGGCGGGCAACGGCGATACGTTGTTCCGGCTGCTCGACTCGCTCAGATGCGAAAACATCGTCCCGCTCGGCTCCGCCTTCGCCAGCTATTCGTTGTTCCCGATGAGCAGCCTGTGGCGCGCGATGGCGTCGGCGGCCCGCAACATGGATCGCACGGCGCTGCTGTCCGGCGCGCCGCCCGGCCACGACGGGCTGCGCCGCCAGATCGCGCTGCGCTACCTGAATGCGGGTGCGGCGTTGCCGATGGACGAGATCGTCATCACGACCGGCGCGCTCGAAGCGCTGACGCTCAGCCTGCAGGCGTTGACGCGCCCCGGCGATATCGTCGCGATCGAGCGACCGGCGTTTCATGCGGCCCTGGAGGCCGTGCAGCGCCTGCACCTGAAGGCCGTCGAGATTCCGGTCGACCCGCGCACCGGCCTCGATCTCGACGCGCTCGAGAAAGCGCTCGACACGCATCCGGTGCGGGCCTGCTGGTTCATGACGTCGTTCCACAACCCGACCGGCGCGACGCTGACCGACGAGCGCAAGCGCGCACTGATCGACCTGCTCGCGGCACGCAACGTGCCGCTGATCGAGGACGACGTCTAC
Organism: Burkholderia sp. HI2500; assembly: GCF_002223055.1. Taxonomy (NCBI): domain Bacteria; kingdom Pseudomonadati; phylum Pseudomonadota; class Betaproteobacteria; order Burkholderiales; family Burkholderiaceae; genus Burkholderia; species Burkholderia sp. HI2500. Next base: position 223,394 of record NZ_NKFL01000006.1, on the reverse strand, counting down.
GGCGAGCTGCATTTCGGCACGTCACCCACGCGCCCCGCCAAGCTGTACGACGACAGCGGTCTCGTCCTGCATTGCGGCTCGTTCTCGAAATGCCTCGCGCCCGGGTTCCGGATCGGCTGGGTCGCGGCCGGACGCTACGTGCGGCAAATTCGTCAGGCAAAGGGCGCAAGCGCGCCGGCGGCCGACGTGCCTGCACAGATGGCGATTTCGAGCTACTTGCGCGACGGCGCGTACGACCGCTTCCTGCGCAAGCTGCGCCGCAATCTCGCCGCGCACCAGGCGCAGATGCTCGCGGCCGTGCGCGCGTATTTTCCGGCCGGCACCGAAGTGTTCGCGCCGCGCGGCGGGTATTTCCTGTGGATCGAACTGCCGCCGCGCGTGGATGCGATGCACCTGTTCGGCGATGCGATGGAAAGCGGCGTCAGCATCGCGCCGGGGCCGATCTTTTCCGCGACCGGTGGATTTCGCCGCTATCTTCGGCTCAATTACGGCCGGCCGTGGACGCCGGCGGTCGAGCACGCGATGGAGACCATCGGGACGCTCGCGGCCCGGCAGCGGCGGGACGGTTAGCGTGGAACCGACGACTCACGACAGCCGGTTTGTGCCTTGCGTTTCACGCGCCGGCGACCAAGAATGAAGCGGTAGCCCATCACGGACGAACGTGTTCCGCGCACCCGATGTCACGGAGAATCCCATGAACACCGCATGCGAACGACAGTCGACGAGGTACGCTCCCCTGCATTCCGGCACGGGCCGATCGACTGCCGTGCCGGAACGGATCATGACGGCCGGCGAACATTCGCCTCGTTGACGGCGCCCACCCACTTCCAGCGATGCGAGTCCTCCCCAATCGCACCATTCGCGCACGCGATGACTGGCGCGCGATCCTGACCGCGCGAGCCGAAGCGCGGCGCACCGCCAGCTTCCGCTGCAGGGAATGCGGCTTCGTGGCCTTCCGTGCGCTCGAGCACTGCCCCGTCTGCGGACGGCGGAACTGGCCGTTCGATTCGATCCCCCGCGCACCGGATGCCACGCATGCTCCGCGCGCCTTTCACACGTGGTCGTCGCGCATCGCGCGCGCGCTTCGCAACGCGGCGTTCCAGCAGCCTCGCGCATCGACCGCGCCGATCCTGAGCATCCTGACACTCGTGCTGCTGGTTGGCGGCTATGTGGTGGTCGACCGGACATGCAAGGCCGATCCCGCCTGTCGCGGTTCGAATGATTCGCGCGCGATGGCGAGCGATGTCGCCCCGTACGCATCGAACGACCCCGTGCTACCGGTCTTGCCCGCACCCGTCTATCCGTTTCATTCGACTGACGGAACGCAGGCGACGGTCGCCCGACCGGGCAGCCCGGGCCCGGAGGCCGCCCGCGCACCCGCGGGACGGACGGCAGTCGCGCGAGCGGCGCCGGCCATGCGCGCACCCGACCGGCCGCACCCCAGCGCCACGGTTCGCCTGGCGGGCTGGAAAGGCAATCACGGTGCCGCGCATCGCCCACATACCCTCCACCGCGTGAGCACGCACACCGCACGTGCCCGACGCCCCGCCGGCAATACGCAGCAAATCGCGCAGCTCTATCGCGGCCACTGAGCGCGCAGGCGTGGTCCGCGCAGGCGCGTTCGTCGATTCATTTTTCTAAACCACCCGTCACAAAACCTCGTTTGCGTCGCGACTCACGCGTGACGTTCAATGGGTCATTCGCCCGCACCGGCGCATCTCGCATCTCGCGTATTGCGTTCCGGCCAGCCGCCTGATCCACCGAACGGAGTCATCGATGAATGCACTGCAACTCGTGGCCCTTGCCGCCATCTGGGGCGCGTCCTTCCTGTTCATGCGCATGGGCGCGCCGGAATTCGGCGTCGTCCCGCTGATCGCGCTGCGCGTCGCGATCGCGGCCGTGCTGTTGTCGCCGGTGCTGCGCAGCGCGCAGGCGCGACAGGAATTCCGCTCGCATGCGTTGCCGCTGTTCGTCGTAGGCATCACGAACTCGGCGCTGCCGTTCTGCCTGCTGACCTACGCGGCGCTGTTCGTGTCGGCCGGCACCGATTCGATCCTGAATGCGACGACGCCGTTGTGGACCGCGATCGTCGCGTACGTGTGGCTGCGTGCGCCGCTGACGAAACCGCAGGCGATCGGCCTCGCGCTGGGTTTTGCGGGTGTCGTCGTGCTCGCCGGTTCGGCAGTCGGCGCCGGCACGCCCGGCGCATCGCGCGCGATCGCTGCCGCGATGCTCGCGACGCTGTCGTACGGGTTCGCCGCGCATTACTCGAAGCGCAGGCTGGCGAACGTCCGGCCGTTCGTGTCGGCGTTCGGCAGCCAGTTGTTCGCGGCGGTCGCGCTCGTGCCGCTCGCGCTGCCGAGGTGGCCACACGGCCCCGTTCAACCATCCGCGTGGATCGCGGTGGTGCTGCTCGGCGCGATCTGTACGGCCGTCGCCTATCTGCTGTATTTCGGGCTGATCCGCAACGCGGGCGCGCAATATGCGGCGTCGGTCACGTTCCTGATTCCGATCTTCGGTGTCGTATGGGGCGCGATCTTCCTGCACGAGACCGTCACCGTGCAGACGCTCGCCGGGTGCGCGATCATCCTGCTCGGCACCGCGCTCGCGACCGGCAAGCTCAAGGGCTTCGCGACCGCCACCGTGCGCGGGTCACGCCAGTAGGTCGCGCGGGCCGTCGTCGCCGCCGCCGATCTCGGTCGCGAGCCAGTCGCGGAACGCGGCGATCTTCCACTCGTGCTGGCGCGCTTCGCTGCACACGACGTAATAGGACAACTCGGTCGGCCAAGGCCGTGCGAGCACGCGCACCAGCCGGCCGGCCGCGACTTCGTCCCGCGCATAGATGTCGCGCACCAGCGCCACGCCCTGCCCGGCAGCCGCCGCCTTGATCAGCAACGCATCCTCGCTGAAGCTCGCGCCGCGCGGCGCACGAGGATCCTCGATGCCCTGCGCGCGCAGCCACAGTGCCCAGTCGGCGCGATCCGCGTCCTGCAGCAGCGGATACGACATGCAATCGGCCGGCGCGGCGATCGGGCGGGCGGGATCGAGCAGATGCGGGCTGCAGACGGGCCACAGCTCGGGGGTCCAGATGCGGAACGATGCGTGCCCGGGATAGTGGCCCAACCCGTGCCGGATCGCGACGTCGACATAGTCGCGCCGCAGGTCGACCAGCTGCGCGCGCGTTTCGACGGTGATTTCGATGTCGGGGTACGCGGCATTGAATGCGCCGAGGCGCTGCACGAGCCACGTGTTCGCGAAGGACGCGGTGGTCGTCACCGCGAGGCGGACGACGCGCCGGTTCGCCCCGTGCACGTTCGCCCATGCGGCCTCGATTTCGTTGAAGCCGCCGGCAAGCTGGTCGAACAGCGCGCGGCCCGTGCCGGTCAGCTCGAGTTCGCGGCCGGTGCGCTCGAACAGCCGCACGGCGAGGCGATCCTCGAGATTGCGGACATGCTGGCTGACGGCGCCCGGCGAAATGCAGAGCTGGTCGGCCGCCTGTTTCATGCTGCCGCAGCGCGCCACTTCGACGAACGTGTGCAACGCTGCGAGGGGAAGTGACTTGGCCATCCGTGGATATGCCGCCGAACGGCGGCGATGGGGTCGGGAACGGGCGATGATTATCGCAGCAATTGCGGGTGCCCGGGATCGCGGGGCGCCCGTGTTCCGGGCCGCGCCGAACGTATGCGTGGCCGGCTCTCCCCTGCACCTCCCCGGCAAGAAACGGCGGCCCGTTTCCGGCAACGCCCGTTTCGCGCGACGCGTCACGCGCGTCGAACGCCGGTGCATCACGCACCCGCCCCGGCACGGACGATGCCACCGGCGCACGCGCCTTGCGTTCTGGCCGGTGCGCGACAAAGAATGAAATCGGAAGGCGGCGTGACGACCGTGACGAAGTGAACGGCGCGCGGTCGGCACGGCCGCGCGGCGGTTTCAGCGGAGGAATTCCATGAGCACCGAGAGCACACTCCAGGCGACGATCCAGGCACTCGTTCAGGATGGCAAAGGCTTGCTGGCGGCCGACGAAAGCGGGCCGACCATCGCGAAGCGCTTCAAGACGATCGCGGTCGAATCGACCGAAGAGAACCGCCGCGCATGGCGCACCCTGTTGCTGTCGACGCCGGGCCTCGGCGAATTCGTCAGCGGCGTGATCCTGTATGAAGAGACGCTCGGGCAACGTACGGACGATGGCACGCCGTTGCCCGAACTCGCCGCCCGCCAGCAGATCGTGCCCGGCATCAAGGTCGACGCAGGCAAGATTCCGCTCGCGCTCGCGCCCGGCGACGAAATCACGCAAGGGCTCGATGGGCTTGCGGCACGCCTCGACGGCTACCAGCGGCAAGGCGCGCGGTTCGCGAAATGGCGCGCGGTGTACAACGTGTCCGCCACGCTGCCGGGCCACGCGGCGATCGAAGCCAACGCCGAAGCGCTGGCGCGCTATGCGGCGATCTGCCAGGAGGCAGGCGTCGTGCCGATCGTCGAGCCGGAAGTGCTGATGGACGGCGATCATTCGATCGGCCGCTGCGCACAAGTGACCGACGCCGTGCTGCACGCCGTGTTCGACGCGCTGCACCGGCACCGGGTCGCGCTGGCGCACATGTTGCTCAAGCCGAGCATGGTCGTCGCGGGCAGCACGCACACCGCGCAGGCAGCCCCCGCCGAAGTCGCGGAAGCCACGGTGCGCCTGTTGCGCAGCATCGTGCCGGCCGAAGTGCCCGGCATCTTCTTCCTGTCCGGCGGACAGACGCCCGAGGAAGCGACCGCGCATCTCGATGCGATGAATCGCGTTGACGGGCGGCCGTGGGTGCTGAGCTTTTCCTATGGACGCGCGCTGCAGGAGCCGCCGCTGGCCGCGTGGAAGGGACAGGCAGCCAACGTACGCGCCGCGCAGGAGGCGCTGCTGCTGCGTGCACGCCTGAACAGTGCGGCCTGCTGCGGTCAGTACGACGCTGCGATGGAGCGCACCGCGTGAACGGAGCTGGGCGAATGGCGCCCGGTCGATCGTTCACGCGTGAGCTTCCCGCCCGGTTCCATCGCGGGCATTAAGCGCGCGCTTCCGGAACGCACAAGGGGCCGAGGCGCTTGCGCGCCCCGGCCCCTTTCGATTGCCGCGCGGTGGTCGGTCGCGTTACGCCGCCAGCAACCCGTGCGGGTCGATGACGAATTTACGCGGCGCGCCGCCGTCGAACTTCTTGTAGCCTTCCGGCGCCTGGTCGAGCGAAATCACTTCGACGTTGACGATCTTCGCGATCGGCAGCCGGTCGAACAGGATCGCCTGCATCAGGTTGCGGTTGTACTTCAGCACCGGCGTCTGGCCCGTAAAGAACGAGTGCGACTTCGCCCAGCCGAGGCCGAAGCGGATGCTCAGGCTGCCGTGTTGCGCCGCCTTGTCCTTCGCGCCCGGATCGTCCGTCACGTACAGGCCCGGGATGCCGATCGCGCCGGCCGGGCGCGTGATTTCCATCAGCGAGTTCAGCACGGTCGCAGGCGCTTCCTCCGCATGGCCCGACGAACCGTGGCCGTGCGCCTCGAAGCCGACGCAGTCGACCGCGCAGTCGATCTCGGGCACGCCGAGGATCTGCTCGATCTGCTCGCCGAGCGATGCGTCCTTCGACAGGTCGACCGTCTCGAAGCCCATCGCGCGTGCGTGTGCGAGGCGTTCCGCGTTCATGTCGCCGACGATCGTCACGGCCGCGCCGAGCAGGCGCGCCGAGGCGGCCGCCGCCATCCCGACCGGGCCCGCACCCGCGATGTAGACCGTCGAGCCCGGCTTCACGCCCGCGCTCACCGCGCCGTGATAACCGGTGGGCAGAATGTCGGACAGGCAGGTCAGATCGCGGATCTTCGCCATGGCCTGATCGCGATCGGGGAATTTCAGCAGGTTGAAATCGGCATACGGCACGAGCACGTACTCGGCCTGGCCGCCGATCCAGCCGCCCATGTCGACGTAGCCGTACGCGCCGCCGGCACGCGACGGGTTCACGTTCAGGCACACGCCCGTATGCGTGTCCTTGCACATCGCACAGCGGCCGCAGGCCACGTTGAACGGCACCGACACGAGATCGCCGAGTTTCAGCGTCTCGACGTCGCGGCCGATCTCGACCACCTCGCCCGTGATCTCGTGACCGAGCACGAGGCCAACCGGCGCGGTCGTGCGGCCGCGCACCATGTGCTGGTCGGAGCCGCAGATGTTCGTGCTCACCACTTTCAGGATCACGCCGTGGCCGATCGCGCGGCCGCTCGGGTCGACCATCTTCGGATAATCGATTTTCTGGACTTCGACCTGGCCCGGCCCAAGATAGACGACACCTCGATTGCTGCTCATCGTATTGTCTCCATGTCTCGTTGGATGGCGCCGCGGCGCGCCGGCGCCATGCGGCGCACGCGCAACGTGCTGTTCGAGAGTAGTCCCGGAGGCAGGGGCGCCGATGTCTCAAACGCGACACGCGTTTGAACGGCGCCGACATCGATGGCGGAAATGCGAAAGTCGGGTGGGAAACGACGGGAGGGTTTGACGCGCGGGGGGACGCGCTGGATAGTGATGGAGCTGGAGGCGCTGGAGGCGCTGGCGAGCGCCGCAACGCGCCGGGCGGCGGGCCGGTCGTGACAACCAGCCGCCCCCACTCGCGGGCCGGCGTTACCCGCCCTGATTGTCGCGGATGATCGCGGCCGCGGCGCTTTCCGCGTCGCTCGCGACGCCGTCGTGCACGCGCGTGCTGACGGCCGGCGTCGGCGGCTCGCTGTCGAGCGCGTGGCCGTTGCGATCGTGCGTGTCGACCGTCGCGCGCATCGACAGCCCGACGCGCAGCGGATGCGCGGCGAGATCGCGCGCATCGAGCGCGATCACGACCGGCACGCGCTGCACGACCTTGATCCAGTTTCCGGCCGCGTTCTGCGACGGCAGCATCGAGAACGCGCTGCCGGTGCCCGCCGAGAAGCCCTGCACGCGGCCGCGATAGGTCACGCGCGAGCCGTACAGATCCGACACGACCTCGACCGGCTGCCCGATGCGCATGTGGCGAATCTGCCCTTCCTTGAAATTCGCCTCGATCCACAGCTGGTTGAGCTGCACGATCGACATCAGCGGCACGCCGGGCCCGACCTGCTGGCCGACCTGCACCGAACGCTGCCCGATCGTGCCGTCGACCGGCGCGACGATCGTCGTGCGCTTCAGGTTCCGGTACGCGAGCTTGAACTGCGCGGCCGCCTGCACGACCGCCGGGCTCTCGTCGACGGGCAACCGGGTGCCGAGCGCGCGTGCCGCATCGAGCTGCGCCTGCGCGGCCGCGAGATTCGCCTGCGCACCGGCGACCGCCGCGCGCGCACGCGCGAGTTCCTCGGGCGCGACGATCTCGACCGATGCGCCCGAGCGTGCGGCGAACGCGCGCTGCGCGAGCGCCAGGTCGGCGCGCCGCGCATTCACGGCCTCGACGTACATCGTGTTCGAGATCTTCGCGTTCGCGACCTGCCGCACCGCCTGCGCGAGTTGCGCCTTCGCCTGCGCGAACGCGACGGACGCCTCGGTGTCGTCGAGCTTCACGAGGGTCTGGCCGGCGCGCACGGCCTGCGTATCGGCCACCACGACGTCGGTCACCGATCCGGGGATCTGCGCGGCGACCTGGACGATGCTGCCGGCGACGTACGCGTCGTCGGTGTCTTCGTAATAGCGATCGCTCAGCAGCCAGTACGCGATCCATGCGAGCGCGGCCACCAGCACGACCGCGAAGAACGCGATGAAGCGCTTGCGGCGCGTCGCGCGGCGCGCGTCGAGTGCCGGGTCGTTCAGTGCGGCCGGCGGCGCGGCGGAATGGAGGTTGTCGTGGTGCATCAGTCGCTTTGCGTAACGATCAGACGATCGTGCTGGAACAAGGGAATCGATGGTGTGACCGACGGGCTCGGCGCCGGATTCGCCGCGGCCGTGCGCGCGAGAACGGCGGTACTGCGCGGTGTCGCGGCGACGGCCGGCGTGCGTGCCGCGTCGTCGCGTCGTGCGGAACCCGCATTCGATGCAGCGACGATCGGCGGCACGGCCACGCTCGCCGCACGCACATCGGCCGACGGCGTCGCCACCGGTCGGCTCGCGGTCGACGCGTTCGATACGGTCGACGCGGTCGGTGCGGTCGCAGCGACCACCGCGGGCGCCGCGGGCGCGGTAGTCGAAGCGCCACGCTTGGCCGCCCCGCTACGCGCCCGATGCACGACCGGCGCCTGCGCAACCGTCGCGCCCGCATCGAACCCGCCGCCCAGCGCGCCGATCAGCCCGATGCGCAGCGACCGCTGCCGGCCGAGCAACGCGATCATCTGCGCGCGCTCGTCGATCAGCGTGAGATCGGCGACGTCCACGTCCTTCTGCATCAGCACGCCGCGCCGGTGCCGGTCGGTTGCGATCTCAACGATCTTCTGCGCGGCCGCGACCGCGTCCTGCTGCTGCGCGACGAGCGTCTGCGACGTCTGCAGCGACGTGACGAACTGCGCGACCTGCCCGAGCGCGTCGTCGACGGTCTTGTTGTACAGCCCGATCGCGACGTCGGCCTGCGCGACATCCGCACCGAGCTTCGCCTTCAGCCGGCCGCGATCGAAGATCGGCAGCGAGATCGCCGGGCCGATGGAACCGGCGAGCGCATCGCGCGAGAACAGCGACGCGGGAGTCAACGCGAACACGCCGCCGAGCGCGACGAGGTTCACGTCCGGATAGAACTGTGCGCGCGTCGAATCGGCATTCGCGAACGCGGCTTCGACACGCAAGCGCGCGGCGACGATGTCGGGCCGGCGCCCCAGGAGGTCGGCCGGCAGCCGCGCGGGCAGCGCGCCGCCCGCGAAGACACCAACGCGTGGCCGCTGCAGCGCGAGCCCGCGCTCTGGACCACGGCCGGACAGCACGCCGAGCTGCAGCTGCGCGAGCTTGATCTGCTCGTCGTTCATCGCGATCTGCGCGAGCAGCTTGCTGCGCTTGATCGATGCGTCGCTCGCGTCGTACGCGTTGTCGAGCCCGCGCGCGGTGCGCTCGCGCAACACCGTCGTCACGCGCTGGCTGACCTTCAGTTTCTGCTGCAGCAGGTCCTGCGTCGCATACGCCTGGTCGAGCTGGCAGTACACGGTGACGATCGCGATCGCCAGCGTGAGCCGCACCTGCTCGGCCTCGACCCGCGCCGCTTCGCGCAGCGACATCAGGCTCTTCGTCGCGGCGCGGTTCTTGCCCCACAGGTCGAGCTGGTAGGTCAGCCCGACGAACACCGACGACGGCGAGGTGTTCGGATCGCCGAAGATCTCCACCGGCACGCGATAGCCGCTGACCGACACGTTGGCGACGTCGTCGCCCGGCTTCGGCATCCGCGCGCGGCTGACGGTCGCGCCAGCCGTGCCCGTCAGCCCCGTCAACGAATCGAACTGCTGAAGCTGTGCCTGCGCGATCCGCAGCCGCGCCTGCGCGACCTGCAGGTCGGGGTTGTTTTGCGCAGCCTCGGCGACCAGCGCGTCGAGCTGCGGGTCCTGCAGCTGCTTCACCCAGTCGGGCGCGGGCCACGCGCCGTTCACGCCGGGGCCGGCCGTATGCGCGAGCGCATCGTCGGCCGGCGCGCGCAACGACAGCGACGGCAGGAAGCCCGACGGCACGCATCCGCCCAACGCCAGCGACGCGGCCGCGGCGACGATCATCATCGAGCCGCCCTTCACGCCACGCGCCACCTTCGCCGCTTCATTCACACGCCGCATCGCGCCCCTCATCCCTGCTGCACGCGTTGCGCACGCGCGGCCAGACGCGGCCGCGTGCGTTCGAGCGGCCCGAGCCGGCCGAACAGGCCATCCGCGACGCCGAACAGAATGCCGGCGAGCTTCGCGCGCTTGTCGCGTTCGACGAGCGCGATCTGCACGACCTGCCATATCGTCAACAGGTTCGGCACGATCGCCACCGGAAAGCGCAACCCGTACTGCATCCCGAGCTGCACCGCATTGCGCGCGCTGTAATAGCGCCGTTGCCACGAGTGATTCATCGACGTCATTTCAAAAGGGCCAAGCGCATGACGCTGCTTCGCGCCGATCCGGTGCGGCAGCACCAGCGACGGCACGACATAGAGCGGCACGTTGCGCGACAACGCGCGGAAGCTGTATTCGGTATCGACGTGATCGATGAACAGCGTCTCGTCGAAGCGGCCGAGCACGTCGAACGCGTCACGCGACACGACGCAGCCCGACGAAATCAGGAACGCGCAGCGCTGCAACGACGCGCCCGGCTCGATGCGCAGGCGGCGCAGCCCGATCCCGTTGGTCGACAGTTCGGGCAGGAAGCTGCGCGCGTTTTCGTCGAAGATGCGCGGGCCCGCCAGGAACGGGCGCCCGCCAAGCCCCGCGCAGACTTCGCGCATCGCGGGGAAATACGCGGCCGGCACCGACGAATCCTGGTCGAACAGCGCGACGGCGTCGATCCGATCGCGAAACAGCGCCGCGAGCCCCGCGTTGTACGCGCCCGCGATTCCGCCGCGATTGCCGTGATGCAGCAGCGCGATGCCCTCGCGCGCGCACAGCTCGCGGGCCCGCGCATCGGGCTGCGGCGTGTTGTCGACGACGAGCAGCGCGTCGCACGCGTGCCGCCATGCGCCGAGCGCGTCGAGCTGTGCATCGCTCGGGTGATACAGGATCACGAGTGCGCCGAGTGTCGTCATGTTCCTCTCCTCAATGCCCGAACGACGCCGCCGCGCCGCGTTTCGGCCGCGTCAGCCACATCATTGCCGCGAGGGCGAGACACGTCATGCTCGCCATCCAGAACATGTCGTTGGTCGCCATCATGTAAGCCTGCTGCATCACGACCTGGTGCAGCGTCGACAGCTCGCGCACGCCGTCCACGCCCATCGCGTTCAGCGTATGCACGAAGCGCTGCGTGTTCGCCGACGCGTGCGTGACGGATTGCGACACGACGTCGTAGTGATAGGTCGCGCGGTTGTCCCACAGCGTCACGCTCATCGCGGTGCCGAACGCGGCGGACAGCGTGCGCAGGAAGTTCGACAGGCTCGACGCGGCCGCGAGCCGGTCGTCCGGAATGCGCGACAGCGTCGCGGCGGTCAGCGGAATGAAGAAGCACGGCAGCCCGATCCCCTGGATCAGCCCCGGCGCGGCGATCTGCGCGAACGTCATCTTCAGCGTGAAATGCGCATCCCACGCGAGCACGGCCGCGAACACGAGGAAGCCGAAGGTCGCGAGCACGCGCGCGTCGAAGCGATGCGCGTGCAGCCCGACGAGGATCGAGAACACCAGTGCGAGCACGCCGAGCGACGCCGTGGCGAGCCCCGCGTGAAACGCGTTGTAGCCCATCACGGCCTGCATCCACAGTGGAAACACGACGCCGACCACCGAGAAGCTCATCATCCCGAGCGAGATGATCAGGACACAGAACGAGAACGTGCGATCGCGGAACAGGCTGAGATCGACGACGGGATGCGCTTCGCCCGCCTCCCAGATCAGCAGCGACATGATCGAGAGCGCCGCGACCACCGCGAGCGTGACGATCAGCGGCGAGCCGAACCAGCCGCGATCGTGGCCGAGATCGAGCATCGCCTGCAGCGAGCCGACGCCGATCACGAGCAGCACGATGCCCGGCACGTCGATCGGGCCGGCCGTGCCGCGTTGCGCGTCAGGGCGCAGCATCGCGGTGCAGACCGCGAACGAGAACAGCCCGATCGGCAAATTGATCAGGAAGATCCACGGCCACGAGAAGTTGTCGACGATCCAGCCGCCGACCACCGGCCCGAAGATCGGCGCGAGCAGCACCGTCATCGCCCACAGCGCGAGCGCGATCGTGCGCTTGTCCGGCGGGAACGTGCGCAGCAGGATCGTCTGCGACAGCGGCACCATCGGCCCGGAAAACAGCCCCTGCAGCGCGCGGCAGATCACCAGCACGTGCAGGTCGCGCGCGAGCCCGCACAGCAGCGACGTCAGCGTGAACAGCAGGATCGCGCCGACGAACAGCCGCAACTCGCCGACGCGGCGCGCGAGCCAGCCCGTCAGCGGCACCGCGATCGCGGCCGCGACCGAATACGAGCTGATCACCCACGTGCCCTGGCTGTTCGATACGCCGAGACTGCCGGAGATCGCCGGCACCGCGACGTTCGTCACGGTCGAATCGAGCACCTCGATGAAGGTCGCGAGCGACAGCGCGAACGTCAGCAGCGCGAGCCGGACGCCACGCACCGGCCGCGCGGCCGGCGCTGGCGCCGGCACGTCGAACGCGGACGGCGCGACCGGCCCGTCGTGAAGCGGCGACGCGGTGCTCATGCGCCGGCCACCGCGGCTTCGGGCCGCACGGCAGCCCGCCCGTGCGCCGGTGCGAACCGTTCGATGAAATCGGCGGCGGCGTCGCAGCCGTCCCGCTCGGCGGCAAGCAGCGCGCGCGTGCGCGCCGCGTGCACCGCGAACGAAGGTTCACCGAGCACGCGCGCGAGCGCCGCGCCGAGACGCGCACCGTCGACCGGGCCATCGACCCGCACGCCGCAGCCGCTCACGGCGACCCGTTGCGCGTTGTCGAACTGGTCGTGCGCGAACGGCGTGACGACCTGCGCGATTCCGGCTTCGAACGCGAGCGCTGCGGTGCCGATCCCGCCGTGATGCACGAGCGCGCGGCAGCGCGGCAGCAGCGTGCGCATCGGCACGAAGCAGCGCACGAGCAAGCGGTCACTGTCCGGCGCCGCATCGTGCGGCGTCAGCAGGATCCCGCGCGCGCCGGTCGCGCGCAGCGCGTCCGCCACCGCGCGCGCGTATGCCGCGTGATCGACGCGTGTCGAACCGGCCGTGAACACGACCGGGGGTTCACCGGCCGCGAGATACGCATCGAGTGCCACATCGTCTTCGGGGGTCGCAATATCGTTGAACAACGGGAAACCGCTTTGCAGATGATTCGACGGCCAGTCCGGCTGCGGCGGCGCGAACCAGCCGGGAAACAGGCACAGCACGCCATCGGTCGAATGCAGCCAGCGGCCCAGCACACGCCGCGCCGGCGCGAGCCCGAGCGCGCGGCGCACCGCGTTGAGCGCGGGGCCGCACGTGCGATCGAGCACCTGCCGCTCGATCAGCGTCATCAGCGCCGCCTTCACGGGCAGCGGCCAGCGCGCGGGAATCGTCAGGCGCGGGTGCGTCGGCGGCGCATGCGCGGACAGCAGCGTCGACGGCGACACCTGCACCGACACGTACGGCGTACCGTGCAGCTCCTGCATGAAGCGCGCGGAGAACGCCCACAGCGTGCCGACGAGCACCGTATCGTCGTCGGTCAGCGCGCGCAGCGCGTCGTAATGCGGGCGCAGCGTCGGCGCGATCACCTCCCACAGCGTGCGAAACGACGTGCGCGAATCCCACAGCGCGGGGTTCGCCATCGCGGCTTCGTAGTCGGTCGCGGTGCCGATCGGCACGAAGGCGAACCCGCACCGGCGCACCGCCGCCTCGAACGGCGCATGCGTGCAGAACACGACGTCGTGACCGCGCGCCGCGAGCGTGCGCGCGACGCCGAGCAGCGGATGCACGTCGCCCGCCGAGCCGATCGCGGTCACGATCATCTTCGCCATCGCGCGCCTCGCGGGGTTCAGTAGAAGCCGGGAATCAGCGCCGCGACTTCGCGACGGTACTGCGTGTACGCCGGCCCGAAATACCCGGTCAGCCAGCTCTCCTCGACGCGCACCTTGTACGCGAGCGACGCGAACACGAGCAGCACGCCGATCGCACCGCGCCATTCGCCGCCGATCAGTGCGGCGCCGACGAGCGCGATCAGGCAGCCCGTATAGATCGGGTGACGCACGAGCCCATACGGCCCCGTGCGGACGAGCTCATGGTCTTCCTTCAGCGTGACCGACACGCTCCAGTTCGTGCCGAGGTGCAGCCGCGCCCACACCGAGAACAGCAGGCCGGCCACCAGCACCGCGAGCCCGCACTGCGCCTGCAGGCCGAAGCGCTGCCAGTCCGGCACGAGCGCCTGCCACGACGGATCGGGCAGGATGATCAGCGCGCCGCCGACGATCAGCGGAATCGACTGCAACGTGCGCGAGCGCGACGCTTCCTTGCGCACGGTCGTCTTCACGCCTTGCGAAGTGGCGATCCAGTAGGCGAGCCACACGGCCCACGGAACGACGATGGCGATGGTCTGAACGATATTCACGGCGGGCCTGCCTCGTTGGGATGGGAGTTCGGGAGCGCCGCGCGTATCGGACGCACGGCGTGCGGTGTCACGACGACAGCGCGTGCATGGGTGCGGGCACGCACGACTGCGCGGCGGCGAGCGCCATGCCGGCGGCGAGCTGCGACCCGCCGCAGAAAAAGTCGAGCAACGCCGAGCGCGTGTATTCGCGCTGCGCGCGGCCTTCGATGTCGAGGAAGTGGCCGGCGTCCGGCACCGTCGCGAACCGTGCGCGCGGCACGTGCGCGCCGAGCTGGCGCACGTCGGCGGGCGTCGTGTACTCGTCGCGCTCACCGTTCAGGAACAGCAGCTCGCAGCCGATGTTCGAGAACTCGCTGAGGTAGCGCTCCGGCTGCAGCGACAGGATCTGGTCGACGTGGAACGCGACCTGGTCCTGCTCGTCGCGCGGCAGGCGCGTGAGATACCGGTAGTTGTACAGCTTCATGATGCGCGGCAGGTAGCGGCCGACGGTGTCGTTCAGCAGCTGCGCGGCCTTCAGGTTCTCGCCGGCCGCGATGTGGTCGCGGGCGCGCGTCACGTAGTCGACCATCGCGTCGTTCAGGAACGGCGAGAACGAGCAGATCGCCGCGCGCCGCACGCTCGGGCAGCCGCGTGCGAGCGCGAACAGCGACGCGACGCCGCCCCACGACACCGACACGAGGTACGCCGGCGCGAAGCGCTCGACCAGGTGCTGCAGGATCGCGGCTTCGTCGTCCTTCGTCAGGATGAAGCAGCCCGGGTTGTGCTGGCGCGACTGCCCCGCATACGGCAGGTCGAAGCAGATCGTGTTCATCCGCTCGCCGAGATACTGGACGGTCTGCCCGAACGACGCGGTCGTCGCGAGCGCGCCGTTGACGAGCATTGCCGTGTCGAACGCCGGGTCGAACACGTTCCGTTCGACGTAGACCTTCAGACCATTCGGCAACGGGACCACGTGTTTTTCGGTCAGCATCGTCGTTCTCCGGTGGATGCGGCGTCTCGACGTCGCGGCATGCTGCAGGTGCGCAATGACTGCGCCGGTTTGTCACGCGCGTCCGAATCGCGCGATTGGCCAATGCACCGCGGCAATACCGGCGGCATCGATTCATTCCTCGTAGTGCGGCGCCATACTAATACGGACAATATTACTGACTCAAGTCATTCCAACGATACCCTCTACTCTGTTAGGAAATACGGCAGATTCAAATTATTCCAGCATTTTTTATGGTAAGCGGAATCCGATCGAGGGCGGTCGCAATCGTTTGCGGAGCGGCAGCCGATCCCTATTTAATCGAAACATTTCCATTTACAATCAATACGTTAATTCGTTTCATTCGCCTATTTCAAACGGATTTTCATGAATGAATCGTGACGCTGTTTCGCGCGTCGGCTTCCACGCTTAACCAAATATCACACAGCTCATTATTCTTTCATTCCGTAATCGATTCGACACCTGCAACGATTAACCGGATTGATTGCTCGCTTCAGAAAGCGTTTTAAACAAACTTCATCTTTCTTAATCATCTTTCAATCATTTTTCCGCACCTGCACAACGCGGGATCGGAGGGCCTCGCGCACCTGCCGGGTACCCGTCTTCATCGTCAGACCCCGATTTTTTGTTGATTGAACGATCAATAAAAAACCGCTAAGCTCTCGACTTCCATGGACGGCCCGTCCGGGCGAAGGGAGTCGCGATGCCGAAAGTCGGAATGCGGGAGATTCGCCGCGCGCAGTTGATCGACGCCACGCTGCGGTCGATCGACGAAGCGGGCCTGCCCGGCACGACGCTCGCGTCGGTCGCGCAACGCGCGAACATCTCGACGGGCATCGTCAGCCACTACTTCGGCGACAAGGACGGCCTGCTCGAAGCGACGATGCGGCACGTGCTGCGCGACCTGTGGTCGGCCACCACGCGCCGCCGCGTGGCGGCACGCAAGGATCCGCGCGCCCGGCTGCGCGCGATCGTCGCCGCGAACTTCGACGTCACGCAGGTCAGCGCGCCCGTGATGAAGACCTGGCTCGCGTTCTGGTCGCAGAGCATGCACGACCCGATGCTCAAGCGCCTGCAGCACGTCAACACGCGGCGCCTCCACTCGAACCTGTGCGCCGAATTCGCGAAGGCGTTGCCGCGCACGCAAGCGCGCGAAGCCGCCAGCGGCCTCGCCGCGCTGATCGACGGCCTGTGGCTGCGCGGCGCACTCGCCGGCGGCCCCATCGACACCCGGGCTGCATTGAAGCTCGCCCACGATTACATCGACCTGCTGCTCGCGTCCGACTGACGCGCGACGCAGTCGCCCTCAAGGAGATCCTCATGTCCGTATTCGGTTTGCAGCGCCTCTACATCGGCGGCGGTTACGTCGACGCCACGAGCGGCAAGACTTTCGACACCTTCGATCCCGCCACCGGCGAACTGCTCGCGCAGGTGCAGCAGGCCAGCGCGGCCGACGTCGACCGCGCGGTGGCGTCCGCGCAGGAAGGCCAGCGTGAATGGGCCGCGATGACCGCGATGCAGCGCTCGCGCATCCTGCGCCGCGCGGTCGACCTGCTGCGCGAGCGCAACGACGAGCTCGCGGCGCTGGAAACGCGCGACACGGGCAAGCCGATCGGCGAGACGCTCGCGGTCGACATCGTCACCGGCGCGGACGTGATCGAGTATTACGCGGGCCTCGCGACCGCGATCGAAGGGCTGCAGGTGCCGCTGCGCGCCGAGTCGTTCGTCTACACGCGCCGCGAGCCGCTCGGCGTGTGCGCGGGCATCGGCGCCTGGAACTACCCGATCCAGATCGCATGCTGGAAGACGGCCCCCGCGCTCGCGGCCGGCAACGCGATGGTGTTCAAGCCGAGCGAAGTCACGCCGCTCACCGCGCTGAAGCTCGCGGAAATCTATACGGAAGCCGGCGTGCCGGCCGGCGTGTTCAACGTCGTGCAGGGTGACGGCTCGGTCGGCGCGCTGCTGACCGGCCACCCGGACATCGCGAAGGTGTCGTTCACCGGCGGCGTCGAAACCGGCAAGAAGGTGATGTCGCTGGCCGGTGCATCGTCGCTGAAGGAAGTGACGATGGAGCTCGGCGGCAAGTCGCCGCTGATCGTGTTCGACGACGCGGACCTCGACCGCGCGGCCGACATCGCGGTGACCGCCAACTTCTTCAGCTCGGGCCAGGTCTGCACGAACGGCACGCGCGTGTTCGTGCACCGCTCGATCAAGGATGCATTCACGCAGCGTGTGCTCGAGCGCGTGAAGCGCATCCGCGTCGGCAAGCCGACCGATGCCGATACCAACTTCGGCCCGCTCGTGTCGGCCGCGCAGCTCGACAAGGTGCTCGGCTTCATCGAAAGCGGCAAGGCCGAAGGCGCGAAGCTGCTTGCGGGCGGCACGCGCCTGACCGACGGCCACTTCGGCAGCGGCCAGTACGTCGCGCCGACCGTGTTCGGCGATTGCCGCGACGACATGAAGATCGTTCGCGAGGAAATCTTCGGGCCGGTGATGAGCATCCTCGATTTCGAATCGGAGGACGAAGTGATCGCCCGCGCGAACGACACGCACTACGGCCTCGCGGCCGGCGTCGTGACCGAGAACCTGTCGCGCGCGCACCGCACGATCCATCGTCTCGAAGCCGGTATCTGCTGGATCAACACGTGGGGCGAATCGCCGGCCGAGATGCCGGTTGGCGGATACAAGCAATCCGGTGTCGGACGCGAGAACGGCATCACGACGCTCGAGCACTACACTCGAATCAAGTCGGTTCAGGTCGAGCTCGGCCGCTACAACCCGGTGTTTTAAGGATCACGAAAGGAGACTGACCGTCATGACGACACGCGAATACGACTACATCATCTGCGGCGCAGGTTCCGCGGGCAACGTGCTCGCAACGCGCCTGACGGAAGATCCGGACGTGACGGTGCTGCTGCTCGAAGCAGGTGGCCCCGACTACCGCTTCGACTTCCGCACGCAGATGCCGGCCGCCCTCGCCTATCCGCTGCAGGGCCGCCGCTACAACTGGGCCTACGAAACCGACCCCGAGCCGTACATGGACAACCGCCGGATGGAATGCGGCCGCGGCAAGGGGCTCGGCGGCTCGTCGCTGATCAACGGCATGTGCTACATCCGCGGCAACGCGCTCGACTACGACAACTGGTCGACGCACAAGGGCCTCGAGAACTGGACGTATCTCGACTGCCTGCCGTACTTCAAGAAGGCCGAAACGCGCGACGTCGGCCCGAACGACTATCACGGCGGCAGCGGCCCCGTGTCGGTCACGACCAGCAAGCCGGGCGTGAACCCGCTGTTCGAGGCCATGGTCGATGCAGGTGTGCAGGCCGGCTATCCGCGCACCGACGACCTGAACGGCTATCAGCAGGAAGGCTTCGGCCCGATGGATCGCACCGTCACGCCGAAGGGCCGCCGCGCCAGCACCGCGCGCGGCTACCTCGACCAGGCGAAGGTGCGGTCGAACCTCGAGATCGTCACGCACGCGCTCGCCGATCGCATCCTGTTCGACGGCAAGCGCGCGTCGGGCGTCACGTACCTGCGCGGCAGCGAACGTGCGACCGCGCATGCGCGCCGCGAAGTGCTCGTGTGCAGCGGTGCGATCGCGTCGCCGCAACTGCTGCAGCGCTCGGGCGTCGGCCCCGGTGCGTGGTTGAAGGCACTCGACATTCCCGTCGTGCTCGACCTGCCCGGTGTCGGCCAGAACCTGCAGGATCACCTGGAGATGTACATCCAGTACGAGTGCAAGGAGCCGGTCTCGCTGTACCCGGCGCTCAAGTGGTGGAACCAGCCAAAGATCGGCCTCGAATGGATGCTGAACGGCACCGGCCTCGGCGCGAGCAACCACTTCGAGGCGGGCGGCTTCATCCGCACGCGCGACGACGATCTGTGGCCCAACATCCAGTATCACTTCCTGCCTGTTGCGATCAACTACAACGGCTCGAACGCGATCGAGATGCACGGCTTCCAGGCGCACGTCGGCTCGATGCGCTCGCCGAGCCGCGGCCGCGTGAAGCTGCGCTCGCGCGATCCGAACGACCATCCGAGCATCCTGTTCAACTACATGGCCGAAGCGCTCGACTGGCGCGAATTCCGCGATGCGATCCGTGCGACGCGCGAGATCATGCGGCAGCCGGCACTTGATCGATATCGCGGCCGCGAGCTGAATCCGGGTGCGGACTGCAAGTCCGACAAGGAGCTCGACGCGTTCGTGCGCGCCCGCGCGGAGACCGCGTTCCATCCGTCGTGCTCGTGCAAGATGGGTTACGACGACATGGCCGTGGTCGATGAAGAAGGCCGCGTGCACGGGTTGGAGGGGCTGCGCGTCGTCGATGCGTCGATCATGCCGATCATCACGACCGGCAACCTCAATGCGCCGACGATCATGATCGCCGAGAAGATCGCGGACAAGATTCGCGGGCGCAAGCCGCTTGCGCGCGTGGACGTGCCTTACTTCGTCGCGAACGGGGCAATGGCCCGCAATATCGCGAAGGCAGTGCGGCAGCCGGAGACGGTCTGACGACGGCGGGCGTGCTGCCCGCGCATCGACGTACTTTCGAAACGCCGCCGACAGCAATTGTCGGCGGCGTTTTGCATGGATTCGTCAGCCGCTGTTCACTTCTCGCTTCAAGCGCTCGACGTCGACGTGTTTCAAGTAGTTCGTAATGTTCTGCCAGATCGGATGGAACCCATAGCCGCCGTGCTGCAGTTCATCGAGCGCCTGCTCGCGCGTCCAGCCCTGGTACACCATCCGGTACAACGCCGACACGAGGCCGGTGCGATCGGCGCCGTGCTGGCAGTGGATCAGCACCGGGCCGTCCTGGTCGGCCGTGCGCAGCGCCTTCAGCGCGGTCACCATGTCCTCGTCGCGGATGTCCCACGTGTTGATCCGGATGCGCTGCATCCGGATCTGCGTGCCGGCCAGGATGGTGTCGTCCGCGTGAAACGAACGGAAGCTGATGACCTTGCGGATGCCGAGCTTCTGCAGTTCCGGCAGGTCCGAACGCGACAGCTGGGCGCTACGGTACAGCGTCGGCGTGATGCGATGCAGGTTGTTCACATGCGCATCGGTCACGCTCTGCGCCCATTTGATCGGCCGGGCGGACACCGCGGAGGCCGGGTCCGCGTGGGCCGGCTGCACGCGCCCGGCAAACGCAACGGCGATCGCGGCAATGATGGCGATTTTCATGTCGGGTCGGAGATCAGTAAAAGGCGCGCTTGCGCTCGCGGGAAAGCATGAACAGCACGATCGCAGCGGCGCTCATCGTCCAGTAGTCGGTCGGGGCCACGCCCAGCCAGTGGATATGCCACGGCACATTCGCCGGATTGAAGCGGGCCAGGCCATACGCCGGATTCAGCACGAACCACAGGAAATCCTCGGTCAGCCAGAACACCATGATGCACGCGATGATGCGGGCTTCGATGCGCCACGACCACCGTCCGTTGAACACGGCCGGCAGGTGAAAGAACAGCGCGACGAACGGGAACACCCACGCGTGGTAGCCGGTCATCGGCCGCCCACCCCAGAAGAGGTCGAGCAGCCAGTGATGCTCGATGCGCCACGTCGGCAGGTTGGCGGCCCAGCCCGCGCTGCCTTCGATCTGGATCTCGACGTTCGCGAAGAAGTACGCGAGCAGCACGACCCACGCAACGACGAACACCGTATGGCGCGTCGGCACAAAACGCGCGACGCTCATGCGGCCGGCTCCAGGCCCAGCACGCGATCGAGCACGAAGCGGCCGGCGAGCGGCCGCCCGAGCGGCGCGAGACGGCGGCGCATGTCGGCGAGACGCTCGGGCGTCTGCAGCAACGCGCGGATCCGGTAGACGAGCGCATCGTCGTCGATCGCCTTCAGCGCGACACCCTGTTCGAGCAGGAAATCCGCGTTGCGCTCTTCCTGGCCCGGAATCGGCGAGTTGACGATCATCGGTAGCTGCATCGCCAGGCATTCGGACGTCGTCAGGCCGCCCGGCTTCGTGATCACGAGATCGGCGCAGGCCATCAGGCGCTCGACCTGCTGCGTGAAGCCCTGCGGAAACAGCCGGCCCGGATGCTGCGCGGCGAGTTCCTGCAACGACGTCAGCATCGCCTTGTTCTTGCCGGCCAGCGCGATCAGCTGGAAGTCGGCCTCCATCTCGAGCAGGCGCGCGGCCAGCACGTCGAGCCCGCCGAGGCCCGCGCCGCCGGACATCATCAGGAAGGTCGGGCGCGCGGGATCGAGGCCGAATTCGGCCGCGCAGGTCGCGCGATCGAGCGGCTGGCCGAACGCCGGCATGATCGGGATGCCGCTGACGTGCACCGTGTCGGGCGCCATGCCGCGCGCGTGCATGCGCCACGCGATCTCGTCGTTGGCCGCGAAATAGCCGCGCATGTTCGGTACGACCCACATGCTGTGCAGGTCGAAATCGGTGACCTGCACCCACACCGGCGTGTCGACGCGCCCCTTGCGGATCTCGCGCGACAGCAGCTCGGCGGGCAGGAAGTGCGTGCAGATGATCGCGTCCGGGCGCTGCCGCTCGATCTCCGCGAGCAGTGCCCGGCAATTGAGCCGCTCGATCGCGCGCCGGATCTTCTGCGACGGCGCGGCGGGATCGACTTCGTCGGTCTTCTGGTACAGGTAGCCCCACAGCGCAGGCTGGCTGCTGACGAGCTTGATGTAGAGATCGGTGTACAGCTTGCGGAAGCCGGTGGACACGAAATCCATCACGTCCAGGTGGGTGGCTTCGATGCCGGCGGGATGGTGGTCGGCGAACGCGCGGATCGCTTCGGCCGCCCGGGTATGGCCGGCGCCGGCGCTGACGCTCAGGAGGAGGATCTTCTTGTTTTGCTTTGACATCTGACTGACCGTTTCGATGAAGGGGGTCCGGCGGCGGGTTCGCGGCGGCGCTCTCACGCGGCGGCTGTTTGCGTCCGGCTTACAACAAGCTTGGCAGATCTTTGGCGGTGCGGGCGGGCCGTTATAGCGGAGCGATCGCCGGCATCGACTGCGGAATCATACTGCGTTCGGTCGATGGTGCCTGGATCGGGGGTGGCGCGAGACGGTCTGACGGTCTGACGGTCTGACGGTCTGACGGTCTGGCGGTCTGGCGGTCTGGCGGTCTGGCGGTCTGGCGGTCTGGCGGTCTGGCGGTCTGGAAGGATAGATGGCGTGGACGGCGTGGCGCGCGGCCGGTGTGGACGCTGACAGCACGAAGGCTCAGCGCGCCGCCTGACGCCCGTTTGCGCGTACGAACGAGGCCCGTCATTTCGGCGCGAGCCAGGGTGCTCGTGCGCGATTCGTTTGGAATCCTTGAGTATCGATTCGGCAAAAGCGATGCATTAGCCTGCCGTGTCCCCGTGTTCCTCAAATCAGGGCGTTACAACACCCCGCTTCCGCATCCGCTTCCCGCGGACGATCGGATTCCATCGCGACGTCAGGCTCATTGCACCGCGCAGGCCTTCGAACGCGTCGTCCTCCTTCGGCCCGAATCGACTGACCGCCGGCCACGCGAGCACGTGATCGAGCCACGCCTGCCATTCATCACCATGAAAGCGGCGACCGACTTCCCGAACGGCATCCGGCGCTGCAATCACGATGCCCGCCAGCAGGTAGTACGCCCAGAAGCTGCCCGCGCCGACGAGCCGATCGAGCCGGCACACGGACAACGCCGCGAGCAGCCCGTCCACCGACGCGAGATCGGCGCGATGCGTGCGGATCGCCCGGGCAACGAGGTTGTGCTGACCGCCATACGCGGCAACAGAGGCCCCGTCGCCAGCGGCGAGTGCGGCCGAGAACGTCACGAGCGCCGCCATCTCGTCGATGCGCGATGCATCGTCGCGCGGCCCGCACACGCGCAGCACGATCGCGTCGATGACGGTGCCCGACATGACCGACGTTTCCCCACTCGCCGCCGCGACCACGGCCAGTCTTTCTCTCAGGTTCTTCGCTGGCGGCATGTCGTCCTGCGCGCCCTTTTCATGTTCAGTGCATTCGCCGTCATCGCCCCCGCCGCATTCGACACCACCGGCAATCCGATCGAGTGCGGCCCAGCCGACATCGGGGTCGTCGAACGTGCATGCATCGATCACACCGTGCGCAGTGTCGAACACGGCGCGCGAGCCGGGACAACTGCGTTCAGCGTCGGCGAGCTGCTGCATCGACGGCACATGCGAGCATGCACTGCGCGGGTCGCTCAGATCGCATGCGCAAATGCCGCCGTCCGAGGCGATCCACGGCGCGAGCCGGTGAAGCATCGCTGTCGCTTCCCGAGACAGGTTCGCGCCAGCCCGCATGCGTATCGCGTGCGACGCGATGACGGTCGTGCCGTCGACGTCACCCGCCTCCGCTGCACTCGCGACAGCGTTGAGATGTTCGATCAGATACTGCAGCCACGCGGCCGTGCGCAGCCGGTCAGGCGTCGCGCCGCGGGCATCTCCATACTTTGCTGGATCGGTAAGCATGGGTCTTCCGGGAGTGTTCTGGCCAATTGGAATCGTGTTTAATTCAGTCGGATCGGATGGCGCGGTACGCCGTGCCGCCCCTGCAACACCGTGCGCATCGGATCGCGATACGTACGGTCAGCCTGTCGTCGCGCTGATATGGACGAAGGCTCGAAAGCATCGAGGAAGCGGAAAGCCGCGTGCCTCCCGCACGCTCTTAGTGCACAGCGAGCACCCCGCTTCGATCTGCGATCGCTTACTGAACGTGGAACTTCGGCGACGTCATGACCGTGCCGTTCACGTTGCAATCGGGCGTCAGCACGGTGTTGTTGAACGCCGTCGACGAGTTCTGATCGTTCCACGCCGCCGTGACCTTGCTCGGCCCGCATGTGCCGAGCAAGGTCACATTCAACTTCACGTTGTTGATCGACACTTGCGTCGTGCTGTCCACCTGCCCCGTCCACGGCGCCGCACTGGACGCACTACCCGTGATCAACCCGCACAAGGCATCACCGGTGAATTGGGTCGACGTGATATTGATGATGCCGGTCGACGTGACGGTACCGTTGAGCGTCAACGTACAGTTGATCGGACTGACCGCACCCTTCTGGAGCGTCGAGAGCCCCGCCGCCGAAAACGGCTCGCCGTTCGGATTCATCGGCTGGCCGTCCGCGCGCGAAACGGTCACCGCAAAAGCAGGTGCAGCCGAAACCGCAGTGAACACCACTGCAGCAACAAGCGATGCAATTTGACGAATTTTCATCTGTATGGCCCTCTCTCTTGATATATGGCGGCCTTACACGAGAAACGCGACCGCTCTGCAGAATGAATCCGGCCGCCGCGCCGATACACGCGACGGCACGAACCCATCGAAACCGCGGAAGCCCGCCGCACATACCGCACGGCCCTCGCGCGCGGCGGGCACCCGCTTAGATCCGCGACGCTTACTGCACGTGGAACTTCGGCGACGTCGTGACCGTGCCGGACACCGTGCAGTTCGGCGTCAGGACGGAGTTATTGAACGTCAGCGACGAGTTCGCATCGTTCCATGCCGTTACCACCTTGCTCGGGCCGCACGCGCCGAGCAGCGTGACGTTCACGTGCACGTTGTTGATCGACAACTGCGTCGTGCTGTCGGCCTGGCCCGTCCACGGCGACGTGCTGCTCGCCGTGCCGCTGATCAAGCCGCACGTGCCGCCGCCGGAAAACTGCGTCGACGTGATGTTGACGATACCGGTCGACGTAATCGTGCCGTTGAACGTCGCGGTACAGGCTGCACTGATCGATCCCTTGCTGAGGTTGGTGAGCCCCGATACGGAGAACGGCTCGCCGTTCGGGTTCATCGGCTGGCCGTCGGCACGCGAAACGGTGACAGCGAAAGCAGGCGCGGCCGAAACCGCGGTGAAAGCCACTGCAGCAACAAGCGATACGATTTTGCGAATGCTCATTTGAACTGCCCCCTCTCTTCACAAATGGCGGCACGCCGCCAGGAACGCGACCTTCCTGCCGGAAGGGTCCGGCCAGCCGGTCGCAGGAAGCCGCCGACGCGCGTCATGCGCGCCGGACGGCTCAGAACTTGTAGGAAATCCCGACGAACGTGATCAGCGGATCGGCCTTCAGCCGCGTGCGCGTGGTGGCGAGCGTCGAGCCGTCGGCCGCCTTGATCACGAGCGACGAGTAGGTCTTCAGCGGCATGTACGTCAGCGTCGCCGTTAAGCCCCAGTGCTTGTCGATCGCATAGCTTGCGCCGACGTTGTAGACCGGCGTGAACGACGACGACGCCTTGCCCTCCACCGACGTCGGGCCCGGCTTGCCGGCGCCGGCCGCGAGCACGCTGCCGAGGTTCTCGTTGATGTCCTTCGCGAAGTTGCCGTTCAGCTCGATGTTGCTGAACCAGCTGTAGGCCACGCCGATCCCGACGAACGGGCGGAACCGCGCCGTCGGCGAATTGAAGTAGTACTGCAGAATGACCGTCGGGCTCCACTGCCGCGCGTTCTTCACCGCCGGCTGGTTCGCCGGGTTGTCCATGTTGACGCTGCCGAGCGCACCGGCCGGGCCGGGCGGCCGGATCGTGCCGTGCCCGGTCAGCGTGAACTCGGGCGGCACGCCGAGCACCGACGTCACCGCGATATGGTCGGTGAAGAAGTGCGTGAGCGTGAGGCCGACGGTATCGGCGTTGTTGACCGTCAGGCTCGTGCCCGGCGACGTGAACGACCCGGGCAGGCGCAGCGGCCCATTGATCGGCATGCCGGCAAGATTCGTCGTCAGCCCGTTGGTCGAATCCTGCGGCATGATGTGCAGCCACCCCAGCGTCGCGACGTTGTCGCCCGCCTGCTGGGCCGATGCGAGCGTCGACACGCCTGCGACGACACCCGCGACAATCAGCTTCTTCATGAAGTCTCCCCTCATTCTGTCCGGGCGCCGCGCTTCCGCGCGCGGCGCCACCGTGTCTCCATCCAGGCGTGCGTCACTGCACGAATGCGCCGACCGTGAAGTACGGGTTGCTCGTATCGTTCATGTCGAGGAACCCGAATACGCCGCCGGTGAACACGAACTTGCCGGTCGCCGGCCCCGACGCCGCATCCGCATGCACGGTCGTCACGACGCCCGGCATCTTCTGCGTGTAGTCGAGGTTCAGCGCACGCGTGAGCGCAGCCTGCGACGCATTGAACGGATCGAGCAGCGTGGCCTGCGCGCCGACGAGCGCGGTCGCGCGGTAGTTGAACGCGCTGTCGACGCCCGTGTACTCGCCGTTCTGCGAGCCTTGCGCGATCGCCGTCTGCGGGCTCAGGAACGAGATGCCCGATTCGTCGTCCGCGCTCGGCGGGCCTTGCGTGAGATCCGCGTTGGCCGCGCCGGTGCGGATGAAGATCGGCACGAGCTGGTTGCGCAGCTTGCCGACGATCAGGATCCCCTTGCCGGCCTTCGCCGGATCGACCGCCGCGAGCGTCGGCGGAATCTGCGGCAGGTAGTTGAGCGACTGGAACGCCGGCGCATCGGGCCGCAGCGTGAACGGCTGGTTCACGGTCGCGCTCGATGCAAGCGGCTGCCCGCCGTTCTTCTTGCCGAAGTTGTCGGTCTCGACGTAGCTGCCGTCCGCGTTGATCGTCACCTGCTGGTCGAGCGCCACCGGCTGGAAGCTCTGCGACGGCACCTGGTGATAGCCGAGCTGGTTGTACTTGCCTGCGATCTTCGTCAGGTCGGTTTCCAGCGACGAGAAGCTGATGAACGGGTAGTACGGGAACGTCGTCTTCGTGATCTTGCCGACGCCGATCACGCCGTCGAACTGAATCGTCGCGCCGGGAATCGCGCCGCCCAGCACGCCCTCGCCGAGGAACAGCCGCGCGGGCCGGTTCGGGTCGAGGCTCGCGTTCTGCATCCGGAACGTGCACTGGTTCAGCTTCACGGTCGGCAGCCCCGTTTCGTCCGCGAGTGTGCCGTCGACCACGTTGGCCGGCGCCGTGTCGCGCGTCGGCTGCACGGTGCCCGTGGTGGTCGGCACCGGCGATGCGAGATACGTCATCCGGTACGTCATCTTCGTCGTATCGAGCTGCACCTTCACGAGCTCGCCCGATCCCGACCCGCCGATGAACACCGTGTTGTAGTCGATCGTCTGCGGGCACAGCCGGACCGCCGGTGCGGGCGGCGGGTCGCCGTCTCCGCCGCATGCTGCCAGCACGGGCGCGAGCGAGGCCGCGGCCATCCATTGCTTCAAATTCATAGGAATCCTCTTGAAATTCGATTCGCCGGCGGCGACGCATGCGCCGCCGGTGTTACATGTTCAACGCAGTGTTACTGGACGAATGCGCCGACCGTGAAGAACGGATTGACCTGGCTGTTGTTGACGACCATCGCGTAGACGTTGCCGGCCTTCACGATCCAGCCCGTATCGCCCTTCTTGAAGATCGCCACGTCGCCGCCGGCGCCCTTCGCGTTGAAGTTCTGCGTGGCCGTGACCTTGATCTTGCCGGGTGTCGCCTGCGTGTAGTCGAGCCCGAACTGCGAGGTCACCGATGACGTCTGCGGATCGATGAATGCCGCGGTAGCCCCCTGGAACAGCGTCGACGTATAGTTCGCGGCCATCGTCGACACGGCCGTGCCGTCGTTGCAACTGCCGGCCTGTGCCAGGAAGAAGGTGCCGTCGAAGGTGCCCGGCAGATCCGGATGCGGGATGTTGTTGTTGAAGCTCGGTCCGGACGTCGCGATCGCAAACGTGGCAGTGCTGGGCGCCACGATACCGCACGCTGAAGCGCTCGTTGCGCCTATGAAGCCACCCTTCAGCGAATTGGCCGCGACGGCGGCGGTCCGCGACAGCATCGAGATTCCCACCTCGGCGTCAGCGACCGATGCCAGGAGGTTGCTCGCGTCGATATGCGTGTAACCCACGCGAATCACGATCGGCACCAGTACGCCGTTCAACTTGCCGACGATCATGATGCCCTTCGCCTGACTAGGTGCGGCAATCACGATCGCGGACCCCTGCCCCGCGAGCGGATACATGGGCACGCCGCCCGCGGTCGCCACGGGATTGCTCACGAACACGTTGTCGGACGAGCCGTCCGCGTTCTTGCGCAACGCCCACGGCGTTCCTGTGGTCTGGCACGAGTAGTCGCTGCCTGCCGTGATGGTGCACGAGCCGTCGGCATTGAACGTCTGGTTCCAGTTGACGACATCGGGTTGCCAGCCGACGGCCCCCGCGCTGCTCTGCGCGTTTCCGCCGACCGGCGACAGGTGGATCCCGAGTTCGTTGTAGTTACCCGCCACTTTCGTAAAGTCCGTTTCGGTGTTGGTGAAGCCGATGAACGGATAGAAATCGAAAGTGCGCGACGGCACGACGCCAAGCACGACGCCCGGGAACGGCTCAAGACCGGCGAACGCAATCGTCGCCCCCGGAATCCCCCCGCCCACCACGCCATTGCCGACGAACAGCATCGGCGGATCGGCACGGTTGATCGTCACCGAATACGCACCGTCGCTCGTCGCGCCGCTGTCGAGCACGAATGCGCAGCGGTTCTGCTCGGCCGTCGGGAGCGTGGTCGGATGATGGAATGCGCCGCTGATCGTCAAGCCCGCGCGGGTATTGTTGACTTGCCCTGCCGACGTCGGCACCGACGATTCCAGGAACTGCATCTGATAGGTGAGCTTCGTGGTGTCGAACTTCACCTTCACGTACTCGCCGCTACCTGCGCCGCCCGTATAGGTCGTCGTGTAATCGAGCGCGTCCGGACACAGCTTCGTCACGACCGGCGGCGTCGTTTCGGCCCCGCTCGGCCCGCATGCGCTGCCCGAGCACTGCGGCACGTCGATCGGCCCCGGATCGTCGCCGCCGCCGCAACCGGCAACGAACGGTAGCGCCAGCACCGCGCACGACAGGATCGCTTTCCGCCATTCAGGAATGCAAATCATCAACCCCTCCTTTTCAGGTACGACAAGTCTCGTCCGGACAGGCTGCATGGCCCGCCGGTTGGTATCGCGCCGCGGCACGAACGCGCGGCGCATGACGGTGCGCGCAAGACAGCCGCGATGCCGGTCAGGCACATGCGGCACACGCCGCGGCGGCAGGCAAGCGCTCTCCCGCGGCGCCGTCATGCGGCACGGCGCCGTGCGAACAATCGAAACGGGAAATGGTTCGCCGCTACACGGCGACAGGACAACGCAGGTACGCGATCGGCATCGCGCCTGCATTCAGCGAAAAAACGGGAAACGGCAGTCCGACTGGCCCCGCGGATAGGCGTCTCATGTATGGGTCTCCATCCGTACGCTTGATTCGTTATCGTGATGCGTCGTTGGTGGAGACTATGATCGGACGATACCCACAAGTAAATGGATGCAGAGTTCCAAACGACCGAAACCACGCCATCCTAGCGTTTACACGGTATTTGACAGATTTTCAAACAGCCTTCAATTTATTTGCTCAGACAAATACCCGGGCGGTATAACACGCGTTTGAATGGCGGCCGCCAATCCGCGCCTGGCCAAGCCAGCCGGGCCTCAGCCGCCCGCCTGCATGTTGCGGCGCAACCTTACACGTCGATGATCGCGAGCGTGCCGTGGCTGCCCGGCAGCACCGCATGAGACACACCGGCGCGCGCGAGGTACATCTGCCCGGCCTCCACGATGATCGTCTCGCCTGCGACCTCGAGCATCATCCGGCCGTCGAGCACCAGCAGGCCTTCGTTGTAGTCGTGCACTTCCGCTTCGTAAGCCTGCGCATCCATGCGCAGCACCTTGATCCTGGCCGGCCCGACCTCGCCGACGATCGTGGATTTCCATGCGACGGCCTGCGCCGCCGCCACGGATTTGAAATCGACCAAAGACATGCGCGCCGCTCCGTAAACGATGAAAGAAACGCATTATCGCGAGCGCCGCGCACGCCGTCCCGGTACGGCGCGACGGCCTTCGGGCGGCACAGTCGGCCGGCCGGCCGCGCCGCCACCGAGCGGAAACACGATCGCAGCCCGGTTCGCCGAAAATGGCTCAAATTGTTCGCGCATCGCAAATAAATCGCCGCGTTATTCAGCGATGCGCAGTCAATTCATGCAAATCCAGCACCGGCAACCCACGCCCTTTCCACGAGAATGCATTTCCATCTACCGATTGCTAATATGGCGATCCTGCGATCCCGCACCACAACGCCGTTCGACATGACGCCCGTTCGCCATGCCGTCCCCGGTCCCGGCCGCTTCGCAGCGGCGGCGACGCCGGGCACGTGCGGCGCACGCCGTCGCGCCGGCTGGCCGCCCCATCCGTGAGCATGCAACCGATCCTTTCCGTCTCCGACCTCTCCAAGACTTACGCGTCCGGCTTCCAGGCGCTGAAGCACGTGACCCTCGACATCCGCCCCGGCGAGATCTTCGCGTTGCTCGGGCCGAACGGCGCCGGCAAGACGACGCTGATCGGCTCGATCTGCGGCATCGTCACGCCGACCGAAGGCCGCGTGACGGTCGGCGGCCACGACATCCGCGATCACTACCGCGCGGCCCGCGAAATGATCGGCCTCGTGCCGCAGGAACTGACCACCGACGCGTTCGAGACCGTCTGGGCGACCGTGTCGTTCAGCCGCGGCCTGTTCGGCAAGGCGCCCGATCCCGCGTACATCGAGAAGACGCTGAAGGCGCTGTCGCTGTGGGACAAGCGCGACAACAAGCTGATGACGCTCTCGGGCGGCATGAAGCGCCGCGTGATGATCGCGAAGGCGCTGTCGCACGAGCCGCGCATCCTGTTCCTCGACGAACCGACGGCCGGCGTCGACGTCGAGCTGCGCCGCGACATGTGGAAGCTCGTCGACTCGCTGCGCGACAACGGCGTGACGATCCTGCTGACCACGCACTACATCGAGGAAGCCGAGGAAATGGCCGACCGGATCGGCATCATCCTCGGCGGCGAGCTCGTGCTCGTCGAGGAAAAGCACGAGCTGATGCGCAAGCTCGGCAAGAAGCAGCTCACCGTGCAGCTCGAGCACCCGCTCGCGGACGTGCCGCCCGCGCTCGCGCCGTTCGGGCTCGAACGCGCGGCCGACGGCGCCGCGCTCGTCTACACGTACGACTCGCAGCGTGACGACGCGAGCATCGCGAAGCTGATCAACGCGCTCGGCTCGGCCGGCATCAGCTTCCGCGACCTGCACACGACGCAGAGCTCGCTCGAGGACATTTTCGTCAGCCTGATCGACAACCGCCGCAACGGCATGCAAGGAGCCTGACACTTGAACCTGCATGGAATCCGCGCGATCTACCGCGCAGAAATGGCCCGCACGCGCCGCACGCTGATGCAGAGCATCATCGCGCCGGTGATCTCCACGTCGCTGTACTTCGTGGTGTTCGGCTCCGCGATCGGCTCGCGCATCAGCGACGTGAACGGCATCGGCTACGGCTCGTTCATCGTGCCGGGCCTCGTGATGCTGTCGCTGCTGTCGCAGAGCATCTCGAACGCGTCGTTCGGCATCTACTTCCCGCGCTTCACGGGCACGATCTACGAGATTCTCTCCGCGCCCGTGTCGTACTGGGAGATCGTGATCGCGTACGTCGGCGCGGCCGCGTCGAAGTCGATCCTGCTCGGCGTGATCATCCTCGCCACGGCCGGCCTGTTCGTACCGCTGCACATCCTGCATCCGTTCTGGATGGTGCTGTTCCTCGTGCTGACGGCGGTCACGTTCAGCCTGTTCGGCTTCGTGATCGGCATCTGGGCCGACAGCTTCGAGAAGCTGCAGCTCGTGCCGCTCTTGATCATCACGCCGCTCACGTTCCTCGGCGGCAGCTTCTACTCGGTCGACATGCTGCCGCCCGCGTGGCGCGTCGTCACGCTGTTCAACCCGATCGTCTACCTGGTCAGCGGCTTCCGCTGGTCGTTCTACGGGATCGCCGACGTGCACGTAGGCGTCAGCCTCGGCGCGACGTCGCTGTTCCTCGTGATCCTGCTGGCGATCGTCGCGTGGATGTTCCGCACCGGCTACAAGCTGAAGAATTGACGCAAGACGGCCGCATCCCGCACTGCTGCCGATGACGCATTTGGGCAAGCAGGTGGCGCTTTTCCTCTGATGCGGCATTTTGTGGTCGCGTCTACTGAAGATGAAGCATCGGGGCCGCGAAGCACGCGCTTCGCGGCCCCTTTTCATTTCAGAGGACGCCATGCCCGCCGCCACCGCTCCCGCCTCCGCCGCCGCCCGGCTCGAACGCCTGCCGTTCTCCGGCTATCACAAGCGGATCTTCTTCATCATCGCGATCGCATTCTTCTTCGACTCGGTCGACCTCGGCACGATGACGTTCGTGCTCGGCTCGATCCGCAAGGAGTTCGGGCTGTCGACCGCGGCCGCCGGCCTCGTCGCGAGCGCGAGCTTCTTCGGAATGGTGCTCGGCGCGGCCGTCGCCGGCCTGCTCGCCGACCGCTTCGGCCGCCGGCCCGTGTTCCAGTGGAGCATGGTGCTGTGGGGCGCGGCCTCGTATCTGTGCTCGACCGCGCAGAGCGTCGACGCGCTGATCGTCTACCGCGTGCTGCTCGGGATCGGGATGGGGATGGAGTTCCCGGTCGCGCAGACCTTGCTGTCCGAATTCGTGCCGACCGAGAAGCGCGGCCGCCTGATCGCGCTGATGGACGGCTTCTGGCCGCTCGGCTTCATCACGGCCGGCATCGTCGCGTACTTCGTGCTGCCGCAGTTCGGCTGGCGCACGGTGTTCGCGCTGCTCGCGATTCCCGCCGTGTTCGTGCTCGTCGTGCGTCGCATCGTGCCGGAATCGCCGCGCTGGCTCGAGCATGCGGGCCGACATGCGGAAGCCGACACGGTGATGCACACGATCGAGGCGAAGGTGATGCGCTCGGCCGGCGTCACGACGCTGCCGCCGCCGTCGCGGCTGGCCGAGCCGGTCGCCGCCCGCGGGCGCGGCGCGCTGCGCGAGATCTGGAGCGGCGTGTACCGCCGCCGCACGGTGATGGTGTGGCTGCTGTGGTTCTTCGCGCTGCTCGGTTTCTATGGCCTCACGTCGTGGCTCGGCGCGCTGCTGCAGCAGGCCGGCTTCGAGGTCACGAAATCGGTGTTCTACACGGTGCTGATCTCGCTCGGCGGCGTGCCGGGCTTCCTGTGCGCCGCGTGGCTCGTCGAACGCTGGGGACGCAAGCCGACCTGCATCGCGTCGCTGATCGGCGGCGGCGTGATGGCGTACGCGTACGGCCAGAGCGCGCTGTATGGCGGCAGCATGGCGCTGCTGATCGGCACCGGCCTCGCGATGCAGTTCTTCCTGTTCGGGATGTGGGCCGCGCTGTACACCTATACGCCGGAGCTGTACGGCACCGGCGCGCGCGCGACGGGCTCGGGCTTCGCGTCGGCGATCGGGCGCGTCGGTTCGTTGATCGGGCCTTACGTGGTCGGCGTCGTGCTGCCGGTGTTCGGCCAGGGCGGCGTGTTCACGCTCGGCGCGCTGTCGTTCATCGCGGCCGCGCTGGCCGTGTGGACGCTCGGGATCGAGACGAAGGGCCTCGCGCTGGAACAACTCGCGGCGGGCGACGAAGCGGATGGCGGTGGCAGGTACGCGGCGGCGGCGGACAAGATGTCCTGAGCGCCTGATCGACCTGGGGGATTCGTGACGACCGGGAACGCGCTCGCTCAGTGCCGGGCCCGGCCGGCTGCTGCATGACCTGACAGGATTCGCGGCCGGACCGACACTGCTAGACTGAGTCGAGGCACCGTGTCGCGTGTCGCGCGCCTGCCTGGCGCATCGCGGCGATCGCGCGACGGTGGTGTCCGGCCGCCACTGCCCGCGCAAGGATCGCATCGATGGATAACGCTCGTATCGAAGAAATCCGCAGCGGCCTGTTTCGCGCAACGACCTATATCGACAAGCTGAAGCTCGGCTTCAGCCAGTTCTTCGTCCGGTCGCCGAACGGCGACGTCGTCTGCATCGAAACGGGTACGCGTTCCAACTTTCCGCAACTGACCGCGAGCCTCGCAAGCGTCGGCATCACGCCGTCGAGGGTGAGCAGCGTGATCGTTCCGCATTTCGAGGTCGACGAGATGGGCGCACTGCCCGACTTCCTCGCGGCCAATCCGGCGCTCGTCGCGTACGCACATCCGATCTGCACGCACGGGCTGGCCGACATCTTCGGTGTACGCACGAAGCCGCTGAAGGACGGCGAGCCGACGACGATCTCCGGCGTCGAGCTCGTACCGATCTTCACGAAGCACGTCCATCAATGGGATGCACTGGTCGTGTATCTGCCGGCGTACAAGGCGCTGCTGTCGTCGGACATCCTGATGCGCTACGGCGACGAAGCCGCCGACGATCGTCGATTCGATCCGCCGCTCGGACTACCTGCCTTCGCTCGCCCACCTGGCGAGTGCGCTGCGCCGGATCCAGGCGCTCGATCTTGACGTCATCCTGCCGATGCACGGCCCGGCCATCACGCACGACATCCCGCGCGTGCTCGCCGGCGCGATCGCACATTGCGAGGCCGCCGCCGCGTAAGTGGCGGAGGCGGCAATCCAGCGGCGGTGCAGCAGGTTCCGGTCAGGCGCCGGCGACGACGAACTCTTCGGCCGCCTTGCGCTGCACCGCGGCCATCACCGCCAGTTCGCGCTTGCTGCGCGTGTCGCCGGACACGACGCCCGTCGCGTTCTTCGCCTTCGCACCCAGCGGGAAAAAGACAAACGACGCGCCGGCCGGAGCCGCCGGCTCGGCGCGCAGGCGTTTGTTCAGGATTTTCAGGTACTTCTTCTTCGAGACTTCCTTAGCAGCCATGGCGTCCTCCGCGTGAACGTGGTGAAGATCAGCATACCAGTTTTGACGACGGGTTCCGCAGCCAGGCCCACCGGTGCGGCCGCACGCGAAAATTCTTCACGCCCGATGTCGATTCGCGCCATCTTCACGCGTCGTGTTGTCGTAACCGCTCGTTTTGCCGTCGGCACGGCCGGCGGCGCCCCCTCGTTCCACTCAAGGAGAGTCCACCATGCGCGTCCTCGTCATCGTCAAGGCCACCACCGATTCCGAATCCGGCCGGATGCCCGACCCTGAAATGATCGCCGCGATGGGCCGGTTCAACGAAGAACTGGCGCAAGCCGGCATCCTGCTCGCCGCCGACGGGCTGCACCCGAGCATGCGCGGCAAGCGTGTGCATTTTGCCGGCAAGAACCGCACCGTCGTCGACGGCCCATTCGCCGAAACGAAGGAACTCGTCGCCGGCTTCTGGCTGTGGCAGGTGAAATCGATGGAAGAAGCGGTCGAATGGGTGAAGCGCTGCCCGAACCCGATGCCCGGCGACTCCGACATCGAGATCCGCCCGCTGTTCGAGGCGGAAGACTTCAGCCCGGCGTTCACGGAAGCATTGCAAGAGCAAAAGGCGCGGCTGAGCGCGCAAGCCGAGGCCGGGAAACACGCGTAAATCGCGGCGGCGTCAGACGGTTTCGCATCACCGCCGGACGCCGCTCCGACCCGCTGATGCGTGCGCGGCTCACCCGCGTGTGCGCGGTACCGCGAGCCGCTCGACCGCGCCGCCGGTCACGTCCCGGAACATCCCGGCATTGCCGTACGCCCGCGCGGCGAGCATCGCGCCGTAGACCAGCGACACGAATGTCGCGGCCTCGGTCTGCACCGATATGTCCGGCTGCACGACGCCGTCTTTCACCCCCGCCTCGAGCACGCGCACCAGCCATGCGGCGAGATCGTCGAAATGCGCCCTCACCGCCCGCGCGACGTCGTCGGGCAGCGCGGGCAGCTCCGCGCCGAGCATGCCGGCGACGCAGAACGGCGCGCTGTCGTCCGCGATGCAGCGTTCCCAGTAGCCGACATACGCGCGCATCTGCACCAGCGCGTCGGCGCCGCTCGCGTCGAGCAGCGACATATCGGCATCGAAATTCGCCTGCGACTGCTGCAGCACCGCGACCGCCAGATCCGCCTTCGTCGGGAAATGGTGGTGGATGCTCGCCTTCCGGATGTCGATCGCTTCGGCGATGTCGGCATAGCTGAACCCGCTGTAGCCGCGCCGCATGATCAGTTGGCGCCCGGCCTCGAGAATGCGGCCCGCCGTACTGTCCCCCGATACCGTCATATTTGCCTACCATCTAGTCGGATGAAAAACAGCGATAGTTTACTGCCCTGAGATAGTCTTTTCCAGCCTCAAATTCTCCTTGTTTAACATTCTACCTACTAGTAGGATGACTCCATCGATAGAACAAGACGCCTGTCGATATCCGACGGTTTCCCCACCCTGCCTTCCTTCTGGAGAATGAAAATGAAGCGCTTTTCCCAACTTCGCCACATCGCCGCGGCACTCGCCGTTTCCGCCGCCGCATTCGGTTCGCACGCGGCCGTCGCCGCCCCCGTCAAGAACGTCGTGCTGGTTCACGGCTACTTCGCCGACGGCTCGGGCTGGCAAGCCGTCTCGAACATCCTGACGCGCGACGGCTACAAGGTTTCCGTCGTTCAGCAGCCCGAAACGTCATTCGACGACGACGTGAAGGCAACCCGGCGTGTCGTCGACGCGCAGGACGGCCCGAGCATCCTCGTCGGCCACAGCTACGGCGGCGCGGTGATCACCGAAGCCGGCAACGACGACAAGGTCGCGGGCCTCGTCTACGTGGCCGCGTTCCAGCCCGACACCGGCGAAAGCCCGCTCGACCTGACCAGGAAGACGCCGCCCGCGACGAAGGCGATCAAGGCCACCGAAGACGGCCATCTGTATTTCGACGAAGCGTCGTTCCACGCCGACTTCGCGGCCGACGTGCCGGCCGCCGAAGCGAAATTCATGGCGATCTCGCAGGTGACGCCGGCCGCGCAGTCGTTCGGCGTGCCGATCACGCATGCCGCATGGCGGACCAAGCCGAGCTGGGCGGTGGTCGCCACGGCAGACCGCGCGATCAACCCCGAGCTCGAACGCTTCATGACGCAACGCGCCGGCAGCAAGACGATCGAGCTCAAGTCGAGCCACGTCGCGTACATCTCGCACCCGGCCGAAGTCGCGAAGCTGATCGAACAGGCAGCCAAGGGCGCAGGCAAGGAGTGAGCCAACGTCTTGCCCGCTTCCGTCAGTTGACGCCCCCCGGCGAGTAACGTATCGTTTTGACACGTTACTCGCCGAAACCCTCCCGTCATGCATTCCCGCTTCGACCGTTTCCGCCTCACCGCGCTCGGCGTCCAGCTCGAAGCGCTGATCGCGCAACCCGAGCGCTACGTCGAATTCGCGGCGCTGTCGCGCGTGGGCGTCGCCGCGATCGGTGCGATCCAGCACGAGATCGCACTGAAATTCCCCGAAATCGAAACCGACACCACCGCCCGCCAGTTCTGCGGCGCGATGGTCGCGGAAGTCATGCGCCGTCACGGCCACGACGTCGTGCAGGCGCGCGGGCGGCTCGGCGGCACGCTGTTCAGCTACGGCGCGGTGTTCAGCGCGTATCCGCAGGTGCTGCCGTTCACCGACGTCGTCGCCGCGCTGGCGCGCCTGCCCGATCGGCTCGCCGCGTATGCGGCGCACGTGCCGGCCGCCCTGTGGACACGCCGCCCCGACGGCACGGGCTTCTCGCTCGTCGAGCATGCGTGCCACCTGCGCGATCTCGACGCGGTGTTCGCCGAGCGCATCGACGCCGTACGCACGCTCGACCTGCCCGTGATTGCATCCGTCGACGGCACCGCGCTCGCCGCGCAACGCGACTATCTCGCGCAACCGCTCGACGCTGCCGTCACGGCATTCCGCACGGGCCGCGCCGCGCTGTGTGCAACCGCGGCCGCGCTCGATTCCGCGCAACTCGCACGCTGCGGGCTGCGCGACGGCCTCCGCCGCATGTCGCTCGACGAACTCGTGCGCGAATTGCTCGACCACGACCGCACGCACGTGCTCGAACTCGACGAACTGCTCGCCGAACTCGCGTTGCCGCCCCTTCCTGCCGCGCCCGCCCCATGACCCAGTCCACGCCCGTCGTCTTCATCCACGGTTTCATCGGCACGCTCGACGTGCGCGGGTGGAACGGCCCGCATCTCGCGCCCGACCTGCTCGGCTACGGCGCGCATCGCGCAGTACCGTTCGACTTGATCACACTCGCCGCGCAGGTCGAGCACCTTCGCCATACCGTCGATACGCACTTCGGCGCGCAGCCGGTCGATGTCGTCGGCCACTCGGTCGGCGGCGCGATCGCGATGCTGTTCGCGCATGCGCACCCGGAACGCGTGCGGCGGATCGTCAACGTCGAGGGCAACTTCACGCTCGACGATGCGTTCTGGTCGGCGTCGGTCGGCCGCATGACGCCTGCCGAAGCCGATGCAATGCTGGACGGCCTGCGTGCCGATCCGCACGGCTGGCTGCGTGGCGCGATCGACGCGCCGTCGCCGGGCCTCGTCGACGACGCCCGCCGCTGGCTCGCGCATCAGCCCGCATCGACGCTGCGCGCGATGGGCCGCTCGGTAGTCGCGACGACCGGCGAACCGGGCTATCTGCAGACACTCGCGCAAGTGTTCGAGCGTCATCCGGTCTGGCTGATGGCCGGCGAACGCTCGCGCGCAGGCTGGCACGTGCCCGACCGGGCGCTCGCGCGCTGCGCCGGCTTCGACACGATCGAGCGCTGCGGGCACCTGATCGCGGCCGAGCAACCCGATGCGTTTCGCGCGGCGCTCGGGCGCATCGTGTCCACGCCGCCCGCCTGACAACCCGTAGGATTCGCCGAAATATGGTTGAAAGGCGCGGTTGCTAGAGTCGTCCGAACAGGGTTTTCCCGGCGCCCGGCGCCGGATGGGGTCGACACATGCGAGGATCGATGTACCTGGCACGCGCCTTCTGGCTGCTTCTGCTGGTCGCCATTTCAGGCCCTGCTCTCGCCTTTCACGCGCGGGTCGTCGTGATTCCCAGCGCCGCGATGAAGGAGACGCTCAAGGCCACCGTCGTGCTGCCCGACGCCTATGCGCGCGGCACCCGCGACGGCGACCGCTATCCGGTCGTCTATCTGTTGCACGGCTCGGGCGGCGATCACACCGACTGGACGTCGAACACGCGCATCGCCGCGCTGGCCGACCGCTACCACGTGATCCTCGTGATGCCCGACGGCGGGCACGAGAGCTGGTACATCGACAGCCCGTTCGATTCCGGCAGCCGCTACGAAACCTTCATTGGCGACGAAGTCGTGTCGTACATCGACTTGCACTTCCGCACGATCGCCACGCAACGCGCCCGCGCGATCACCGGGCTCAGCATGGGCGGCTTCGGCGCGCTGCGCATCGCGCTCGACCGGCCCGACACGTTCGGCGCGGTCGGCAGCATCAGCGGCGCGGTCGATCCGCGCTGCTGCGCGGACGAGCCGGGCATCGACCACGTATTCGGCGACCCCGGCCGCCATCCGTCGTTCTGGGATCGCAACGTGATCGTCGCCAGCGCCAGCGCGTTCGTGCGGGCGCATCTCGACCTGACGATCGATTGCGGCCGCGACGACGCGTTCGTCGGCTCGAACCGTACGCTGCACGAACGGCTCGTCGCGCTCGGCGTGCCGCACGACTATGCGGAGCGGCCGGGCGGCCACACGTGGGATTACTGGGCGAATGCGATCCGCTACCAGATGCGGTTCTTCGCGACGTCGTTCCAGCAGCGCGGCTATGCGTACCGTCCCGCGCCCCATGCGCCGGGCATGACCCGCGCGGGCTGACGCGCGCCGCATCGCCGCGACACGACGCAGCGACACGACGCGGCCCGTCGAACCCGGTGGTACGATGCGCGGGCCTCGACCACCCGACACCTTCCATGCCGCGCGACAACTTTGCGGATCTCCTCGCCTTCATCGCCGTCGCGCGAGAGCGCAGCTTCACGCGCGCGGCCGCGCAGCTCGGCGTCTCGCAATCCGCGCTCAGCCATACGATCCGCTCGCTCGAAACCCGCCTCGGCGTGCGGCTGCTCACGCGCACGACACGCAGCGTCGCGCCGACCGAAGCCGGCGAGCGCCTGCTGCTCAATCTCGCGCCGCGCTTCGACGAAATCGAGGCCGAACTGGCTGCGCTCGCGGAACTGCGCGACCAGCCCGCGGGCACCGTGCGCATCAACGCGACCGACTTCGTGATCCGCACGCTGCTGTGGCCGAAGCTCGCGCCGGTCCTGCGCGACTATCGCGACCTGAAGGTCGAGTTCGTGAACGACTACGGGCTGTCCGACATCGTCGCGGAGCGCTTCGACGTCGGCGTGCGGCTCGGCGACCAGGTCGCGAAGGACATGATCGCCGTGCGCATCTCGGCCGACATGAAGATGGCGATCGTCGGCGCGCCCGCGTATTTCGCGGAACGCGCGCGCCCCGTGTCGCCGCAGGATCTGGTCGCGCACGACTGCATCAACCTGCGCCTGCCGACGCACGGCGCGCTGTACGCGTGGGAGCTCGCGCGCGGGGACGAGATGCTGCAGGTGCGCGTCGACGGGCAGGTCACGTTCAACGGCACCTACGAAACGCTCGACGCGGCGCTCGCGGGCTACGGGCTCGCCTACGTGCCCGCCGAACTCGCGGCGCCGCATGTCGACGCCGGCCGCCTCGACAGCGTGCTTGCCGACTGGTGCCCGACGTTCCCCGGTCATCACCTGTACTACGCGAGCCGGCGGCAGTCGTCGCGCGCGCTCGCGGTGATCGTCGAGGCGCTGCGCTATCGCGCATGAGCCCGCTTTGCGCCGCACCTGCGCCGCGATTCATGAATCGGGTCGATAAGTGCATGCGGATTGACGGGGATTATCGATAGACGCATCGGTGGCTACCATCGACGGTGTTCCCCACCTTCCCCGGAGCCCTCGATGTCCGAACCGACTTCCGCCGCACGCAAAGCGTTCGGCGCCATCGCCCCCGCCCTCGCCGACTACACCGACAACGTGCTGTTCGGCGACGTCTGGCAGCGCCCCGGCCTGTCGCCGCGCGATCGCAGCCTCGTCACGGTCGCGAGCCTCGTGTCGCTGTATCGCGTCAACGAACTTCCATTCCACCTGAAGAAAGCGCTCGACAACGGCCTCACGCGCGACGAGCTGGTCGAAGCGATCACGCACCTCGCGTTCTACTCGGGCTGGCCGACCGCAAGCTCGGCGCTGACGATCGCGCAGCGCGTGTTCGACGAAGCCGGCGTGTAAGCGCAGCATCCCTACATTCAACCGGCGGGCACGCGCCCGCATGGAGCCTTCATGGATTACCGCTATCTCGGGCGCAGCGCGCTCAAGGTGTCGCCGCTGTGTCTCGGTGCAATGATGTTCGGCGGCGAAACCGACGAAGCGACATCGGCGCGCATCATCGACAAGGCGTTCGACCAGGGCATCAACTTCATCGACACGGCCGACGTCTATCACGCCGGCCGCTCGGAAGAAGTGGTCGGCCGCGCGATTGCGTCGCGTCGCGACAGCTGGGTCGTCGCGACGAAGTTCGGCTATCCGGCCGGGCCGGACGCAGGGCCGAACCGGCAGGGCCAGTCGCGCAATTGGATCGTCGAATCGGTCGACGCGAGCCTGAAGCGGCTCGGCACCGACTACATCGACATCCTCTATTTCCATCGCGCGCTGACCGATGCGCCGC
The DNA here is from genome assembly GCF_002223055.1 of Burkholderia sp. HI2500. NCBI lineage: Bacteria > Pseudomonadati > Pseudomonadota > Betaproteobacteria > Burkholderiales > Burkholderiaceae > Burkholderia > Burkholderia sp. HI2500. The sequence goes on along the minus strand of NZ_NKFL01000006.1, from coordinate 181,874 downwards.
TCGACGAAGGCATGCGCGCGATCGCCGACCTGATCCGGCAAGGCAAGGTGCGCTACTTCGGGCTGTCGAACTTCAAGGGCTGGCGCATCGCCGAGATCGTGCGGCTCGCGGACCAGCTTGGCATCGATCGCCCGGTCGCGAGCGAACCGCTGTACAACCTCGTCGATCGCACGGCCGAGGTCGAACAGCTTCCGGCCGCCGCGCATTACGGGATCGGCGTCGTGCCGTACAGCCCGCTCGCGCGCGGCGTACTGACCGGCAAATATGCAGTCGATGCGCAGCCGCCCGCCGATTCGCGCGCGGGCCGCGGCGACCGTCGCATCCAGCAAACGGAATGGCGCCCCGAATCGTTGCACATCGCGCAGCAGGTGGCCGCGCATGCCGCCGCGCGCGGCACGACGTCGGTTGCGTTCGCGCTCGCGTGGGTCATGAAGAACCGCATCGTCAGCTCGACGATCGCGGGGCCGCGCACCGAAGCACACTGGGACAGCTACGTCGATGCGCTGAAGCTCGCACTCGGCCCGGACGACGAACGGTTCGTCGATTCGCTCGTGCCGCCCGGGCATGCCTCGACGCACGGCTATACCGATCCCGGCTATCCGGTAGAAGGCCGCAAGGTTTGAAGTCGGAACGGGATGACTGAATGACATGCCGGGAGCGATGCCCGGCAAGATAATGAAAGCGCGTCGCCCGACGCGCTTTAACGTTGATGCGGCTCGATCAGTTGTCGTGCGCTGTGTCGGCGCTGACGACGCGATCGAAAAATTCCTGCGCACGCGCCAGCTCGTCGAGCGCACGATCGAGGCGCGACATCGCAAGTGCGTATTCCGCCGACGAAACGTCGTCGTCGCTTTCGCCGCGCACGGCGCGAAACGCCTGATCGACGTTGCGCGTGGCTTCGACGAAGCGCTGCGCGGCCCGGGCTTCCCGCGAACAGATGTGGGTCGACATCGACACTTCTCCCTCAGGGTTGCAGTGTGAAGCACGCCGACGCTCAGTGTGCGTGGTGCGCATGTCGGCGGCGTGAACCACGACCCATCGAGGTTCGACGCATCGGCCGCCGCGCAGCGCGCTTCGTGCCGATTGTCTCTCTGCGCTCGCCGCTCCGCTATGGCGAGATTGCAACAAATTCTTGCGCGATCTGCTGCGCGCGTTTCGTCACGCGCGCCCGATACGGGGATGCGCAAGGCCCGCGAACGCGGCCGCTTCACCCGGCGACAGGTCGAACAGGTCGCCGGTGAGATCACGCGGATGCTCGGCCGCCGGCCGGTTGCGCAATCGCGCCGCGTGCGTGGGCGCAACATACGCGGCGGCCGTTTCGATCGGCGGCACATCGAACAGATCACGCGTGACGCCGCGCACGGCGTCCGTCGGCGAACGGCCGCGCAAGCGCGCGACGAGCTCGACGAAGCGATCGAAATCACCCGCGCGCGTGGCCTTGTTCACTTCCGCGAGATCGCGTGCCTTCAGCACGCACGGTTGTGCGAGCCGCACGAAATACGGTGCTTCGAGCTCGACCGACAGCGCGAGCGGATAGCTCTTGCCCGTCTGCTCCTTCGCCCGCCCGACGCAATCGACCACGGCCGCGCCCTGTGCGGCGCCGAGCGGCTGGCCGGTGCTCACGCTGCGCAGGTGATCGGGAAACACGCGCAATTGCGTGCCGACCGTCAGCGCGGTGGACGACGCGCACACGAGCGCGTAGTGCTGTTCGCGGCGCCGGCCCGACGGCAGGGTCGAGCGACTGGCGATGAACGTGTGCGGCGGCAACGGGCGCACCTGCCCGCTTGCGTCGACCCATGCGTTCCACAGCAGCATGTCTTTCCGCTCGCCCGCGCGCGGGCGCGATGCGACCGGAGAAAACAGCGCGAGCAGCGAGCCCGTGCGATGCGCGGCGACTTGCGCGCTGCTGCCGAGCGGCTGGTTGATGCCCCACAGAAAACGCCCGCCCCCGAGCCGGCGCTCCCATTCCTTGCGGAGCACGACGGTCGGCAAATCCTCGCCGGACTCGGTACCGATCTTGGTCCAGCAGAACGTGGGTGGGAGGTGTTTCAGTGTCATCAACTTTCTCGGGGATACAGCCTCGCTGGTGACAGCAAGCCCATTCAACAGCCGTAACTGTATAGGTATAATGCATCGCATGGAAGCCCCGGACCAAGATTTTCCCGTTCAAGACCTGTTGCGCCGCCTGATGGCAGATACACGCTCGTCCAGCGAAATTGCGCGACTCTCCGGGGTCAGCCAGCCGACCGTATCGCGCCTGAGGCTGTCGAACGGGCACCGGCTGCGCCGCAGCGCGCCATTCAATAAGCTATGCAGTTTCTATGGTGTCGACACCGGGCCGTCGCGCCGCCAGTACAACGACCTGCTGCGCGACGCGATCGTCGACGCGTGGGACGGGTCGGATGAGCATGGGCGCGCGCTGCTGGTCGTGATTCAGGGGTTGAAGGGGCTGCAGGCGAAGGCGGATGATGGGTGATGGGGTGGGCGGGGCGTTACGCGCCAGCGGCTACGGCAAGCGCCGGAAGAGAAGAAGAAAAGGCGCGTTGGCGATTGCAATGGATGTTGCCTGACGCCCCGCAAGAGACATGCAGCATTCTTGAAATGCCGCCACTCGGCCGAACCCAGCATTGGCTTCGATATGCGGAATCAGCAATCGAGGCAGGCTGAATCGGTGCTGCCAACCCGGCCTGCAAACCGGGCAAGTTGCGGTCTCCTGTCAATCGAGATACTTGCCGAAATACTGCTTCACGGCCGCTTCGTTGTATTTGTCCTCTCCGCGCCAGTGCTCCACGAAATGCCAATCGTGCCTGCCTCGCGAGGGCCTGTCGTAAGACGACGGTCGCAGAATATCAACGCAAGCCAGAATTTCCATTAACACGTCGCGCTCGTTTTTCGACGATTTGATGACCGGCGCCAGGTTGTCCCTCAGCGCACTCGGGTAGTCACCTGGCTGGCTATGAGCGATCACTGAAAGCATCGACTTGAGAATGTCGATGTCGGCCTGCGTGGGCTCCGAAATTTCTTCGCGCAGGAATTGCTGCAAATCGAGCAAGGTATACATCCGGTCGCCGAGACGCACGCCGCCCCATTTGATGCGCTCGAAATTCAGTACGCTCAAGTCCACCGCTTCATACTCCCGAGATCCATCGCAGACGCCGCAGCGATAGGTGGTGTGCGTGATGACACCGTTCGTGTACCCGTATCCGCTCACCTTCGGTACGTATTCATGCGGCGGCGACAATCGTTGCGCGCACACGAAAGAAGCCAACGCCGAACGCCATTCCAGCCGCCGCGTCGAGAGGCTGCTTAAAAATGCCCTGGCTACGGCATCCTGCGTAACCTTCGGCAGAATTTCCTTGATCGCCGTAATGCTCTGGTCGTGCGTCAGCGTGACGGGGGCAAACATCACGCCTTGTTCCTTTGCATAGGCAAGATCGGCGTCGCTGATGTTCCTGTCCTTTTTGTCGACCCATCCCTTGCTGCTCCAGTAGGTTCTGACCAGGATGTTTCTTGCTTTCTTGTCCATAAGGCATCGCATAAGTGGACTGCATGGATCAGCAACAGCTTCCCAGGTTCCGATATCGCCGATATCGGCGGACGATGACGTTCGACACTCTCGTTATCGGGCCGACAATCTACGCGCTGATGTCGAGCGACTGATTGCCGCCCAACGCCGCACACTCAGTCGACGCGATCGATACGTGTCACATGGCGCGACCATAGCGTTTCGAAATCTTCCAGCGTGATCTCTCTTCCATCGAATTCAGGATCGGCGTTGATCTCGACCAGCGACGGCACGGGAACCGTTCCAAGCTCCGTTCCATGCGACGACCTCGCATCGTCGGCAAATCCCACCTGGCCGTCGCGAAAGAATTCGAGCTTGCGCACCTCATAGCGATCCCGATCCAGCACCGAAACGAGCCGGACCGGCTCTGTCTCGAAAGCGTGTTTCCACGCGACATCGATTGCAATCATGTCATTTCTCGTTGCACTGTTGTCGAACGATGACGCCGGCCGAATGCCGACAGCCTGCCCCATGTCTGCGGAAATCCTCCAAGCACAGAACAGGTCGACGCAGTCACCCGACAGCAACCCGGGCGACAGCCACGCAACGCCTACTGCTCCAACCCCACCGCCAACGGCCGCTGATCGCTGCGCCCGTGATCGTCAACCACCCGCACCGTATAACTGCCGGCCGTCCGCGGCTGCCAGAACAGCGCATCGCCCGGCACACCGCGCCCGACGAACACATCGTTGACGAACCAGTACAGCGCGTGCGCACTCGCATCTGCGGTCGCGTTGAATGCGATGCGCGTCTCCTCCGTACTCTTCACACGCATCGCATACGTACTCCCGCGCAGCGGCGACGTGATGCGCGGCGGATCACCCTCGACCTGCCCCGCGTCGCGACAGTCCGCATTCTGGGGCGGCCGTCGGCGCGGAATGCCTGCCTGCACGAACACCTGCTGCAGATCCGACGGCCAGAACTCGAAGATCGCCGCATGCGTGCGCTTGCCATCGTACGGCGGGCACGCGGCCTTCCCCGTCGCCTCGTCGATCACGACCGGCCGATGCACGGTGCTCACGCGAATCGGCGACGTGCCCGGAATGAACCACGTCCAGCCCTGCTGCGGGCACCACTCGTTCGGCAAGTCGCCGCTCGCGAGGCAGATCCGCACGCGCTTCAGCTTCGGCGGCATCGCGCGCGGCGGCTCGACGAGCGTGCGCTCGGCATTCAGCGCATCGACAACCTGAAAGAACAGCGGCGCGGCCGCGTCGACGCCGACGAACGCCGTATTGGTCGAGTTGTCGAAGTTGCCGACCCACACGACCAGCACGTACGGGCCGAACACGCCGGCCGTCCACGCATCGCGGAACGACCATGACGTGCCGGTCTTCCAGTAGACAGGCACGCTCGACGGCTGCGCGCCGCTCGTCTCGTCAGGGCGCAGATGCTGGCGCAGCATGTCCATCGTCATGTAGCTCGCCTCGGCGCTCAGCAGGCGCTTGCCAGGCAGCGCCGGCTCGTCCGCGCGCAGCCGCAGCGGCCGGAACTCGCCGCGATTCGCGAGCATCGCGTAGAGCGCCGCGAGATCCTGCATCGTCACTTCGCCGCCGCCGAGCACCAGCGCGAGCCCGTAGTGCTGCGCGCTTGCGAGCCGGCGCACGCCGGCTTCCTGCAGGAACCGGTACAGATCGGGCGACTTGAGCTGCGACGCGACCCACACGGCCGGCACGTTGCGGCTGCGGTTCAGTGCATCGGTCGCGGTGATCGGCCCGAGGAAATGACCGTCGAAATTCTCCGGCGCATACGGGCCGAATGCGGTCGGCACGTCGCGCAGCACGGTCTGCGGATGCAGCACGCCCTGGTCGAAACCGAGCGCATAGATGAACGGCTTGAGCGTCGATCCCGGCGAGCGCCGCGCAAGCGTGCCGTTCACCTGCCCGTCGATCGTGCGGTCGAAGAAGTTCGCGGAACCGACGAGCGCCTTCACGCCCATGTCGCGCGTATCGACGAGGATCGCCGCCGCGTTGCGCACGCCGCGCGTGTCGTTGCGCGCGACATAGCGTGCGATCTGCCGTTCGAGTGTGCGTTGAAGGTCGAGATCGAGCGTCGTCACGAGCCGCGCATCGGCGTCGCTGTCGTTCGCCGTCGCACTCGAGGACGTTCGCCACGCGCTGCGTGCGGCGAGTGCCTGGTCGACCGCATGCGGCGCATCGAACGGAAGCGCGGACAGCGACCGCATTGCAAGCGGCAACGCAAACAGCGGCTTGAGCGACGCATCGCCCGGATGCTTCGTCAGCCAGCGCGCATACAGCCGGTTGCGCGACACGGCCAGCGCGCGGTTGATTTCATCCTGCCCGCCGCGCACCCGTCGCGCCGGGTCCTGTGGAATCACCGCGAGCGCGAGCGCCTCGGGCAGCGTCAGCGCGTCGGGCATCCGGTCGAAATAGACGACGCTCGCGGTGCCCGCGCCTTCGACGTTGCGGCCGTACGGCGCATCGTTCAGATACGCTTCGAGGATCTGCCGTTTCGAATAGAACAGTTCGAGCTGCACCGCGCGCGCCACCTGCTCGAGCTTGCCGGTCGGTGTGCGCGTGTTCAGCCGCCACAGCGAGCGCGCGAGCTGCATCGTCAGCGTCGAGCCGCCCTGCGGATCGCCGCCGCGCACATACGTGATCCACGCGCCGCGTGCGAGCCCGTACGGGTTGAAGCCGGGATGCCACCAGAACCAGCGGTCCTCGTGCAGCATCACGGCTTCGACGAGCTGCGGCGACATCCGGTCGAGCGGCACCCACAGCCGGTAGCGATCGTCCTTCGCGAGCGTGAGCCGCAGCAAGTGGCCCTGTGCGTCGGTTACCGCGACCGACGACGGCTTCCAGTCGCGCAGCGGCGGATGCGGCCACAGCCGGCACGCGGCCAGCGCGCCGAACACGAGCAGCACGCCGGCGATCCAGTTCTGCCAGCGATGCAGCCAGCGGCCGGCGCCGTGCAGCACGTGCCGGCGCACCGAAACGTCGTCAGCCACGCGCGGGCGCTCCTCGCACCCGGCGCGGCCGGCAACGACGTTGCAGCTTCATCGTCATCGCACGCGCTCCACCGTCAGTGTCGACCCGCCGGGCGCCTGGGCCTGCAAGCGGCGGTCGTACATCGACTCGCCGTAGGCCGGCGGCGCGATGAAGCGACCCGCGTTGCTCGCCTTGATCCGGTAGACGAACTCGCGCACGTCGGTCGTCGCGGTGCCGTAGATCACCACACGATCCTCGCGCACGTCCGCAAACTGCGGCTGCCACGTGGAACCCTTCACGCCGATCGGCGACCGCCATGGTGCATCGGCCACCGGCGCCGACGCGCCGCCGTCGCCGTTGCTGTCGCCCTCCTGCGTGTCGGTGACGGGCGGCGGCGCGATGACCGGATCGAAGCCGCCCGGCAACAGGTCGACGATTGCAATGTTGCCGACGCTCGCCGAACCCGTCGCACGGATCTTCAGGTGCACGTCGATCTCCTGGCCGACCGTGATCTTGTCGAGCGGCTTGCCGTCCGTGTCGGTGTAGTCGCGCACGATCTCCAGCCCGTTCTTGATCGCCTTCGTCGACGTGCCGCGGTCGTAGCCCGACTGGCTCGTGATCCACCACGCGGGCAGCGAGCTGCCGTTCACGAAGTCGACGCGCGACGCACCGGCCGACCACGTGCCCGAGCGCACGAGGTTCGCCTGGATCGACGACACGTCCTTCGGCGCGGCGCCCGCGCGCACCTCGTCAATCGCGAGCTGGTCGAGCTGGCCTGCACTCGACGCCGCATACGCATCGAGCGCGAGGATCGTCATCGCCGACGACAGCGTGTTGTAGCGGTTGTCGACGAGCGGCGCGGCGAGGTTGTCCATCGCGCGCGGCGACAGCTTGCGCACGCGGTCCGGGAAGTGCTTCGCGATCAGGTACAGCACGCTCGCGTCGCGCGTCAGCGGATCGAGGTAGTAGCCCGTCACGTAGCCGCCGTCGGATGCGCGCTTGCGCTCGAGCAGCGCCTGCGGGCCCGCGATCAGCGCCGCGGCCTCCTTGTCCTGCTTCAGCAGCTGGTACGACGCGGCAAGCCATGCGGCTGCGAGATCGTTCTTCCAGTCGTTCGGATACGCATCCTGCAGCCGCTTCTGCACGGCCGCGAGGCTGTTGGTCGTCACGTTGCCCTGGCGCGTCAGCAGATACACCGCGTACGCGCGCTGCCGCAGCAGGTCGAGCGAGCCGAGCGAATCGTTCGCCGCGAGCTTCTGCAGATACTGATTGCCCGCGTCGAGCATGTCCTTCGGCACCGCGATGCCGCGCTCGCGCGCGTCGAGCAGCACGTGCATCGCGTACGCGGACACGAACGGATCGGCGTCGGGTGTCGCGCTCCACAGCCCGAACCCGCCCTGTGCGTTCTGCCGGCTGCGCAGCACCCCGAGGAACTGCGTGATCGCCGCCGCGTTCGTCGCGTCGGCACCGGCGTCGGTTGCGTGCATCGCGCTCGTCAGCGCCCGCACCGACAGCCACTTCGCCGCGAACACGCGCGGCACGGCCGCACTCACCAGTTGCTCGCTGCAGGTGTGCTCGAAGTTGACGAGATACGACGACAACCCTTCGGACAGCACGAGCGGCGCGGTCGAGATGCTCGCGTCGCGCGATGCATACGCGTCGTACATCGACCGCAGGTTCGGCACGCTCGCCTTCTTGCCCGGATCGAGGCGTGCGATGTCGAGCTGCGTGCGGAATGCGGCGGCCGGCCGCACCGACACGTCGACGCGCTGCTGCGCGCCCTTCGCGCCATAACGCGCGCCGAACGACAGCGAGCCCGAGCCGAGCGTGTCGGTCGCCTTCACGCGGAACATCGCGACACCCTCGTGCTGCGGTGCGAGCGCGACGTTCTGCGTGGTCGGCCCGATCACCTGCAACTGCGGCCCCGTCTTCAGCGTGACCGCGACCGGCACCGGCTGGTTGCCGACACCCGTCAGGTTGTTCGCGACACCGACGCTGACGTCGGCCTCGTCACCCGGCGCGAGTGTCGTCGGCACGTTCGGCGACAGCACGAAATCGCCGCGCACCGTCGTCGCGCCTTCGAACGTACCGACCAGGTCCGGCGACACCGACACGGCCATCACGCGCAGCTTGCCGTTGAAGTAGTCGGGCACGGTGTAGCTCAAGCGTGTGTCGCCGTTCACGTCGACGATCCCCGACCAGTAGACGACCGGCTTGTCGCGCTTGCGCTTGAACGGGTTCAACTGGCGGCCGATTGCATCGTCGGCGTCGCCGCCCGGCGCGGCCATCGCCATCAGCGTCTCGAAGTCCGGCAGGATCAGGTCGAGGATCTGCGACGTGCCGACTTCGAGCATCCGCTTGCGGAAGAAGAACTTCAGCGGATCGCCGAGCTTGTAGCGCGCGACCTGCAGGATGCCCTCGTCGACTGCGAACACCACGACCTTCGCCGGCTTCGCCGAATGCACGGTGAAGTTCACCGTGTCGCCGGGCTTCACGAGCGCCGGCGCATCGACCGACACCGCGTTGCGGCGCGCGTCGAGGTTCACCGAGAACGGCACGACGCCGTAGCTCAGCGGGCTCATGAAGATCTCGTCCGACGACGGATCGCGAATGTACTGCACGTTGATGTAGCCGTTGCCCTCGAAGCCGGCCGGCACCGTGATGTGCTGGATCGAGCTGGTCGTATCCGCATGGAACCACGCGTGCGCATACACCTTGTCGCGCTCGATCGTGATCAGGCCGCTGCCCGCGTAAGGCGCGCGGATCGCGATCTCGACCTGCTCGCCTGGCTTGTAGTCGTGCTTCGCGAGCGTCACCTGCAGCTCCGCGTTGCGGTCGAGCGAGCGCGTGACGTTCGCGTCGCCCGTGACCGAATACTCGATCCGGTTCACCGCCGCGCCGGCCGCGTTGCGGATCACGAGCGCATAGCTGCCCGGCTTGTCGGTGCGCAGCGTGAAGTCGAGCCCGGCCGCCGGAATCGCCAGCGGCTTGTCGTCGACCGGCACTTCCTTCAGCCGCGAGTCGTATTTATATGCGCCGGAATCCTGCTTGGTCAGCACCGACACGTAGCGCTCCTCGACGAGCTGCGCACGCAGGTCCTTCACGTCGATCGCCTTCGCGGTCGGATCGATCGCGACGAGCCGCACCGTGCGCGGGCTGCCGCGCTTCACGTAGCCGAGATCGTCGACCGACTTGTAGCCGACGAGCCAGTCGTTGTTCGACACGAGCGTCTGCGCGTTCGCGGCGACGTTGCGCCCGCCTTCCGCTTCATAGGCCTTCGCCTGGAAGTAGAGCTGGTAGGTCGCGTCCGCGTACTTGTCGAGATCGAGGTCGAACTCCGCATGGCCCTTGTCGTCGGTCGTGCCGTCCTGCAGCGTCGTCGTATAGCCCTCCTTCGCGCGGCGGGCGTCGAAGAAGTGATAGCCCTGCCAGCTGCGGAACGACGGCCACACCGGGCGCAGCGTCAGCGTCGCCGCGACGCGGCGCTTCTCCGCTGGCGTGCCGAACAGGTTCTGCGCATCGACGATGCCCTTCAGCCCCTTCGGCTTCACCCAGCCTTCGACCACCTGCTGCGACAGCTTCGCGTCGACCTTCATCCGGTCGGGCAGGAACTCCTTCACCTGCACCGTCGTGCTGCCGATCGGCTCCGCGCCGGGCTGGCCGTCCTTGACGATATACAGGTTGACGGTCCACGTGCCGGTCGGCGCCGTTTCGGCCGTCGTATAGCCGAGCTCGGTGAAGCCGGTCGCGTCGACCGTCACCGGCTTGCGCTCGACGGTGATCCCGCGCGGGTCGACGATCTCCGCCTGCAGCGGCACGCCGGCCGGGCTGCGCGCCCAGCTCGCGGCGCGCACGATCAGGCCGATGTGGAACGGATCGCCGGGCCGATACAGCCCGCGATCCGAGAACAGGTACGCGGACAGTTGCCCCTGGCCCGTCGCATTGCGCTCGCCGTCGACGTCGAAACGCGAGAAGTCGAGCTGGCGATCGCGGCCGGCCACCGGCAGGAACGACAGGTCGGTGTCCTTCTTCACGACGTACAGCTGCGGCCGCTTCTCGCGGTCGAGCCCCTTGAACGCGGGGAAATGCACGATGCCGTCGGCGCTCGTGGTCTGCGTGAACAGCGCCTGGCCGTTCACGGCGAGCACCGATACCGTTGCGCCCGCAACCGGCTTGCCCGTGCGGATCGACTGGATGAATACGTCCTGGCTGCCGTCCAGCGCCTTCTTGACCAGCATCCCGAGATCGGTCACGACGATCAGGCGGGTGTCGCCGAGCGCGTTGTCGCTGTCGTCGCCGTTGCTGCTGCTGTCGCCCGAATCGGCGTTGTCCGACTGATCCTGGCTGCCGTCGCCGGACGATGCATCGCTGTCCTTCGCATCGTCGGCTTTCTTCTTCTCGGCCGCCGGGTCGTACTTCGTCAGGTGCAGCAGGAACAAGCCGCGCTTGCCGCCCTTCAGGTACTGGCCGAGATCGATGCCTTCGTAATGCGCCTTGCCGGGGTCGCCGGCCGGGAACGCACGCTTCTGCACGAAGCGCTCGACGATGTGATCCTCGCTGAACGAATACGACAGCTCGGGCCGTGCGTACGTGCCGTTGTTGAAGCTCACGAGATGCTGGAGCTGGTCGGGCAGCACACGGCCGATCTCGACCTTCATCCCCGGCAGGTTGCGCGACACGACCGACAGCCGCTTGCTGCCGCTCATCGAGAGCAGCGAGCCGTCAGCCATGAAGCGCAGCAGCTTCGGATAGTCGGGCACCGTGAACGCGGTCGTCACCGGCTCGGCGAGCAGGTAGCCGCCCGCCGATTTCAGGTCGCCCGCGAAACGCACGACGATGCGATCGCCCGGCGTCGCGTGGTACTTGAAGCTTTGCAGCGTCGCGTAGTCGTTCTCGGTCGGCACCGCGTCGAGCGGCAGCGGCTTCGACTGCTTCAGCACCGCGTCGCTGATGTCGGCCACGTTCCATTCGTACGGCGGATCGTCGTCCGACTGATCGACGCCGGGTTTGCGCTTCGGCAGCACCCACGCCTTGGCGCGCGCGGCCAGGTCGGCGCTGCGCACGCCGTCTGACGCTTCCGCGACGAGCACCTGCTCGGGCTCGTAGCGCTCGTTGTCGACGAGCGTCGGCGCGATGTTGGCGATCGACAGGCTGTAGAGCCCCGGCACGGCGACCGACGCATGCAGCACGTCCAGCGTGCCGTTGCCGCCGCGCGCACTCTTTACGCCCTTGTCGACGTCGAGCCGTGCCACCAGCGGATCGCGCGGGATCTCGAGCGACTGCGAGCGGACCCATGCGCTCGTCTTCATCTTGTCGTAACTGACGGTGTAGCGCAGCGGCGTCGTATTCTTGCCGTCGCGACCGACCAGCACGAGGCCGACGCGTTTCTCGAACTCGGCCGGATCGACCGGGTAGTTGAAGCGCAGTTGCAGCAGCGCCTGCTTCTCCGCCGGATTGTCGGGATTCCGGTAGAACTCATTGTTGCCGACTGTCGCGGCGAACGCCGGCACATCGAAAGCGAAGCGATCGTCGTGCATTGCCACCTGCGGCGCGAACACCCGGTGCACCGCGAAACGCACCTCGACGTGCGCGCCGACCGGCCAGTCGGCCGCCGGCGTGAAGCGCAGCGTCTTGTCGTCGACCCACGCCCACGCGCCCTTCAGCGCGGGCGTCATCTCGATGCCGTCGCCGGCCGGCTTGCCGACCTGTTCGATCGGCGCGGCCGATTGCGCGAACACGACTTCGAGCGGATGCACGGTGATCTTCGGCTTGTCGCTGTCGTCCACCTCATAGGTAGTGATCGCCGGCGCCTTGACGGTGAAGCTGACGGTCTCGGGCTCGGGCGGCTTCGGGCGGTGCTTGAACCAGTAGCCGCCGTAGCCGAGCGCGGCCGCGAGCAGCACGAGGCCGCCGGCATGCCACGGGCGGCGGCGCACGGCCGCGGCGGTCACGCCCATCCACGCGGGCGCCGTCCACGACACGTCGCCCACCAGCGGCCGCAGCGCGCAGCCGAGCAGCCACCACACGAAGCCCGCCACACGAATCGGCAGGAGCAGCAGGAAGCGCAGCAAATCCATTGTTATTTCCTTGTCAAGGACATGCTGCCGGGTGCGGCAACCTTCCCCGAATTGTTATGGGTCTGTGACGGCGCGGCCCGGTTGCGCCGTAATTGCTTGGTATGTTCGACCGGATGCTGGGCGCCATTATCGATCAGACCCGAAACGATGGAAATATCGGTGTGCCGGCGCGCAACGCCGCCGGATGACCGGCCGGTCGGGCGGATCTCGGTCGTCCAGGGCGCAACCTCTGCACACGGCGGCGCCGCGTTCGCTAGAATGCGCGGCTCGGCAGGCTCGAATCGAAATGAAAGGAAACCGCTTGAAACTCCCGTTCGAATGGCAGATCGGGCTGCGCTATGCGCGCGGCGGCCGGCGCTCGGCCGGCGACGGCTTCGTGTCGTTCATTGCCGGCGCCGCGATGGCCGGCATCGCGCTCGGCGTCGCCGCGCTGATCGTCGTGCTGTCGGTGATGAACGGTTTCCGGACCGAAGTGCGCGACCGGATGCTGTCGGTGCTCGCCCACGTGGAAATCTTCTCGCCGACGGGCGCGATGCCCGACTGGCGGCTCACCGCGCACGAATCGCTGCAGAATCCGGCGGTGCGCGCCGTCGCACCCTATGTCGACGCGCAGGCGCTGCTGACGAACGCGGGCAGCGTGACGGGCGTCGCGCTGCGCGGCATCGATCCCGTGCTGGAGCCGCGGGTGTCCGAGATCGCGCGCAAGCTGAAGACCGGGCGGCTCGACGCGCTCGTGCCGGGCGAGATGGGCATCGTGCTCGGCTCGGCGCTGGCCGACGCGCTGCACGTGAAGATCGGCGACCGCGTCACGTTCTTCGCGCCCGGCAACACCGCGCGCATCGGCGACGCGCTGCCGCGGTTCCGGCAGTTCAACGTGGTCGGCACGTTCGAGTCGGGCCACTACCAGTACGACAGCGCGCTCGCCTACATCCACCTCCGCGACGCACAGACGCTGTTCAACGTGCGTGCGCCGACCGGCATCCGGCTGCGCCTCGACGATCTGCAGCGCGCGCCGGACGTCGCACTGGAACTGTCGCGCACGCTGTCGGGCGACCTCTATATCCGCGACTGGACACGGCAGAACCGCACGTGGTTCGAGGCCGAGCGGCTGCAAAAGCGCATGCTGTCGCTGATCCTGATGCTGATCGTCGCGGTCGCCGCGTTCAACCTCGTGTCGTCGCTCGTGATGACCGTCACCCAGAAGCAGGGCGACATCGCGATCCTGCGCACGCTCGGCGCGCCGCCCGGGTCGATCATGAAGATCTTCGCGATCCAGGGGATGACGATCGGCCTCGCCGGCACGCTCGCGGGCGTCGCGCTCGGCTGCGCGATCGCGGTGAGCATCCCGTGGGTGCTGCCCGCCATCGAGCAGTTGCTCGGCATCCGCTTCCTGACGCCGTCCGTGTACTTCCTCAGCTCGCTGCCGTCGAAGCTCGCGGCGACCGACGTGATCGAGATCGCCGCGGCCGCGTTCCTGATGTCGTGCGTCGCGACGCTCTACCCGAGCTGGCGCGCCGCGCGGGTGCGGCCGGCCGAAGCGCTGCGCGACGAATAGGCGCGCGGCGTGCGGCTCCGTGACGCGCGTGGCTACGCGATCTCGTGGAAGCCGATGCTGTTGCGGCCGTTCAGGATATCCTCGAACGCGGCGCCGAAGCCGACGTCGATCAGGCCGGCGCGCCGGCCGTAGGTCTTCTGCCCGGAATCGTCGACGAAGATCGCCGCACCCGACGACAACTGGCGGTCGGTATCCAGCAGCGCCAGCGTGCCGCGCGCGGTGCCGGCCGACTGATCGAACGTCAGCCGCGTGCCGTCCTGCGTAGTGAAATGCCCGCCGACTTCCTCGAACCTCTGGTTGCGCGCGACGGACGCGTTGATCTCCTTCATGAAGAGGAAGTCCGCGTCGGCGCGCTGGCTGGCCACCTTGCGATCGTCGTCCGTGAACGTCTCGCCTACGGCGGCCGCGCCCTGCTCCGCGAAATCGACGGCCTGCTGGTGAAACGCGCGCGTCGCGAGCACGAGGCCCGCGTTCGCGTTCAGCGTCGACTCCACCCACGCGCGATCGCTTTCCGTCATCGTCTTCGACACGACCTTGATCTGCCCGTTGTCGGTCATGAAGTCGAACTGCGCGTCGGCCAGGCCCGGACGCTTCGCGATGATCTCGTGCAGGCTCGTCGCGAGCTGGCTGGTGACGTCGCGCAGCTTCGTCGACAGGTTGCCCAGGATCGACATCTGCTTCATGCGCGCCGCGTGCATCGCGTCCTGGTCCAGCGCCCGGATGGTAATCGGCGTGTCCTGCGGCTGCCCGGTCGCCGCGTCCGTCTGCTGGCGCCCGTCGAGCGCAGCCTGCTGCGCCATCTGCACGAGCGAAAGGCCGCTCGCTGCCGTGACTGAAGTCGTCATGCCCTCTCTCTCCTTTCAATCTGTTTTTTACCGTTTACGGACAGATTTCCCGGAAATTTAGACCGATCGCAGGTCCATCGCCCCGCACACTTAAAACTTTGTTTGACTCAAACTAAAAAAGTTTGACACCGAGATTTCACTGAGATAAGTTTTGCGCAAGCTTCCGGAAAGCATTCCGGCCAGCCCTGCCGACTCGCGTCGCGCTTTCCTGCCGTTGCAGCACCGCCGTTCGCACCATCCCCGCCTTATCGCATCGTGCCGTTCCGTTT
The DNA here is from genome assembly GCF_002223055.1 of Burkholderia sp. HI2500. Classification (NCBI taxonomy): domain Bacteria; kingdom Pseudomonadati; phylum Pseudomonadota; class Betaproteobacteria; order Burkholderiales; family Burkholderiaceae; genus Burkholderia; species Burkholderia sp. HI2500. Next base: position 166,618 of record NZ_NKFL01000006.1, on the reverse strand, counting down.
CATCTGAAACCTGAAGGAAGATCGGGCATGCCCGCATTTGATTCGCACTCCTGTATTCACTTCGTGCCGCCGGCCTCGCTTCGACCGGGCGCCCCGAATCAGCCGCCGCGCTGACGCTTCGCGGTCGAGGCGATGCAATCGCCCCGACGCTCACCGGGTCGCGCGATGCGTGACGCGCGTCGACACCGGCCGTGACACCCGGGCATCGCGCCCGGCGCTTTCGAAGATGCAGTTCCGTTTCATCCGATGCAGCACCCGGCCGGGCCGCAGGGGGCATATCGCGGGCCGTCCGGTTCCAGACAATCACAACAAGAGGTCGACAATGGACATTCATCGAACCGGATTACGTCGCGCGTGGCTTCCCGCGCTCGTTGCGGCCGCAACGCTCGCCGCGTGCGGCGGCGACGACGGCGGCAGCGTGGCGGGCGCCTCCGCGCTCGCGCAGGGCCAACAGGAGGGGGCCGCCGCCTCGGCGGCCGACAAGCAGTCGCTCGCGTCACGCATTTCGCCGTCGGGCGTGCCGTACGCCAACCCGGCCAGCGGCGGCCGCTACCGGCCCGTGATCGCGAACGGCCAGGTGCAGCCGTCGCTGTCGGGCGGCACGATCGAGGAGAACGCGTGGGTCGACACGCCGGTCGACTCCGACGGCGACGGCACGCGCGACCGCATCCACGTGCGCATCGTGCGCCCGACCGAAACCGCGAACGGCGCGCGCACGCCCGTCATCGTGCTCGCGAGCCCGTACTACGCGGGCCTCGCCGACAGCCCCGACCACAACGTCGACGTCGAACTCGACGGCACGCCGCATCCGGCCGCCACGGCGGCCGCGGCAGCGACCGGTGCCTCCGCACGCATCATGGCCGCCGCGCCGCAGGTGCGGATGCTGCAGCAGGTCGAGGCGGCCGCCGCCGGGCGCTCGTGGATCGAGGGCTACTTCATCCCGCGCGGCTTCACGATCGTCTACGCGGATTCGCTCGGCACGGCCGGCTCGGACGGCTGCCCGACGATCCTCACCCGCGACGAATCGGTCGCGATGGCCTCGGTGATCCGCTGGCTCGGCCGCGACGCGACCGCGAAGGACGCGAACGGCAAGACGGTCGTCGCGAACTGGTCGACGGGCCACGTCGGCATGTACGGCGTGTCGTACGACGGCACGCTGCCGAAGATGGTCGCGAGCCTGCGCACGCGCGGGCTCGACGCGATCGTGCCGGTCGCCGGGCTGACGAACATGTACGGCTACTACCGCTCGGGCGGGCTCGTGCGTGCGCCGGAAGGCTATCAGGGCGAGGACGTCGACGTGTACATCAAGGCGCTGCTGACGAACGCGCATCCGGAGCGCTGCACGCACCTGATCGACGAAGCGCTGCAGCAGGAAGACCGCAAGACCGGCGACTATTCGCCGTTCTGGGCCGCGCGCGATATTCCCACCGCGTACGCGGTCGCGCCGGCGCTCGTCGCGCAGGGGCTCACCGACGACAACGTGCGGGTCGACCAGTCGACGCTGTGGCATCTCGCGATGCGGCGCCAGGGCGTGCCGACGCAGCTGTGGCTGCATCGCCTGAAGCACACCGACCCGACCCGCGTGCCGGCGATGGCCGATGCGTGGACCGCGGAAGTGAACCGCTGGTTTACGCGCTACCTGATCGGTTTCGACAATGGCGTCGAACGTGATCCGCGCGCGGTGATCGAGCAGGCGGACGGCACGCTGCTGAAGGAAGCGGACTGGGCCGCGCGCCACGCCACGCCGGTCACGTACTTCGCGGGCGGCGACGGCGCGGGAACCGGCACGCTGCTGCGGCTGCCGACCGGCGGCCCGCTCGCGCGTTTCACCGACGATGCGCGCATTACCGCGCTCACGCTGGCGAACGCGCCGACGGGCGAGAACCGCAGCCGCTTCGAAACCGCGCCGCTCACGGCCGCGACACGCCTGTCCGGTTCGGCGACCGCGCGCGTCAGGCTGACCTTCACGGCCGTGGCCAACGTGACGGCCCTGCTGGTCGATCGCGCGCCGGACGGCACGGCGACGATCGTCACGCGGGCGTGGACCGACCCGCGCAACCGCGTGTCGGAGTGGGTCTCGCAGCCGGTTCTGCCCGGCATGCCGTACGACCTGAAGCTGACGTTCATGCCGCGTGACTACAAGCTGGAAGCCGGCCACCGGCTGGGGCTCGTCGTGCTGTCGAGCGACAACGAGGCGACGCTGCGGCCGACGCCGGGCACCGGGCTGACGCTGGACCCGGCCGGTACGTCGGTGACGGTGCCGCTGGCTTCGTCCTGAGCAGGCGTGCGCCGCGCGGAACGCACTTCAGCCGGCGCGCGTCGCTGACACGGCAGAACGTCCGGCCAGCCTTCGATCGTCGCGGAATGCAAGGCTGGCCGGGCGGCCTGCCCGGCCGGTCGCCGCCGGGCATGGGTCAGGCCCGCCGGCCGTTCGGATCGCCCTGGCGACTCAAATAATCGATCAGCCACTGCGCGGCCGGACCGCTCGCGCGATCGGCACGCCGGATCAGCGATAGTCCGTAGCGGAACGTGCGCCGGTCGGCCAGTTGCACCGGCACGAGACGGCCCGACTGCAGATCGTCCTCGATCAGATGCATCGGCATCGATCCCCAGCCCAGCCCGGCGAGCAGCAACCGATGTTTCGCGCCGAGGTCGGCCACCTTCCAGGTGCGGGTCGCATGGATTCCGAACGATTGCCCGTCGGTGACCTTGCTGCGGTCGGTGAGCACGATCTGCGTATGCTCGCGCGCCTCCGAGAGCGGAATCGGCGCGTCACGCAACGCGAGCGGATGCATGGGCGCCGCAACGGTCAGCAACTCGATCGCCCCCATCGAGGTCGCGTCGATCGCATCCGGCCAGTTCGGAATCGGGCCACTGATGCCGAGCGCACAGCCGCCGTCGAGCACCAGCTTCATGACGCCGCCGAGCGCTTCGATCGCCAGGTTGAGTGCGACGGTCGGGAACGCCTCCGCAAACGCCTGCATGCCTTCGACCAGCTTCGGCAACGGAAACATCACGTCGACGGCCAGCGACAGCTCGGCTTCCACGCCGCCCCGCAAACCGGCCGTCTTCGCCTGCAACTGCCCCATCAGCATGTCGAGCCGACGCGCATCGGCGAGCACGACCTCGCCGGCGGCCGTCAGTTGCGGACGGCGTCTGCCGCGCTCGAACAACGGCATGCCCAGCTGTGCCTCAAGGCTGGCGACCGCATAACTCACCACCGATTGCGCCCTGCCGAGCCGACGCGCCGCCCCTGAAAAGCTGCCTGCCTCGACGACGGCGACGAACGCACGAAGCTGATCCAGATTGGGGCTGCGATCCACGATCTATCCAGAAAATTGATTTTAACGATCCATTCTAGCCAATTGTTTGGATCGAAACGATCCCCTACATTCCTGTCACGCCATGTCGATCGCGGCTTCCCCCGCGTCGACAGTCCCCCGTCAATGTCACAGGAACATGGAACCATGACGACCGACCGCTTGCTTTCACCGCCCCGGGCACCTGCGCGTCCGACGCCGTTCGACCCGATCGAACTCGGGCGCATCACGCTCAGGAATCGCATCGTAATGGCGCCGATGACGCGCAGCCGTGCCGGTGCCGGCGACGCGCCCGGCCCGATGAACGCGACCTACTACGCACAACGGGCCTCGGCCGGCCTGATCGTCACCGAGGGCGCGCAGATCTCGCCACAGGGCAAGGGCTATCCGTTCACGCCGGGCATCTACAGCGACGCGCAGATCGCGGGCTGGAAACAGGTGACCGATGCGGTGCACCGTGAAGGCGGCCGCATTTTCGTGCAACTGGCCCATGTCGGCCGCATCGGTCACCCAGACCTGCAGCCGGACGGCGCACGACCGGTCGCGCCGTCGCCGATCCGGCCCGACGGCGACGCCTATACGCCGACCGGCCCGCAGCCGTACCCGGTGCCGCGCGCGCTCGAAACCGCCGAATTGCCCGCCGTCGTCGACCAATACGTGCTGGCCGCTCGCGCCGCATTGCAGGCCGGGTTCGACGGCGTGGAGATTCACGCCGGCAACGGCTATCTGCTTGACCAGTTCCTGCGTGACGGCACGAACCGCCGGACCGACGACTACGGCGGCACGATCGACAACCGGCTTCGGCTGCCACTCGAGGTCGTGCGCGCAGTCGGCCTCGTTTCAGGCCCCGATCGATTAGGTATCCGTATCTCTCCGGTCACGCCGCATTTCGGTGGAATCGCGGATAGCGATCCGCAAACGCTGTTCGAGCGATTCGCCAACCGGCTGAGCGGACTCGCGGTCTATCTCCATGTCGTCGAAGGCATCCCTCAGGCCGCACCGGACGCGGTGCCCGCATTCGACTACGGCGCGCTCAGGCACGCGTTCGGCGGGCATTACATCGCGAACAACGGCTATACGAAAGCACGCGCGGAAACGGCACTTTCCGACGGCCATGCCGATCTCGTGTCGTTCGGCTACCCGTTCATCGCGAACCCGGATCTTGCCGAACGCCTCCGGCACGACCGGCCGCTCGCGCATGCGGACATGTCCATGGCCTATGGCGGCGGCGAAGCCGGCTATACCGACTACCCGCCGTTTCGCGCGTGAGCGCGGCCCCGAACCCCAACCGCTGAACACGGCGGCGGATCGCCGATCCGCCGCCCCTCGAACAAGGACTCACCATGATTCGATCGATCAACCGCGCCCTGTACCGAACCGCTGCGCAGACGCCCACCGTCAACGCCATCCTGTCCGTCCTGGTGCGCACCCTCATCGCCGGCGTCTACGTCGGCGCGGGCATCAGCAAGATCTTCAACTACGCAGGCACCGAGCAATACATGGCGCACATGGGTGTGCCGGGGGCGCTGCTGCCGCTCGTGATCTTCGTCGAGGTCGCCGGCGGCCTCGCGTTGATCGCCGGCTTCATGACGCGACTCGCCGCGCTCGGGCTCGCGATCTTTTCGGTCATCGCCGCGGTGATCTTCCATAGCGGCGGCGACCAGACGCAGCAGACCTTCTTCATGATGAACCTGTCGATGACGGGCGGCCTGCTCGCGCTCGTGCTGAACGGCGCGGGCCGCGCCTCGTTCGATCGCGGCGATCGGGCATCCCTGCCGGAGTGATCCGGCCGACGCCGCGTCCTGCCCGACACCTCACACATCCCGGGGGCAACGCCCCCGCATCCAGCGAGATTTCCCCGTGAACACCATGAATGCCATTCAGATCGATCATTTCGGCGCTCCGTCCGTACTCCGTCCGGTCGTGATCGAGCGCCCGACACCGGCTCCCGACGAAGTCCTCGTGCGCGTGACGCGCATCGGACTGAATTTCGCGGAAACGCTGCAACGCGCCGGTACCTATCCGGGGCCGGCGCCGACGTTGCCGGCGATATTGGGATCGGAAACGGTCGGCACCGTCGAAGCCCTCGGCGCGAACGTGCGGGACTTCCAGGTCGGCGATCGCGTGGCCGCGGCGCTGTTCGGCGCAACGAGCGGAACCGGCGGCTATGCCGAATATGTGACGGTACGCGCTCCGCTGATCGTCGCGATTCCCGACGCCGTTTCGGACGACGACGCCGTCGCGGTCATGCTGCAGGGGCTGGTCGCCCGCATGCTGCTGCGCGAGACGCCGGTGGCCGCACGATCCGTCGCCATCACCGCCGCAGCCGGCGGCGTCGGTTCGATGCTCATCCAGCTGGCGAGACTCGACGGCGCCAGGACGATCGTCGGCCTGGCCGGTTCCACGGAGAAGCTATCGACGGTGCGGGCGCTCGGTGCCGATCAGGCCGTGAGCTATCGCGACGACGCGTGGGTCGATCGACTCGGCGCCGCAACCGGCGGCACGGGCCCCGACGTCGTGTTCGATTCGATCGGTGGCGCCGTGGCCCGCACGCTGGCGTCCAGCCTTGCGCCGCACGGTCGCTTCGTCGCCTATGGCGCGGCAAGCGGCCAGTTGCTTGCGGTCGATGACAGCCTGATGAACGCGCTCATCTTCGGCTGCCGCTCGCTGTCGGGTTTCGCGTTGCATGCGTTCCTCGCCGATCACGTCGTGCAGCAAACGCTCGGCGAGCTGTTCGGCTTGCTGGCCACCGGTGCACTGAAGCCGCTGATCGGGGGCAGCTATGCGCTCGACGCGATCGTCGACGCGCATGTGGCGCTCGAGTCGGGCGGCACGACCGGCAAGCTCGTGCTGCGTATCGATCGATAGCGCTGCGCACCCGCCCTCGACCGTCGCGGGACGCCTCTCACGCCGACATCGATCCCGGACGAAACGGTGGGCGGCGAATCATCGTCCCGGCGCCGCTCACACCGGCGTCAACACCGGCCGCCCTGAAAAGTGCCGCTCGGCATTGTCGATGAACTGCCGCACCGACCGATCGAGCGCCTCGGGCGACCAGCCGCCCATGTGCGGCGTCAGCACGACGCTGTCGAGATCCGTCAGCGCGCGCGGCGGCTCGGGTTCGCCTTCGTACACGTCGAGCCCCGCGCCCGCGATGCGTCCTTCACGCAACGCGTCCGCCAAAGCAGCGGTATCGACAACACTGCCGCGCGACACGTTGACGACGAACCCGCCGGGGCCGAGCGCGTCGAGCACCGCGCGATCGATCAGGTGCCGCGTGCCCGCGCCGCCCGGCGTCGCGACGATCAGGAAATCGGCCCACTGCGCGAGCGCGTCGACGCGATCGAAATAGCGGTAAGGGACGTTCTTCTCCGACCGGTTGTGATAACCGATCTCGATGTCGAAGCCGGCCGCGCGGCGTGCGCACTTCTCGCCGATCTTGCCGAGCCCGACGATGCCGAGCTTCTTGCCCGACACGTTCGGCGGCATCGCCAGGCCGTCGCGCCACACGCCCGCACGGGTTTTCGCATCGAGCTGCACGACGTTGCGCACGGCCGCGAGCAGCAGCGCGAACGCATGATCGGCCACGCAATCGTCGTTGGTGCCGGCGCCCGTGACCACGGTCACGCCGCGCGTCTTCGCATGGGCGACATCGATGTGCTCGTAGCCGGCGCCGAGCGCGCTGACGAACGTGAGTTGCGGAAGACGATCGATTTCGGCGGCGGTGAGCCCCGTGCTGCCGTTGGTCAGCACCGCGCGTATCGTGCCGCCGTGTTCGGCGATCGCACGTTCGCGTTCGTCGGATGTCGGGGCGTAGCGCACGTCGAACGACGCGGCGATCTCGCGATGCGCGTCGCCGCGCAATGCGATGAGAACCAGCAACTCGGGCTTCATGTCAGGAAGTGTCGGCAAGGCGGGAACGGATTCAGTGTAACAAGCCTGCCACACGGATGCGGGTAATCCCCACACGGGCTGTGGGCACGCCGCCGCACGTGGTTTGCCAAAGCCGGCTCAGTCAAGTAACTTTCGGCGTACGCCCTCGTCCTGGAGATTGGCCCGTATGAAGCTCGCCCTGCCCGCCCGGATCCTGGGCCTCGCGCTCGCCGCCGCGATCGTCGCGCCCGGCGCGCATGCCGACACGCCCGTCGTGGTGTCGTCGAAGATCGACACCGAAGGCAACCTGCTCGGCAACCTCATCGCGCAGGTGCTGAAGGCCCACGGCATTCCCGTCACCGAAAAGATCGCGCTCGGCACCACGCCGATCGTGCGCAAGGCGCTCACGAGCGGCGAGATCGACGTCTACCCCGAATACACCGGCAACGCCGCGTTCTTCTTCAACAAGGCGGACGATCCGCTGTGGAAGAACGCGAGCCAGGGCTACGACACCGCGAAGCAGCTCGACTACGCGGCGAACCATCTCGTTTGGCTCACCCCGGCGCCCGCGAACAACACGTGGGGCGTCGCCCTGCTCGCACCGGTCGCGCAGTCGCAGCACCTGAAGACCTTCTCCGATTTTGGCAAGTGGGTGGCCGGCGGCGGCAAGGTGAAGCTCGCGGCGTCGGCCGAATTCGTGAACAGCGCGTCGGCGCTGCCGTCGTTCGAGAAGGCGTACGGCTTCAAGCTGAAGCCCGACCAGCTCGTCGTGCTGTCCGGCGGCGACACGGCCGCGACCATCAAGGCCGCAGCGAACCAGACCGACGGCGTGAATGCCGCGATGGTCTACGGCACCGACGGCGGCATCTCGTCGAGCGGCCTCGCGGTGCTCGACGACGACAAGCACGTGCAGCCCGTCTACGCGCCTGCGCCGGTGATCCGCGAAGCCGTGCTGAAAGCGCACCCGCAGATCGCCGACTACCTGAAGCCCGTGTTCGCGAGCCTCGACCTGAAGACGCTGCAGACGCTGAACGCGCGCATCCAGATCAACGGCGAACCGGCCGCCGGCGTCGCGAAAAGCTACCTGAAAGCGAAGGGCTTCGTTAAATGACCGATCGCGCGGCAGCGTCCGCGCGGCGCATCACGGCGGACAAGGTCGGCATCCTGATCGGGGTCCTGACGATCGTCGCCGTGCTCGGCCTGCCGTTCGCGGTGCTGCGGCCGAACCGCATCGCGGCCGGCACCGACCTGTCGGTGTTCGCCGCGCTGCCGGCCCTGCAGGGCGCCGGGTTCGCCGCGCTGTGGATCGTCGGCGCGCTGTGGGCGATGATGGCCAGCCGCCCCGCGTGGCGCCTCATGGCCGGCTGCGCGTGGCTCGCCACGCTCGCGTACGCGGTCGGCGCGGCCGCGACGCACCTCGTCGCGCCTGACGACACGCTCGCCCGCGTATCGCCCTCCTCCGGCGTCTGGCTGCTGCTGTTCGCGTGGGCCGTGCTCGTCGCGGATGCGCTCGCGCGGCTCGCATTCGGCCCGTGGCGGCGCCTCGCCGCGCTCGTCGTCGCGATAGCAGCGATTTCGGTGCCGCTCGCGAGCGGCTGGTGGGACGGACTTTCCGTGATGCGCGAATACGCGGTGCGCAGCGACGACTTCTGGATCGAGGCGATCCGGCACGTGTCGCTCACCGGCGGCTCGGTGGCGGCCGCGCTCGTCGCGGGCGTGCCGCTCGGCATCGCCTGTGCGCGCATCGCGGCGGTGCGTACCGTCGCGATGCCCGTGCTCAATATCGTGCAGACGATCCCCAGCATCGCGATGTACGGGCTGATGATGGCGCCGCTCGGTTTGCTCGCCGCACACGTGCCGCTTGCGGCCGCGCTCGGCATCCGCGGCATCGGCGTCGCTCCTGCCGTGCTTGCGCTGTTCCTGTATTCGCTGCTGCCGATCGCGTCGAGCGTCGTGGTCGGGCTCGGCCAGGTGCCGCCGCACGTGACCGAAGCGGCGCGCGCGATGGGGATGACGCGCGCGCAGCGGTTGCTGCGCGTCGATCTCGTGCTTGCGCTGCCGGTGATCCTGAGCGGCGTGCGCATCGTGCTCGTGCAGAACATCGGGCTGACCGCGGTCGCCGCGCTGATCGGCGGCGGCGGCTTCGGCACCTTCATCTTCCAGGGGATCGGGCAATCGGCCGCCGATCTCGTGCTGCTCGGCGCGATCCCGACGATCGCGCTCGCGCTGGTGGCGGCCGTCATATTCGAAGCCGCGACCACGCTCGCGAAGGGGCGTGCAGGATGATCGAGATCGAACGTGCGGGCAAACGCTTCGGCGATATCGTCGCCGTCGACGACGTCTCGCTGACGATCGAGCGCGGCACGATCACCGCGCTCGTCGGCGCATCGGGCAGCGGCAAGTCGACGCTGCTGCGCATGATCAACCGGCTGATCGCGCCCACCAGCGGCACGATCCGCATCGACGGTGTCGATACGGCCACCGTTGCGCCCGAGCAGCTTCGTCGCGGCATCGGCTATGCGATCCAGGGGCACGGGCTGTTTCCGCACTGGAGCGTCGCGCGCAACATCGCGACCGTGCCGCGCCTGCTCGGCTGGACGGCCGATCGCATCGACGCGCGCGTGAACGAATTGCTCGATCTGTTTCATCTCGCGCCGGCCGAGTTCGCGGACAAGCTGCCGCACGAACTGTCGGGCGGGCAGCAACAGCGCGTCGGCGTGGCGCGTGCGCTCGCGGCCGAGCCCGCGATGCTGCTGATGGACGAGCCGTTCGGCGCGCTCGATCCGATCATCCGCAACAAGGCGCAGGACGACCTGTTTGCCTTGCAGCGCCGCCTCGGCATCACGGTCGTGATCGTCACGCACGATATCGAGGAAGCGCTGAAGCTCGGCGACACGATCGCGGTGATGGACGGCGGCCGGCTGCTGCAGGTCGCTGCGCCGGCCGAGATTCTCGGCAAGCCGGCAGCCGGCGTCGTCGAACAGCTGGTCGCCGGCGTCGACCGGCCGCTGCGCCTGCTCGCGCTGACGCCGATCGACGCGGTGGCCGAACCCGGTCATGCCGACGGCGAACCGATCGCCGCGACGCGCACGCTGCGCGATGCGGTGTCGGAGCTGCTGTGGCGCGGTGTCGATGTGCTTCCGGTGGAAGATGGCGACGGCCGCAACACGCGCCGCATCACGCTCGATGCGATCCGTGCGCACGCAAGGAAGCCCGCATGACGACGCACGGCAGCACGCGGCCCGGGCGGTCGGCACTTCCCGCCTACCTCGCACGCGCGGCCGCGCTCGCGCTACTGCTCGTGCTGCTGTTGCGACCCGCCTGGCTGCAAGGCTTGTTCGCGCCGTTCGCGGACAACGGCGCGCCGGTCATCTACGATCGCGCGAGCCTGCTCGACCTCACGCTGGCGCATCTCGGCACGGTCGCGTTGTCGAGCGTGATCGGCACGATCGTCGCGGTCGCGGCCGGCATCGCGGTCACGCGGCCGTGGGGCGCGGATTTCCTGCCGCTCGCGCGCAGCGTCGTCGACATCGGCCAGACCTTCCCGCCCGTCGCGGTGCTCGCGCTCGCGGTGCCGGCCGTCGGCTTCGGCCTGAAGCCCGTGCTGATCGCGCTCGTGCTGTATGGGCTGCTGCCCGTGTTCGAAAGCACGATCGCGGGGCTCGAGGACGTGCCGCGCGACGTCGTCGACGCCGCGCGCGGGATGGGGATGAGCGGCTGGCAGCAACTGGTGTCGGTCGAGCTGCCGCTCGCGTTTCCGGTGATCGTCAATGGGGTGCGGCTCGCGGTCGTGATCAATCTCGGCACCGCGACGATCGGCTCGACGGTCGCCGCGCGCGGGCTCGGCGACGTGATCATCGCGGGGCTGCAGACGTCGAACACCGCGTTCGTGCTGCAGGGCGGCGTGATCGTCGGGCTGCTCGCGGTGCTCGTCAGCGATGCGATCGGCGCGATTGCACGGGTGGCAGCCGCACGCCGCGCGTAGAAGCCGTTGCGCGACTTTTGGAAGGAGAAACCATGACCGTTTCGGACACCGGCCCGTTTTTTCATGGCACGAAAGCGGATTTGCGGATCGGCGATTTGCTGACGGCAGGCTTCCGATCGAATTATCGCGACGACGTCGTGATGAATCACATCTACTTCACGGCCCTGCCCAAAGGCGCCGGCCTGGCTGCGGAAATGGCCAAAGGCGACGGCCGACCGCGGGTCTACATCGTCGAACCCACCGGCGAATTCGAAAACGACCCGAACGTCACGGACAAGAAATTCCCGGGCAATCCGACGCGATCGTACCGGAGCACATCGCCTTTGAAGATCGTCGGCGAACTCGAAAGCTGGGAACCCTACGATCCGGCGTTCATCCAGCAGCTCAGAATCCGCATCGAAACCGGCATCGGCGAGATCATCAACTAGCGTTCGTCCGGACTCCGATGCGTGTCCGCGCAACGATCGGTTCCTCGATCGGCTCGCCGCGACACAAGCCTACATGCCGCTTTCATTCGAACCGGCACTCGACCACCGGCGGCAATTGGCCGATATACTAGGCGCCTTCCCATTCCCCGCACTCCACCATGCGACGGTTTCTCTGGCTGATCGTGCTTTCGCTCGGCATCGCGCAACAGGCGTCGGCGCAGCAAGCGCCCGCACTGCCTGCGTCCGCGCCCGAAGCAGCCGCATCGGCGCCGTCCGTCGCCTCCGCGCCGCTCGCCGACGCCAACGATCAGCCGAACGAAGCAAACCGCCGCATCACGTCCTACCTGACGAAGAAGTTCGGCGTCGCGAAGGAACGGGCCGCGAAGCTCGCCGATATCGTGAGCGTCACTGCGACGAAATATTCGCTGCCTCCCGCACTCGTTTACGCCATTATTTCGATCGAATCGCGCTTCCAGGAAAAGGCGCGCGGCCAGCATGGCGCGACCGGGCTGATGCAGGTCGTGCCGACCGCGCACCGCGGCCTGGTGCGCAACGTGAAGGACCTGACCGACCCGAACGCGAACGTCGAAGTCGGCTCCGCGATCCTGTCGGGCTACGTGAGGGCGGCCGGTGGCGACGTGCGGGCCGGACTGAGGAGCTACAGCGGCGGTTCGAACGCGTATGCGGCGAAGGTGATGCAGCGCGTCGATTCGTTCCGCTTCGTGCTTGAACCTGACGACGACGTGAAAGCCTCGAATCCCGTGAATCCCGCAAACGATGCGAAGGCCCGCATGGTGCCGGTCAGCGAAAGGACGAGCCCGACGTCGGCCCGCGCCAACTAGTCTCCCCCTTCGATCGACGCGCATGCGCCACGCCACCCGCTTCCTTGCCGTCGCCGCGCTGGCGATCGGCCACACCACCGCGTTTGCCGCCGTCGATTGCGAGAAACACGCGCTGACGATGAACGACGTGCGGACCTGCGTACTCGGTCAGAACGATCAGGCCGTCGAGCGCGCGTACCGGTCGCTCGAGCACAAGCTCAAGCAGCGCAACCCCGATGCCGCCAGCGCGCTCGCGAAGTCGCAGGCAAGCTGGACCCGCTTCGCCGACGACACCTGCGACTACGTGAAAGCCGCCAATCCGCAGCAGATGATCCCGGAAGACGCGCGGATGAACTGCTGGGTCGATTTCAGCCAGGCACGCGTGCGCATCCTGAAGAAATGGGAAGCGCAGCTGGACGCACCGCCACCGGCGCAGAACTGAACGACGAACGGCTACCCGCCCGTCACGCCTGCGCGAAGCGCTCCCGCAAGAACTCGATGAAATGCTGCGTCTTCGCGGGCAGCAGCCGCGTTTCCGTCATCGCGTAGACCGGAATCGGCTCGCCCTCCCATGCGGGCATCACGCGGCGCAGCCGGCCGGCGGCCAGGTCGTCCGCGACGATCGCCTCGGACAGCACGATGATGCCCGCATCGAGCGTGGCCAGGCGCCGCAGCATGCCGACGCTGTTTCCCGCGAAACGACTGCTCACTGGCACCGCGACGGATTGCGTGCCGTCATGCAGCGTCCACGTGCCGGCCCTCGCCAGGCTGAGGCACGCGTGCCGTGCCAGGTCGTCCGGCGTGCGCGGCTCGCCCTCGCGCGCGAGATAGCCGGGCGACGCATACAGGTAGTTCCCGAGCGTGGCCAGCCGCCGCGCGATCAGTTGAGAATCGTCGGATTCGCCCAAGCGGATCGCCACGTCGAACGGTTCGCTCACCAGATCGACCCGCCGCGACGTCAGCTCGAAATCGAATGTCAGCTTCGGGTAATGCGTCGAGAAATCGACGATCAGCGGCGCCAGGTAGGTCACCGCGAAATCGACCGGAAACGACGCGCGCAATACGCCGGTCGGCTCCGCCAGCAACCCGCCGAGCTGCTCGTGCGCGAGCCGCGCCTCGTCGACGATGCGCTTGCAGCGCTCGAAATAGAGCTGGCCGGCCTCGGTCAGCTCGATCCGGCGCGTCGTGCGATGCAGCAGCCGCAGCCCGATCGCCTTCTCCAGCGCACTGATGCGCCGCGACAGCGTCGAGTTCGGCATCCCCAGCGTCTCGGCCGCACTGCGAAAACCCTTCGCCTTCACGACTTCGACGAACAGCGCCATGTCGTTCAGCAGTTCCATGCCCACTGCTCCATCAATGGATCAATGTTATCCAGATTACCCGGTTTATCCCGAAAAGGAAGCAATGGATGATGGGTGTGTGGAGGCGAGGTCGGCACACCCGTGCGCGGCCGGCGCCCGAGGCGGCACCGACCCGGCGCCGCTATCCCGAATCTCGAGGAGCTGACGCATCATGAGCCAACTGTTCACCCCGGTCCGCGTGGGCCGATATACGCTGGAAAACCGCCTGGTCATGGCGCCGATGACCCGCAGCCGCGCCGCCTTCGACGGCACGCCCGGCGAATGGGCCGCCGAGTATTACGCGCAGCGATCGAGCGTCGGCCTGATCGTCAGCGAAGGCACGCAGCCGTCGGACGACGGGCAAGGCTACCTGACGACGCCCGGCATCTATACCGACGCGCACGTCGCCGGCTGGAAGGCGATCAGCGACCGCGTGCATGCACATGGAGGCCGGTTGTTCATCCAGTTGATGCACGTCGGGCGCATGTCGCATCCCGACAATACGCCGCATCACCGGCAGGCCGTCGCGCCGTCGGCGATCGCGCCGAATGCGCAGATGTTCACGATGAAGGGGATGCTGGACATCCCCGCGCCGCGCGCGCTGACGCTCGACGAAGTGCGCGAGACCGTGAACGACTTCCGCATCGCCGCGCGCCGCGCGATCGAGGCGGGCGCGGACGGTGTCGAGATTCACGGTGCGAACGGCTACCTGATCCAGCAGTTCTTCGCGCCGAATGCCAACACGCGCTCCGACGCGTACGGCGGCTCGATCGAGAACCGCGCGCGCTTCGCGATCGAGGTCGCCACGGCGATCGCCGACGAGATCGGCGCGGATCGCACGGCCATCCGCGTATCGCCCGGCAATACGCTGGGCGGCCTCGACGAAGGGGCGGAAGGGCCGGACCTGTATCGCCACCTCGCGACGGAACTCGACCGGCTCGGCCTCGCCTACCTGCACGTGATGCATCAGGGCAACGAAGCGCTGCTGGCCGACCTGCGTGCGCGCTGGAACGGCACGCTGATCCTGAACCGTCCGGGCCGCACGCGCGACGCGATCGGCACCGACGTGACGTCGGGGCTGGCCGATCTCGAAGCGTACGGGCAGATGGTGCTGGCGAATCCGGATTTCGTGACGCGGGTGAAGACCGGCGCGCCGATGAACGACGCGCGGCGCGAGACGTTCTTCGGCGGCGATGCGCGCGGGTATGTCGACTATCCGGCGCTGGATGGGGCGGCTGCGGCTTGATGCTGTCGCACGGAGCGATAGCTGCGATACGCCTGAAACGTCTCGCAGCTATCGTAGGTGGTCCGCTCGATATCCGTCAAAAACCAAACGTTTCATTGCTCCCCACCTATCACTTTGAACGGGGCAGGAGAATGGTGAAGCGGAGGCAACTGATCAATCGGCATTTCGCATGGCATCCGGTATCCGGTATGTGCCATCGCGATAGTCGAGTGTAATGTTGCGGCGTTGAGCGGGTGACGTGTGACCCGAGCATTTATCGACCTCGAGCCGGTTCACGCGCTCGACGTACTTTTCGCTGACCCGCAAAACGGCATAGCCTTGCGTGTCTGGCGGGCCGAGTGCGAGTGTGCGTGACGTTTCTGAAATGCTGGTACAAGGACCATCGCGGTCGCCCGTCCAATCGCTCACGATCAGGCGGTCCAACACCGTGCGCAAATGCTGCCCATCGATCAAATAGAGACTCAGCGTAGCGATGCCCGACATATCCGCGGGCGGGCCGCCAGACGACTTCAGGCGCACGCCGAAGGCACGTTGAGTGGAGGTCAGCTGATAGCGCGCCGTGTCGAGGTCGATGCCCTCAAAATAGTGATCCTCGGCATAGCGAATCGCCGATCGCTGAAACCGATGCGCGATAATCGCACCCGTAGCCGTATCGGCAACCACTACTTCCATGTCGACGACGTTCGGCCCGTCGGCGCTGCCTTTCTGCATCAGCGGTAACGCCCCGATCGTCAGCGCCGCGTTCGCAGGCCAGACCTTGCAAACCGCGTGCGTAGCATCCAGTGTATGGTCGGGATGGAGTCGCGCCGACCAGTTCTGAAGGTTATCACTGCACCCGGCATGTGCGATGAGCGGCGCCAAAGCGGCAACAACGAAAATCACAGCGCGTTTCATTATCGCCATCCCGATGGATTTCGTGAATATTTCCCAATAGCGAATAGTACGTGGGAAACATCGCACTGCGGTCAGAGGAAGTTTGACGGTGATTGGAACAGGTCGTGCCGGGGCGGCACAACACAATCTTGAAAAGATCGCCGTTGACGGCTGCCGCGACGATCGACGCGCGCACGCAAAGCACGGCCGAACCCGCGATGGCATTGCCGCTGGCATGGCTCGTAAAGGACGGCACCGCGAACACTGGCCTGCAAGGCCAGCGCAAGCTGCTGGAGCGGGGCCGAAGCGGGTCGCCCAAGAGCGCTCGCGTTATACGTGACGGCGAGTGAACGTCTCATTGTTCCGATATTTCAGGAACAATGCCGACTACATTCACCGCACACCCATTGTTCTCATATTTCAGGAACAAAGAGAAACGCACGGCAAGCCAGATGCACCGGCTTGCCGTGTCATCACGCCTCAAAACTGCCCCGCCGCCCCCGTCCACCGCAAATAATCCCCGCGCGTCCAGTCGAGCGACACGCCGACCCGCTTCGTGCCGGGCCGGATCTTCGGCTTGTACACCGACAGCGTCAGCGACTCCAGCGCCGGCCACTCACGGAACGACAGCACCGCGATATCGGCGACGAGCGTCTCGAGCAGCCGCGTATGCGGCTTGTGCGACAGAAACGCGGCAAGGCGCGCGCAATAGCCGTCGTAATCGATCCACTCGCCCTGCTCGCTCGGCTCGCACCGGTAACCAAGCCGTGCATCGATCACGATCGGCTGCGGCGCTTCATGCTCGTGCGCATGAATGCCGATCCGCGCGGGCACCTTCAGTTCGTCGACGAACACGCTCCAGCCGCGCCCGCGCAGGCGCGGCGCGTCGATCGCCACGAACGGTTCGTCGAACGGCTTCATGATGCGAGCGGCGCGGCCGCGTCGAGCATGATGCGCACGAAGTAGTCGGCGAAGCTGCGGCGCACGACGATCTCGAACGCATCGTCACCGGTCGGGATCAGCACGATCGACGACTTGAAGTAATGCGACTGCGCGCACTGGCCCGGCTTGAACGCACGCGGATGGAGATCGAGCGGACAGCCGCGCGCGAGCACGTCGCGCACGCGTTCGCCGCTGATCTCGACGACCGTATAGCCGCTGCCGACGTCGACGGCCGCCGAATACGTGCCCTGCACGGCTTCCGCGAGCTTCGCTTCGAGCACGCCGGCCGGCACGGGCCCGTTCGAGCGCACGAGCCACTCGTCGGGGCCGAGCCACAGCACGTCGTACTCGGCGCCGCGCGCGACCGTGTTCGGCGCCGCCGGCGGCCGGCAGCCGACCACGCGCTCGAACGCGCTCACGAACGCCGGATCGCTCAATTCGCCGCGCACGTTGACGAGATCGAGGAACGGCCGCTCGCGCAGCGTGAACTTCTTCGAGGCGCGCGCCTGGTGCGGCTTCAGCACGTCGGCCGCGCCGACGAACGGCGATTCAAGCGTCACGCCGCCCGCGCCCGCCACCTGCGTCTGGTTTCTGGTTTCATTCCACATGCTGGCGCACCCCTTCGGTATCGTAGAAAACCGGGCTCGAGATCGTCGCGGTGATGCGGCGGCCGTTGGCCAGCGGAATCACGACGCTCTCGCCCATCTTGTTCAGGCCGCCCTTCACCACCGCGAGCGCGATCGAGCGCTTCAGGATCGGGCTGTAGTAGCTCGACGTCACGTGGCCGAGCATCGGCGTCGGATCGACCGCCGACACCTGCGTGTCCTTCGCGATGATCTGCGCGCCTTCCGGCAGCACGAACTGTTCGTCCTCGGTCAGCAGGCCGACGAACTGCTTGCGGCCTTCCTTCGCAGTGTCCGAACGCGACAGCGAGCGCTTGCCGAGGAAGTCCTTCGACTTCGCGACGACGCCGCCCATCCCGAGGTCGTACGGCGTGATCGAGCCGTCGGTATCCTGGCCGACGATGATGTAGCCCTTCTCCGCGCGCAGCACGTGCATCGTCTCGGTGCCGTACGGCGTGATGTCGAACTCGGCACCGGCCGCCATCAGCGCTTCCCACACCGCGCGGCCCGCATTCGCCGGCACGTTCACTTCATAGGCGAGCTCGCCCGAGAAGCTGATCCGCATCACGCGCGCCTTCGCGCCCGCGACTGTGCCGTTCCGGTAGCTCATGAACGGGAACGCCTCGTTGCCGAAGTCGATGTCCTGGCACACCTTCTGCACGACCTTGCGGCTCTTCGGGCCGACCACCGCGAACGTCGCCCAGTGATCGGTGACCGACGACAGCCGCACCTTCATGTCGGGCCATTCGGTCTGCAGCCAGCGCTCGAGCCACGTGAGCACGCGCGCCGCGCCGCCCGTCGTGGTCGTCATCATGAAATGCTGGTCGGCGAGGCGCACCGTCACGCCGTCGTCGAACACCATCCCGTTCTCGTCGAGCATCAGCCCGTAGCGGCACTTGCCCACTTCGAGCTTGTTCCACGGGTTCGTGTACATCCAGTTCAGCAGCTTCACCGCGTCCGGACCCTGGATGTCGATCTTGCCGAGCGTCGACGCGTCGAGGATGCCGACGCTGTTGCGCACCGCGAGGCATTCGCGCTTCACGGCCGCATGGAGATCCTCGCCGTTCTTCGGGAAATACCACGGCCGCTTCCAGTTGCCGACGTCCTCGAACAGCGCACCGTGCTCGACGTGCCATTCGTGCACGCAGGTCTTGCGGATCGGGTCGAGGAAATCGCCGAGCTCGCGGCCCGCGAACGTGCCGAACGACACCGGCGTGTAGTTCGGGCGGAACGTCGTCGTGCCCGTTTCCGGAATCGTCTTGCCGAGCGCCCCCGCGAGGATCGCCATCCCGTTGATGTTGCCGAGCTTGCCCTGATCGGTGCCGAAGCCCATCGCCGTGTAGCGCTTCACGTGCTCGACCGACTCGAAGCCTTCGCGGGCGGCCAGCAGGATGTCCGCGGCCGACACGTCGTTCTGGAAGTCGACGAACTGCTTCGGCCCGCGTGCCGCGGCTTCGCGGCTGCCGACCAGCCACAGCGGCTGCAGTGCGCCTTCGACGGTTTCCGCGACCTGCGGCGCGACCGCGCGCTGCGCAGCGGTGAAACCCGCTGCCTTCGCGGCTTCCACGCCTGCATCGACCGCGAGCCGCAGCGCGCGCGCCAGGCCGAATTCGCCGGCTGCTGCGCCGATGCTCGCTTCCGCCTGCACGGGCTTGCCCGGCAGGAAGCAGGCCTTCTCGTCGTTCCAGCAGGCCTTGCCGCCCGACTGCGCGAACAGGTGCAGCACCGGGCTGAAGCCACCCGACATCGCGACGAGGTCACACGGCAGCGTCTGCAGCTTGCCGCCGGTCTGGCCGTTCGAGTAGGACGCGACGTCGACCGACGATACACGCCACTTGCCCGATGCACCCGTCACGACCGCGCCGCTCATCACCGTCACGCCCTGCCGCTTCGCGGCGGCCGGCAGCGCACCGTTCGACGACGCGCGCGAATCGACGACCGTCACCTTCGCGCCGCACGCCTTCAGGTCGAGCGCGGTCTGGTACGCGCGATCGTTGTTCGTGAACAAGACCGCGTTGCGGCCCGGCAGCACGCCGAAGCGGTGCACGTAGGTGGACACGGCGCCTGCGAGCATCACGCCCGGCAGGTCGTTGTTGCCGAACACGATCGGACGCTCGTGCGCGCCGGTCGCGAGGATCACGCGCTTCGCGCGGACCTTCCACAGCAGCTCACGCGTGCCCTTGCGCATCGACACCGGCAGGTGATCGGTCAAACGCTGCGTGACCGTCACGAGGTTGTGGTCCTGGTAGCCGAACGCGGTGCTGCGCGACAGGATCGTCACGTCGGGCAGCTTGCGCAGCTCGGCCTCGATCTTCTCGACCCACTGCAGCGCGGGCTTCGCGTCGATCTCGGCGCGGCACGACAGCAGGCTGCCGCCGAGCTCGCGCTGGTCGTCGACGAGGATCACGCGCGCGCCGGCCGTGGCCGCCGCATGCGCGGCCGCGAGACCCGACGGGCCACCGCCGACCACGAGCACGTCGCAGTGCGCGTAGCACTTGTCGTAGCGATCGGCGTCGAGCGCTTCCGGCGCCTTGCCGAGGCCGGCGGCTTCACGGATCTTCTCTTCGTACTTCGGCCACATGTTGCGCGGCCACATGAAGGTCTTGTAATAGAAGCCGGCCGGCAGGAAGCGCGACAGCTTCTGGTTGATCGCGTACTTGTCGTTCTCGAGCGACGGCTCCGCGTTCACGCTCGTTGCGACGAGCCCCTGGTACAGCTCGATCTCGGTCGCGCGTGCGTTCGGCACCGTGTACGGGCCCGATTCGAGCTGCACGACGGCGTTCGGTTCCGCGACGTCGGCCGTCACGATCCCGCGCGGGCGGTGGTACTTGAAGCTGCGCGCGACGAAGTGCACGCCGTTCGCGAGCAGCGCGGACGCGAGCGTGTCGCCCTGGAAGCCCTGATACGTGCGGCCGTTGAACGTGAAGGTCAACGGAATCGCGCGATTGATGCGGCCACCGGTGCCGAGGCGGTCTTTCTGGCTCATTTGCTGGTGCCCTCTTCGTGTGCGTTTCCGGCAGCTTCGCCACCGAACTTTTCGTAGCCCTTGATATCGTAGGTCACCGTGTCGCGCGTGGCCTTGAACCAGCGGCGGCAGCCCTGTGCGTGCAGCCACTGCTCCTTGTGCAACCCGCGCTTGTTCTCGCGCATGAACACGTACTCGCCCCATTCGCGGTCGGTCATGTTCTCGTTGTTCACGGGGCGCACGATGTCGGCTTCACCGCCGCACGAGAACTCGGATTCGGCGCGCGGCCCGCACCACGGACATTCGATCAGCAACATGTTTCTTTCTCCTGTGTCTGTGCGGTAGCGGTCAGTGCGCGACGGCGGCAGCGCCGTGCTCGTCGATCAGGTGGCCCGTGTAGAAACGGTCGAGCGCGAACGGCGCGTTCAGCGGGTGCGGTTCGTCGCGGGCGATCGTGTGCGCGAACACCCAGCCCGAGCCGGGCGTCGCCTTGAAGCCGCCGGTACCCCAGCCGCAGTTGAAATAGAGGCCCTTCACGTCGGTCTTGGTGATGATCGGGCACGCGTCCGGCGACACGTCGACGATGCCGCCCCACTGGCGGTTCATCCGCACGCGCGAGAACACCGGGAACATCTCGACGATCGCCTGCAGCGTGCTTTCGATGATGTGGAAGCTGCCGCGCTGGCCGAAGCCCGTGTACTGGTCGATGCCGGCGCCGATCACGAGGTCGCCCTTGTCGGACTGGCTGATGTACGCGTGCACCGCGTTCGACATGATCACCGAGTTGACGACCGGCTTGATCGGCTCGGACACCAGCGCCTGCAGCGGGTGGCTCTCGATCGGCAGGCGCACGCCGGCCATGTCGGCGAGCGTCGTCGTGTTGCCGGCCGCGACCACCGCAACCTTCTTCGCCTTGATGAAGCCCTTCACCGTATCGACGCCGACCACCGCGCCGCCTTCGCGGCGAATGCCCGTCACCTGGCAGTTCTGGATGATGTCGACACCCGCGCGATCCGCGCCGCGCGCGAAGCCCCAGGCCACCGCGTCGTGGCGCGCCACGCCCGCGCGGCGCTGGATCGACGCGCCGAGCACCGGGTAGCGGCTGTTCAGGTTGATGGTCGGCTCGATTTCCTTGATCTGCGCGGGCGTCAGGAATTCGGCGTCGACGCCGTTCAGCCGGTTCGCGTTCACGCGGCGCTCGGTGTCACGCACGTCCTGCAGCGTGTGGGCCAGGTTCATCACGCCGCGCTGGCTGAACATCACGTTGTAGTTCAGGTCCTGCGATAGCCCTTCCCACAGCTTCATCGCCTTCTCGTACAGCGCGGCCGATTCGTCCCACAGATAATTCGAGCGGACGATCGTCGTGTTGCGCGCGGTGTTGCCGCCGCCGATCCAGCCCTTCTCGAGGATCGCGACGTTCGTGATCCCGTGCTCCTTCGCGAGGTAATACGCGGTCGCGAGGCCGTGGCCGCCGCCGCCGACGATCACGACGTCGTATTCCTTCTTCGGTTCCGGGCTCTTCCACTGCTTTTCCCAGTTCTCGTGATACGAGAGGCCGTTGCGGAACAGGCTGAATATCGAGTAGCGGCTCATGTGAGTGATCCTTCGTTTAGCATTCGATGACGTTCACGGCCAGACCGCCGCGCGACGTTTCCTTGTATTTCGTCTTCATGTCGGCGCCCGTCTCGCGCATCGTCTTGATGACCGAATCGAGCGACACGTAGTGCTGGCCGTTACCCTTGAGCGCCATGCGCGACGCGTTCAGCGCCTTGATTGCGCCCATCGCGTTGCGCTCGATGCACGGGATCTGCACGAGCCCGCCGACCGGGTCGCAGGTCATCCCGAGGTTGTGCTCCATGCCGATCTCGGCGGCGTTCTCGACCTGGTCGGGCGTGCCGCCCATCACCGCGGCGAGCGCGGCCGCGGCCATCGAGCACGCGACGCCCACTTCGCCCTGGCAACCGACTTCCGCGCCGGAGATCGACGCGGTTTCCTTGTAGATGATCCCGATCGCCGCGGCCGTCATCAGGAATTCGACGATGCCGGCTTCGTTCGAGCCCGGCACGAACTTCACGTAGTAGTGCAGCACCGCGGGAATCACGCCGGCCGCGCCGTTGGTCGGCGCGGTGACGACCCGGCCGCCCGCCGCGTTCTCCTCGTTGACGGCCATCGCATACAGGTTGACCCAGTCGAGCATCGACAGCGGGTCGCGCAGCGACTCTTCCGAACGCGCGCGCAGGCGATTGTTCAGCTCGGCCGCGCGGCGCTTCACGCGCATCGGGCCGGGCAGGTCGCCCTCGACCTTGCAGCCGCGCTCGACGCAGGCGGCCATCGTGCGCCAGATCGCGAGCAGCCCGGCGCGCACTTCGTCGGCGGGACGCAGCGCGCATTCGTTGCGCATCATCAGCTCGGCGATCGACAGCCCGTGCTCGCGGCACTGGCGCATCAGGTCGTCGCCGGTGCGGAACGGATACGGCACCTCGACCGCCGCGCGCACGCCGTTCACGCGATCGCCGTCGCGGTTCACGACGAAGCCGCCGCCGACCGAGTAATACTCTTTCTCGACGAGCAGCTGGCCGTGCTCGTCGAAGGCCTGGAAGCGCATCCCGTTCGGGTGCACGATGCTCGTGCCGCTCATCAGCTTGCGATAGAAGCCGATGTGCTCCTTCTCCTCGAAGCGGACGGTCTGCTTGCCGAGCAGCGACAGCGATTTCTCCGCGCGGATCGCGGCGAGCCGCGGCTCGATCAGGTCCGGATCGATCGTGTCGGGCAGGTGGCCCTCGAGACCGAGCAGCACGGCCTTGTCGGTGCCGTGGCCCTTGCCGGTCGCGCCGAGCGAGCCGTATAGTTCGACCCGCACGCGGCGCACGAAACCGAGCAGGTTCGCGTCCTCCACGTGCGACGCGAAGCGGCACGCGGCGATCATCGGGCCGACCGTATGCGAACTGGACGGGCCGATGCCGATCTTGAACAGGTCGAAGACGCTGACGTTCATTGGCTTCCTCTGGGTGGCACACACGTGAAATGACGTTGGCGCCAGTACATCAAAGCGTAAAATCGGCCGATAGAACAAAAACGGCATCGGCGTGGGATACCGCCGCCAAGCGCCCTGCCGGCAGGCCCGAAAGTGCGTTTTGGCGATGGTTCGCGACGGAAAACCACAAGTCGTGCCGGAACCGATCAGCGACGCTGGCTACATCCGCCCCGCCCGGCCGCCGTACCCGCATGACCCGTATCAACAGACTGAGTGAGACCGCCCGCCCGGCGTGAAGAGACTGGCCGCGATGACAACCGACGTACCCGCTTCCCCCCTCGCAGAACCCACGCCGCGGCGTATCCGCTTCGGCATCGTGCTGCTGCCGAACTTCACGCTGACGGCCTTCTCCGGCTTCGTCGACATGCTGCGGCTGTCGGCGGACGACGGCGACTACAGCAAGCCCGTGCGCTGCGCGTGGAGCGTGATCGGCGAGACCCTCGCGCCGGTGCGCGCGAGCTGCGGGATCCAGATCACGCCGTGGGAAACGTTCGACGCGGCCGAGCCGTTCGACTATGTGGTGGTGGTCGGCGGGCTGCTGCATTCGGGGCCCCAGGCGGGCCCCGAGACACTCGACTTCATCCGCCGCGCGGCGGCGGGCGGCGCGACGGTCGTCGGCATCTGCACCGGCGTGTTCACGCTGATGCGCGCCGGCGTGCTCGACGGCTACCGCACCTGCGTGAGCTGGTTCCACTATTGGGATTTCATCGAGCGCTTTCCGGCTGCCGATCCCGACCTGCTGATCGCCGACCGGCTGTTCGTGATCGACCGGCGCCGCATCACCTGCTCGGGCGGCCGCGCGTCGATCGACGTCGCCGCCGCGATCCTGCTGCGCCACTTCGATCACGCGACCGTGCAGAAGGCGCTGCGCATCCTGCTGGTCGGCGAGATGCAGAAAGGCAACGCGCCGCAGCCGCATCCGCCGGGCCTCGAACCGGCCACGCACCCGAAGGTCAAGCGCGCGATTCTCCTGATGGAACAGCATGTCGGGCGGGCGCTGTCGCTCGACGAACTCGCGAGCAAGCTCGATTTGTCGACCCGGCAGCTCGAGCGGCTGTTCAAGGCGGAGACGGGCAAGAGCCCGCAGGCGTTCGCGAAGCAGGTGCGGCTGCGCACGGCCGCGTGGCTGCTGACGAGCTCGGACCGCACGGTGGCCGATATCGCGTCGAGCTGCGGATTCGCGGATGCATCGCACCTCGGGCGCGAATTTCGCAAGCAGTTCGGCGTGCCGCCGGCGACGTATCGGGAGCGTGGCGGGGAAGTGGTGGAAGCCGGCGCGGTAATCGCGGCGGATCCCATCGAGGACATCGCCGACTGACGGCGACGGGCCCCCGCTCCTTTACCAACCGATTGCGACACGACACTCGAACGCAGCGGTTTCGACTCAATTGGAACCGGTTCCAGTCCATTTAACCGACGTTGCGCCCCGTTAACCGAGGGTTATCCCGGATGCTGCCATTCATTCAAATTTGTATGATGACCACATAACCTTACAAGCCAGAGCACCATGTTCGAGAAAATTCCCGCCCGTGCGATGAGCGACCATGTCGCGCAGCAACTGCTCAAGCAGATCGAAGTCGGCAGTTTCTCCGCCACCGGCAAGCTGCCCACGGAGGCCGTGCTCGCGCAGGAATTCGGCGTGAGCCGCACGGTGATTCGCGAGGCGATCTCGCGGCTGAAGAACGAAGGCGTGGTCGAGCCGCGCCAGGGCAGCGGCGTGTACGTGAACCAGCACGGCGCGATCCGGCCGCTGCGGATCGACTACGCGGAGGCCGTCGAAGCCACGTCGCTGCCGCACCTGCTCGCGGTGCGCCGCGCGATCGAGGCCGAGGTCGCGGCCGAAGCCGCGCTGAACCACACCGACGAAGACATGGCCGACATCGACGACGCGCTGCGCAAGATCGACGATGCGGTCGCCGAAGGGCGCGACGGCGTCGCGGAAGACGTCGCGTTCCACCGCACGATCGCGGCCGTCACCGGCAACCCGTATTTCCTGAAGACGCTGCAGTTCCTGAACCAGTACCTCGAAGCCGGCGTGAAGGTCACGCGGCGCAACGAAGCGACGCGCGAGGACTTCTCGCGCCAGGTGCGCGAGGAACACGCGGCGATCGCCGACGCGATCCGCGCGCGCGACCCGATGGCCGCCCGCAACGCGGCACGCACGCACATGTACAACGCCGCCCGCCGCCTCGCGGAAGCCGGTATCTGCTGAACCCGGCGGCCGCCGCGCCGCCCCTCTCCCGAATCGATCAAGGTTGACCATGTCACGAAATGTTGGAGTCATCGGCCTGGGCGCGATGGGCCTCGGCGTCGCCCGCTCGCTGCTGCGCGCCGGCCTGCGCGTGCACGCATGCGACGTGCGCGACACGGTGCTGCAGGCGTTCGCCGCCGAAGGCGGCATCGCCTGCGCGACGCCGGCCGAACTCGGCGCGCAGTGCGACGTCGTCGTCACGCTCGTCGTCAATGCCGCGCAGACCGAAACGGTGCTGTTCGGCGAGCACGGCGCGGTCGCGGCGATGAAGCCGGGCGGCGTCGTGATCGCCAGCGCGACCGTCGCGCCCGAATTCGCGGTCTCGCTCGGCGCGCGGATCGAGGCGGCCGGCCTGCAGATGCTCGATGCGCCGGTATCCGGCGGCGCCGCGCGCGCGGCCTCCGGCGAGATGACGATGATGACGTCGGGCCCGGCCGCCGCCTATGCGGGCTGCGAGGACGTGCTCGCGGCGATCGCCGGCAAGGTCTATCGCCTCGGCGACGCGCACGGCATCGGCTCGAAAGTGAAGATCATCAACCAGTTGCTGGCCGGCGTGCACATCGCGGCGGCGGCCGAGGCGATGGCGCTCGGCCTGCGCGAAGGCGTCGATGCCGACGCGCTGTACGACGTGATCACGCACAGCGCCGGCAACTCGTGGATGTTCGAGAACCGCGTGCCGCACATCCTGAACGGCGACTACACACCGCTGTCGGCCGTCGACATCTTCGTGAAGGATCTCGGCCTCGTGCTCGATACGGCCCGCCGCAGCAAGTTCCCGCTGCCGCTGTCGGCCACCGCGCACCAGATGTTCATGAGCGCGTCGAGCGCCGGCCACGGCGGCGAGGACGATTCCGCCGTGATCAAGACTTTCCCCGGCATCACGCTGCCGCCCGCCCGCTGATTCGACCGACGCTTCTGCCATGACCGCTTCCGCTTCCCGTCCCCTGCTCGGCTGCATCGCCGACGATTTCACCGGCGCGACCGATCTCGCGAACATGCTCGTGAAGAGCGGCATGCGCACCGTGCAGACGATCGGCGTGCCCGCCGACGGCGCCGCAGACACCCCGCTCGACGCCGACGCGATCGTCGTCGCGCTGAAGTCACGCACGATCCCCGCCGCCGACGCCGTCGCGCAATCGCTCGCCGCGTACGAATGGCTGCGCGCGCAAGGCTGCCGGCAGTTCTTCTTCAAGTACTGCTCGACATTCGATTCGACCGACGCGGGCAACATCGGCCCCGTCGCCGATGCGCTGCTCGATGCGGCCGGCGGCGGCTTCACGATCGCCTGCCCGGCGTTCCCCGAGAACGGCCGCACGATCTATCGCGGCCACCTGTTCGTCGGCGACGTGCTGCTGAACGAATCGGGGATGGAGAATCACCCGCTCACGCCGATGAAGGATGCGAACCTCGTACGCGTGCTGCAACGGCAGACGAAATCGCCGGTCGGCCTGATCCGCTACGACACGATCGCGCTTGGCGCGGCCGCCGTGCGCACGCGGATCGAGCAACTGCGCGCGGAAGGCGTGCGCTTCGCGATCGCCGACGCGCTGTCGGACCGCGACCTCTACGTGCTCGGCGAAGCGTGCGCGGGCCTGCCGCTCGTCACCGGCGGCTCGGGCATCGCGCTCGGCCTGCCCGCGAATTTCCGTCGCGCGGAGCAACTGCCCGAACGCGACAACGCGGCGTCGCTGCCGCGCATCGAAGGGCTCTCGACGGTGCTCGCCGGCAGCGCGTCGAAGGCCACCAACGCGCAGGTCGCCGCATGGCGCGCCACGCGGCCGAGCTTCCGCATCGATCCGCTCGCGGCATCGCGCGGCGAACCCGTCGTCGAGCAAGCACTCACCTTTGCGCGCTCGCACCTGCCGCAGCCCGTGCTGATCTATGCGACCGCGACGCCCGACGAAGTGAAGGCCGTGCAGCAGGCGCTCGGCGTCGACGCGGCCGGCCATCTCGTCGAAGCCACGCTCGCGGCGATCGCGCGCGGCCTGCGTGATCTCGGCGTGCGCAAGTTCGTGGTCGCCGGCGGCGAAACGTCCGGCGCGGTCGTGCAGGCGCTCGACGTGAAATCGCTGCAGATCGGCGCGCAGATCGATCCGGGCGTGCCGGCGACGGCCACCATCGACGCGCAGCCGCTCGGCCTCGCGCTGAAGTCCGGCAACTTCGGCACCACGGACTTTTTCGACAAGGCGCTGCGCGCGCTGGATGGAGCCGCACGATGAGCGACGAAGCGAAACTGCGCGAAGAGATCTGCGTGGTCGGCGCGAGCCTGTATGCGCGCGGCCACGCGGTCGGCAGCGCGGGCAACATCAGCGCGCGCCTCGCCGACGGCTGGCTGATCACGCCGACCGACGCATGCCTCGGCCGGCTCGACCCGAACGACATCGCGAAGGTCGGCCTCGACGGCCAGCCCGTATCGGGCGGCAAGCCGTCGAAGACGCTCGCACTGCATCGCGGCATCTACGCGCGCAACGCCGAAGCGAATGGCATCGTCCACACGCATTCGACACACCTCGTCGCGCTGACGCTCGCGGGCGTGTGGCGCGACACCGACGTGCTGCCGCCGATCACGCCGTACTACGTGATGAAGGTCGGCCACATCCCGCTGATCCGTTACCGCCGCCCTGGCGACCCGGCCGTCGCGGCCGAAGTCGCGGCGCTCGCCGACCAGGTGCGCGGCGTGCTGCTCGATCGCCTCGGCCCCGTGATGTGGGGGCCGTCGGTGTCGCACGCGTCGTATGCGCTCGAGGAACTCGAGGAAACGGCGCGGCTGTGGCTGATGACGCACCCGAAACCCGAGCCGCTCGACGACGCCGCGCTCGACGAATTGCGCATCAGCTTCGGCGCGCGCTGGTAACAACGCACCACCCAACGATTCCCATGCCCGCCGTGTGCGCGGGCCCTTCCGTCAGCACACACACGACCGGCGACGTACGCGCCGCCGGCACACGACATCATTGGAGACGACGATGACTGCTCTCGACGCGGCCGCAGGCCGCTCGCCCGCCGCGCCCGCCCATGCCGCGGAACTCGACCGCACCTACAAGAAAGTGTTCTGGCGCATCGTGCCGTTCCTGATGCTCTGCTACGTGGTCGCGTATCTCGACCGCGTGAACGTCGGCTTCGCGAAGCTGCAGATGTCACAGGATCTCGCGTTCAGCGAAACGGTGTTCGGGCTCGGCGCCGGCATTTTCTTTCTGGGCTATTTTCTGTTCGAACTGCCAAGCAACCTGCTGATGCATCGCATCGGCGCACGCATCTGGATCGCACGGATCATGATCACGTGGGGCCTGCTATCCGCGTTGTTCGCGTTCGTGCAGACGCCGACGCAGTTCTACGTGCTGCGCTTCCTGCTCGGCCTCGCGGAAGCCGGCTTCTATCCCGGCGTGATCCTGTACCTGACGTACTGGTTCCCGTCGCATCGCCGCGCGAAGATCATCGCGGTGTTCATGTCCGCGATTCCCGTGTCGGGCATCTTCGGCAACCCGCTGTCGGGCTGGATCATGGAGCGCTTCCACGGCGGCTCGGGCTTCCACGGCTGGCAATGGATGTTCATGATCGAAGCCGTGCCGGCCGTGCTCGTCGGCATCGCGACGATCCTGTATCTCGACAACAGCATCCGCAGCGCGAAGTGGCTCGACGAGCGCGAGAAGCAGCTGCTGGAGGACGAGATCGCCGCGCAGCCGCAGGAACAGCAGAAGCACGGCCATTCGCTGAAGGCCGTGTTCGCGGACCCGCGCATGTGGTGGATGTCGCTGATCTACTTCGCGTTCGTCACCGGCCAGTACGGCCTCACGTTCTGGATGCCGACGCTCGTCAAGTCGACCGGCATCACCGATACGCTGCAGATCGGCCTGCTGTCGGCCATTCCGTTCCTCGTCGCGATCGTCGTGATGAACCTGTTCGGCCACAGCGCGGACAAGCGCCGCGAACGCCGCTGGCACCTGATCGTACCGGCGCTGATGGGCGCAATCGGGTTTGCGGTCGCCGCGTCGTACTCGCACAATACGGCGGTGTCGATCGTGTTCCTGTCGCTCGCGGCGGGCGGCGTGCTGACCTGCGCCCCGCTGTTCTGGTCGCTGCCGACCGCGTTCCTCGCAGGCTCCGCGGCCGCGGCCGGGATCGCGATCATCAACTCGGTCGGCAACCTCGCCGGGTTCGCGAGCCCGTACGTGATCGGCTACCTGAAGGATGTCACGCACAGCACCGCGTCCGGCATGTACGTGCTCGCCGCGATGCTCGTGATCGGCGCGATCGCGGTGTGGCTCACGCCCGCGAAACTCGTGAACCGCTGATTCGCCCCACGAACGATCCGGCCGCCATTCGACGCGGGGCGCCGTGCGCCCCGCCCCATTCATTCACAGGACCCGCTGCCATGCCACGCTTCGCCGCCAACCTCTCGATGATGTACACCGAGCACGCGTTCCTCGAACGCTTCGCCGCTGCCGCCTACGACGGCTTCAAGGCCGTCGAGTACCTGTTCCCGTACGACTTCGCCGCCGAGGACATCCGCGCGCGCCTCGACGCGCACCACCTCGAGCAGGCGCTGTTCAACGCGCCGCCCGGCGACTGGGCCGCGGGCGAACGCGGCACCGCGTCGCTGCCGGGCCGCGAGGACGAGTTCCGGCGCGGCATCGACCAGGCGCTCGACTATGCGCGCGTGCTCGGCAACAAGAAGCTGCACGTGATGGCCGGCATGGTGCCGCCGGGCGCCGATCGTGCCCGCCATCGCGACACCTACCTCGCGAACCTGCGGCATGCAACGCAGGCCGCCGCCGCGCACGGCATCACGATCCTGATCGAGCCGATCAACCAACGCGACATGCCCGGCTATTTCCTGAGCCGCCAGGACGACGCGCAGGCGATCTGCGCGGAAGTCGGCGCGCCGAACCTGAAGGTGCAGTTCGACTGCTACCACTGCCAGATCGTCGAAGGCGATCTCGCGATGAAGCTCAAGCGCGATTTCGCGGGCATCGGCCATATCCAGATCGCGGGCGTGCCCGAACGCCACGAGCCGGATATCGGCGAACTCAACTACCCGTATCTGTTCGCGCTGATCGACGCGCTCGGCTACGACGGCTGGATCGGCTGCGAGTACCGCCCGAAGGCCGGCACGTCCGAAGGCCTCGGCTGGCTCAGGCCGTACCTGTAATTCGAGCATTCCTCTGAGGGTAAACAACATGAAAGTACTGATCACCGGCGGCGCCGGCTTTCTCGGCCAGCGTCTCGCACGCAAGCTGCTCGAGCGCGGCGAACTCACCGGCCCCGATGGCCGCAGCGAGAAGATCGACGAGCTGGTGCTGCTCGACGTCGTCGCAGGCAGCGATTTCGGCGACGCACGCGTGACGTCGATCGTCGGCGACATCGCCGATCGCGCGGTGCTCGACCGCGCGATCGACACGCAAACCGGCGCGATCTTCCACCTCGCGGCAATCGTCAGCGGGCAGGCCGAAGCCGATTTCGATCTCGGCATGCGGATCAACCTCGACGCGTCGCGCACGCTGCTCGAAGTGTGCCGCGCGCGTGGCCATCGGCCGCGCGTCGTGTTCACGAGCTCCGTCGCGGTCTATGGCGGCACGCTGCCCGACGTCGTGCAGGACGACACCGCGCTGAACCCGCAATCGTCGTACGGCGCCGAGAAGGCGATCGCCGAGCTGCTGCTGTGCGACTACGCGCGGCGCGGCTTCGTCGACGGCCGCGTGCTGCGGCTGCCGACGATCAGCGTGCGGCCGGGCCGCCCGAACGCGGCTGCGTCGTCGTTCGCGAGCGGCATCATCCGCGAGCCGCTGAACGGCGAGGAAAGCGTGTGCCCGGTGCCGGGTTCGACGCGGCTGTGGCTGCTGTCGCCGCGCGGCGCGATCGAAGCGCTCGTCGCGGGCTGCGAGATCGACAGCGCGAAGCTCGGCAACAAACGGGTGATCAATCTGCCCGGCCTGTCGGTGTCGGTCGACGAAATGATCGCGGCGCTGCGCGAAGTCGCGGGCGACGACGTCGTGAAGCTGATCCGCCATGTGCCGGACGAGCGCGTCGAGAAGATCGTCGGCAGCTGGCCGGGCCGTTGGGATACGTCGCGCGCGGAAGCCCTCGGCTTGAAGGGCGATACGTCGTTCGCGGACGTGATCCGCAGCCATCTCGCCGACGAACGGCGCTGAGTCCCGCGCGGCCCGCCGCGCGGGCGTGGGCTCCCCGGTCGCATCAACGCGGCCGGGCCGATTCCCCGATGGGCAACGACGGGTTTTGCGTCGCGCCTGGCCGCTTCGCCGAACCGGCCGCCCACTGCCATGCCAGCAGGCCCGGCAGATAGAACAGCAGGTCGCGCACGCGGCGGGCGCCGGCCAGCGCGAGACAGGTCGGCGGGTCGAACCCGAGCAGCCCGCCGATCAGCACGAACCCGCCCTCCTGCACGCCGAGCCCGCCCGGCATCAGGAACGCGATGCTGCTCACGAGCTGGATCAGCGCCTCGATCGCGAGCGCCTGCGCGAACGTCGGCTCCGCGCCGAGAAAATACAGCGCGAGCCAGATTTCCAGCGCATAGCCGACGAACTGCAGCGTCTGCCAGATCACGAGATAACGCACGACGATGCCGGTCTTTCTCCAGATCATCCGGATCGACTGATCGGTGCGCGCCGATTCGCCGACCAGCGCCACCACCTTGCCGCTCGTGACGCGGTTGAGCACGCGCATCGCGCGCTCGAACGGCCGCGCATGCTGCACCAGCGCAAACAGCAGCAGCACCGGCACCAGCGCGGCCATGCCGATCGCGAGGTTGCCGGCCACCCGCGCGGCGTCGGACGACACGTGCTCGAGCACGTAGCCGATCGCGACCAGCGCGAACACGAGCTGGCTGATCAGCGTCAGCTGCATGTCGGCGACGAGGCTGGCGACGGCGGTGGCCGGCCGCACGCCCGCCTGCCGCAGCAGGCCGAACGACACGATCTCGCCGCCGATCCGCGCGACCGGCAACAACCCGTTGATCGATTCGCGGATCCACACGAGTTTCAGCATCGTCGCGAACGACGGCCGGCGCGGGCCGCGGATCAGCATCCGCCAGTCCCACGCATTCGCGAGCATCGGCAGGATGTGCGCCAGCGCCGCGAGCAACAGCCCGGCCCCGGCGATCTGCAGGCGATGCAGGATGTCCAGCGGATGCTCGCGCCAGATCAGCCACACGGCGAGCGCCAGCCCGCCCAGCGCCGCCACCCGCCCCACGTGGCGCAGCCGTGCGTCGCCCCGCGCGGCGTTGCGCTCCGTGGCATCGGCAGCGGGGTTCGTTGGGGTCGTCATGATTCGCTCGCGGGCGACAGCAGGCCTTCCCGGTCGACGCGAAAGCGCGTGCCGCGCCACACGACATGCGACGAGAAGAAGCTCGACACGAACACGACGAACTGCAGGAGATCGACGAACGGCAGCCACAGCGCGCCGCGCAGGCCGGCGCCGGTCGCCCGGCTCGTGTTCAGCATCAGCAGCGCCCGCGCGGCAAGCGCCGCGACCGCCAGCCCGCATGCGACGGCCGTACCGCCGGAGAACAGCAGCGCCAGCAGCGCGAGCGGCACCGGGTGCATCAGCACCGAGCCGGCGTGACCGAGCCGGTCCGCCGCGCGGATCGTGCAGCTCCAGCGCAATTCGTGTGCGTACAGCTTCGCGAAGGTCTCCTCGACGCACGCATGCCCGACGACGAACGGCGGAATGACGACCTGCGCGCCCACCTGCCGCACCGCCTCGCCCAGCGCATGATCCTCGGCCAGGCGATGCGCGAAACGCGTGAGGCCGCCGATGCGTTCGAGCGTCGCGCGCGTGATCGCAATCGTCTGGCCAAAGCATGGCCGTGCGCGCCCGAGGAAGAGCCCGGTGATCACGCCCGGCAGGAAATGGTAGTTCGTCATCGCGACGGCGACACCGGGCCAGAAGCCCGGCGATGCGATGCCGCGATACACGCTCGTCACGATGCCGACCTCCGGCTGCTGCAGCGCGCCGACGACGGCGCGCAGATAATCGCGCTCGACCCGCACGTCGCTGTCGGCGAGACAGAGCACCGAATACTCCGCGTGTTCGAGCATGTTCACGAGATTGGCGATCTTGCGGTTCGGCCCATAGAGCCGCGCATCGGCGACGACCTTGATGTTCGCATCAGGGTAGCGCGTCCGCAGCGCCTCGACGGCCACGAGCGCCTTGTCGTTCGCATCGTGCACGCCGAACAGGTGCTGGACCGGCCCCGGATAATTCTGCACGAAGAAGCTTTCGAGATGCTGTACGAGTTGCCACTCGTCGCCGTGCAGCGGCTTCGCGACGGTGACGCCCGGATAATCGCGCGGCTCGGCCGCCGCCCGGGAAAAGAACCGGCCGACCAGCACGCTGGCCGTGATCGTGTAGGCAATGCCCAGTAACACGCCCAGCCCGCAGACGATCGACATTGCCCCGGCCAGCGCGCGCAGCACATGCAGCAAAACCATGCTTCTCCCCAGTGGTGACCCGTGCGACCACGACACCCGGGAGCCGCCGCGCGCACGCAGGGTCACCCGTGCACGCCGCCGTATCGATTCCCGTGGAGCCGGATATGAAGGACGACCAAGCGACGATACGCGCAATCAGATGACACAACTACCGTGCGACGATCGATTCCTGTCACGCGCACGTAGCCGCAGGCGAGCGCGGCGCGGAACGCGACGTCGGCAAGCTTGCGGGCCGAAAGGATCGCGGTGGCTAACGCGATGGCGACCCAGATACGAAACGTCATCGTGGTGAAAAATGCTTCGGGTACGTGCCATGCAAGCAACGACACCAGCATGAAACCCTGGATGAACATGCCGGCCAGCGCGGCGATCAGCAGGTGGGCACGCCATCGCTCGATCGTCGAAGGTGCCATGGTGAAAGAGTCTCCCTGTGCGGACGACCACTATCGATCTGAAAGATTCGAAAGGTCGCGTAGGTCAGGATGAAGAAAGGCGAAAGTCCAGCTGAGAACGATTGTGGCGACGCCTGCTTAACGTTTCGTTAAGAAAGCGAACGTAGAATCCGCTCGACCGATATCGTCCCCGTCGTCCGCAGGAGTCTCCATGTCCACGCCCGCCCGATATGACACCGTCGCGCGCTTGCTTCACTGGCTGATCGTCGCGCTGGTCATCGCGCAATATGCGATCGGCTGGACGATGCCCGACGTGCATCGCGACACGCAGCCCATCGGCCTGATCGCCGCGCACCTCCTCGTGGGCACCGCGCTGCTCGCGGCGATGGCTTGCCGCGTGCTATGGCGCGTGACGCATCGCCCGCCCGCGAGTGACCTGCCGCCCGCGATGCGCGCACTGTCGGGCGCGACGCATTTCGCGCTCTACGCGCTGCTGATCGCGGTGCCGCTGCTCGGCTGGATCAACGCGTCGTCGCGCGCATGGAGCGTGACGTTGCTCGGGATCGTGCCGTTGCCCGCGCTGTCGGCGGCCGGCTCCGCGTTCGGCCACGCGATGGGCGACGTGCACGGCATCCTCGCGTGGGCACTGTTCGTCGGCATCTGCCTGCACGTGGCGGCCGCGCTCGCGCACCGCTTCGTGCTGCGCGATCAGGTCATGCAGCGCATGATGCCCTGGTGATAGCCATGCTGGCGGCACCGCATGCCATCGTGCGCATGTGCCGGATTGCCACCGATACCGCTACCGTCTTCGTTCCGGTTCGTCGCACGC
The DNA here is from genome assembly GCF_002223055.1 of Burkholderia sp. HI2500. Lineage (NCBI taxonomy): Bacteria > Pseudomonadati > Pseudomonadota > Betaproteobacteria > Burkholderiales > Burkholderiaceae > Burkholderia > Burkholderia sp. HI2500. The sequence goes on along the minus strand of NZ_NKFL01000006.1, from coordinate 131,249 downwards.
CCGACCGGCCGCTCATCGCACGCGGCCGATGAGATGATCGCGCCGCCGCGCGAAGCGGCGCGCGATGACCGGCGGCGCGGCCGGCGCCCTTCTGCCGCGTCGAGCGGCACGAAGGGCTGCCGTACGGCCGTGTCGCGAACACGACGGCCTGAAGTCGCACAAGACCATGTCGACACCTAGTTGCTGGTCTGCGCCGGCATACCGGCGGCCGGCGCGTGCGCGGCGGCAGCCGCCATCCGGGCCCGGTCCTGCTCGGCAAGCTTCGCTTCCGCCGCCTGGATGTCCGCCGGATACTCGCCGTCGTCCCCCTTTGCCGGGTCGTACCCGGCCGCTTCCAGGCGGATCAATTCGTCGCGAACCTGGGCACGCGTGAGCGGCGCGGCCGATTGCGCGAAGGCCGACTGACCGACGATCGCGCCGATCATCGTCAGGACTGCGATATATGTCTTCATCATGAACTCCTTCAATGTTCCGTATCGATCAACCGTGTTGAATGCCTTGAATGCCTGACCTGCGAACGCAGGCGGCTGCGTCAGCTTCCGAAATAGACCGCGCAGAAGCTCGCGGGGCCGACGCATGCGGCGGAACCCTGTCGCGGCGACATCGTCGCCGGCCTGCCCGCTTCGGATGACGCGGCCGGATCGCTGCCGACCGCCGTGCTGGCCTGATGCGCCGGCATCTGTTCGACCTGCCGCTGGAACAGCGGGCTCACGTCCGGATACGACGTGTCGGTCACGAAGCGCAGCCCGTTGTTTTCGGCGTCGATCAGTTCCTGCCTGACCTGCGCGCGCGTCAGTGCCTGTGCCGACGCTTGCGTCGCGATACCCGCGAGAGAAATCGCCGCCACCGCGGCGGCCACCAGCCAATGCGTGTTCATGTTCCACTCCTTGAGAAGTCAACGAGACGACGTGCTACACCCGTATGACGACGGAACGCGTGCGTTTATTCCCGCGCGTCGCGCAACCCGGATCACGCGGCTTCTCGAGCGCCGGCGCGCCCGGGACGGACGTTCATGCAACTGTCATTCTTTCGTCAGCCGGCGTAACCTGACGTAACGCAGCGCCCGCCGCGCTTCGGGCAGACTGACGTCACCCCTTACGGATCGCCCTTCGATCATGTCCGTCGCCTACGACTATGCAGCCGGCCTGCTGCGCACGCTGTTCGACCGCCATATCGACGGCGGCGCGGTGCTCGACACGGCCGTGTTTCCCGACACCGAGCGTTTCGTCCGTGCATGGACCGACATCCAGGCAGAGGCATTCGCCGTGGCGCTCGACATGCCGCGCATCCCGCGCTTTCACGAGATCATGCGCGAGCAGTACGACATCTCGGCCAACGATGCACGCGACTGGCGGATGTTCATCATGCAGGCATACGGCCAGCCGTTCCCGCGCAACCTGTCGCGCTGCCCGACCGTCGCGTCGATCGTCGCGGCATCGCCGGACGTGCTGTCCGCATCGCTGTCGTTCCTCGCGCCCGGCAAGCACATTCCCCCGCATCGCGGGCCGTTTCGCGGCATCCTGCGCGGCTATCTGGTGCTGTCGATGCCGAAGCGCGCGGACGGCACGCCGGCCGCCGTGCTGAAAGTCGACGGCCACGAATACCGGCTCGAGGAAGGGCGTTTCCTGCTGTGGGACGACACGTTCATGCACGAGGTGTGGAACGACAGCGACGCGGTGCGGATCGTGCTGCTGCTCGATATCCGCCGGCGCGGGATGCCGCGCCTGCTCACGTGGCTGTCGAATGCGGTGATCGGTGTCGTGCGAATCGGGATCAGGATGCGCGGGCGATCGATTCCGGTTTAGCGCGTGTGAGCGGCGTGGCTTCCCGTCACGCCATGCGCGGCGAATCGTCCTGTGCCAGTTCCGTCAGGATCGACGTCAGCGCGCGAATCTTGGGCTGCATCGCACGCGGCGACGGGTACACGAGGAAATAGCCGAGACCGTTGTCCGCGACGTCGCCAAACGGGGCAACCAGCGACCCGGCGGCAAGCCGGTCCCGGGCCATGCGCGGGTCACCGATCGCCACGCCGTGCCCCTGCTCGGCGGCGGTGAGCGTCAGCTCGAGCGTGTCCAGTACGAGCCCGGCTTCCGGGTCGACCTGCGTCGCGCCGACGGCCGCGAGCCAGCAGCGCCACTCGTCGTGCCCGGGGGCGGGATGAAGCAACGTGGCCTGCGCAAGATCGGCGATCGATCTCAAGGAAGCGGCCAGCGTGCCGGTACACATCGGCGTCAGCCGCTCTGCAAAGAGCGGAACCGACACCATGCCGGCCCAGTGCCCGGCGCCTCGTACGACGATCGCGTCGACGTCGGTTCCGGCGAAATCCGGCGTGTCGTCCGCCGACGTCTGGATCCGCAGCTCGGTCTGCGGGAGTGCGCGATTGATCGCCGGGAGACGGGGCAGCAGCCAGCGGATCGCGAAGGTCGACGGCAACCGCAGCGTGAGAACCGGCGCGACGTCGCCATGCGCCTCCGCGTGGCGTGCCAGTTGCGTCAGGACGTCGACGGCCACCGTCAGCAACGCGCCGCCTTCCGCAGTCAGTGTCAGCCCCGACGCATGACGCACGAACAGCGCACACCCGTAATGCACTTCCAGTTGCTGCACCTGACGGCTCACCGCACCCTGGGTCCGGCACAGATGATCGGCGGCCCGGCTGAAGCTGCCGAGTTCGGCCGCGGCAACGAAGGCCTGGAACGCCGTCAATGGCGGCAGGGTTCGCGTGAGTTCGGCCAGCGGGTATGCACGGGCCGCATGCCCGGGTTGCGGATTTTTCGATTGTTCGGACATCTGTGCATCGCTATCGTGGTTGCGCCGGGTCCGCCTCACCTGTCGCGGCCCGGCTCGTCAACAACCAGCGGAGAAAGAGAATGGACCCATCGTCGAAGGCACTATACACGCGGCAGGTCGACACCTACCTGAAGGCGCTCGAGCGCGGCGACGTCGCCGCGATCTGCGCATTGTTCACGCCGGATGCGCGGATTTTTTCGCCGTTTCTCGGCTGGATGCAGCCGACACCGTTTTTCGAAAAAGTCGTTTCGGCATCCGGACAAAGCCGCATCACGGCGATCGACATCTGCGTCAGCGCGACCGGCGCACGACGGGCAACCGGTTACTTCGCGTATGACTGGGGGCTGAAGGACGGCTCGGCGGTGCAGTTCGAATGTGTCGATGTGTTCGAATTCGACGAAAGCGGACGCGTCGAGCGCATGATCATCGTCTATGACACGCATCCGGTCAGGGCGGCGGTGGGTGACAAGTACGCGTGACCGAAGCGCCCGACGGGGCGACCCCGCAAGACCAAACCGATGCGGGATCCAGCCCCGTCGTGCCCGCTGGATCGCCTAAACTACAGACCGTCCCCTCCGCGAGGCTCCTGCCAGCCACCGCCATGGCGCACCTCTTCTTCGCCGCCTCGATCCAGCGGCATATCGAAACGCCCGAGCGCGAAATCGACGCCCACTCGGTCGGCGAAGCATTCGACACCGTTTTCGGCGAGCAGCCGCGGCTGCGCGGCTACATCCTCGACGACCAGGGTGCGCTGCGCAAACACCTGTCGGTATTCATCGACGGCCAGCCGATCCGCGACCGGCAACACCTGTCCGATGTGCTCGGCAACGCCAGCCGGGTCTATGTCGTGCAGGCGTTGACGGGCGGATAAGGGGACATATGCACAAGCACCGGCCGCGCACCCCAACGTCAAGCCGGGCATCCGGAGACATCGCAAATGAACGATCGACTGCTCGTCGCCACCCGCAAGGGCCTGTTCGTCCTGCAGGCCGACGGCCACGGCGGCTGGACGCTCGGTGAGCCGCACTTCGCCGGCGAGCCGGTCAGCATGGCGCTCGCCGACCCGCGCGACGGCACGCTGTACGCCGCGCTGAACCTCGGCCATTTCGGCGTCAAGCTGCACCGCCAGCGCGCAGGCGCCGCCGACTGGGAGGAATGCGCGGTTCCCGTCTATCCGCCACAGCCCGCCGACGCCCCACCCGCCAGCGCCAGCGTGAATGCCGGCACCGGCGACGACGACGACGCGCCACCCGGCCCGCCGCAACCGCCATGGACGCTCCAGCAGATCTGGTCGCTCGAAGCCGGCGGCGCCGACGAGCCGGGCGTCCTGTGGGCCGGCACGATTCCCGGCGGCCTGTTCCGCTCCGACGACGGCGGCAGTTCCTGGGTGCTCAACCGGGCACTGTGGGATCGCCCGGAGCGCGCCGAATGGGGCGGCGGCGGATACGATGCGCCGGGCATCCATTCGGTGATGGTCGATCCGCGCGACAGCCGGCACGTGATGGTCGGCATCTCGTGCGGCGGCGTCTGGCAGACAGTCGACGGCGGCGCGACGTGGCGCGTGACCGCGGACGGCATGGAAGCCGACTACATGCCGCCCGAGCGGCGCGGCGAGCCCAACGCGCAGGACCCGCACCGCGTCGTGCAGTGCGCGGCCAACCCGGACGTGCTGTGGACGCAGCATCACTGCGCGATCTTCCGCTCGACCGATGGCGCCGAGCACTGGCGGCGCATCGAGGCGCAGCCTTCGAGCTTCGGCTTCGCGGTAGCCGTGCACCCGCATGAACCGGACACCGCGTGGTTCGTGCCGGCCGTGAAGGACGCGTGCCGGATTCCGGTGAACGGCCGGTTCGTCGTCACGCGCACGCGCGACGGCGGGCGCAGTTTCGAGCAATTCTCGAACGGGCTGCCGAGTGCGCCGGCGTACGACCTCGTGTATCGGCACGGGCTCGCGATCGATGACACGGGCACGCACCTCGCAATGGGATCGACCACCGGCGGGTTATGGACGTCCGGCGACGGCGGCGAAAACTGGCAACTGGTGTCTGCGCATTTGCCACCGGTTTATTGCGTCAGGTTCGGGTGATGGTAGGTGTGCGGGCGGGTCGGTTCGCATCGGGCCTGCACGGCCCGCTTTACCGCTCAACGCCCGCCCCCATCCGCCCCACCGCCTCCCGCGTCTGCGCAATTTCCGCCTCGAGCCAGTCGAGAAACGACCTGACCTGCGGCTCGCGCTCCCGCCCGGGCCGGCACAGCGCGACAAAACGCGCGCCCTCGATCCGCACCGCCGGCTCGATTGGCGTCAGCGCCCCATGCGCGACATGCTCGGCAGCCAGAACTGAACTGAGCAACGCGATGCCCTGCCCGTGCAGCACCGCCTGCAACGCGTAATGCTCGTCGTCGTAGTGACGGAACACCGCGCGCTCGAGCCACGCATCGCGGCCGGCCGCGCGACACCACGACGCCCAGTCGACCGACACCGGCAGCGGCGTATCCCACACGGTCTCGATCAGGTCGAGCGGCTCGTCCGTGCGATGCGCGTCGAACCCGACGGCCGCATACGCGCCGAAATACTCGTCGATCAGCGCAATCTCGTGCAGCGCCGGAAACGTGCGCGACGTCGCGCGAATCGCGAGATCGATCCGCGCATCGCGTTCGAGATCCGCGAGCGTGTTGCCGGTTTCAACCTTGATATGCAGTTGCGGATCGATGCGACGAAACCGGCCAAGGCGCGGAATCAGCCACATCGCGGCAAACGCGGGCGTGGTGGTCAGCACGAGCGTGCGCTCGCCGGCCGCCTCGGGCCGCACCGCGTCGAGCCCGCGGCTCAACGCAAGCAGTGCATCGTGACTCGCGTGAAACAGGCGTTCGCCTTCGTCCGTGAGCCGCACGCCGCTCGCACCGCGCTCGAACAGCAGCACGCCGAGCCGGCTTTCGAGCGACTTGATCTGGTGCGACACGGCGGCCGGCGTCACGGACAGTTCGTCCGCGGCGGCCTTGAATGCGCCGAGCCGTGCCGACGACTCGAATACACGCAATGCAGTCAGGGGGATTTTCGAGAACACGGGGCCTCGCGGGCCGGATCGGGCCGGGTTGAATTCAATTGAATCCGGGTGAGATTAGGTGAATTGAAGCGGGCGTGCAACGCGGATAGCCTTGCGGGACGTCGCGGTACGGTGCCGCGGCGAGTGACGTCCCACCGGAGCAACAACGTGCAAGGCCTACCGCGCAGGATCACACAGGCGGTGCTCTACGAAGCAATCGCGATTTCCTGCATCTCGCCCGTGATCGCGGCGATCTTCAAGCAGGATCTCGTCTATTCGGGCGCGCTGTCGGCAACGATGTCGGCGATCGCGATGCTGTGGAACATGATCTTCAACGCGCTGTTCGAGCGCTGGGAAGCGTCGCGTCGCCAGCCGACACGCACGCTCGGGCGGCGGATCCTGCATGCCACCGGATTCGAAGGCGGGCTGATCTTCATCCTGGTGCCGGTCGTGGCGGGGTGGCTCGACATCTCGTGGCTCGACGCGTTCGTCGTCGACATCGGGCTGTTCGCGTTCTTCTTCTGCTACGCGTTCGTGTTCCAGTGGGCGTTCGATCGGGTGTTCGACGTGCCGGCGGCGACGAAGGGGCAATGAGTCGAACGCTCACGCCCCGGCGGCAATTTTCGGCAATTGCCAGCCGAAGCGCACCGCCGCCATCCGCAGCGCAAAGCATGCGGCGCCGCCCAGCACGGCCGCGACGATCGGCGAACAGCCGAGCCGCCGGCACGACACGACGACCACCGCGCCGAGCAGCGCCGCGCTCGCATAAATGTCCGTGACCAGGACGACCGGAATCCGTGCAAGCAGCACATCGCGCACGACACCGCCGCCGCAACCGGTCACGGCGCCCATCAGCGTCGCAATGAACGGGTGAACCCGGAATTCGAGCGCCTTCACCGCGCCCGCGACCGCGAACAACGCAAGGCCGGCCGCATCGAGCGTCGTGAGCAGCGACGGAGAAAACGCGGCGACCCGCTCATGAAACACGAACGCGAACAGGCCTGACGCGAACGCAAGCGCCGGATAGCGCCAGTCGCTCACGGCGCTGGGCGGCCGTGCGCCGATCAGCAGATCGCGGATCACGCCGCCGCCGAGCGCGACGACGAGCGACAGCACCATCACACCGAACAGGTCGAGCCCGGCGCCGATCGCCGCATTGGCACCCTCGACCGCGAACACCGCCGTGCCCGCGAGATCGGCAGCCAGCACCACTTGCTCGATGCGCTTCATGCGCGTGAATGGCCGCAGTGCGGCATCGTCCGGCTGCAGCCTGCGTCGCGACAAGCCGACGCGCCGTTCGGCCTCGACCGCGTGCCGGCTACCTGCCGCCATCCGGGCACCTCAAGCGCACTGCGTATCATTGCCGTCTCCTCGATCGGGATCGGGCAGTCTAGCGCATCGCCCGTCCACTGACGGGCCGAACCTGAAGCCGGAAGCAAAAAGCCGGTGGAAGCAGGATGCGCACCCTGCTTCCACCGGCTCGGAAACATGTCAGGCTTCCAGCCGAAGCCGCGAAGCCCGACGCGTCACGCTCAATGCACGCCGAGATAGGCCTTCACCGCCGGCAGGCCCGGCTTGCCGTCGAGCGTCGTCACGCCGGCGAGCCACTTGTCGAGCGCCTGCGGGTTCGCCTTCAGCCACTCGGCCGCCGCCTTGTTCGGGTCTTCCTTGTTCATGATCGGCATCATCACGTGGTTCTCGATCGACGTCGTGAACTGCAGGTTCGACACGAACTTCGCGACGTTCGGGCAGCGCTGCGAGTAGTCGGGCGGCGTCGCCGTCAGCACCTTCGCTTCGCCGTAGTTCGGGCCGAACACGTCGTCGCCGCCGCTCAGGTAGTCGATCTTCATCTGCACGTTCATCGGATGCGGTTCCCAGCCGAGGAACACGATCCACTGCTTGTCGCGGATCGCGCGATTCACCTCGACCAGCATCCCGGCCTCGCTCGACTCGACCATCTTGAACTTGCCGAGGCCGAACTTGTTGCCGTCGATCATCTTCTTGATCAGCAGGTTGCCGTCGTTGCCCGGTTCGATCCCGTAGATCTTGCCGTTCAGCTTGTCCGCGTACTTCTGAATATCCGCGAACGACTTCAGGCCGCCCTGGTACACGTAGTCGGGCACCGCGAGCGTGTATTTCGCGCCGGTCAGGTTCGGCGTCGACAGCACCTTGATCTGGCCGGCCTTCGTGAACGGCTGGATGATCGGGTCCATCGTCGGCGACCAGTAGCCGAGGAACACGTCGATCTGCTTGCTCTTGATGCCGGCGAACGTGATCGGCACCGACGCGATCGTCTTCGTCGGGCTGTAGCCGAGCCCTTGCAGCATCGTCGATGCGAGGCCCGTGGTCGCCGCGATGTCGGACCAGCCGACGTCCGCGAAGCGCACGTTCTTGCACACGGGCGGATCGGCCGCATACACGGCCGACATCGGCGCGGTTATCCCGATCCCGCACACCGCTGCGATCAATAGGCGCTTCATCTTGCTTCTCCTCAAAGTGATGTCGTTTGCTTGAATGCGGGATCGTTTATTGAAGCCGCGCGCCGCGATCCCGGCGGCGTCGCGGACCATTGGATTAGTCAGCGCCCCGGCAACCGGCGCTCGTAGCTCGGCGCGTGGCCGAACTGCGCACGGTAGGCCTTGCTGAAATGGCAGGGCGAATGAAAACCGCAGACCGTCGTCACGCGTGCGATCGACGCGTCGGTCGTGCGCAGCAGGTCGCGTGCGCGCTTCAGGCGCAGCGTCAGGTAATAGTGGGTCGGCGACACGTTCAGGTACACCTTGAACATGCGCTGCAGGTGCCGCTGCGACAGCCGCACGAGCCGCGCGAGCTCCTCGAGCGACAGCGGCTCCTCGATGTTCGCCTCCATCAGCCGCACGACCTCGATCAGCTCCGCGCGCGAGAAGCCGACGCGCGCATCGACCGGAATCGGCTGCGTGTCCGTCGAGCTGCGGATGCGCTCCAGGATGAACTGCTCGGACACCTGCGCGGCCAGTTGCTGGCCGAAGCGCATCCCGACGAGGTTCAGCATCAGGTCGAGCGGCGCGGTGCCGCCGGTGCAGGTCAGCCGGTCGCGGTCGACGACGAACAGTTCATCGGCGAAACCCACTTGCGGAAACTCGGCATGCAACGCGGACAGGTTCTCCCAGTGCACCGTGCAGCGATAGCCGTCGAGCAGCCCGCTCGACATCAGCGCATACGCGCCCGTGCAGATGCCGCCGAGCGGCAGACCGCGTTCGGCGAGCGCCGCGAGCGTATCGCGCGCGCCTTCGTCGACCACGTCGCGGATGCGGATGCCGCCGCACACGATCATCACGTCGGGCAGGTTCGTGTAGTCGAGCGCCTGCGTGGGCCGTACCGCGATGCCGTTGCTGGCGTGAACCGGACTGCCGTCGAGCGAATAGATCGACCACTGATAGTGATCGGCACGCCCGACGTAGTTCGCCATCCGAAGCACTTCGACGGCGCTCGAGAACGCGATCATCGAAAAGTTCGGCAGCGTCAGGAAGCCGAAATGGGCGAGCGATGAAACCGGTGAAACGCAGGCTGCGGGCGCGACAGCGACGGCGGACGTCACATCGGTCTCCTGGCGAGGAGGTTGCAGGGGGCCAGCCCCGCGGCGGAAACCGCGGAAGCCGTTATTCATTCAGGGTGAGCGGCCGGGGATGCCGGCCGCCGGAGGTCAGGCCTGCGCGGGCGCGGCCTTCACGCGAAACAGCTGCTTGAGGCCCGAGAACAGCGGCGCCTTCACGGTGCCCGGCGCACGGCCGAAGCTTTCGGTGATGCGATCGAGAATGATCGCGAGCAGCACGACCGACAGACCGCTTTCGAAACCGAGGCCGATGTCGAGGCGCTGGATACTGGCGAGCACGTCGTTGCCCAGGCCGCCCGCACCCACCATCGACGCGATGATCACCATCGACAGCGCCATCATGATCGTCTGGTTCACGCCCTGCATGATCGACGGCAGCGCATTCGGGAACTGCACCTTGTACAGCAGCTGCCACGGCGTGCAGCCGAAGGCCTGGCCGGCTTCGACGATCTCGCGGTTCACGTGGCGGATCCCGAGGCTCGTCAGGCGCACCGCGGGCGGCATCGCGAAGATCACCGTCGACAGGATCCCCGGCACGCGGCCGAGACCGAACAGCATCGCGGCCGGAATCAGGTAGACGAACGCGGGCATCGTCTGCATCAGGTCGAGGATCGGGCGCACGATCGCGGCGACCCACTTGCTCTTCGCGGCCCAGATGCCGAGCGGGATGCCGAGCACGAGGCTGATGATCGTCGACGACAGCGTGAGGCCGAGCGTGATGACCGTCTGGTCCCAGAAGCCCGTCGCGAAGATCAGCAGCAGCGACAGCGTCGTGAACAGCGCGAAGCGCCAGCCCACCCGCCACAGCCCGACGCCGATGAAGATCGCCATCATCAGCCACATCGGGATCGCCTGCAGGCCGTGCTCGACGAATGCCGCGAGCCCTTCGATCGCCTGGCCGATCGTGTCGAACGTCTTGGCGTCGTGGTCGAGCAGGTAGTGAACGGACTGGTCGACCCAGGTACCGAGCGGAATCATTTCAGACATGGGAACCTCGCGAACGCGTGATGGCCTTCAGGATGAGCGCACGATCGACCGAGCCGCAGTAGCAGCCGTCGTCGTCGACGACCGGCAGTGCATTCGGGCTCGCGACCACACGCGCGACGACATGTTCGAGCGACGCGTCGCGCCGGATGGATTCGATCGGGCTCACGGACGGCGTCGCCTGGCCGATCGCGTCGCGCGTGACGAAGCCGCGGATCTTGCGTTGCGCATCGAGCACGAACGCATAGTCGGCACTGCCGTTCAGCGTCGCCGCGACGTTCGCGGCATCGCACTTCGACACGATCGGCACGGCGCCCGTCTGCATCAGGTCGCCGGCCGTCAGGTAGCGGCTGGTGTCGATGCCGTCGAAGAACGCGCGCACGTAATCGTCGGCCGGGTTCGCGATGATGTCCTGCGGCGTGCCGACCTGCACGAGCCGGCCACCTTCCATGATCGCGATGCGGTTGCCGATGCGCAGCGCTTCTTCCAGATCGTGCGACACGAACATGATCGTGCGGCGTTGTTCCTTCTGCAGCTGCAGCAGCACATCCTGCATTTCCCGGCGCTTGAGCGGATCGAGCGCGGAGAACGCCTCGTCCATGATCATCAGCGACGGGTTCACGGCCAGCGCGCGAGCAAGGCCGACGCGCTGCTGCATGCCGCCCGACAGCTCGGACGGCAGCTTGTGCGAGAACGGGGCGAGGCCGACCTGCTCGAGCACTTCCATCGCGCGGCGCTCGCGCTCCTTCTTGCCCATGCCCCCGACTTCGAGTCCGAACGCGGCATTCGACACCACGGTGCGGTGCGGCATCAGCGCGAACGACTGGAACACCATGCTCATGTCCTTGCGACGCAGCGCGGTCAGCGCCGAGCGACGCGCCGACGCGACGTCGAGCCCGTCGATCATCACCTTGCCGGCGCTGGGATCGACCAGCCGGTTCACGAGGCGGATCAGCGTGGACTTGCCGGAGCCGGACAGGCCCATCAGCACGAAAATTTCGCCTTCCTGCACATCGAAGGAGACGTTGTGCACGCCGACGACCTGGCCGGTGCGCTTGAGCACATCGTCCTTCGTCGCGCCGGCGGCGAGCATGTCGAGCGCCTGCTGCGGGTTGCTTCCAAACACCTTGCACAGACCTTCGACCACGACCTTGGGGGCATCCATCGAAACCTTCTCCTCGTGTAGCGGGGACTCGCGCTTGTCTTAGCGTGCCTACATAGTTGCCAGAAAAAACCCCGACCTGCCGACGAATTACGACAAACGCTTGCGCAAATACGACACGGCTGCCAGCCCCGCCGGGCGGGCCGCGGCACGCGGCGGCCCCCGATTGCGGCGGCGCAATACGCGCACGGCCAGCAACGGCGGGCGTCGCGCGTCGGACTTGTGCGCAGCAACGCGGCGCGGATCGCGTCGCGCGTTGCGCCAATTCGCATCGGGCACGCGTCGCTTTACGACAATTTCACGTCCGATCACGCGTCGATCTGCTCAGACGAAAGCGCATCGTCTCCACCGATAAAAAGCATGACCGTGCAAAAAGCCGCGCGGCGACACCGGACGGTGCACGCCGCGATACCGCGCCAACCCGGAAAATCCCCGACAGCCGCTGTGATACATTCCCCGCCAACAGGCTGACCGCGACACAGGCCATCACGCGGCCGCCGTGGTCAGCAGCGCATGCCGGTTCGCCTGCCGGCCATGCCGATACCGCCTCGACCGGCAAACATCCGATCGCAGGCCGATAACGATACGAGAGAGGGAGCAAGGCGAGATGAACTGGGCTTTTACCGCAATCGGCTTCATCGTGGGCGGGATTGCCGCATTGATCGGGGATTTCTCCGCCATTACCGGCGCAGTGCTCGGCGCCGCGATCGGGTTCTGCCTCGACAACACGCTGCAACAGCGCAAGCGCAAGAACAAAGGCACGGCCCCCGATGCGTTCGCGATGCAGGCACCGCCCGCCCAGCCGCTGGTTCCCCTGGCCGAGCGCGTCGCGCGCCTCGAGGCGACCGTCGAGACGCTGACGCGCGAAGTCGCATCGCTGCGCGGCCAGCTGGCCGGTGCGAAAGCCGGCTCGGCCGCGAGCGGCGCGACGGTGCACACGCCCTCCGGCACCGCCTCCGCCACCCCATCCGCACCCGTCCCGCCTTCGGCCGCCCTGCCGCCGCGCCCGCCTGCCCAGCCGGCCGCCGCACGCGCGGATGCACCGGCGTCCGCATCGGCCCCCGCTCCCACCCTCGTTCGCGCCGCCACGCCGGCACCGACACCGGCCGCCGCGATCCGCGCGAGCGAAACGCGTGCCGCCCCGGCGCCCGCACCGTCGGCGCCTCCCGCGCCGCCCAAACCGCGCGAGCCCGACCTCGTCGAGCGCGCATTCCGCGCCGCACGCGACTGGCTGCTCGGCGGCAACACGGTCGTGCGCGTCGGGATCATCGTGCTGTTCTTCGGCGTCGCGTTCCTGCTCAAGTACGCGGCCGACAACCACATGCTGCCGATCGAATTCCGCCTCGCCGGCACCGCGCTCGCCGCGGCCGCGCTGCTCGCGATCGGCTGGCGCGTACGCGCGCGCCGTTCGGCGTACGGGCTCGTGCTGCAGGGCGGCGGCGTCGGCATCCTGTACCTGACGATCTTCGCCGCGACCAAGCTTTACGCGCTGCTGCCCGTCGGCGCAGCGTTCCCGCTGATGGTGGCCGTGTGCGCGCTGAGCGCGTTCCTCGCGGTGCGGCAGAACGCGCTGCCGCTCGCGTTCATGGGCACCGCGGGCGGCTTTCTCGCGCCGGTGCTGCTGTCGACCGGCCAGGGCAACCATGTCGCGCTGTTCAGCTACTACGCGCTGCTGAACGCGGGCATCTTCGCGATCGCGTGGTTCAAGGCCTGGCGTCCGCTGAACCTGCTCGGCTTCGTCTTCACGTTCACGATCGGCTCCGCGTGGGGCGTGACGGCCTACCGCCCCGCGCTGTTCGCGAGCACCGAGCCGTTCCTCATCCTGTTCTTCCTGATGTACGTCGGCATCGCGCTGCTGTATGCGGTGAAGCGCGAACTCGCGCTGCGGCACTACGTGGACGGCACGCTCGTGTTCGGCACGCCGATCGTCGCGACCGCGCTGCAGGCGTCGCTCGTGAAGGACATGCCGTTCGGGCTCGCGTGGAGCGCCGTCGCGCTGTCGGCGTTCTACGTCGTGGTCACCGCGTGGCTCGCGCGGCGCCGCGACCGCCTCGCGCTGCTGTTCGAATCCACGCTCGCGCTCGCGGTGATCTTCGCGACGCTGGCCGTGCCGCTCGCGTTCTCCGGTCCGACGACCAGCGCCGCGTGGGCGATCGAAGGCGCGGCCGTCGTCTGGCTCGGCGTGCGCGAGAAGCGCATGCTGCGGTTCGGCTTCGGGCTGCTGATGCAGGTTGCCGCGGCCGGCGCGTTCTTCACGAGCCTGCTCGGGCCGGCCGACGCCACCGCGTTGCCGGTGCTCAACAGCCCGTATATCGCGATGCTGCTGATCGCGCTCGCCGGCCTGTTCACCGGCTGGTGGCTGCACGGGCGCGGCGAAGCCCGCGCGTGGCATGCGTGGATGCCCGAGATCGGCGCCGCGGCCGCCGCATGGGGGCTGCTGTGGTGGGTGAGCGGCGGCCTGCACGAGATCCTCGTCTACGCGAGCCGTCACGTCGACCTGCATGCCGACCGCTTCGTCGTCGATTCGACCGCGCTGTTCGCGGCCGGCACCGCGTGGCTCGCGCACGTCGCCCGCCGCCGGCTGGCGTGGCCGCTCGCCGAATGGCCCGCGCTCGCGCTGACGCCGGTGCTGGCGCTGCTCGCGCTGCGTGTGTTCGATGCGCACGAAGCGCCGCTGTCGGGGATGGGCGCGTTCGCGTGGCCCGTCGCCGTCGGCGCAGGCCTTGCGCTGCTGTGGCGCCAGTCGCGCGGCACGGCAGGCGCCGATTCCGCGCCAGGCTCGGCGCGCGCCGTCGCGCCATCTCTCTCCGCAGCCATCATCGCGCCGCTGCATACGCTGATGTTCTGGACCGCGTGCGGGCTGCTGTCGCTCGAAGGCTTCTGGCGCCTGCGTGCGTACGTGCCCGAAGGCGCGTGGAGCTGGAGCACGTGGGCCTACGGTTTCGGTGCGCTGCTCCTGCTGGTGTCGGGCCCCGGCTCGCGGCTGCGCTGGCCCGTCGCGGCGTTTCCGCGCGCGTACCAGGTGTGGGGTGCGGCGCCGCTCGCGGCCTTGCTGTGGCTGTGGAGCATTGCCAGCGTGATCAGCGACGGCAACGCGGCGCCGCTCTTCTGGCTGCCGCTGCTCAACCCGCTCGACATCGCGCAGTGCCTGGTGTTCATTGCATTCGCCGTGTGGCTGCGCCGGCTGAAGACGCTCGGCATCGCGTGGCATCCGCGCGTCGTCGACTACGTGGCCATCGCCACCGTGTTCCTGTGGTTCAACGCACTGATGCTGCGCACGCTGCATCAGCGCTTCCACCTGGCCTACGACATCGACACCGTGCTGTCGTCGTTCGGCATCCAGCAGGTGTTCATGGTCGGCTGGAGCCTGTTTGCGTTCGCCGGGATGTGGCTGACGCGTCGCGACGGCATCGCCCGCGTGTGCGCGCTCGCGTCGCTGCCGCTGATCGTCGTGATGTGGGGGTGGACCTTCTACGCAAACTTCACGCAGGACGGCGGAAACTGGGCGCGCGTGCCGCTCTTCAACCCGCTCGACCTCGTGCTCGCGGTGGTCTACGCACTCGCTGCGTCGTGGTTCGTGCGCGCACGCAAGCTCGGCTGGTCGTTCGGCAAGTATCGCGTCGAGCTGCTGAGCGCGGCCGGCGCGACCGCGTTCCTGTGGCTGAACGCGATCCTGTTGCGCACGTTGCATCACTGGGCCGGCGTGCCGTACGAACTCGGCGCGATGGCGGAATCGACGCTCGTGCAGGCATCGGTATCCGTGTACTGGACGCTCTGCGCGCTCGCGATCACGATCTGGGCCACGCGCCGCGGGCTGCGTCCGCTGTGGTTCGTCGGCGCCGCGCTGCTCGCGCTCACGGTCGTCAAGCTGTTCCTGTTCGACCTGTCGCACGTGACCGGCATCGAGCGCATCGTGTCGTTCATCGGCATCGGCGTGCTGCTGCTGTTGATCGGGTATTTCTCGCCGCTGCCGCCGAAGGCCGCCGCGCAGCAGGACGACACGCCATGAAACGACTCGCCGCCCTGCTCGGACTGAGCCTGCTCGCGTCGTTCGCGGCGGCCGACGGGCGCGTCGCGCAGCGCTTCTCGCTCGACCTCGACGGCACCGCCGCGTATTACCAGCTCACCGTGCCGCAGCCTGTCTACGCGGCGAGCCGGCGCGACGACCTCGGTGACGTGCGCATCTTCAACGGCGCGGGCGAGCCCGTGCCGTATTCGCTCGACGCGCCCGCGGCGGCCGCGCCCGCCGTCCCGCCGAAGCGCACGCCGGTGCACTGGTTTGCGCTGCCGCCCGCCCACGCCGACAACGGCAATGCGCCGCTCGGCGTGACGGTCGGCCCCGACGGCGCGCTGCGCGCGGGCGTCGCCGCACCGGTGCGCGCGAAGCACGGCGCGGATCTCGTCGACCTGTCGCATGCGGACGGCGAGATCGACGCGCTGCTCGTGCACGTGAGCGACGACAGCTACCAGGGGCGTGTCGCCGTCGAAGCCAGCGACGACCTGCGCAGCTGGCGGCCGCTCGGCAGCACGCAACTGCTGAAGGTGGGCCACGGCGACGCGATGCTGGTGCAGGAACGCATCGCGCTCGAAGGCGCGGCGCCGCGCTACCTGCGGCTCGACTGGCTCGACGGCGCACCCGCGATCGCGTCGATCGACGTCGAGACGCACCCACGCGATGCACGCGGGACCGACACCGCCTCCGTGCCGCGCCAATGGCGCGACGCCGTGCGCGTGCGGGCCGGCGCCACGCCAGGCGAGTATCTGTTCGACACCGACGGCGCGTATCCGGTCGACCGCGTGCGCATCGACCTGCCGCAGCCGAACACCGTCGCACGCGCGACGCTGCAGAGCCGCGCCGACCCGCAGGCGCCGTGGCGCGACGTCGCGGGCGCCGTGCTGTTCCGGCTGCAGGGCAAGACCGGCGAACAGCGCAATCCGCCGCTCGAATTCGCGGCGAATACGGATCGCGCGTGGCGGATCGTCGTCGACATGCGCAATGGCGGATTCGGCGGCGGCCAGCCGGCCGTCGCGATCGGCTGGCATCCGGCCGCGCTGACGTTCGTCGCGCGCGGCACGCCGCCGTTTACGCTCGGCGTCGGCGACGCGTCGCTCGTGTCGTCGGCCGTGAGCCGCGACGCATTGCTGGTGGGCATGGCGCCCGAAGTGCGGCCCGCGCGGGTCGGCGCGGTGCTGCCGGTGTCGGCAGTCGCGCCGGCGTCAGCCGCCGATCCGGATGCACCGCGCCGCTATGTGCTGTGGGGCGCGCTGGTCGTCGCGGTCGGCGTGCTCGGCACGATTGCGTGGCGCCTCGCGAAAAGTGGCGGCGATACGCACGGCCGCGACGGGTGACGCCGCGCAGTCTTGCGCACCACCCGTCTTTACGCGCCGTTTATCTCGCGTGCCGGTTTCTTTCGACGGTCGCAATGCATAACTGCGTACAGTCGTCGCATCGGAACCACGATGCGACGACATGCAGGAAACCTATCCATCGTATGACCGGCTGCTGCCACGCACGCGCGTGCGCCCGGCCCTGCGGCTGAAGCGGCTTCTGCTGCTCTTCCCGATCGTGCTGCCGCTGTCGATCGCATTGCCCGCGCATGCCGACGACACGCCAGCGGCGCCGGCCAGCGCAGCCAGCACGACCGAACCCTCGCTTCCCCCGACCCTCGACACGATCGTCACCGCGCTGCGCAACCGCTTTCACCTCGCGTACGCCGACGCGCGCACGATCGCGCGCGCGGTGCAGACCGAATCGGATCGCTACGGGCTTGCTCCGGCACTGCTGCTCGCGATCATCGCGGTCGAGTCGGGCTTCGATCGCCACGCGGTCAGTGTCGCCGGCGCGCGCGGGTTGATGCAGGTGATGCCCACCGCCCATCGCGATCTCGTCGCGCATGTGAAGGATCTCTCCGATCCGGCTACCAACGTGCGGATCGGCGCGGCGATCTTCCGCGGCTATCTCGACGATGCGGATGGCGACGTCGAAACCGCGCTCGTGCGCTACAACGGCGGCACGAAGCGCTATGCGCAGCGGGTCGCGCTGCGCGTGCAGCAATTCGATGCGCAGCTGCGCCGTTCGAACGGCGCGGCGAGCGACGCGCTGCGGACGGCCGCGAATCCCTGAGCGCGTCGCTACCGCGCACCGTCGAGCCGGTAGCCGACGCCCGTCTCCGTGACGATGTACGCGGGCCGCCGCGGATCGCATTCCAGCTTGCGCCGCAGGTGGCCGACATACACGCGCAGGTAGTGCGCATCCTTGCCGTGCGCCGCGCCCCATACTTCACTCAGCAGGCGGTCGTGCGTCAGTAGCCGGCCCGCGTGATGCGCGAGCGCGGCCAGCAGCCGGAATTCGATCGGGCTCAGATGCACGCGCGCCCCGCCGCGCAACACCTGGCGATCGCCGAGATCGACGGTCACGTCGCCGAAGCGGGCGCACGCCGCATCGATGCGCCCGCCGCCGGCTTGCCGCCGCAGGTGCGCACGAATCCGCACGATCAACTCGGCGGCGCCGAACGGCTTGGTCAGGTAGTCGTCCGCGCCCGCGTCGAGCGCCGCCACCTTGTCGCGTTCCGCGCTCAGTGCCGACAGCACGATCAGCGGCGCGGCCGAGTACGCACGCAGCACATGGATCAGGTCGGTGCCGCCGATGTCGCGCAGGTTCGTGTCCGCGACGATCAGGTCGGGACGTCGCGCGCCGACGGCCGCCACGCCCGCCGCTCCGGTCGCGGCCTCGAAGACGTGCATGTGCTCGGCCTTCAGCGCGATACGGACGAAATGCCGGATGAACCTGTCTTCGTCGACGATCACGATGACGACGCTCGGTTCGCTCATGCGGCAGCGCCTTCGTCCGGTGCATTGTGCGCGCCCATGCTCAGGCCCATCCGCATGCCACCAGCACCATGTCGATCAGCTTGATGAACGGGAACGGCAACAGCACGCCACCGAGTCCATACAGCAACAGGTTCCTGCGCAGCAGCGGCGCGGCGCCGAGCGGGCGATAGCGCACGCCCTTCAGCGCGAGCGGGATCAGCGCGACGATGATCAGTGCGTTGAAGATCACCGCCGACAGGATCGCCGACGCCGGCGACGCGAGGTGCATCACATCGAGGACGCGCAGTTGCGGATACGTCGTCGCGAACGCGGCCGGGATGATCGCGAAATACTTCGCGACGTCGTTCGCGATCGAGAACGTCGTCAGCGACCCGCGCGTCATCAGCATCTGCTTGCCGATCTCGACGATCTCGATCAGCTTCGTCGGGTTCGAGTCGAGGTCAACCATGTTGCCGGCTTCCTTCGCCGCCTGCGTGCCGGTATTCATCGCCACGGCGACGTCGGCCTGCGCGAGCGCCGGTGCATCGTTGGTGCCGTCGCCCGTCATCGCAACCAGACGGCCCGCCGCCTGATGCTCGCGGATCGTCGCGAGCTTGGTTTCCGGCGTCGCTTCCGCGAGGAAATCGTCGACGCCCGCTTCCGCCGCGATCGCCGCGGCCGTCAGCCGGTTGTCGCCCGTCACCATCACGGTCTTGATGCCCATCTTGCGCAGTTCCGCGAAGCGCTCCTTGATGCCGCCCTTCACGATGTCCTTCAGCTCGATCACGCCGAGCACGCGGGCAACGCCGTCGACGCGCTCCGCCACCGCGAGCGGCGTGCTGCCGCGACGCGCGATGTCGGTCACGACGGCCTCGACTTCGCGGGTGACGCGGCCGCCGTAGGACTCGACGTAGTGCTTGATCGCATCCGCGGCGCCTTTGCGGATCTCGCGGCCCGGGAGGTCGACGCCGCTCATCCGCGTCTGCGCGCTGAACGACAGGAACACCGGGTGCAGTGCCTGCATGTCGCGCTCGCGCAGGTTGAAACGCTGCTTCGCGAGCACGACGATGCTGCGGCCTTCCGGCGTTTCGTCGGCAAGCGACGACAGCTGCGCGGCATCGGCCAGCGCTTCCTCGGTCACGAACGGCGCGGGCACGAACGCCGACGCCTGGCGGTTGCCGAGCGTGATCGTGCCGGTCTTGTCGAGCAGCAGCACGTCGACGTCGCCGGCGGCTTCCACCGCGCGGCCCGACGTCGCGATCACGTTCGCCTGCATCATCCGGCTCATCCCGGCCACGCCGATCGCGGACAAGAGGCCACCGATCGTCGTCGGGATCAGGCACACGAGCAGCGCAACCAGTGCGGTGATCGTCACGACATGGCCGGCCTTCATCGCCTCGACCGCGAACGTCGAGAACGGCAGCAACGTGGCGGTGGCGAGCAGCATCACGATCGTCAAGGCAACGAGCAGGATCGTCAGCGCGATCTCGTTCGGCGTCTTCTTGCGCTTCGCACCCTCGACCATCGCGATCATCCGGTCGAGGAACGCCTCGCCCGGATTGACGGCGACACGCACGACGATCCAGTCGGACAGCACGCGCGTGCCGCCCGTCACCGACGAGAAATCGCCGCCCGCCTCGCGGATCACCGGCGCGGATTCGCCGGTGATCGCCGATTCGTCGACCGACGCGACGCCTTCGATCACGTCGCCGTCGGCCGGGATCGTGTCGCCGTTTTCGACGAGCACGACGTCGCCTTTGCGCAGGTCGGTCGATGCCATCACTTCGACGACCGCCTTCGCACGCGGCGCCGAGAGCTTTTTCGCGACCACGTTGTGTTTCGCACTGCGCAGCGATGCGGCCTGCGCCTTCGAACGCCCTTCGGCGAGCGCTTCGGCGAAGTTCGCGAACACCACGGTGAACCACAGCCACAGCGCGATCGCGACGATGAAGCCGGCGGGCGCTTCGGCCTGGCCGAACAAGGCGGCGATCCACAGGATCGTGGTCAGGATGCTGCCGACGTACACGCAGAACATCACCGGGTTGCGGAACTGCGTGCGCGGCGTGAGTTTCCGAAACGAATCGGCGATCGCCGGGCGCACGAGCGCGGGATCGAACATCGAGCGCACGGCCGTGCGCGGATGGCCGGGCTGCGCAGGGCGCGGACCTGTCACGGGCGAGAGAGACATGGCGGTTTCCTTTTGCCGGCACGCCCGCGCATCGACATCCGGCATCGGTCAGGCGAGCCGGCGGCCTTCGCGCATGCTCGCGTGCGGCTTTCGTTTCCACGCAACCATCTTATGAAGGTTCGCGTGAAGATCGCGGCAAAGGATCGCGTCGGGGTGTAAAAAGCGCGTAAACGTCCGTTTCGCCGCGGCGCGGCGGGGGTGTCTCAAGGGCCGTACACGAGCGGGAGCGCCACACTCCGCTCATCCGACGCTTACGCGGCAAAGCAGGAAAACGAACCGGTGCGCGGCGTTCAGCCGAACGTGTAGCGCCCGTGCTGACGCGGACGCCACGGCGACGAGCGGCAACTCGCGGCACCGGCCGCGCGTCGTGCCGCCCAGCCGGCGCCGCGGCGCACGTGCTGGCCGCGCCGGGCCACGGCGACCACGCGCGACGGCAACGCATACGCAAGACGCCGCACGGCCGCCACGCGCGCGGCCATGCGCGACGCCGGCGCCACCCGGCGCGCCACCTGCGCGACGGGCCGCTTGCAGAGGATCGCGCTGTCGTAGCGCTTGCCGTCGAAGCGCATCACGTCGACGACGTCGAAACCCTGCGCGCCGTAGAACGCGAGCAGGTGCGAAGCGGGATGCGGCGTATCGAGTGCGAGCAGCGTATAGCCGCGCAGCGCGGCCCACTGTTCGGCGAACGACAGCAGCAACGCGCCGATCCCGCGGCTCTGGCAATCGGGGTCCACCGCCACCTGCCGCACGCTCGCGACGCCTTCGCGCCGGTACAGCGAGCACGCCGACGACGGATCGGTCGCATACAGCGTGGCCGTGCCGATCACGCGCCCGCCGCACACGGCGACGTAGCACTCGCCCGCTTCCGCGCGGCGGCGCGTGACGTCCTCGCTCTGGTCGACGCACGTGCAGTTGAGTCCCATCGCACCGAGTCGCGCGAACGCGCGATGCAGCATCGGCGTGAGTTGTGCATAACTGTCGAAGGCCGGATCGAAACGCCGCACGATCACCCGATCGGCGCGCACGGAAGGCGGCGCGGCGGGTATGTGTTCGGCGATCGCGTTCCAGGGTATCGACATTGCCTTGCTCCGTGGTTGGGATGCCCGAAGTCTATGAGCGCGCCAGCCGCCCTCGCAAGAAAAAATGTCGTAAAAGTTTGGGGAAATGCGTGCGGGAGAGATGGTTGAAAAGGTGCGCGCCGCGGCGCTGCGCGGGTCGTTGCGAACGCATGAAAGCGCACCGATCGTTGTTTGCGCAAGCAACGCATCCCGCGGCCGAATCACTCGCCGGCGAACGCCGTTGACACATGCGGCGACGCCTTCCAGACTCGCGGGTTCCTTCCCTCACCGAGCGCGCTCATGATCACCTGCTACCTTCGCTACGTCATCGACCCGTACAAGCTCGACCAGTTCGAAACCTACGGCAGGATGTGGATTCCGCTCGTCGAAAAGTTCGGCGGCACGCATCACGGCTACTTCCTGCCGTCCGAAGGGGCGAACAACATCGCGCTCGCGATGTTCTCGTTCCCGAGCCTCGCCGAATACGAGCGCTACCGCGAACGCTCGATGGACGATCCGGCCTGCCAGGCCGCGTTCCGCTACGCGGAGGAAACACGCTGCATCGTCAGCTACGAGCGCAGCTTCTTCCGGCCGGTGTTCGAGTAACGGGCAACGGCCCCGCACATCGCGCCCCTTTTTCCAGACCGGGACGAAAAAAAGCCCCGCCTGCATCCGCGCGGCGGGGCCAACCCATGTCAGTAGAGACATCATGGAGGAGACGGGCCCATCTTATCGACCGCGGCACGCCGTCCCAACCAAGCATTTCTGCTATCGATCTGGGCGGCCGCGCACACGATTGCCCCTGCCGCGCGGCATATCGATAGAACGAAAAGTCGTTTTCAGAGTGGCGGCGGGGTCGTTACCATCTGGTTTTAAGCCTGTGCTTAGCCGGGCAAGCCATCCCCCAGGAGCGCCCCTTGACTGCATTCGATCTACACCGCCGCCCGTTCGTCGTCGGCATTGGCGGTACCACCCGGGCAGCGTCGTCGACCGAACGCGCGCTGTCGTTCGCATTGCGCGGCGCGCAAGCGGCCGGCGCACGCACGCGGCTGTTCGACGGCCCGTTCCTGCATACGCTGCCGCACTACGCGCCCGAGCACAAAACGCTGACCGACGCGCAGCGCGAACTGATCGACGCCGTGCGCCAGGCCGACGCGATCATCATCGCGACGCCCGGCTATCACGGCGGCGTCTCCGGCCTCGTGAAGAACGCACTCGACACGCTCGAGGAACTGCGCGCGGACGATCGCCCGTATCTCGACGGCCGTGCGGTCGGCCTGATCGTCACGGCCTACGGCTGGCAGGCGGCCGGCACCGTGCTGACGTCGCTGCGTTCGATCGTGCACGCGCTGCGCGGCTGGCCGACGCCGTTCGGCGCGACCGTGAACACGCTCGAAACGCGCTTCGACAGCGCCGAGAGCTGCTCGGATCCGAAGGTCGTCGCGCAGCTCGAGACGGTCGGCACGCAGGCGGCCGAGTTCGCGCTCGCGTTCGCATCGCATCGCGCGGCCTCGCATGCGGCATCGGTCGATGCGCTCGCACCCGTGTTGAAGATCGCCAACCAGTAATTTCCCCGCCTTCCACCGCCCGCGCCCGGACGATTCCATTCGCCGGCGCGGGCGGTGCACATTCGGACGAGCGGCCACGCGCCGTGTACGTCGACGCCTCTCCCTGCTGCCCTTTCCCCGCGCCGATAAGAATTCGGCCCGCCGCGTGATTTGCATTGGCCGAAAGATTGGTTCACGCCGCGGGCGGGTTTTCGTACGCTGAACCTCCGAACTTTCTCCGCGCACGCCATGAACCGTACGATCCGCTACAAGGGCTACGAAGTCGCCCCCGCTGCCGCCCGGTTGCCGAACGGGCTGTTCGCCGCCAACCTGACGATCGAGAAGGCGAGCGGCGGCCCGTCGCCGCGCGCCGTTTCGTTCGACGCGATCGATTTCTTCTTCGAGGAAGAGCACGCTCTGGCCTACGCGTCCCGCTGGGGCCGCCTCTGGGTCGACACGAACGCGTGACGCACGCCTGGCCGGCGTGCGCATGGCCGCTCGAAAATACGCGTTTACGGAAGCTATGCAAGAATCTTTCGACCCGTAATCGCATAACAACAGCCATGAGTGACACGCTGCAGGAACAGCATGCAGCAGCAGATCACGCAATGCGCAACTGGACCTTCGAGAGGCAAGGTCCGGTCCGGATCGGTTCCGATGCGCACATGCAGATGTTCTGCCGCATGCTGCTCGACACACACAATCCGTACAAGCCGGCCGTGATCGACTGGCCGGCGCTCACGCCCGCCGAGCTCAAACGGCTCACGTCGCTGCCGATCTGGGACATCGCGGTGCAGACCGAAGGCCGCGCATCGATTCGCGTGGCCACCTATGCGGCGACGATCGGCAATCCGCTATTGCGCCGCGCGCTCGAGATGGACGGCGGCGAGGAAGCGCGGCACAAGGTCGTGCTGTCGAAGCTCGTCGAGGCATACGGCATCCGGCTCGCCCCCGAGCCGGCCTACCCTGCACCGAAAGATCCCGAGTGGTGGTGGATCGTCACGGGCTTCAGCGAATGCATCGACAGCTTCTTCGCGTTCGGCCTGTTCCGTTCCGCGCAGCGCTCCGGCTATTTCCCGCCCGAACTCGTTGAAACCTTCGAGCCGGTGATCCAGGAAGAAGGCCGCCACATCCTGTTCTTCGTGAACTGGTACGCGTGGTACTGGCGCTCGCTCCCGTGGTGGCGCCGGCCGTGGTTCTTCGCGCGGGTCGCGGCCGTGTGGGTGCATTTGATCCGGGAGCGCATCGGCATCGCGCGCGGCATCGATTCCGACGGCGTGGCACGTGACGCGAACTTCCCGGCAACCGGCACCGCCGATATCGGCGACGCGCTCAATCCGCGCGAGCTGATCGAACTGTGTCTCGCCGAGAACGACCGGCGGATGGCCGGCTACGACAAGCGCCTGCTGCGCCCGCTGTTCGTGCCGCGCATGGCGCGATTCGCGCTGCGGTTTCTCAAGAAGTAAGGGCGCCGCGCCGGGCAGCAGCCCGGTTGCCCCGGTTGTCCGGTCGGGCAACCGGGCAACTCGAGGCCGCCCCATCGCACGCGGTGCGGAACCTCGCTGACTTTCATCGACCTGCTGATGTGGCGCGGCTGACACACTCACTCGCGCCCTTTTTTCTTCGGCGCTTCGGCACGCGCGGACAAATTGTCACACCCGGGATTTGACGTTTCGGGGACGTCGCCACCGATGCCGGACAGCCCCTTTTAACAACCTGTCGCCGCCAGGCGCACCATCGAAGTCCGTCACGCCTGTCAGACGGATTCGCCCCGTCGCCGAATCCCATCCGATTGTCACCATCATCGAAATAGTCAATAGGACAAATTCGAAAGATGAATGGTGATGGTTCGGCCCACCACCCTGTAGCACTTTTTTACAAATTGGACGGGCCAACCGGCCCGAAACGCCCGTCTCGCGGGCCATCGCAGTGGACCCGATGCGTAAATCAGCACAGCCAGATGTTCGATATTTCAAATTAATTTAATTTAAAGATAATCTATAAAATCAATATAAAAACGAAACACAAATCTTGAATTAACACATTGACAAGATGGGAATCACATTATCCCATGGCACATCCACATACATTACATAGCCGAAAGAATCCTCCGCTCCGCAAACGTTTGCTATTTCATCCATCTTACAATTGAGTGTCTCCGTTGTGTAATCCAACGCACAAAACTACCGTAAACCTATGATTTTTATGCGAAAAACCAAGGCGCCCCCGGAAGTTTCAAACCCTGCACTAAACATTCTTACAACTTTCAAATACATTCCACACAGATGCATCAAAACGCGACTTATTAACCATCCTTTAACTTTCAAAACCCGCTATTTATCACTTTTTATCAATCTGAAAAATCCCCCTCCAATAAACTCCGCCCATCAATTTTGAGATTCGCGCGAGCGCACGGAGTATTCCTCTAACAAAAGAGACCGGTGTGTGGCGTGCATATTTGGAGGTAGCAGGACATGAACCGCACATACCGCTCGATCTGGAACGAATCCCTCGGCGCGTGGGTCGCCGCATCGGAAATCGATTCGGCACGGGGCAAGCCGAACAAGTCGGCCGTCGTCAAGGCCGTCGCGGCCGCCATCATGGTCGCCGGGGCGGCCGGCGGCAACGTCGCCTATGCGCAGTGCTCGACATCCGGGTATAGCGCCGGGGGCGGCAATTCGACCAGCTCAACCTCGATCGCCATCGGCTCCGGCTCTTTCGGCTCGTGCGTGGCGGGCCAAAGCCCGACCGCCTCCAATGCCGGCGCGATTGCTATTGGCGCCAACTCGCCGAGCAACACGGTCGCCAGCGGATCGAACTCGACGGCTTTCGGTACGGGCTCATCGGCCACCAACACTGCCTCTTCCGCATTCGGCCAGGGCACGTCGGCAACCGGCCAGTTCGCCACCGCCGTTGGCAGCGGCACGAAGGCAACCGGCAACTATGCAACCGCCATGGGTAGCACCAGCGCGGTCAACGGCATTCAGACACTGGCGTCCGGCGCCGGCTCGACCGCGATCGGCAGCAACTCCACCGCGGGCGCACAGGCGACCGCGCAGGATTCGATCTCGATCGGCGGCCAATCGTCGGTCACCTCGAGCGCAACGTCCGGCATCGCGATCGGCCGTGGTGCGACGACGAACGGCGCCTACGGCATCGCACAGGGCGATGGCGTCGTTTCCGGTGCAACCGGCCAGAACGTCGCAATCGGCTCGTCGGGCACGACGGCCAACAGCGGTTCCGCAACTGGCGGCGCGGTGGCGATCGGTCGTTCGCAGACGGCCAGCGGCGACGGCGCGGTTGCGCTCGGCACCAGCAATTCGGCAAGCGGCACGGGCGCGGTCACGCTCGGCAACGGCAACTCGGCGAATGGCACCGGCGCGGTTGCGCTCGGCAGTGCCAACAGCGTGACGGGTGCGGGTTCGGTCGGTATCGGCAGCAGCGCCACGGCGGCTTACGCAGGTTCGACCGCAATCGGCGCTTCGTCATATGCGGGCGGCTCTTCGGCACCGGCTTCCGCTTACGGCAACGGCAGCTCCGCGACGGCGAACTATGCGACCGCGATCGGCGTCAATGCCAGCGCGGCTGGCGGGGGCAGCGTGGCGCTTGGCGTGGCCACCGCAAGTGCGCTCCAGAGCGTGGCAATCGGCCAGCAATCCACGGCTTCCCAGGCAGGAAACATTTCGATCGGTTCGTTTGCGACGGCCAGCGGCAACGGCAATGCGGTCGCGATGGGATACCAGTCGACCGCTTCGGCCGGCAACGCGATGGCGCTCGGTTACCTGTCGACAGCCAACGTGGCAAATTCCGTTGCTCTTGGCAACAACTCGGCGACGATTGGTGCAGCGAACTCGGCGACCGGCGGCACAGGTTCGATCAGCTCCGCCACGATCGGTAGCCAGACGTTCGGCAACTTTGCCGGCGCAAGCGCTGCCAACGGCGTCGTCAGCGTCGGTACGGCGGGCAACGAGCGTCGCATCCAGAACGTTGCAGCGGGCCTCGTCACGTCGACCAGCACCGATGCGATCAACGGCAGCCAGCTCTATTCGGTAGCAAGCACGACGACGTCGAGCATCACGAGCCTGTCGACGTCGGCTTCGACCGGTTTGTCGTCGGCGAATAGCTCGATCACTTCGCTGTCGACTTCGACATCGACGGGTCTGTCGTCGGCCACCAGCTCGATCGGCTCGTTGTCGACCGGCCTGTCGTCGACCAATAGCTCGGTCACTTCGTTGTCGACTTCGACGTCGACGGGTCTGTCGTCGGCTACCAGCTCGATCGGTTCGCTGTCGACCGGCCTCTCGTCGGCTAACAGCTCGATCGGCTCGCTGTCCACCGGCCTCTCGTCGACCAATAGCTCAGTCACTTCGCTGTCGACTTCCACGTCGACCGGCCTCTCGTCGGCTAACAGCTCGATCAAGTCGCTGTCCACGTCGACCTCGACGGGTCTGTCGTCGGCTACCAGCTCGATCGGCTCGCTCTCGACCGGTCTCTCGTCGACCAATAGCTCGGTCACTTCGCTGTCGACTTCGACCTCGACCGGCCTGTCGTCGGCTACCAGCTCGATCGGCTCGTTGTCCACCGGTCTCTCGTCGACCAACAGCTCGGTCACTTCGCTGTCGTCTTCGACCTCGACCGGTCTGTCGTCGGCCACCAGCTCGATCGGCTCGCTCTCGACCGGTCTCTCGTCGACCAATAGCTCGGTCACTTCGCTGTCGACTTCGACCTCGACCGGCCTGTCGTCGGCTACCAGCTCGATCGGCTCGCTCTCGACCGGTCTCTCGTCGACCAATAGCTCGGTCACTTCGCTGTCGACTTCGACCTCGACCGGCCTGTCGTCGGCTACCAGCTCGATCACCTCGCTGTCAACGTCCACATCGACCGGTATCAACTCGCTGTCCACGTCCACGTCGACCGGTCTGTCGTCGGCCACCAGCTCGATTACCTCGCTGTCCACCTCGACCTCGACTGCGATCGAAGCCGCGAAGACGCACTACTACAGCGTCAACGACGGTGGTGTGCAGCAAGCCAACTACAACAACAACGGCGCAACGGGCATCAACTCGCTCGCCGCCGGTGTAGCCGCCACGGCCGCGGGCGCCAGCAGTGTCGCCGTCGGCAATGCTGCCAACGCAGCCGGCGCAAGCGGCGTCGCCGTCGGCAATGCTGCGAGCGCGAGCGCAAGCAACGCGGTCGCGATCGGCCCGAATGCCGTCGCGAGCAACGTCGGCAGCGTCGCGCTGGGCAGCGGCTCCACTACGGCCCCAGCCAACCCGACGCCTACCGGTACCGTCGGTGGCGTAACCAGCACGTTCGCGGGCGGCAATCCGACGAGCGTGGTCAGTGTTGGAAGCTCGACCAACCAGCGCCAGGTCACGAACGTTGCGGCCGGCGCGATCTCCGCGGCCAGTACCGACGCAATCAACGGCTCGCAGCTCTTTGCAACCAATGTGGCCGTGGATTCGCTGTCGACAACTGTGTCGTCGTCCAGCAGCGCAATCTCGTCGCTGTCGACCGGCCTGAGTTCGACCAACAGTTCGGTCTCGTCGCTGTCGACTTCCACGTCGACGGGGCTGTCGTCAGCCAACAGCTCGATTACGTCGCTGTCCACCTCGACCTCGACCGGCCTGTCGTCGGCTAACAGCTCGATCGGTTCGCTGTCCACCGGCCTCAGCTCGACGAATAGCTCGGTGACTTCGTTGTCGACCTCGACTTCGACCGGCTTGTCGTCGGCTAACAGCTCGATCACGTCGCTGTCGACGTCGACGTCGACGGGTCTGTCGTCGGCCAACAGCTCGATCACGTCGCTGTCCACCTCGACCTCGACCGGCCTGTCGTCGGCTAACAGCTCGATCACGTCGCTGTCGACGTCGACGTCGACGGGTCTGTCGTCGGCCAACAGCTCGATCGGTTCACTGTCCACCGGCCTCAGCTCGACGAATAGTTCGGTAACTTCGCTGTCGACCTCGACTTCGACCGGTCTGTCGTCGGCCAATAGCTCGATCACGTCGCTGTCCACTTCGACCTCGACCGGCTTGTCCTCGGCTAACAGCTCGATCACTTCGCTGTCCACGTCGACGTCGACGGGCCTGTCATCGGCCAACAGCTCGATCGGTTCGCTCTCGACCGGCCTCTCATCGACCAATAGCTCGGTCACCTCGCTGTCGACCTCGACGTCGACGGGCCTCTCGTCGGCTAACAGTTCGATCACGTCGCTGTCGACTTCCACCTCGACCGGCCTGTCCTCGGCTAACAGCTCGATCACGTCGTTGTCGACCTCGACGTCGACGGGCCTGTCGTCGGCCAACAGCTCGATCACGTCGTTGTCGACCTCGACGTCGACGGGCCTGTCGTCGGCCAACAGCTCGATCGGTTCGCTCTCGACCGGCCTCTCGTCGACCAATAGCTCGGTCACCTCGCTGTCGACTTCGACGTCGACCGGTCTGTCCTCGGCTAATAGCTCGATCACGTCGTTGTCGACCTCGACGTCGACGGGCCTGTCGTCGGCTAACAGTTCGATCACTTCGCTGTCGACCTCGACGTCGACCGGTCTGTCCTCGGCTAACAGCTCGATCACGTCGCTGTCGACTTCAACGTCGACCGGCCTCTCGTCGGCTAACAGTTCGATCACGTCGCTGTCGACTTCGACCTCGACTGGTCTGTCGTCGGCAAACAGCTCGATCACGTCGCTGTCCACCTCGACCTCGACCGGCCTGTCGTCGGCAAACAGCTCGATCACATCGCTGTCGACTTCCACGTCGACCGGCCTCTCGTCGGCTAACAGTTCGATCACGTCGCTGTCGACTTCGACCTCGACTGGTCTGTCGTCGGCAAACAGCTCGATCGGTTCGCTCTCGACCGGCCTCTCGTCGACCAACAGCTCGATCACCTCGCTGTCGACCTCGACGTCGACCGGCCTGTCCTCGGCTAACAGTTCGATCACTTCGCTGTCCACGTCGACGTCGACCGGCTTGTCGTCGGCCAACAGCTCGATCACCTCGCTGTCGACCTCGACCTCGACCGGCTTGTCCTCGGCTAACAGCTCGATCACTTCGCTGTCCACGTCGACGTCGACGGGGCTCTCGTCTGCCAACAGCTCGATCACCTCGCTGTCGACCTCGACGTCGACCGGCCTCTCGTCGGCTAACAGCTCGATCGGTTCGCTCTCGACGTCGACCTCGACGGGCCTGTCGTCGGCCAACAGCTCGATCGGTTCGCTCTCGACCGGCCTCTCGTCGACCAATAGCTCGGTCACCTCGCTGTCGACTTCGACATCGACCGGCCTGTCGTCGGCTAACAGCTCGATCACGTCGCTGTCCACGTCGACCTCGACCGGCTTGTCCTCGGCGAACAGCTCGATCACGTCGTTGTCGACCTCGACGTCGACGGGTCTCTCGTCGGCTAACAGCTCGATCGGTTCGCTGTCCACGGGTCTCAGCTCGACGGATAGTTCGGTGACTTCGCTGTCGACCTCGACCTCGACCGGCCTCTCGTCGGCTAATAGTTCGATCACGTCGCTTTCGACTTCGACGTCGACCGGCCTGTCCTCGGCTAACAGCTCGATCGGTTCGCTGTCCACGGGCCTCAGCTCGACGAATAGTTCGGTGACCTCGCTGTCGACTTCAACCTCGACTGGTTTGTCGTCGGCTAACAGCTCGATCGGTTCGCTGTCCACGGGTCTCAGCTCGACCAATAGTTCGGTCACCTCGCTGTCGACTTCGACCTCGACCGGCCTGTCCTCGGCTAACAGCTCGATCACCTCGCTGTCGACCTCGACCTCGACCGGTCTGTCCTCGGCTAACAGCTCGATCACGTCGCTGTCCACGTCGACCTCGACGGGTCTGTCGTCGGCGAATAGCTCGATTACGTCGCTGTCGACTTCCACGTCGACCGGTCTGTCCTCGGCCAACAGCTCGATCACCTCGCTGTCGACCTCGACCTCGACGGGCCTGTCGTCGGCAAACAGCTCGATCACGTCGTTGTCGACTTCCACGTCGACCGGCTTGTCGTCTGCGAACAGCTCGATCGGCTCGCTGTCGACCTCGACTTCGACCGGCTTGTCGTCGGCAAACAGCTCGATCACGTCGCTGTCGACTTCCACGTCGACCGGCCTCTCGTCGGCTAACAGCTCGATCGGTTCGCTGTCCACGGGTCTCAGCTCGACCAATAGTTCGGTGACCTCGCTGTCGACTTCGACCTCGACCGGTCTCTCGTCGGCCAACAGCTCGATCACGTCGCTGTCGACCTCGACCTCGACCGGCCTGTCCTCGGCGAATAGCTCCATCACGTCGCTGTCCACGTCGACCTCGACCGGCTTGTCCTCGGCGAACAGCTCCATCACCTCGCTGTCGACCTCGACCTCGACGGGCCTCTCGTCGGCCAACAGCTCGATCGGTTCGTTGTCCACGGGCCTCAGCTCGACGAATAGTTCGGTAATCTCGCTGTCGACTTCGACGTCGACGGGCCTGTCGTCGGCGACCAGCTCGATCACCTCGCTGTCGACCTCGACCTCGACCGCGATCAACGCCGCGAAGACGCACTACTACAGCGTCAACGACAACGGCGTGCAGCAAGCCAACTACGACAACACGGGCGCAACGGGCACCAACGCCCTCGCAGCCGGCGTGAACGCCAGCGCGGCAGGCGCCAGCAGCGTCGCGGTCGGCGACGGCTCGAACGCACAGTCGGCAGGCGCGGTCGCCATCGGCCAGAACGCCTCGGCAACGGGCGGCAAGGCCGTGTCGATCGGCTCCGGCAACACGGCAACCGGCGACGGCGCGGTCGCGATCGGCGACCCGAGCATCGCAACGGGTACCGGCGCGGTGGCGATGGGCGCGAACGACACGGCGACCGGCAACGGCGCAGTGGCGCTCGGCAACGCGAACACGGCCAACGGCGCGAGCGCGCTCGCCCTCGGCAGCTCGAACCAGGCCACCGCGGACAACACGATCGCGCTCGGCAACCAGGCCACGGCAAGCGCCACCGGCGCGCAAGCGTACGGCTCGGCTGCGAAGGCAACCGCCGCCGACGCACTCGCCTTCGGCACGAACGCACAGGCCAACGTCGCCAACTCGATCGCGCTCGGCGCGAACTCGGTCACGAGCGCCGCGAACCCGACGTCGAGCGCCACGATCGGCGGTGTCACGTACCCCTTCGCAGGCGGCTCGCCGGTCGGCGTGGTGAGCGTCGGCGCACCGGGCCAGGAACGCCAGATCACGAACGTCGCCGCGGGCCGGATCTCGGCCAGCAGCACGGACGCGATCAACGGCAGCCAGCTCAACGCGACGAACAACGCGATCAACACGCTGTCGACGTCGACCGCGTCGAACGTCGCGTCGCTGTCGACGGGCATCAGCTCGTTGTCCACCGGCCTGAGCGCGACGAACAGCAACGTGGCCTCGCTGTCCACCTCGACCTCGACCGCGATCAACTCGCTGTCGACGGGCCTGAGCACGACCAACAGCAACGTCAACTCGCTGTCGACGTCGACCTCGACCGGCATCGGCTCGCTGTCCACCGGCCTGAGCACGACGAACAGCAACGTGGCCTCGCTGTCGACCGGCGTGACCAACATCAACAACACGTTGAACTCGCTGTCGACGACGATCAACAACAACACGATTCGTTCCAACAACAACAACGGCGTCGCCGCCGACCTGAACGGCAAGGGCAACGACCTTCCGGTCGTCACCGCCGGTTCGAACTCGGTGGCGATCGGTGCGGGCTCCAACGACGGCGGCCGCTCGAACGTGGTGTCGGTCGGCAGCGACCAGCAGCAGCGCCAGATCACGAACGTCGCGCCGGGCACGCAAGGCACCGACGCGGTGAACGTGAACCAGCTGACGCAAGTGCAGACGACGCTGTCGACGGCACTGTCGGGCCAGCAGGCGCAGATCAACTCGCTGGGTTCGCAACTGCAGCAGACCGACCAGATGGCGAAGCAGGGTATCGCGGCCGTCGGCGCGATGGCATCGATCCCGCAGCTCGATCGCGATGCCAACTTCGGGATGGGCGTGGGTACGTCGACCTTCCTCGGCCAGAAGGCGATGGCGGTCAACATGCAGGCTCGCGTCACGGAGAACCTGAAGGCGTCGATCAACGGCGGCTTCAGCGGCGGTCAGAAGGTGATCGGCGCCGGCATGCTGTACCAGTGGAAGTAACGCGTCGCGCCGCCAGGCCGCCCGGCTCGCCAGCCGGACGGCCCGCGGCGGCCCCGACGGCCGGACGAGCCCGCCGCGCCACCCGTGGCGGGCTTCAGTCAACCCAAGCATTGAGGATGTAACCGTGAACAAACTCGCTCTTGCGCTCGCACTTTCCGCAACGGCCCTCGCCGCGTGCTCGACCGCATCCGGCCCGACCTTCAGCGCTTCCGAACTGCAGCCGCGCGACGGCGTGCGGACCTTCCAGGTGGACTGCCACGGCCTGCTGTCGGGCCCGCAAACCTGCATGAAGGCCGCCCGCAAGATTTGCGGCGAAGAGCCGGTGCGCGCCGTCGACTCGGCCCGCGCGCTGCGCGACAAATCCGATCCCGCGACGCTCGTGTTCCAGTGCGGCGCGGCGCCGGCCGAAGCAGCGTCGGCCGCCGCGCCGGCGGCTGCCGTCGTCGAACAGGTGAACCTGTCGGGCGACGCGCTGTTCGCGACCGACCACGCGACGCTCGCCCCGACCGCGCGCGAATCGCTCGACCGGTTGCTGAGCGAGCGCGCCGACCACACGTACTCGCAGGTGAGCGTCACCGGCTTTACGGACTCGGTGGGCAGCGACGACTACAACCTCGCGCTGTCGAAGCGCCGCGCCGAATCCGTCGCGGCGTACCTGAAGGCGCACGGCCTGAAGACCGACTCGCTGACGGTCACGGGTCGCGGCAAGGCCGATCCGGTCGCGTCCAACACGACGCCGGAAGGCCGCGCCAGCAACCGCCGCGTGGAAATCCGCCTGCAGCACTGAGCGGGCCGCCGCCGCGCGCGGCGCAACGATCCGGCCGGCCGCCAGCGCCGCGCCGCGCTCGCACCCGACCGCCGCCGGATCGCCCGGGCGCCGCTTCGCCGGCGCCCGTTTCCGTTGGCCGGCGGCTATGTCAAAGTTCGTCACGTCCTGCCAAAACCGGTGGTTTCCGTGCCACAATCGCCGCAGACAGTCGCCGGGGCAGCCTGCCCGACTCGCACGCCGTGCCAGGCGTACCCGACGACACGCCGGAAACCGGCTGCCGCCCTCGCGAACCCGGTCGCCCGATTCGCCCGCCGCGGCGCACCGGCGCACATGCAACCATGACGATCCACGGCGCGCCGCTTCCAGGCCAGACGCTCGACGCGATGCCCGGACGCACGACGCCGCAGAGGAAACCAACCGGTGACGGACATCAATGAAGCCGCCTCGGGCGGCACCCGCAAGCAACGGCCGGCGGTCGGCATCTCGCTGTTTGCGCGCGACGGCCAGGCGATCTGGGAAAACGGCATACACCAGAACATCGCGTTCCTCGCGATGATGCTCAAGCGCTCGGATCGTGTCGGCCCCGTCTACTTCCTGAACGGCGGCGACGCCAGCGCGCTGCCGGCCGGCCTCGAACTCGACGGCCTCGACATCCCGCTCGTGAAGCCCGCCGACGTCACGCACGAACTCGACGTCGTGATCGAAATGGGCGCGCAGCTGCCGGTGGAATGGCTCAGGCACATGAAGGCGCTCGGCAAGAAAATCGCCGCGTTCTTCTGCGGGCACGTGTATGCCGGCCTGTGCGAAACCCCGATCTTCGGCAAACCGTCGGGACACATCTTCAACGGCGCGCCGTTCGACGAAGTGTGGCTGCTGCCGCAATACGACAAGACCGCCGCGCCAATGCTGCAGACCATCCTGCGCGCGCCGGTCCACCTGATGCCGCACATCTGGTCGCCGTACTTCCTCGATCGCCGCATCGCCGCGCTCGCCGCGGAAGGCGCGACGTTCGGCTATCGGCCGGGCCGCCGCCCGTGGCACCTGGCGATGCTCGAACCGAACATCTCGGTCGCGAAGTCCTGCCATTACCCGATGCTCGCGTGCGACGAGTTCTACCGCGCGCGCCCGGACGCGGTCCAGCACATGTTCGTCGTGAATTCGTTGCACATGAAGGAGCATCCGACCTTCGTGCACTTCGCGAACAGCCTCGAGCTCGTGCGCCAGCACAAGGCGACCTTCGAGCCGCGCCTCGACCTGCCGGGCTTCATGGCGCGCCATGCGGACGCGGTCGTGTCGCACCACTGGGAAAACGGGCAGAACTACCTGTATTACGACGTGCTGTACGGCGGCTACCCGCTGATCCACAACTCGACGCTGATCGGCGATGCCGGCTACTACTACCCGGACTTCGATTCCGCCGCGGGCGGCCGAGCACTGCTCGAGGCGTGGCTGCATCACGACGAACGCCTCGACGACTACCGCGCGAAGGCCGGCCGGCTGCTGCAGTCGGTCTCGATCGACAACCCCGCGAACCTCGACGCGTTCGTCTCGCGTCTGGTCGCCTGAACCGGAGCATACGCATGTCGGACTCCAATGCCCGTCAAGCGCCCGGCGAGGGCAAGCGTCTCGTCGTCGGCGTGTCGCTGTTCGTGCGCGGCGCCGGCCAGTCGCTGTGGGAAAACGGCATCTTCCAGAACTGCCTGCTGCTGATCCTGCTGCTGCGCCAGTCGCCGCTCGTCGCGGAAGCCGTGATGGTGAACGGCGGCGAACAGGTTGCCGATCCGCAGATGATGCTCGGCGAATGGGACGTGCCGCTGCTGTCGATGGACGAAGCGCTGCAGCGCTGCGACGTCCTGATCGAAATGAGCGCGCAGTTCGGCGCGGACTATCTGCGCGCGTTCCGCGAGCGCGGCGGCAAGGTCGTCACGATGCGCGTCGGCAACGACTACGTGATCGACATCGAACGCGCGATGTTCGACAAGCCGTCGGGCTTCCTGTTCTCGGGCGCGCCGTACGACGCCGTGTGGACGATCCCCGAATTCGAGCGCTCGTGCCTGCACTATTACCAGACGGGCCTGCGCGCGCCCGTCACGATCGTCCCGCATATCTGGCACCCGATGCTGTTCGACAAGGCGCGCGCGACGCTCGGCGCCGGGCTGTCGTTCGGCTATGCGCCCGGCAAGCCGCGCTGGCGCGTGACGATGTTCGAGCCGAACATCTGCATGGTGAAGACGAGCGTGATCCCGATGCTGGTGGCCGAGGAAGCGTATCGGGCCAAGCCTGATTTCCTCGAGTTCGTGCGCGTGTGCAACACGCTGCACCTGAAGGAGCATGCGACGTTCGTCCACTTCGCGAAGAGCCTCGACATCGTGAACCACGGGATCACGACGTTCGAAAGCCGCTATGCGGTGTACGAGTTCATGGCCGCATACGGCGATGCGGTGGTGTCGCACACGTGGGAAAACGCGCAGAACTACCTGTACTACGAGCTGCTGTACGGCGACTACCCGCTGATCCACAACTCGCCGTTCCTCGGCAAGGCCGGGTATTTCTATCCGGACTTCGACTGCCAGGCCGGCGGCCGCGCGCTGCTGAAGGCGTTCACCGAGCACGACGCGAACCTCGACGCGTACCGCGAGCAATCGAAGCACGTGCTCAGCGCCGTCAGCATCTACAACCCCGAGAACGTCGCCGCCTATACGGACGCGATCGCCACCCTCTATCGCGACGCGTGACGCGCCGCCCCTTCCGGACTCCGACATGAACGCACGCCCGCTCCTCACCCGCGCAAAATGGCTGATCGGCTGCGCCGTCGCTTCGATCGCGATCGGCGCACACGCGCAATCGACCGGCCCGTCGGCCGACACGCTGCTGAGCGACTCGGCTGCGGTGCTCAAGCAGCTCGACGCCGGCCAGTTCGGCGCGGTGTGGACCGACGCCGCCCCGTTCGTGAAGGCGCGCATCAAGCAGGACCAGTTCGTGGCCGACACGCAGCGTGCGCGCCAGAGCGTCGGCTCGGTCAGCCACCGCGACTGGATGCAGATCACGCGTATCCACTCCGTGAATGCCGCGACGACGCCCGACGGCTTCTACGCGAACGTCGCTTACACCACGACGCTGACGAATGGCGAAACCATGTTCGAGAAACTGAGCTTTCGTCTCGACGACGGCCAGTGGCACCTGACCGGCTACGTGCCATACAAGTCGCCGAGCGGCACGCCGTAATCCGCGCATCGCCCGCACCACGGAGCCTCCGATGAAACTCAATGTCGCGATAACGATGAACGTGCAGCGCGACGCGACGCAGTCGATCTGGTACAACGGCGCGAACCAGCACTGCGTGTTCCTGTACATGCTGCTGAAGCAGTCGCCGCTGATCGGCGAGGTCTGGCTCGCGCACGACGACGGCATCACCGACTATCCGCAAGCGCTGATGATGGACGCGTTCGGCGACGCGCTGCGGCCGCTGTCGGCCGTCGTCCACCAGACCGACCTGCTGATCGAGATGAATGCGTTCATCGACCAGACCCACACGGATGCGGTACGCCGGCGCGGCGGCAAGTGCGTGTCGTACCGCTTCGGCAACGACTACGTGATCGCGGTCGAGACGATCAACTTCGAGAAGAATCAGTGGCGGCCGAACCCGAACCGCGTGCAGTTCGACGAGATCTGGACCAACCCGCAGCACATGCACACGTGCGCGGCCTATTTCCAGGCCGTCTATCGCGCACCGGTGATCGAGCTGCCGCACATCTGGTCGCCGTATTTCATCGAACGCAGCCTCGACGCCGACCCTGAACTGAAGGCGCGCTTCGGCTATCGCAACCACGGCACCGCGAAACGCATCGCGTTCTTCGAACCGAACCTGAACGTCGTGAAGAGCTCGATCGTGCCGATGCTCGCCGCGAACGCGTGCTACGTCGAGCATCCGGCGCTCGTCGAGCACGTGTTCATGACCAACACGTTCGACAAGAAGGAAAACGTCGCCTTCAAGCATCTCGCGCTCGGGCTCGAGATGGTGCGCGACGGCAAGGCGACCGCCGACGTGCGCGCGCCGTTCGTCGCCTGGGCCGCGCACCACACCGACATCGTCGTGTCCCATCACTGGGAAAACGGCCTCAACTACCTGCTGTACGACGCGCTGTACGGCAACTACCCGCTCGTGCACAACTCGCCGTTCCTGCGCGACGTCGGCTACTACTACCCGGACTTCGAGATTTTCGATGCGGCGCGTGCGATCGCGACCGCCGCGCAGACGCACGACGGGCGGCTCGACGACTACGCGGCCGCGTCCCGCCGCTGCCTGCACCAGGTCGACACGCTCGCCGAGCACAACGTCCACGCGTATTCCGCGCAGATCCGGCAGCTGTTCGACGGCCGCGCGCTCGGCTGACCTCCTTCGCACACGCCCCGCCCATGAATCAGACCGTCCGCAATTTCGTCGTGATCGATTCGATCCACGGCCCGTTCGTCATCAACCGGCACTGCGCGCTTCAGGCCGAAGCGCTGATCAAGACCGGCCGGCCGCACATCCAGGGTGAGCTCGACACGATCCTGCACGTGATCGACCAGTTGCCGGACGATGCGATCGCGGTGGACGGCGGCGCAAATGCGGGGCTCGTGTGCGTGCCGATCGCGCACCGGCTGCGTGCGCGCGGCGGCCGCGTGTATGCGTTCGAGCCGCAGCGCACGCTGTTCCATGCGCTCGGCGGCACGGTCGCGCTCAACCAGCTCGACAACGTCCATCTGCTGAACATGGGGCTCGCCAGCGCCAACGGGACGATGAAGGTGCCCGACGTCGACTACGGACAGGAGGCCGACTTCGGCCAGGTCTCGCTCGTCGGCGGGCAGGCTGACGGCGGCACGCCGACCCCGGTCGTGCGGCTCGACTCGCTCGGGCTGCCTCGGCTGGATTTCCTGAAGCTCGACATCGAAGGAATGGAGATCGACGCGTTGCGCGGCGCGCGCCGGCTGATCGAGACGCATCTGCCGTGGTGCTGGATCGAATACTGGAAAGTCGGCGAGGCGCCGATCATCGCCACGTTCGCCGGCCTCGACTACACGTTCTACCGGATCGACGGCCTGAACATGCTGTGTGTGCCGAACCCGCGCTGGGACCGACAGAAGCTGATCATCTCGGGCGAACCGCTCGCCGTCACGGCGGAGGCGGAAAGCGATACGGCGCCCCCGGCAGCGACAGCCGCAGCCGCCGACGCCGAGGCGCCCGAAACGAACTGGAATCTCGCACTCGACCACGAGTCGCGCGGCGAATGGGGCCATGCCATCGACCGCTGGCACCGTGTGCGCGGCCGCGGGCTCGACGACGATGCGATCGCGCTGCAGCTCGCGTCGTGCTACGGCTTCGCCGGCGCGCCCGAAGCCGGGCTCGCGGCGCTCGAACGCTTCGGCGATCCTGCCGCCCTGCCCGACGCGACGCGTGGGCGCATCGAACTCGCGCGTTCGGCGCTGCTGCTGCGCGCCGGCCGGCGCGACGAGGCCGCCCTCGCCACCATCGCCAGCGAAAACGTGCTGACGGCCGCCCAGTTCGGGCTGGCGACGGAGCGGCTCTACCAGGGCCAGCCGCTGCAAGGCAAACGGCTGCTCGTGCTCAGCTACGGCGGCGTCGGCGACCAGCTCCAGTACGCGCGCTACCTGCCTGCGCTCGGCGCACTCGGCTGCACGAGCGTGACCGTCGTCGTGCCGGACGCGCTGACGGGCCTGCTGCGTCACACGTTCCCGCACATCGAATTCATCGGCACACAGGGCGCATGGGTCGACACGTCGCCGCTCGCGCACGACTACTGGTGTTCGTGCCTGATGCTCGCCGCGCAGTTCGGCTATGCGCCGGCGCCCGCAGGCTCGGCGGCCGCCTACCTGTCGTGCCCGCCCGAGCGCGCGGCCGCGTGGCGCGAGCGCGTGTCGCGCGACGGCCATCCCGCCGGCACGCGCCGCATCGGGCTCAACTGGCGCGGGCGCGACGAAAGCGACGCGCGCTTCCATCGCGCGGCCAGCCTGCGCGACTTCGCGCCGCTGACGCGAATGCACGGCCACGCCGCGTACTGCATCAACCGCGACCTGTCCGCGCAGTCCGAGCAATCGGACCTGCCGGTGACGTTCCCGCATCACGCGATCGGCGACTTCAGCGACCTGGCGGGGCTGATGCTGGCGCTGGATGCCGTGGTGACCACCTGCACCGCGCACATCCACCTCGCCGGCGCGCTCGGCGTGCCGGCCGTGCTGCTGCTCAGCCCGAAAGCCGACGCGCGCTGGGAAACCGGCTCGCGCACCGCGCTCTATCCCGGCATCCGGATCGTGCGCGCCGCGCGCGTCGGGCAATGGGACGACGCGGTCGACCGCGCGATGGCGTTCGTGCTCGGCGGATTCGGGAAGGATTGATCGACAGGATGTTGATCGGGGCCGCGGCGCGCGGATGATGTCGACGCGGGCCGTGCGCCTCGTGCCGCGCCGGCACCCGTGACTGGCGTGAACAGGCGCTAGACCAGCACCCGATCGCCGCTCTGCGCGGCGAACGTACGGCCATGCCGCCGCCCCATCCGCGCGAGCACCGCGAAGCAATGCGCCACCGGCCGGCTGGCGCCGCCGGATGGCTTGACGAGGCTGTCGGACACGCCGCGCGCGATGGCCGAATCGTCGCCGCACGCGCCCGCG
Source organism: Burkholderia sp. HI2500 (assembly GCF_002223055.1). Lineage (NCBI taxonomy): Bacteria > Pseudomonadati > Pseudomonadota > Betaproteobacteria > Burkholderiales > Burkholderiaceae > Burkholderia > Burkholderia sp. HI2500. The sequence continues at coordinate 90,479 of NZ_NKFL01000006.1, read as the reverse complement.
ATGACGGCCGCGTAATAGTGCCGCGCCGCCAGCTCGCGGCCGCCGGCGTCGAGCGGCGTCATCCGCTGAATGCGGCGTGCAATGGCTTTCAGGCCGTCGAGATACGGTGCGACGTCGATCGGCACCTCGGTCGATTCGGCGCCCAGTTGCCACAGCATGTCGGCCAGCTCGGTGATCGCGACGAGGTCGCGCGCACCGGCCGCCTGCGTGCCCGTTCCGCCTCCGGCCTTCGTCCCTGCCATGCTCAGCCCCTTTGCGATTCGTCCCGGCCACGCGCCGATCACGCCCGACATCGGCGTGCATCCTGCACGCCACCTCGCCTGTTCCCGCGCCGTCACGCGGCGGCCGGCGACCGCCACGAAAAACGGATGCCCTGTGCCCACGCGACGCCGGCATCCAGGATGATCTGCCGGTCGACCTCGCTCTCCACGCCTTCGACGACGACGTGTCGCGCCCCTTCATGCGCGAACGCGATCAGCCGGCGGAGCTGGTAACGCCCGATCGCGTTGCGCTTGATCATCGACAGGATCGACCGGTCGAGCTTCACGATGTCGGGATTGCCGACCACCAGGTTGTTCAATGCGCTGAAGCCGACCCCGAAATCGTCGATCGCGATGCGGCACCCGGCCTGCCGGAAGCGGTTCACGAACGATCGCCCCGCGACGGGGTTCAGCGGCCCCGTCTCCGTGATCTCGACCACCAGCCGCGCCGCGACCGACGGCTCGCGCTCGAGCCGCCTGAAGATGGCCAGCCACGCGTCGTCGACCACCGCGCTCGCCGCCGCCACGTTGCAGCCGTAAACGGCAGCCGGATCGGCACGCAGCGCATCGATCGTCCGGCCGACCACGAGCCGGTCGAACCACCGCATCAGCCCGAGCGCCTCGAGGCGCGGCAGGAACGCGACCGGCGGCAGCGTATCGCGCTCACCCCACCGCAATCGCGCCAGGCATTCCTGGTACAGCACACCACCCGAGAGGTCCGCCCGGCACACGGGCTCTTGCGCGAACCCGAGCCGGCTTTCCACGAAACTGCGTACCGACGCAAGGTCGGGATGATCGTCGGGGGCGCCGAACACGAGATCGATTTCGTCACGATTCGCTTCCCGATTCGCCTCCAGGCGAGCTTCGACCGCATTCATCCGGCGCTCCGGCAAATGGCGAGCCGCCGATCGCGGCTCGACCTCAACAAACATGCGGAGCAAGCCGACCCATGACGCGCTCCGCCGCCTACCCGGCCCATCCTGTTATGTCGATCTTTTCCGGGGGCGTACTGTTCGCTTCGGCGCGCCGTCAAATTCGATATTTTTCAACGATATTCAGTTACTGGAAATACACCATGCGCGCACGATACCGAATGTGCGACAGGTCACACTAACGCAAATTACGGAACCCCGATTCGAATGCTGTTTATTTCTTTCGACTAAACAACTCGATCCAAATCAATTCACCAGGAATTTACGGATCTCTAAATCAGGAAATCCTGAATTGATCAGATAAATACCGCCCCATGAAGTATCGTGTCATCGCCCGCTGTCGAGCCTATCGCGGAGGCCGGCACCTACGTCGAAAATCGGCTGCCGCACGTCATTCGGTCGTCGCAGCATTCAATTTTATTGCTTCAAACGAATTATTGAATTTTCAAACATGAATCAAACAGCATTTAATCGATAATATCAATTTAATTCATATGATGATTATAGATTGAATCATTTTTAACAATCTTAAATACTTGTTAACCTCTAAAATGATTTCCGACGGACTTCCCTCGGAGCCGTCAAATTCGTGCCTTCAAAACCGTCGAACCGATCGGGTTCGGCGGTTTCTTTTTTAACGGCACTATTTCGTCAGACATTAGGGCGGGACAATCCCGATGGCGGGATTGGGCGCGACGGTGTGCGTCGCGCGAAACATCGGGCCTTATGCAGCCGAGGCGCCGACCAGGTTCGCGAGCAGCGCGTCGTATTCGGCGACGAGTGCCGGATTGGCCGACGTATAGCGGCCGAGGATCTCGCGCTGGCGCCGCGTGTACGCTTCCCAGTCGTCATCGTGCGTATGCAGCGCGCGCAGCAGCGCATCGGCGCCCTGCTGCACGTCGTTGTCCGGATAGTAGTAGCCGAGATCGGGCGCGAGGCTCGCGTTGTGCACGAGCGGATAGCCCTGCCAGCACACATCGAAATAGAAATAGTTGAGCGGGTTCGACCATTGGTGCGACACGACGATATCGGTCAGGTCGGCCAGGAACAGCGGCGTATCGAAGCGCCCGACGAAGCTCGCCTTGCCCGCGCGCACGATGTCGAGGTAGTTCATCAGCATCACGAACTCGGGGCTGTCGTGTGCGAGATGGAGGGCATTCGTCACGTGCGTGAAGCAGATCGCATCGGGGTCGCGCCGATACGCTTCGTCGATGATCAGCATCGGATACACGCAGAACTTCACCACGTCGTGGTTCGGCTCCATCACCGTCAGCCGCTTGCCGGGCTCGCTGCGCGGCCGGTATTCACCGTGCTCGGGCAGCGGCGCGGCGCGCGCACTCAGGAACATCGGATCCCACACGAACGGCACGACGCGCCCGGGGCAGCGGCGCAGCGACTGCAGGAACGGCAGCGACGAGGGCGCGATCTGCGGAATCGCCCACACCTCGTCGTAGCCGCGGTTGATGAACAGCGAATCCCACAGCCGGCGGCCGAACAGCATCGACTCCATCACGTTGATGTACTCGACGCCGCAGCAGTAGCTGACGAGCTTCGCGCCGCGCGCCTTCAGGTAGGCCGTCTGCTCCCCGTTGACCTGGCCGCCGAGCTCGATCATCACGTCGAGTGAATCCTTCATGTCGTCGAACGTGCGCGTGTCGAATACGTGGCGATCCCACGGCAGCGCATCGGTGAGCGGCACATCGGTGGTGTTGACCAGCGTCACGCGGTAGCCGTGCGGCGACGCCATCAGCAGCTTCGCGAGAAACAGCGCGTTCTGCTTGATGCCGTTGATCCACAGGCTTTCGTCGGGGGCACGCAATCCGATCGTGATACCGATGCGCAGGCCGTTCAGGACAGGGGACGTCATCGTCGGCGGGATGGAAGGTTGGATGGGGATGGAATGGACGCAGTGTAGCGCGCGATGCGCCGCCCGCGTCAAGCGGCGCTCGCCGGCGGCCAGCGGGCATTCTAGCGGAGCGCCGGCCGCATACTGTCAGGGATGGTCAGCGCACGGCCGGCGCATGCCAATCGGCGAGACGGTTGTGCGATACTCCGGCGACCCGCCGCGCTACCGGGATGCCGGGGGATGACCGGACGGTATCGGCATCCGGCGCGGGCAGACAACGACCTCGCAGCCACGCTGCGGAAAAAATGGCTGACAGAATGGAACGCGACGCCGCGCAAGTCTTCCGGGCAATCCATCATGAACAGGGGCGGCATGCGCCGGAACGCGTGCCCGGCCGCGATGCCGTGCCGACACGCCCCGCGCCCGGCGCCCGCCGCGATCCGCTTCGCGGCCTCCGGAGCGCGCGATGATCGTCCTCAGCCATTTCAGTCACGACGCGCCCGCCAGCCTCGAGAATCACCGGCAGTACGCGCAGGCGCACGGCTATCGCCACGCAATCGTCGACGCCTCCGCGATGCCGCAGGCGCTGCCGTTGCGGCCGCTCCATCGCTACGAATCACTGCTTCATGTGCTGCGCGGCGCGCAGCCCGACGAGCTCGTGCTGCTGCTCAGCGAAGATGCGGCGATCATCGAGCCCGTCGCGCTCGATCGCCTGATGCGCGGCCGCGACATGCTGTTCGTCGACGCGTTCGCGCCCCCGTTGCCGCAGGTCGACGTGCAGATCTGGCGCAATACGGCGGCCGTGCGGGCGATCGTGATGCAGCTGGTGCAACGCTGCAAGCTCGGCAGCGAACCGCGGCTGACCTCGGAGGCCGCGCTGTTCGCGGCGCTCGACACGCATCACTACATGACCCCGATCGACGGGCTGTATCCGGTCATGCCGAGCAGCCCCGACCTCGATCCGATGTGGAGCCGCGAACCGACGTTCGCGATCAGCATCGACGACACGCCGGACGATCCCGAACGGAAAGGCACGACACCCCGTTTCCGCGACACGCTCGTCGCGTACGTCAATCGATGCCGTGCCGCCGGCCGGCCGATGTTCTCGTTCGATCACGACGCCGCCAACACGCCGGACGAAGCCGCCGAGCGCAGCACCTACAACCCGGGCCGCCCGATTGCGTTGATGACGCTCTACACGCCGAACATCGGCAGCTATGCGCGCGTCGCCGAACGGAATTTCCGGCGGTACTGCGACACGCACGGCTACACGCTCTACGTGCATCGCGACATTCCGGCCGAGATCGGCCTGAACGCGACCGGCAACTGGTTCAAGCCGTGGCTGCTGCATGCGTACCTGCAGCATCACGAATGGGTCGTGTGGCTCGATGCCGACGTGCTGATCGCGGACCAGCAGAAAGCGCTGGCGCCGCTGCTCGAAGGGCGCGACTGGCTGCTCGCGCACGATCTCGGCCAGTGGGCGTTCAACTCGGGCGTGATGGCGTTCCGGCACACCGAGCGCAACGACGCGATGCTGCGCGACATGATGACGACGATCGCCGCGCTGCACGACCGGTCGAGCGTCTACGCGAGCGACGGCGACCAGCTGCATTTCATTCGCGCGATGGAGCGCGACGGGCAGTTGGACGGCGAAGGCGTGGCCGATCTCGTCAGCTTCAACACGCCCTGGCTGTTTCGGCGCGCGGACAGCTACATCGTCCACTACTACGGAATGTGGTCCGCGATGCGTGCGCTGATGATGGCGCACGACGACGGGGTGCTGGGCTGATACCGATGTTCGAAGCGGCAAAAGCCGCTGGATGACTACAATCCATCCCCCGAGCGACGGCGCTCATCGCGTGCCGGCGAGCCGCCGGCACGCACGGGCCGCGGTCAGATCGCCGTCACCGTCGGCGCGACGGCGGCCGGATCGGTAAGGCTGGGCTTGCCGGTTTCCACGTGCCCCGCGATACGTCGCGTCCAGCCGGCATTCCCCGCCACCGCGAACTGCAGGTCGTACCAGTGGCTGCTGCACGACAGATCCCAGCGCGCCTCGATGCGCTGCCCCGCCGGCACCGTCAGCGTGCGCGCGGCGCTACCGTACGCGACATCGGTCACCGTGACCGTGAGCGCGCCGGTGCCCGCGTTGGCGATCGTCACGTACACGTCGCCGTTGGCCGTGTCGTAGCACGGCGTGATTTCAGGCTTCGCGCCGGCATCCGCCGCGGCCGAACCCGCGAAGCGCCGGAAATAACCGTTCGGCCCCCACACGCTCACCAGGTAGTTGCCGTTCGCGTCGAGCGCCCACGTATCGGTCAGCTGCTTGCCCGCTTCGACCGTATAGCGGCGCGGCATCGCGGTCGCGTCACCCGTATAGACCCAGAAGTGCGCGCCTTGCGTGCCGGTATTCGCGAACGTCAGCGCGTAGCCCTGCGCCTGGAGCTGGCCGGTCACATGCAGTTCGTACGGCAGCGCGCGCGCCGGCCGCGTGCCGGGTTCCTGCGCGGTCACGACCTGTTGCGCGGTGCTGGCCGGCGCGGTCTGCGACGACGCGCGCGAGCACTGCAGGTCCGCCTGCGCGACATACGCCTGCGTGCTCGGCAGCGTCGGCAGCGTGGCATCCGATTTCGAGAAGTCGAGCGCCGACGTCAGGTCGCCGCAGATCGCGCGGCGCCACGGCGAGATGTTCGTTTCCATCACGCCGAAGCGCTTCTCGATGAATTGCAGCACCGACGTGTGATCGAAGACCTGCGAGCAGACGAAGCCGCCCTTCGACCACGGCGAGACCACGAACATCGGCACGCGAGGCCCGAGGCCATACGGCAGGTTGTCGGCCGTGTACGTGCCGGTCTGGGTCGAGGTCACGACGTTGTGCCGCTCGAGCGACACGTCCACGGTGCTCATCCCGGAGCCCGGCAGCGTCGGCGCCGACGGCGGCACGACGTGATCGAAGAAGCCGTCGTTCTCGTCGTACATGACGAGCAGGACGGTCTTGCTCCACACGTCCGGATTCGACGTCAGCGCATCGAGAATCGTCGACAGGTAGTACGCGCCGTAGAGCGGCGTAAACTTCGGATGTTCCGAATACGCGGCGGGCGGCAGCAGCCACGACACCTGCGGCAGCGCGTTCGCCTGTACGTCGGCCTTCAGCTGCGTGATCGGCCGCGTGCTCATCCCGCGCGTCTGCAGCGACGAGCCGGCCGGCGCATTCACGAAGTTGTTGAAGCACGCGAGCATGTTCGTGCCGTAGTTGCCGGTGAAGTTGTCGAACCCGGTGCCCTGCTGATAGATCTGCCACGAGATGCCGGCCTTTTCGAGCCGTTCCGGGTAGGTCGTCCAGTTGAAAGGCGGCAGCTTGATCTTGTCGAACTGGTTGTCGATGTAATCGGTGTTGTCGAGCAGCGGGCCGCCGCCCGTGCCGAGCGGGTCGACCATGCCCGTCATCAGGTACATGCGGTTCGGGTGCGTGTTGCCGGGGATCGAGCAGAAGTAGTTGTCGCACACGGTGAACGCATCCGCGAGCGCGTAATGGAACGGGATGTCGTCGCGGACGTGATAGCCCATCGTCATGTTCGACTTCTGCACCGCCCACTGGTCCGCGCGACCGTTGTCGATCGCGCCGTGCGTCGTCGCCCACGTATGCGGCAGGCCGCCGATGCACTGCGCGTTGACGCCCGGGTTGGTCGTGTCGTAGCGGAACGGCGCGATCACGCTCGACGTGTCTTCCTGACGCGGCTGGAACCACACCGGCTTGCCGTTCGGCAGCGTGACCGGGAAGCGGTCGTTGTAGCCGCGCACGCCGCTCAGGTGACCGAGGTAGTGATCGAACGAACGGTTCTCCTGCATGAACACGACGATGTGCTGGACATCCTGGATCGTGCCCGTCACGGTATTCGGCTCGATTGCCAGCGCCTTGCGGATCGATTCGGGCAGCAGTGCGGTGGCGGCGGTCGCACCGGCGAGGCCGGCGGAGAACTTCAGAAAGTCGCGTCGCGAATGGGTGGCCATGCTGGTTGCTCTTGATTGGATTTCTGGTGGAAACGGCCGGGATCAGGAAGCGGGCGAGGAGGCAGGCGCGGTGAAACCGGGCGGGCAGTGCATCTGCGCGGTGGCGACCACGCCGCCGCCGCAGGCGGCCTTCTGCTGCGCGACGGGTGCGGCGGGTGCGGTCACGTCGTCGTTGCAGGCGCCGAGGAGTGCGGTCAGCGCGATCAGGCCAGCGACCGCGAAGGGCCGTAGGGCCGAGTTTCGCATAACGTCTCTCCGTGGATGTGACGACGTGACCCAGGCGCGGATGCGCTCCGGTCATATCGACGGCGAGATGCTAATTTCGACGTGTTACACGATGGTGTCGTGCGGCGGGAGGATCGGTGTGCGGCGGGTGAAAACACCCGTGGTGCGGAATGTGCGGCGCTGCATGGCATCAGCGCCGGCGAATGCGTAATCCAATCGAAAGCTTCGTACTGCTGCCGCTTGTCGACGCGATCGAAGCGGCGCTGTCGCAACCACCGGCGCGCGGTGAATCGCGACGCGCTTTGCGCGGGCCGGCAGCCGCCAGCCCGTGTACGACGAAAGCGCTGCTCAGCCTTCCGCCATCATCAGCAACTGCGCGCCATCCGACACCTGATCGCCGACGCCGTACAGCACTTCCGCGACCACGCCCGCGCTCGGCGCGCCGATCGTGTGCTCCATCTTCATCGCCTCCATCACGATCAGCGGCGTGCCGGCTTCGACCTTCTGGCCGGGCTCGACCAGCACCGCGATCACCTTGCCCGGCATCGGCGCGGTCAGGCGGCCACCGCCCTGCTCCGCGTCACCCGCATGCGCGAGCAGGTTGCGCCATTCGAACGTCTCCGCCGCGCCTTGCGTGAACACGTGGAAGTGGTCGCCGTCCGCATACACGCGGCCGCTGCTGCGCACGCCGCCGAGCGTCACGTCGAAATCGAGCGGCGTGGCGCCACGCGTCCACGCGAACGGCTGCGCGGCGGCGTCGCCGATCGCGAGGCGCGTACCCGCGCCGTCGTCCTCGTACGTGACCGTCACGTCCGCTTCGCGCTCGGCCGCGAGCCATTCGAGCGTGCGGCGATAGCCGCCGTTCAGCCGCCAGTCCGGCAGCGCGCCCCACGGCGACGAACCCTGCGCAGTCGCGCCGCGTTCGCGTGCGAGCAGCGCCGCGCACGCGAGCGCCAGCATCGCGCGCGGCGGCGCCTGCGGCGCGAACAGCGCGTCGTGGTTGCGCTCGATCAGGCCCGTGTCGAGATCGGCGGTCGCGAACGGTGCGCACGCAACGATTCGCTGCAGGAACGCGGCGTTCGTGTGCAGGCCGACCACTTCACAGGCACGCAGTGCGCGCAGCATCAGGCTCAGCGCTTCCGCACGGTCCGCGCCATGAACGATCAGCTTCGCGATCATCGGATCGTAGAACGGCGTGATCGCATCGCCTTCGCGCACGCCGCTGTCGACGCGCACCGACGCACCGATCGCGAACTCGACGCCGGCCGGCAGCCGCAGGTGCTTCAGCGTACCCGTCGACGGCAGGAAGCCGCGCGCCGGGTTCTCCGCATAGAGACGCGCCTCGAGCGCGTGGCCCTGCACGCGCAGTTCGTCCTGCTTCAGCGGCAGCGGCTCGCCGGAGGCGACGCGCAGTTGCCACTCGACGAGATCGAGCCCCGTGACCATCTCGGTGACCGGATGCTCGACCTGCAGGCGCGTGTTCATTTCCATGAAGTAGAACGCTTCACCCGTCATGATGAATTCGACGGTGCCCGCGCCGACGTAATTCACCGCACGCGCGGCCGCGACGGCCGCCTCACCCATCGCCTGGCGCACGTCGTCGTGCAAACCCGGCGCCGGCGCTTCCTCGAGCACCTTCTGGTGACGCCGCTGCACCGAGCAGTCGCGGTCGAACAGGTACACGGTGTTGCCGTGCGTGTCGCCGAATACCTGCACCTCGACGTGGCGCGGGCGCGTCAGGTACTTCTCGATCAGCACGCGATCGTTGCCGAAGCTGCTCGCGGCTTCACGCTGGCACGACGCGAGCGCCGCCGGGAAATCGTCGGAGCGCTCGACCACGCGCATCCCCTTGCCGCCGCCGCCCGCGCTGGCCTTCAGCAGCACCGGATAGCCGATCGCGTCGGCTTCGCGATGCAGGTTGGACGCATCCTGGTCGTCGCCGTGATAGCCGGGCACGAGCGGCACGGCCGCCGCGTGCATCAGCGCCTTCGCGGCCGCCTTCGACCCCATCGCCGCGATCGCGTCGACCGGCGGCCCGATGAAGACGATGCCGGCCGCTTCGCACGCATGTGCGAAATCTTCGTTCTCCGACAGAAAGCCGTAGCCGGGGTGGATCGCCTGCGCGCCGGTGGCGCGCGCGGCTTCGATGATGCGCTCGATGCGCAGGTAGCTGTCCGCGGCGGCCGAGCCGCCGATGTGCACGGCCTCGTCGCATGCGGCCACGTGTTTCGCGTTCGCGTCCGCATCGGAATAGACGGCGACGCTCGCGATCCCGAGACGTTTGCACGTCGCGGCGACGCGGCACGCGATTTCGCCGCGGTTGGCGATCAGAATCTTGTCGAACATGGCTTCGGTGTCGTCCGGAAAGAGGGGGTCACGCGCGCTGCGCGATCATTCACGCCACGACGGCGTGCGCTTTTCGAGGAAGGACGCAATCCCTTCGCGCGCTTCCGCGCCGGCGCGGGTGCGCGCGATCCAGTCGGCGGTCTGCTCGATCAGCGTCGCATCGAGCGGCCGTCCGGCCACGTCGGCGACGAGCCGCTTGCACGCCTTCACCGCGTCGGGGCCATTCGCGACGAGCGTCGCGGCCAGCTTCGCGACGGTGTCGTCGAGCGCATCGGCCGGCACCGCGTCGTGAATGAAGCCGAGCGACGCCGCGCGCGTGCTGTCGAACACCTCGGCCGTCGTGAAGTAGCGGCGCGCCGCGCGCTCGCCCATCGCGCGCACCACGTACGGCGCGATCGTCGCGGGGATCAACCCGAGCCGCGCTTCCGACAGGCAGAACTTCACGCCGTCGGCGGCGATCGCGATGTCGGCCGCCGCCACGAGGCCCACGCCGCCCGCATACGCGTCGCCATGCACGCGTGCGATCACCGGCTTGCCGCAGCGATGGATCGCCTCGAGCATCCGCGCGAGCTTGCGCGCATCGGCACGGTTCTCGTCGTCCGAGTAGCCGGCCATCTTCTTCATCCAGTTCAGGTCGGCGCCCGCGCAGAACGCCGCGCCTTCCGCGGCAAGCACGATCGCGCGCACGCCTTCATGCGCGTCGAGCCATTCGAACGCGGTGGTCAGCTCGGCGATCGTCGTCTCGTTGAACGCGTTGCGCACGTCGGGACGCGCGAGCGTGACGGTCGCCACGCGGCCGGCTTCGCTTACCTTGATCGTTTCGTATCGCATCGTTCAGCCCTCCCGGCCGTTACATGCGGAACACGCCGAAGCGTGTGTCCTCGATCGGCGCGTTCATCGACGCGGCGAGGCCGAGCCCCAGCACGTCACGCGTCTGCGCGGGGTCGATCACGCCGTCGTCCCACAGCCGCGCGCTCGCGTAATACGGATGCCCCTGGCGCTCGTACTGGTCGCGGATCGGCTGCTTGAACGCATCCTCTTCCTCGGCCGACCACGAACCGCCCTTCGCCTCGATGCCGTCGCGGCGCACCGTCGCGAGCACCGACGCGGCCTGCTCGCCGCCCATCACCGAGATGCGCGCGTTCGGCCACATCCACAGGAAGCGCGGGCCGAATGCGCGACCGCACATCCCGTAGTTGCCGGCGCCGAACGAGCCGCCGATGATCACCGTGAACTTCGGCACCTTCGCGTTCGACACGGCCGTCACCATCTTCGCGCCGTGTCGCGCGATGCCTTCGTTCTCGTACTTGCGCCCGACCATGAAGCCCGTGATGTTCTGCAGGAACACCAGCGGAATCTTGCGCTGGCAGCACAGCTCGATGAAATGCGCGCCCTTCACCGCCGATTCGGAGAACAGGATGCCGTTGTTCGCGACGATCCCGACCGGGTGGCCCCAGATGTGCGCGAAGCCCGTGACGAGCGTCGTGCCGTAGCGCGCCTTGAATTCGTCGAACTCGGAATCGTCGACGATGCGCGCGATCACCTCGCGCACGTCGAACGGCTTGCGCGTATCGACCGGAATCACGCCGTACAGGCTCTTCGCGTCGTAGCGCGGCGGCTTCGGCTCGCGCAGCGCGACCGGCGACGCAATCTTCGGCGCGAGGTGACCGACGATGTTGCGCGCGATCGACAGCGCATGCGCGTCGTTCTGCGCGAGATGGTCGGCCACGCCCGACAGGCGCGTATGCACGTCGCCGCCGCCGAGATCCTCGGCGCTCACTTCCTCGCCGGTCGCGGCCTTCACGAGCGGCGGCCCGCCGAGGAAAATCGTGCCCTGCTCCTTCACGATGATCGACTCGTCGCTCATCGCCGGCACATATGCGCCGCCCGCCGTGCACGAACCCATCACGACGGCGATCTGCGCAATTCCCGCCGCCGACATCGTCGCCTGGTTGAAGAAGATGCGGCCGAAGTGGTCGCGATCGGGAAACACGTCGTCCTGGTTCGGCAGGTTCGCGCCGCCCGAATCGACGAGATACACGCACGGCAGCCGGTTTTCCGCGGCGATTTCCTGCGCGCGCACATGCTTCTTCACGGTGACCGGGTAATACGTGCCGCCCTTGACCGTCGCGTCGTTGCACACGATCACGCATTCGCGGCCGGCGATGCGGCCGATCCCGGTGATGACGCCCGCGCCCGGCGCGTCGTCGTTGTACATGCCGTTCGCCGCGAGCTGCGAGAACTCGAGGAACGGCGCGCCCGGATCGAGCAGTTGCGCGATGCGGTCGCGCGGCAGCAGCTTGCCGCGCGACAGGTGCTTGTCGCGCGCGGCCTGGCCGCCGCCCTGCGCGAGCTGTTCGATCTTCGCGCGCAGGTCGGCGACGACCGCCTCGAGCGCGGCGGCATTCGCGCGGAAGTCTTCCGAGCGCGGATTCAGTTTCGATTCGATGATCGGCATCGACGGGGCTCCGTTCGCGTGAAGTGGGGCGTTACATCGTTTCCGCGAACAGCTCGCGGCCGATCAGCATCCGGCGGATCTCGCTCGTGCCGGCGCCGATCTCGTACAGCTTCGCATCGCGCCACAGGCGCCCGACCGGGTATTCGTTGATGTAGCCGTTGCCGCCGAGGATCTGGATCGCCTCACCGGCCATCCACGTCGCCTTCTCGGCCGTGTAGAGGATCACGCCCGCGCAGTCCTTGCGCACCTGGCGGATGTGGTCGCTGCCGGCCGAGTCGAGGTGGCGGCCGACCGCGTACAGGTACGCGCGGCAGGCCTGGAACGTGGTGTACATGTCGGCGACCTTGCCCTGGATCAGCTGGAATTCGCCGATCGCCTGGCCGAACTGCTTGCGGTCGTGGATATACGGCACCACCGCGTCGAGGCACGCGGCCATGATGCCCGTCGGGCCGCCCGACAGCACCGCGCGCTCGTAGTCGAGCCCGCTCATCAGCACCTTCACGCCGCCGTTGAGCTGGCCGAGGATGTTCTCCTCCGGCACTTCGACGTCCTGGAACACCAGCTCGCCCGTGTGCGAGCCGCGCATGCCGAGCTTGTCGAGCTTCTGCGCGACCGAGAAGCCCTTCATGCCCTTCTCGACGATGAACGCGGTGATGCCGCGCGAGTTGGCTTCGACGTCCGTCTTCGCGTAGACGACGAGCGTGTCGCAATCGGGGCCGTTCGTGATCCACATCTTCGTGCCGTTCAGCACGTAGCGATCGCCGCGCTTGTCGGCGCGCAGCTTCATGCTGACGACGTCGGAGCCCGCGTTCGGCTCGCTCATCGCGAGCGCGCCGATGTGTTCGCCCGACACGAGCTTCGGCAGGTATTTCTGCTTTTGCGCTTCCGTGCCGTTGCGGTGGATCTGGTTCACGCACAGGTTCGAGTGCGCGCCGTACGACAGGCCGATCGATGCCGATGCGCGCGAGATCTCTTCCATCGCGACCATGTGCGCGGTGTAGCCCATGTTCGCGCCGCCGTATTCCTCGGCCACCGTCATGCCGAGCACGCCGAGATCGCCGAACTTCTTCCACAGATCCATCGGAAACTGGTCGGTGCGGTCGACCTCCGCCGCGCGCGGCGTGATTTCCTTCGCCGCGAACGTCGCGACGGCGTCGCGCAGCATCTCGATGTCTTCACCGAGCATGAATTGCACACCGGGCAGGTTGATCATGTCTCCTCCGTCTCCAGAAAGTGTGTGGCACCCACCGATTTCTGAGTTTCGCTCAAATCGAATGAATACCTAGATTCATTGACCAATACAGCGTAAATTTTGCACAGTTTCGCGCCTCGCCGGGTTCGGCGTCAATAGTTTTTTGAGTGACACTCAGATATCATGCCGAGATGACAGCCGCTACCGCCGACACCATGACCGCCACCGTCAAAGCCGACCGCGCCGATACCTCGCGCGCGCCCGCCGGGCGCAAATCCCAGCAACGCGTGCAGGACATTCTGCGCGCCGGCCGGGAAGTGTTCGCCGAAAAAGGTTACGAGCATGCGACGGCCGCCGAGATCGCGCAGCGCGTGGGCGTGTCGGAGGCAACGGTGTTCAGCTATTTCCGCGGCAAGCGCGAGCTGTGCGCGCGTGTCATCGCGGATTGGTACGACGAAAACATCGCCGCATTCGAGGCAGGGATGCCGCAGGACGCATCGGTGCAGCAGCAGTTCGCGTTCATCGTGCGCACCCACCTGCGGCTGATGCTGGTGAACGGCACCGGCCTGTGCGCGCTGGTGCTGTCGGAAGGCCGCGCGAAGCAGCATGCGCTGAGCGACGAGCTCACCGCGCTGCAGCGCCGCTACACCGCGCCGCTGATGGACGTGCTCGCGCGCGGCCAGGCGGCCGGGCAGGTGCGCACCGACCTGCCGCTGAGCCTGCTGCGCTCGATGGTGTTCGGGCCGATCGAGCACGTGCTGTGGGATGCGATCCTCGGGCACCGCAAGCTCGATACGGAAACGACGGCCACGCAGCTCGTCGACATGCTGTGGGCGGCCGTGCAGCCGCCGGCGCCGGAACAGGCGGCGCTCGTGCGCTTCAGGAACGAAGTGGCGGAAGCCGTGCGGCGGCTGGAAGGCGACAGCACGCGCGGGTGACGCACGGCGGGCAGCGCGCCCGCCGCTTCCCCGCCGCTGCTGGGGGTCGAGGGCGTTACGACTCGTCGCCGACGCGCAGCGGCGCGCGGCTCTGCTCGTTGTTCAAATGGACGAACTTGCGCAACAGGCGCACCAGTTCCTGCGAATCGTCCTCTCCCATCCCGTCGAACAGGCCGGCGCGCAATTCCTTCACCGACGGAATCAGGTGCGTCAGCAGTTCGACGCCCGCCGGTGTCAGCAGCAAGCGGCGCTGACGCCGCGGCAGCACTTCGCGCACGATCAATCCTTTCGCTTCGAGCCGGACCGCGAGATCCGCGGTCGTCGACGTGTCGAGCGCGACCCGCTGCGCGAGCGTCACCTGATCGAGCCCCGGGCACTCGTACAGCATCCGCAGGACCGCGTACTGCACGGGCGTCACGTCCCGGCCCAGCTTCTCGTAGAACATCGCAACCGCGATCTGGTGTGCGCGCCGGATCAGGTGCCCGGGTTCGTCGTACAGATCGAGCGGGAAAACCGGCAGGTCGGCGGGATTCGTTTTTTCCATGAATGAGTCGATGACATAAACGGCGCATGCCGGTTGCACGCGCCGACGGCATGGCGCTGCCTCGCGCCATTTCCCGGGAAAACCAGTATACCGCCCGCCTTGCTCCAGCCAATCTCGATGAGTACACTGAATCTCATTCAGTACACGGAATGAAAAGATGCCGCGTACCGGCGGCATCGACCTGAAGGAGACGACGAACGTGTTTCTCAAGAATGCTTGGTACGTGGCGTGCACGCCCGATGAAATCGACGGTAAGCCGCTGGGCCGCCAGATCTGCAACGAGTCGATGGTGTTTTATCGCGCGGTGGACGGCCAGGTCGCCGCGCTGGAGGACTTCTGCCCGCACCGCGGCGCACCGCTGTCGCTGGGATTCGTGCGCGACGGCGTGCTCGTGTGCGGCTATCACGGGCTGGAAATGGGCTGCAACGGCAAGGCGGCCGGCATGCCGGGCCAGCGTGTCGGCGGCTTCCCGCCGATTCGCAGCTTCCCCGTGATCGAGCGATATGGATTCATCTGGGTCTGGCCGGGCGATGCGTCGGCAGCCGATCCCGCGAAACTGCCCGCGCTGGCGTGGGCCGAGGATCCGGCCTGGGCCCACGGCGGCGGCCTGTACCACATCCGCTGCGACTACCGGCTGATGATCGACAACCTGATGGACCTCACGCACGAAACCTACGTGCATGCGTCGAGCATCGGCCAGAAGGAAATCGACGAAGCGCCGCCGAAGACCACCAGCCACGGCGACGAAGTCGTCACGAGCCGCTTCATGGAGAACGTGATGCCGCCGCCGTTCTGGCAGATGGCGCTGCGTGGCAACGGGTTGGCCGACGACGTGCCGGTGGATCGCTGGCAGATCTGCCGCTTCGCCCCGCCGAGCCACGTGATGATCGAAGTGGGTGTCGCACATGCGGGCCACGGCGGCTACGACGCGCCGGCCGAACTGAAGGCGTCGTCGATCGTCGTCGATTTCATCACGCCCGAGACGGACACCTCGATCTGGTACTTCTGGGGGATGGCGCGCAACTTCCGGCCCGACGATCACGCACTGACCGACGAGATCCGCGCAGGCCAGGGCAAGATCTTCGCCGAGGATCTCGAGATGCTCGAGCGCCAGCAGCTCAACCTGGAGAAGTGGCCCGATCGCAAGCTGCTCAAGCTCAACATCGACGCCGGCGGCGTGCTGTCGCGCAAGGTGATCGAACGGCTGCTCGCCGACGAGCATGCGTCGAGCCCGTCGCGGCCCGTGATTCCGGTCGCGCAGGTCAGGGAGGCGTCATGAGCGCCGCGACGCTGACGGTCCGCGTGGCCCGCAAGTGGCAGGAAGCACGCGACATCTGCGGCTTCGAATTCGTCAGCGATGACGGCTCGCCGCTGCCGCGCTTCGACGCCGGCGCCCATATCGACGTGCATCTGCCGGGCGGCCTCGTGCGCCAGTATTCGCTGTGCAACCACCCGGAGCACGGCGATCGCTATCAGATCGCCGTGCTGCGCGATGCCGACGGCCGCGGCGGGTCGCGCACCATTCATGATGCAGTCCGGCAAGGCGATACCGTGCGGATCGGCGTGCCGCGCAATCAGTTTCCGCTCGCCCCCGACGCGCCGCACCACCTGCTGCTCGCAGGCGGGATCGGCGTCACGCCGATCCTCAGCATGGCGGAACGGTTGTTCTCGTCCGGTGTCGCGTTCGACATGCATTACTGCGCGCGCTCGGCCGACCGCATGGCCTTCGTCGAACGGATCAACGCGGCCGGGTTCCGTGATCGTGCCCGCTTCCACGTCGACGACGGCGCGCCCGAGCAACGCTTCGACGTGGCCGCCGTGCTCGCCGCGGCGCCCGAAGGTACGCACCTGTACGTATGCGGGCCGCGCGGCTTCATGGATGCGGTGTTGAACGCCGCGCGCGAGCGCGGCTGGGCGGAAGCGCGACTGCACTACGAGTTCTTCGGCGGCGCGGTGGCGGCGTCCGGCGCGGATCGCGCGTTCCAGGTCCGGATCGCGAGCAGCGGCCAGGTGATCGACGTGCCGGCCGAATGCACCGTCATCGCCGCACTGGCGGCCAACGGCGTCGACGTGCTGACGTCGTGCGAGCAAGGTGTATGCGGAACCTGCCTGACACGCGTGCTGCAAGGCGAGCCCGATCACCGCGATGCGTATCTGACCGACGAGGAAAAAGCCGCCGGCGACCAGTTCATGCCCTGCTGCTCGCGAGCGCGAACCGACCTGCTGGTACTCGATCTGTAGACGGACACGCCCGACCCGAGGCGACCCACCACCACAATGGAGACGATCAATGGCGCAACCTGCCCGGCCATCAATCAATACTGCTAAATTCCCGGTCGACCGATGGTGGGTCGCCGCACTGTCATCAGAACTGACGGACAAGCCCATCGCCCGCACGCTGCTCGGCCATCCGGTCGTCCTGTTCCGGCTGCCGTCCGGGGAAGTCGGTGCGCTGGAGGATCGCTGCTGCCACAAGTCGTTGCCGCTGTCGTGCGGCTCGCTCGAAGCACGCGGCCTGCGCTGCGGCTATCACGGTCTGCTGTTCGACCGCGGCGGTGCATGCGTGGAAATTCCCGGGCAAGACCGGATTCCGGCCAAGGCGTGCGTGTCGGCGTATCCGGTGCAGGAGCAGGACGCGATCGTGTGGATCTGGATCGGCGCCGACGCGCACGCTCGACCGACCTGCGCGCCGCCACGCTACGTGTTCCATACGGATCCGCAATACCGGTTCGGCGGCGGCCAGTACCATTACGACGCGCCGTATCAACTGATTCATGACAACCTGATGGACCTGAGCCACCTCGGCTATGTCCATCTGAAAACGATCGGCGGCAACGCGCCGCTGCACATGGGCGCGGAAACCCGCGTCAGCAGCGACGGCGACACGGTGACGCTGGTGCGCCGGATGCCGGATTCCGTCCCGCCGCCGACCTACACCGCCGCATGGCCGTTCGCGGCCCGCGTCGATCGCTGGCAGGAAATCGAGTTCCACGTGTCGCACATCCGGATCTGGACCGGCGCGATCGACGCCGGCACCGGCGACCTGCACGATCCGGCACGCGGCGGCCTTCACATGCGCGGCTTCCACGGCATCACGCCCGAGACGGAAACGACGACGCACTACTTCTGGACCGTCGCGACCAATCCGCAGCACGACGTCGAGCGCATCGCGCAAACGGTCATCGAGCAATCCGCGGCGACGTTCGACGAGGACAAGGCCGTGATCGAAGCGCAATACCGGAATCAGCTGCGCTTTCCGGACGGTCGCCAGCTCGACATTCACGTCGACGCGGGCCCCAATCGTGCGCGGCGCGTGATCGAGCGGCTGCTGCTGCAACCCGAACCCGCGTAAGCATCTTGCCGGCGCACTTGCGGCGCCTGCCGATCGCAGCGGGTGTTCCCCGGGGATGCCCGTCAACCCACGCATTCGCTTTCGTCCCATTCGCTACCCCGGCTTCGATGCCATTCCATTTGATTAGTCATACTATTTTATGAAGGGTCTTTGACGTGAGCGCAAATATCCGCAATACGATCGACGAATCCCCGATGAGCGCGTTCCAGACGATGGCGGTCACGGCCTGCGTCGTGCTGAACATGCTCGATGGCTTCGATGTGCTGGCCGTCGCGTTTGCCGCACCGCACCTGGCGGCCGAATGGAAACTGAGCGGCAAGGAAATCGGCCTGCTGCTGAGCGCCGGGCTGGCCGGCATGGGCATCGGCTCGGTGCTGATCGCGCCGCTGGCCGACCGCGTCGGCCGCCGCCGCATCATCCTGCTCTGCCTCGCCGTGATCTCGACCGGGATGCTCGCCTGCGCGGCCACGCACAGCACGCTGCAACTCGCCGTCGCGCGTGCGTACACGGGGCTCGGCATCGGCGGCATGCTGGCGAGCCTGACCGTGATCAGCGGCGAGTACGCATCGAACAAATGGCGCAGCGCCGCGATCGGCATGCAGTCGACCGGCTACCCGATCGGCGCCACCGCCGGCGGCGTCATCGCCGGTTACTTGCTGTCGACGTGGGGATGGCGCAGCGTATTCGCGTTCGGCGGCATCCTGACCTTGCTGGCGATCCCGATGGTGCTCGCGCTGCTGCCGGAATCGCTCGATTTCCTGCTGGCGAGGCGTCCGGACCACGCGCTGCAGAAAATCAACCGCATCCTCGCGAGAATGAAGCGCGCACCGATCGACGCGCTGCCGCCCGTGGCCTCGTCCACCGGCACGGCAAGCCCCGCGTCGAGCTGGACGGCCGTGCTCCGCGCACCGCTCGCGCGCCGCACGATCGCGTTGTGGATCGCGTTCTTCCTCGTGATGGGCAGCTTCTATTTCGTCGTGAGCTGGACGCCGAAGCTGCTGGTCCAGGCCGGGCTGTCGGCATCGCAGGGCGTCACCGGCGGCGTCCTGCTCAACCTCGGTGGCATTGCGGGCGCCTCGCTCTTCAGCCTGCTGTCGACGCGTTTCGGCCTGCGCAACCTGTTGGGCGCGACCCTGCTGCTCGGCGGCGCGCTGATGGTCGTGTTCGGCGCGAACACGGGCTCGCTCGGCATCGGGATGACCGTCGCGGTGCTCCTCGGCGCGGTGATCAATGCGTGCGTGGCCGGCATGTATGCGCTGTCGCCGACGCCGTACCCCGCCGAAATCCGCACGACCGGCATCGGCCTCGCGGTCGGCATCGGCCGCCTCGGCGCGATCCTGTCGCCGATAACGGTCGGTGCGCTGCTGGACGACGGCTGGTCCGTGTCCCATCTCTATCTCGCGTTCCTCGTGCCGATGGCCGGCGCGGCAATCGCCGTCGTCATGGTGGGCGCGCGGGCCACGGCGCCGCACCGGCAACGCGACCCGGCGATGTCGTAACACGCGACGCCAGCCGTCTTGCCGCTGCCTGTCGGCACCCCGGATTCGTCCGGGTCATTATAAAAATCGATAAGCATAGCTACATACCGTTTGGAGACAATCATGAAAAAGAAACTGGGCGTCGCGCTAGCGACGGCAATGGCACTGGCCGGACCGGCCTGCGCGCAAAGCAGCGTCACGCTGTACGGGATCATCGATACCGGCGTGTCCTACTACAACAACGCCGCGCACGGCGGATCGTTCACGGGCATGCCGACGCTGACCGGCGAGGTGCCGTCACGGTGGGGGCTGCGAGGCACGGAGGATCTCGGCGGCGGCTACCAGGCTTTCTTCGTGCTCGAAAACGGTTTCCAGCCCGGCACCGGCGCACTGAACTACGGCGGGCGCCTGTTCGGGCGACAGGCGAACGTCGGCGTGAACGGTCCGTTCGGCGCGCTGACCCTCGGCCGCCAGATGAACATGTCGATGATCGTGCTGACCAATGCCGACGTGATCGGCCCGTCGATTCACTCGATGGCGGATTTCGATTCCTATCTGCCGAACGCGCGCAGCGACAATGCGATCGGCTACAAGGGCACGTTCCACGGCGTGACGCTCGGCGCCACCTACAGCTTCGGCCGCGACGCGGCCGGGCCGGCAGGGCCGTCGGCGACGGGCTGTGCCGGGCAGGTGCCCGGCGACATCGTCGCCTGCCGCCAGTACACGGCGATGCTCGCGTATGACGCGAGCAACTTCGGGCTCGCCGCGTCGCACGACGTGATGCGCGGCGGCGGCGGCGCGCTCGCGCCGCTGAACAATCCCGCATACACCGACACGCGCGACATCGTCGCCGGCTACGTGAAGATCGGCCCCGCGAAACTCGGCGCCGGGTGGATCCGCCGCAATCTCGCGGCGGCCGACCACCTGCAGGCCGATATCGTGTTCGCCGGCGGCACGTACTACGCGACGCCCTACCTCGCGCTCGACCTGCAGGGCGTACGCTACCTGCAGCGCCGCGAAAACAGCGAAGGCACGAATGCCACGCTGCTCGTCGGCCGCGCGACCTATTTCCTGTCGAAGCGGACGACCGTCTATACGTCGGTGGGCTACATGTTCAATAGCAAGTTGGCTGCGAACGCGGTCGCCGCCGGCGGGACGGTCGGGACCGGGATGAACCAGCTCGGCGTGATGGCCGGCATCCAGCAGAAGTTCTGAACGCCGGACACCGCGCCGGCGCAGGTCAGTTGGCGAGCTTGCAGTGCGAGAGCTTCAACCCCGGCAGCACCGGCGCATCGATATAGCCTTCGTTCACGCAGCTGAAGCGGAACGCCGCCGACGTGACGAACGGCTTGATCTCGCCGCCGGGGAATTTCGGCTTCAGCGCATCCTGGTCGGCCACGTCGAAATGCGTGTCGAACTGCTCGCCGTCCTTCGTCAGCGCGCCGAAATAGGTGCCGCCCGGATCGCTGCCCATCCGGATCACGGCGCCGACGAACACGAGGCGCTTGCCGTCGTACTTCGTCTTCGCGGCGGCCATGTCCTGCGTGTACGCCTCGATCACGGCGCCGTAATGCGCGTCGATCGCGGGCTCGGTGTCCGATGCGGCGCAGGCGGTCTGGTGAACGCCCGCCAGCATCGTGCATGCTGCAAGCGCGGCCGCCGCGAACGGCGCGGAAATCTTCTTCATGGGTGGTCTCCCGTCTAGCGTGGTGGTTGAAGTAATTGAAGCCCGGCGCTTGCGCCGGACGAATTCGCTTCCGTTGCTTTAATCGTTCGAATGGCGGAACACGGCTGCGATCACTTCTCCACCCGCATGGTCGTGTGCGGTGCGCAGCGTCGCGCTGAACGCGACGTGACAGGAAGGTGACATGGTGCGGCCCCCGGCTCTCTCATTGAATTTCACTGCGTCTGATTTTGGTCGCTACGGTAGCAGACGGCCGACGGCCCGGCAACCAAGGTCCCCGTGGCGCCGATCATTTCATTACAATTGCAAATGATTCTCATTACATATATTATTCGCGTCCTGGTCGTGGCGAAACGCCGCGGCCCGCGCCCCGATCCTTAGCACTCCGTCCTGCATCGATTCATGCCATCCCGCCGAACACCCCGCCGTGCCCGGACCCTGCGTCCGTGGCGCACGAGCCTGCCTGCCCTGATCACCCTGTGCGTCGCGAGCGGCACGCATGCGTCCGCCGCAGAACGCGCCGACGCCGAATCCGCCGCCCCTGCTTCCGCTTCCACACCCGCGCCGCCGGCCGCGCGCGAACTCCCGGCGATCAGCGTCAGCGCATCGGCAACCGCCGATCCGACGGTCGGCTATCAGCCGCGCACCACGAGCATCGCGGGCGGCGACAACCGTTCGATCAAGGAGATTCCGCAATCGGTCGCGGTGGTCAGCAGCAGCGTGATGCAGGACCAGCAGGCGCGCACGCTCGACGACGTGCTCGGCAACATCAGCGGCGTCACGCAAACGAACACCCTAGGCGGCACGCGCGACGCGTTCATCAAGCGCGGCTTCGGGTCGAACAACGACGGCTCCGTGCTCGTCGACGGCGTGCGCACGCCGGTGCTGCACAGCTATCTGGCGACGATCGACCGCGTCGAAGTGCTGAAGGGCCCGGCGTCGCTGCTCTACGGGATGCAGGATCCGGGCGGCGTGATCAACCTCGTCACGCGCAAGCCGGAAGACACGTTCGGCGGCTCGATCTCGGCCTCGCGCACGAGCCACGGCGGCAGCAGCGCGACGTTCGATCTCACGGGCCCGCTCGGCAAGCCGGGCCAGGTCGCGGGCGGCACGCTCGCGTTCCGGCTGACCGGCCAGTACGACACGAGCCGCTACTGGCGCAGCTTCGGCCGCCAGCGCGACGCGCTGATCGCACCCGCGCTGTCGTGGCACGACGCGAGCACGTCGATCGACGTCAGCTACCAGTACGTCGACTACACGACGCCGTTCGATCGCGGCACGGTGCTCGTGAACGGCCAGCTCGACGATGCGCTCCGCTATCGCCGCTACGAGGAAGCGTGGTCGCAGAGCACCGGCATCCAGGAAACGCTGCGTGCGCGCGTCGAGCACCGCTTCTCCGATGCGTGGCGCGCGCGTGCAACCTACGGCTGGGGCCGCGATCGCTACGATCAGTACATTACCCGCGCAACCGCGTTCAACAGCACCACCGGCGCACTGACGCGCTCGTCCGATGCGAACCTCGGGCGCAACGATTCCGACCAGATCGCGACGCTCGGCCTGCTCGGCAACGTGACGCTCGCCGGCATGAATCACGCGATCTACATCGGCGGCGAATACGAGCGGCAGCGCAGCTTCCGCGGCGACACGATCCGCGGCAAGGCAACGAAGGGCTTCAATCTCTACGATCCCGTGTACGACCTGCTCGCGCCGGGCGGCATACCCAACCCGAAGCAAAGCGATTCGCGCTCGGTGGTGCATGCGTATTCGACGATCGTGCAGGACTCGGTGAAGCTCACTGATCGCCTTACCGCGGTAGGCGGGCTGCGTTGGGAAAACTGGCAGCAGGAATCGGGGATGGGGCGGCCGTTCGTGTTCGCCGACCGCTCGCGCGGCAGCGTGTGGCTGCCGCAGTTCGGGCTCGCCTATGCGCTCACGCCGGCGCTGACCGCCTACGCGAACGTCAGCCGCTCATTCAAGCCGAACGTCGCCACGAACGTCGCGGCGCCGCTCGCACCGGAATACGGCCGCGTGCTCGAGGCCGGGCTGAAGTTCAGCCTGAAGCCGGCGATCACCGGCACGCTCGCGGTCTACCAGATCGACAAGCGCAACGTCGCGGTCACGGTGGGCGATCTGACGTCGACGATCGGCACCGCGCGCTCGCGCGGGATCGAGCTCGACGTCGCGGGGCAGATCACGCGCCACCTGAGCGTGATCGGCAGCTATGCGTACACGAATGCGACCGATCGCGACAGCAACACGCCGCTAACCAACGTTGCGCGCCATACGGGCAGCCTCTTCGCGGTATACGACACGGCGATCGCGAACCTGCCCGGCCGCTGGCGCTTCGGCGGCGGCGCACGACTTGTCGGCTCACGTTCGGGTGACACCGCGAACAGCTTCACGCTGCCCGGCTACGTGACCGTCGACGCATTCGCCGCCTACGAAACGACGATCGGCAAGTTCCCGACGCGCTTCCAGCTCAACGTGAAGAACCTGCTCGACAAGACCTACTACCCGTCGAGCAACAACAACCTGATCATCGCGGTCGGCGAGCCGCGGCTCGTCACGCTGACGACGACGGTGTCGTTCTGATGGTCTGATGCGCTGATGCGGGCGTGGGCTGGCCGGCAAGCGGCGGCCCACCCGCAAACCCGCATCACACTCGTGGGGGGCGATTATACAAGCCGACCATTTGCTCCCCTCGCCTTATAATCAGTTATCAATATCAATAATCAGGTCAATTCGTCGACCGCAACCGGACCCGTCCGCTGGATGCTTCCGACGACCCGGCGCTGCGAAGAAGGTCGGATGCAACGCTCGCCCCGACGGTCGCCGCACCGTTCGCACCGCCCCCGCCCGCCCGTCCAATCATCAGACCCTCGAATACCTCCCATCCGATATCGCGATTTTCCGTATCGAGCACGGGCCGCTAGACTGGCTACGCATTCGCGACGCCGAATCGCCGCACGGCAACGCGACACGCCCCCCACAAAAACGATTTCGGGAGATAAGCCATGTCCGACCGGCATGCACGCCGAGGCGCGCTCAAGACACTCGGCCTCGCGGCCGGCACCGCGCTGCTCGCCGCCGCGCGCCCCGCTCACGCCGCCACGCCCGACACCGGCGCGCTGCTGCCGGGCGGCGCCACGCACCTCGCCGACCTCACGCGCCGCCTCGCGGCCGCGCCGAGGCGGCGCGACTTCAAGACGGTGCCGATGATCCTCGAACGCCCCGACCAGTGGGATCACGCGGCGCTCACCGAAGTGACCGGCTACCGCGGCGGCCCGAAGCAGGTATGGGACAACACCGAGCTCGGCGGCCCATGGCTGAACCTGATGCGCAATTCGCTGAATGCGCAGATCTGGTCGTACCGTCACCCGGATTTCCTCGTCGTTTCGGCCACGCACGGCAGCGCGCATCTCGCGCTGTTCGACCAGGCCGCGTGGGACAAATACGGCCTCGCGAAATTCGCCGGTGCCGCGTTTCCGTCCAACACGCTGCTCGATGCAATGCCCGCGCAATCGAAAGGCGCGCAAGACCACGAGTTATCCGACGGCGCGTTCTCGTCGCACGACAACAGCATCGCCGCGCTGCAGCAGCGTGGTGTCGTGTTCCTGTCGTGCCACAACGCGATCTGGGAACTCGCGGAACGGCTCGACGGCGCGAACGCAAATCCCGACAAGCTGCCGCTCGATGCGCTTGCGGCGGACCTGACCAACCACGTGATCCCGTCGGCGATCGTCACGCCAGGCGCGGTCGGCACGCTGCCCGAACTGCAGCAGGCCGGCTTCACGTACGCAAAATGAGCCCCGCGATGATATCGATCCCGCTGCAACTGCAACCTCCATCGCCATCGCGCCGCCGTCGGCGCACGCTGCGCGCCGTGCTGGCCGCGTGGCTCTGCTGCGCGTCGGCCCTCTCGCTCGCCGCGCCCGCCGACACCGCCGCAACCGTCTTTCCGCCCTGGCAAAACGGCCGCAACAACGACGCGACGCACCGTGGCCTCGAATTCACGGTGCCGCAGGTCGACGTGCTCGCCGATTTCCACGGCGACCTCACCGCGCCGAAGCTCGTGCTGTTCGTCGGCGGCAACTATTTCTTCGCGATGGCGCCGCTCGTCGCGAAGTTCGAGGAAGATCACCCCGAGTACCGCGGCCGCATCTACTGGGAGACGATCCCGCCCGGCCTGCTCGTGAAGCAGATCCAGGCGGGCGGCACGATCACCGTCGGCAACATGACGTGGACGGTCAAGCCCGATGCGTATTTCGCGGGGCTCGGCAAGATCAACGGGCTGATCGCGGACGGCACGCTCATCGGCCCGGCCGTGCCGTACGTGACGAACCAGCTGACGATCATGGTGCGCGCCGGCAATCCGAAGCGGATCGCATCGCTGAACGACCTCGCGCGGCCCGACGTGCAGCTTGCGATGCCCAATCCGGCATTCGAAGGCGTCGCGCGGCAGATCCGCGCGTCGCTCGTGAAAGCCGGCGGCGACGCGCTCGCGCGTACCGTCTACGACGACAAGGTGCGCACCGGCACGGCCGAGCTCACGCACATCCATCATCGGGAAACCGCGCTGTTCCTGATGCAGGGTCGCGCGGACGCGGGCGTGCTGTGGCAATCCGAAGCGGCGTTCCAGGAACAGGTCGGGCATCCGCTGATGCACATCGACATTCCGGCCGAGCAGAATACGACGGCCATCTATGCGGGGGCGATGGTGAAGGACGCGCCGCATCCGGAGGCCGCGCGCACGTGGCTCGCGTTCATCCGGTCGCCGGAGGCGTTCCGGATTTTCCAGCGCTACGGCTTCGGCCGATACGATGCGGCGACACCGACGCAGCACCTCGCGCCGGAGCAACTGCAATCCGACGCGGGCTGACCGCGCGGCCGCGCCGGCAGTTCGGCGGCGCGAGGGACCTACAACAAGGAGGGGATACGTGAACGATACGGTGGACACACCGCGACGCCGGCTCGCACCGCTGCTGCTCGCAGCGGCCGCGTTGCTGGCCGGCCAGGCGCGCGCGGACGACGCGGCGCTCGGCAAGACGATCGCCACACAGGGCACGACGACGGGCGTCGCCGCGTGCATCGGCTGCCACGGCAGCCAGGGCGAAGGCAACGCGGCGGCCGGCTTCCCGCGCCTCGCGGGCACCCCTGCCGCCTATCTGTCCGCGCAGCTTGCCGCGTTCGCGGACGGCAGCCGCCAGAACCCGGTCATGCAGCCGCTCTCGAAACTGCTGACGCCGCACGAGCGCGATGCGGTCTCCGCGTACTTCGCGAGCCTGCCCGCGCCGGCCGGCATCGTGGCCTCCAACGACACGTCGATCGACCCGGCTAACACCGGCGCGTGGCTCGCGACGCGCGGACGCTGGTCGCAGGGCCTGCCCGCGTGCGCGCAATGCCACGGCCCCGGCGGCCTCGGGGTGGGCACCGCGTTTCCGCCGCTCGCGGGCCAGCCGGCCGCCTATATCGCCGGCCAGCTGAACGGCTGGAAACACGGCACGCGCCCGCCCGGGCCAATGGCGCTGATGCCGGCGATCGCCGGCAAGCTGTCCGACGCCGACATCGACGCGGTGGCCGCCTACTACGCGCGCGGCGGCGCGGCACAAGGAGACAAGCGATGATCGACCGCAGGACGCTGATCCGCCGCACCCGCGCGGCCCTGCTCGGCGCGGCCTGGATGCCCGTGCTGGCGTTCGCGGCTACCCCGCAGGATGCACCGGCCGCGGCTTCCGCACCCGCGCCGGCCACGATGGCAACGGCCGCCAAACCCTTCGCGCCGCCCGCCGAATCCGCGATACCCGCCGACGAATTCGGCAAGACCGTGAAGCTCGGCGAGCAGATCTTCCTGCACACGCCCGAGTTCGCGGGCAAGTACGTCGGCAACAAGCTGACCTGCGCGAGCTGCCACCTCGACGCGGGCCGCCGGCCCGATTCGAGCCCGATGTGGGCCGCGTACCTGCTGTATCCGGCATACCGCAGCAAGAACGGCCACGTGAACACGTTCGCCGAGCGCCTGCAGGGATGCTTTCGATACAGCATGAACGGCAAGGCACCGCCGGCCGGCGACCCGATCCTAGTCGCGCTCGAGACCTATTCGTACTGGCTCGCGAAGGGCGCGCCGGTCGGCACGAAGCTGCCGGGGCAGGGGTTCCTGAAACTGCCGCCGCCCGCGCAGAAGGCCGACTATGCACGCGGCGGCGCCGTCTACACGCAGCACTGCGCGCTGTGCCACGGTGCGGACGGCCAGGGGCAGTCGAGCGGCGGCAAGGCGGTCTTCCCCGCGCTGTGGGGCGCGCGTTCGTTCAACTGGGGCGCGGGGATGGGCGACATCCGCAATGCGGCCGGCTTCATCAAGGCCAACATGCCGCTCGGGCTCGGCGGCACGCTGACCGATCAGGAGGCGTGGGACGTCGCGACCTTCATGGACAGCCACGAACGTCCGCAGGACCCACGCTTCACGGGCTCGGTGCAGGACACGCGCGCGAAGTTCCACGATTCGCCCGATTCGATGTACGGGCTCAGCGTGAACGGGCGCGTGCTCGGCGCACCGTGATGCAAACGCCGTGCAGGCCGTCGGGCCCGCACGGCCTGCGCTGCCTGCACGTTCACGGATGCCAGCGATACACGATCATGCTGGTGCCGTTGTAGTTGTCCTTCGTGATCACGTATTCGCCGGTCGAGCGCAGGTACGCGCGGATCCCGTACATCGAGTCGACGTCGTTGCCGACGTCCATCGCCGACGTGTTCGAGTTGGTCAGCGTCGTCACGAGCGCGCCGGTGTTGAGATCGAACACGTCGACGTTCGGCACGGTGTGCACGTAGCCGACGAACAGGTAGTGGCCGGCCGCCGCGATCGATTTCGGGTTCGCGCTGGTCAGGTTGATCACCGGGTTCGGCGCGGTCGTGTTGCCGTTCTTCCAGCCGTGATAGACCTCGATGTGCCCGTTCATCGCGGTCCAGTCCCAGTTGTTCGCGAGGCCCTGCGCGAGGATCATCGTGTCGCTGTCCGCCTGGTAGACGATGCGCGTCGTCGGCGCCACGGTGCTCGGCACGGGCGTCGTCACCGGCTTGCCCCACGACGGCTTGCCGGTCGCATCGAAGCCCGTCATCGGGTAGCGGGTAATCGCGTTGGTGCCGTTCAGCCCGGCCCACACGTCGCCGTTGCCGTCGATGTCGAAACCGGTCGTGACCTGCAACGTCGTGTTGAACGGCTTGCCCGGCAGCGAGCCGGCCGGATTCGCGATGTAGCCGGTCGCCGGCGTGAAGTAATAGAAATTGAAGTTGCCGGGGTTCTGGCCCGACGCGACGAGAATCCGGTTGCCGCCCACCATCACGAGCTGGCCGAAATGCTGGCCGCGCTGGTAGTCGTTCATGTCGAGGCGCGGGTCCTTCGGATAGGTGAACGGGTCGACCGTGTTCGCGACGAACGTGCCGCCCGCCGAGCCCGTATACACGTTGTTGCCGCTGTAGAAGAACGCGCCGTCGGTCGCCGGGTCGGGCGCGGCGATCGCCTCGAAGTTCAGCGCCTGCAGCTTCCATTGCAGCGCGCCGGTCGGGCTGTACGAATGAAGATCGGTGCTGCCGTTGCGCCCGAGATCCCAGCCGCCGCCCCACGCGTTGTTGAGCACGTACAGGTTGCCGCCCGAATCCTTGCCGATGCCGACCACGCGCGTGAAGCGCTTGTCGCCGACCTGCCCCTTGATGCCCGAGGTCGTGTCGAGATAGCCGCCCTGCACACCGAACGTGCCGATCTGCTGCGGCAGGCCGGCGAGGCTGTAGAGCTTGATGTTCATGTCCGGGCCCTGGTCGCCCACCAGCAATTGCCCCGTCGACGCATCGAAATACAGCGCCGACGGCCGCGCGCCGGTTGCCATCTGGATCGTGTTCAGCAGCGTGCCGGTCGCGCTGTACTGCGCGACCACGCCCGCGCTCATGCGCGCGACCCACAGGTTGCCCGCCGCATCGAGCGCCAGCGCGCCGGGCCCGGTCACGCCGATGTCGCGCTGCCAGACGCCGTCGGTCGTATAGACGCGCACGCGGTTGCCGTAGAAATCGCTCGCGTACAGCAGGTTGCCGGCCGTCGCGAGGCCGGTGATCACGTCCGGGTTCGGGAGGCCCGTCCACGTGCTGACCGGGATACGCAGGTCGCGTTTGTTCGTACTGCGATCGTAGCGGCCGACCGAGCCGCTGCCGAAGGTGCGGTTGTAGCCGAGCGCGACGAAGATCGACGTCGCGTTGCCGGTAATCGCCCCGCCCTGGAATTCGTCGTGAATACCGATCGTGCCCAACGTCTGGCCGTTCTGGTAGAGCGCGACGCCGCCCGCGTTCTCGTCCCAGCGCGACGACGTATAGATCACGCCCTCGGGCGCGACCCACATCGAGCGCGCGGCATTGCCGACGTGCTGGGCCAGCGTGCCGTACGTGTTCGCGAGCCAGTCGGTCGAGTATTGCACCTGCGCGTGACTCGCCGGCGCCAGCATTGCCATGCACATTCCCAGCAACGCCGCCCGAATTTGTTTCATTGACATGAATAATGCTCCCGAACGTTCAATGGTCGACACTGTAAATCGCGGCGCGTGAAATATTGGTGATTCCGGCTAAAGCGCATTCGCCGCCATCCCGAATTATTCACTCCGTTCCTTTTGCCGTCCGGCGCTTTTCCGTCAACGATGGTCAAACCCGCTCACCGCGCCGCATCAGCTGGCCAGGCGCACGGTTTCGGCGCTTTTTCCCCGGCATTTTCTTCCGGCTCACTCAATGCGAATGCGTCATTTTTTCTGAAATGCCCGCATTGTCTTTTTCATTCCCCGGAAATGGGCCAAATGATTACAAATCGAAATTGAAATGAAAGAGAAAAAATAATATCCGGCGCAATCACGTCATCGCGATTCGGCACGGCGGCATGCGGCGGGAGGAAGGGAGAGGAAAGCGGGATACGGTGGAGAAAACCAAACAACCGCGATCGTTCAGTTCGCGTCGTCGAGCGTCGAGCGTCGAGCGTCGGGCCAGCCCGGCCGTCGAGGAATTTCGGCCGCGCGTCCGACGACGTCGATCACGCGGTACCGGTAGTCCAGGAAAGGCGGCGACAGTACGGAAGCCTGCATGCAACGTTGCCGGCATCGGCGGCGGGCAACGTTGCGGCTGCAACGATCGCTGCGCGTCAGAACTTCTGGCGCAGGCCGAGGCTGACGATGGCCTGCGAGCGGGAATCGGACGAGTGGCCGTTCGCCTTGTCCGACACCGAGGCCGTCGCGGCCACCGGGTGGCCGAGCGCGTCGAGCGTCATGCCCGATGCATGCTGGTACGCGCCGAGCAGGTACACGCTGGTGCGCTTCGACAGGTCGTAGACGGCGCCGAGCGTGACGTTGTGATATTGCGCGCGGTCGTCCACGCCGTCGACATCGCTGCCGCGCGTGTAGCTGTAGCCCGCGAACAGTTGCGTCTGCGGGCGCACGTTCCAGCGCGTGAACACGCCTGCGACGTTGAACGTCGCGTGGCCCGTGAACAGCGACTGGCCGCCGCTGCGGTACTGCACGTTGCTGTAGTTCACGCCGACGACGGCCGGCCCGAAGTCGTAGGTCGCGCCGGTCGCGATGATCTGCTGCGACTGCGCGCTCGCATAGCCTTCGTTGATCGACGAGTTGAACAGCCCGTCGTCGGTGCTCTGCCACTTGCCGGCCGTCGGGTCGGTCGCCCCCGTCTTGCTGTTGTCCGACCGTTCGTAACCGACGCCGACGCGCAGCGGGCCCGCCGCGTACGCCGCGCCGACACTCCACGTGTTGCGCTGCTTCATGCTGCCCGGCTGGCCGCCGAAGCCGTACAGCGCGCCGAACGTGAAGCCCGAGTAGTTGGCGCTCGTGTACTTGATCGAGCTGTCGACCCGCGCGGTCTGGTCGAGGTCGTCGATGTCGCCCGGGTGCGCGCCGAAGCCGCCGATGTACGACGACGGGCCGACCGGGCTCACGAAGTCGTCGAGCGACGTGTACTGGCGGCCGAGCGTGACCGTGCCGTAGCGGTCGCTGCCGAGGCCGACGAATGCCTGGCGGCCGAACTGGCGGCCACCCTGCCCCGACGTGCCGTTCGTGATGTCGAAGCCGTTCTCGAGGACGAACAGCGCGCGCATCCCGCCGCCGAGATCCTCGGAACCCTTGATCCCCCAGCGGCTGCCGGACAGGTTGCCGGTCGTGAGCCCGACGCTCGAATGCCCGGTGTACGCGCCCGCGGAGCCGACCCGCTCGTTGCTGCGATAGGTGACGCCCGCATCGACGATGCCGTACAGCGTGACGGAGCTTTGCGCGGCGGCGATGCCCGCGAGCGAGAGCAGCAGCGGGGCTGCGATCAGTTGCTTGTTCATGATTGTCGTGTCTCCGGGCGTTGAACCCGTTGTTCTGGCTGTCAGTTGCGAGCAGCGCGCGGGCGGCGATATATGCCGGCGGTGCGAGGCCGGCCGCGTCCGCGCGCGACGACGCGGCGGGCATGCCCACTGCGGCCGCCATGGTAGTTGGAACCGGTTCCCGTCGAAAGCACAATAATGAAAACAGTTTCTTGCCAAAATCGAGATAGTCGGGCGGGCGGCCTTGTGCGCAGCACGCCGCACCTGTACAGCCCGGGCGGGCGCAACCGATAATCGAACGCGCCGCCATCCATCGGGAGTGCCTTCATGCATGAAACGACCCTGCTGATCTTCGCCGCCGTCGCGTTCGTCGGTATCGCGACACCCGGCCCGACCGTGCTGCTCGCGCTGACCAACGGCTCGCGCTATGGTGTGCGCCGCGCGGCCTACGGCTTCGCGGGCGCGATGCTGTCCGACTTCGTGCTGATCGTCGCGGTCGCGCTCGGCCTCGGCGCACTGCTGATGGCGTCGGCGTTCTGGTTCTCGGTGGTGAAGTGGCTCGGCGCCGCGTATCTCGCGTACGTCGGCATCCGGCTGCTGATGTCGAAGGGCTCGCTCGACGTCGCCGCCACGCACGGTGGCGACATATCCGGGCGCAACGCGTCGATCTTCGCGAAGAGTTTCCTCACGGCGGTGACGAACCCGAAGGGCTATCTGTTCTTCTCCGCCTTCCTGCCGCAGTTCCTCGATCCGTCCGCGCCGCTCGCGCCGCAATACGTCGCGCTCGCGGTCACGTTCGCGCTGCTCGACGGGGTCGTGATGTTCGGCTACGCGCTGCTCGGCGCACGCGCGGTGCGGCTGCTGAAGCGCGCGGGGGCGCTGTGGCTCGAACGTACGTGCGGCGCGATGCTGCTCGCGCTCGCCGGGTCGCTGGCGCTGTATCGGCGTCATGCGGCATAGGAGCGGATGCCGTTGAAAATCGCTGCGCCGCCCCGCTCCGGCTTTCCGGGCCTGTCGCTCCGCCAGATCGAACGCGCCGACCTCGACGCGTGGTACGCGTACCTGACGAACCCCGACGTCTATCGCCATACGAGCTGGAACCTGCGCTCGCCCGACGATCTGCTGCCGCTGTTCGACGCCATCGAATCGACGGACCCCGACTCGATCCGGCGTCTCGCCGTGATCGACGACGCATCGGGCGCGCTCGCCGGGACGATCGGCCTGCATACCGTCTCGACCGTGAACCGCTCGGCGGAAATCGCTTACGATCTCGCGCCGTCGCGCTGGGGGCGCGGGATCGCGAGCGCGCTGTGTACGTCCGTCACCGAGTGGGCATTCGCCGCGGGCTTCATGCGCATGCAGGCCGTCGTGCTGACCAGCAACGCAGGCTCCGCGCGCGTGCTGCAGAAATGCGGCTACCGCTACGAAGGGCTGTTGCGCGCGTACAAGATGGTGCGCGGCACGCCGGGCGATTTCGCGATGTACGCGCGCCTCGCGACCGACTGACACACCCATCGCGGCGTCACGTCAAACCGCTCACCGCTTCGCATGCGCACGCCATTGGACGGCCTGCGCCGAATTGGCGACAATCGCCGTTCCCTTCCTCGCCGATTTGCCATGAAAATCGCCGCACTGTCCGACATCCACGGCAATCTCGCCGCACTCGACGCGGTGCTCGACGACGTCCGCCGCCGCGGCGCCGACGTGATCGTCAACCTCGGCGACATCCTGTCCGGCGCGCTCCATCCGCCCGAAACGGCCGACCGCCTGATCGCGCTCGACCTGCCGACCATCAAGGGCAATCACGAGCGGCAACTGCTCACCGGCGACCGCGAGTCGATGCGGCTGTCGGATCGCTGGGCGCACGACACGCTGCGCGCCGATCATCTGGAATGGATCGCCGCGCTGCCCGAACGCATGACGCTCGACGACGACGTGCTGATGGTGCACGGCACGCCCGACAGCGACCTCGTCTATTTCCTCGAAACGGTCACGCCCGACGGCTGCCGCGCGGCCACGCCCGATGAAATCGCGCAGCGCGCGGGTGACGAACCGGCATCGCTGATCCTGTGCGGCCACACGCACATTCCACGGACGGCCAGGCTCGACGACGGCCGGCTGATCGTCAACCCGGGCAGCGTCGGGCTGCAGGCCTACACGGACGACCTGCCGCATCCGCACCGCATCGAGACGGGCTCGCCGCACGCGCGCTACGCGATGGTGACGCGCACGGCCGCCGGCTGGAACGTCGAATTCCATGCGGTCGAATACGACTGGCACACGGCGGCCGCCACCGCGGCCTCGCGCGGGCGCGACGACTGGACCGTCGCGCTGCGCACCGGCCGGTGCTGATCCGCCCGGCTCGCATCGCGCCCCCTTCCGCTTCACTTCATTCACCGGGAAACCGCACCGCCATGCCCGTTCCGTCGCAACTGCTCTTCCTGCCCGGCGCATCGGGCAGCACCGCTTTCTGGCAACCGCTCGCCGGCCTTCTCACGCATCCTGCCGAGCGCCGGATCGTCGGCTACCCGGGCTTCGGCGACACGCCGCACGATCCGGCCGTCGACGATTTCGACAGCCTCGTGCGTCATGCGCTGGAAACGATCGACCGGCCGACCGCCGTGATCGCGCAATCGATGGGCGGCGTGATCGCGATGCGCGCGGCGCTCGACAAGCCCGCACTGATCACGCACCTCGTGCTGACGGTCACGTCCGGCGGCCTCGACATGGCCGGGCTCGGCGCGCAGGACTGGCGCACCGGTTTCGCGGAAGCGAACCCGCAGCTTCCCGACTGGTTCCTGACGTTCCGTGCCGACCTGTCGCGGGATATCGACCGCATCGCGCAGCCGACGCTGCTGCTGTGGGGCGACGACGACCCGATCAGCCCCGTCGCGGCCGGCCGGCGGCTGCTCGAACGGCTGCCCGATGCGCAATTGCATGTCGTGCCGGGCGGCCGGCACGATCTCGCGGCCGTGCATGCGACGACGCTCGCGCCGCTCGTCGATGCGCATCTGCGGCGCGGGTGACGGCGCGCGCTTCAGCTTCAGCACAAACCTGAAGCCGACGTGCTCACACGCCGCACGCTGTCACGCCGCATTCCTCAACGTCAGCCGCGCCTCGAGCCCGCCGCCGTCCGCCCGGTTGGTCAGCGTGAGCGTGCCGCCCATCGCCAGCGCGAGCTGCCGCGCGATCGCGAGGCCGAGCCCCGTGCCGCCCGTCTCGCGGTTGCGCGACGTCTCCACGCGCCGGAACGGCTCGAACACCGCGTCGAGCTGATCGTCCGGAATGCCGGGCCCGCGGTCGAGCACCGCGATCACCGCGCCGCCGTCCGGCGCGGTGCGCACGTCGATCTCGGCCGCACCCGCGAACTTCAGCGCGTTGTCGACGAGGTTGCCGACGATGCGGCGCAGCGCCTTCGGCCGCGTGACGAGCGCGAGCGGCGCGCGGCTGTGCAGCGCGACGTCCTGCCCCGCATCCGTGTAGTCGCACACGATGCTGTCGAGCAGCGCATCAAGATCGATGCGGCGCGCGGCTTCCTCGGTGCCGTGCAGCGTCCGCGCATACGCGACGCCCTCCTTCACCAGATGCTCCATCTCGAGCAGGTCCTGGCGCAGCTTCGCGCCCTGCGCATCGTCGTCCATCATGTCGGCGCGCAAGCGCATCCGCGTGATCGGCGTCTGCAGGTCGTGCGAGATCGACGCGAGGATCTGCATGCGCTCGGCCATGTACTGCGCGATGCGATCCTGCATCGCGTTGAACGCCCGCGCGGCGCGCGCGACTTCCGACGGCCCGCCCTCGTTCAGCCGCTCGCCCTTCAGGTCGGGGCCGAGCGCATCGGCGGCCTGCGCAAGCTGCTTGAGCGGCCGCGTCGCGAGCCGCACCGCGAGCCAGCAGCACGCGGCCAGCACCGCGAGCTGCAGCACGAGCACGACCGGCAGCCAGCCCGACAGCGGCACCGTCGACATCGGATGGATGTCGATCGTCAGCGGCGATCCGTCGGTCAGCCGCAGATGCACCTGCAGATGTTCGCGGTCGCCGGGAATCGCGTTCGCGGTCAGCGGGTAGTCGCCGCCGATGCCGTCGGAAATCGAGCGCTCGACGCGCGCCGACAGCCGCGCTTCCGGCGGCGTACCGGTCTCGCCGGGCCCGAGGATGAACGCGTAGCTGCGCCGCGCGAGGCGCGGCACCCACGCGGCCCGCTCGGCCGGCGGCAGGTGGTCGAGCAGCGCGACCGAGCTCGCGACCTCGCGCTCGATGTAGCCCATCATCAGGTTGGTGGTTGCCTGGTCGCGCTCGGTCACGGTGAGCCAGAACGACAGCGTCTGCGCGAGCGCGAGGCCCACGCACAGGATCAGCGCGAGCCGCGCGAACAGCGAGCGCGGCCAGTGCCACGGGATGCGCGCGCTCAAGGCGCACCGTCGACGGCGGTCACGGCCGACGAGAACACATAGCCCTCGTTGCGCAGCGTCTTGATGTAGCGCGGTTCGCGCGCGCCGTCGCGCAGGCGCTGGCGCAGCCGGCTCACGAGCAGGTCGATCGACCGGTCGAACGGATCGGACTGCCGACCCTGCGTGAGATTGAGCAACTGGTCGCGCGTCAGCACGCGTTGCGGGTTGTCGAGGAATACGCGCAGCAGCCGGTATTCGGCGCCGCTCAGCGCGACCAGCGTGCCTTCCGCATCGAGCAGGTGGCGCCCGGTCGTGTCGAGCCGCCATTCGCCGAACGCGAGCATCTCCGCGGTTTCCGTCACCTGCATGCCGGGCGGCAGCATGCGCGCGCGCCGCAGCACCGAGCGGATCCGCGCGAGCAGCTCGCGCACCGCGAACGGCTTGGCCAGGTAATCGTCGGCGCCCATCTCGAGGCCGATGATGCGGTCGGTTTCCTCGCCGCGGGCGGTCAGCATCAGCACGGGCACCGTACGGAACTTGCCGGCGCGCAGGTCGCGGCACAGCGTGAGGCCGTCCTCGCCCGGCATCATCAGGTCGAGCACGATCAGGTCGGGCGCGCCGTCGTCCAGCACGTTGCGCATCTCGCGGCCGTTCGCGGCCAGCGACACGCGCATGCCGTTCTTCTCCAGGTAATCCGCGATCAGTTCGCGGATCGCGCGGTCGTCGTCGACGATCAGCACGTGGTCGATCTTGTCCATGAGTCGTGGTCGGTGTCGAGGTATTCGGGCAGGTGATGTCCGCTTTATACCTCACGGCGGGCATGCGTTTGTATCCCAATGTATCGCGCCGCCGTGACGACACACAACATTGCACACGCGTGGCGCGCCGGACACATCGCAGATACGTCGGCGCCGCTTAATGGGGCCTGTCGAAACCCGTCCGGCCGCCGCCACCGCGCGGCGGCCTCCCGCTCAGGAGAACGCCATGCTGCCCCGACTCAAGATCGCCGCCCTCGTCTTCGCCCTTGCCGCCACGGCCGGGCTCGCCGCCTTCGCGGGCACCCGCGACGACGCGGGCATGCCGACTTCGCAGGCCGGCATGGCCGCACCCGATTTCACCGGCATCGACCGCTGGCACAACAGCGCGCCGCTGACGCTCGGCCAGTTGCACGGCAAGGTCGTGCTCGTCGACTTCTGGACGTACTCGTGCATCAATTGCATTCATACGATTCCGTACGTGAAGGAGTGGGACCGGAAGTATCGCGACCAGGGGCTCGTCGTGGTCGGCGTGCATACGCCCGAGTATCCGTTCGAGCGCGACGCGGGCAACGTCGCCGATGCGATCAAGCGCTTCGGCATCCGGTATCCGGTCGCGCAGGACAACCGCTACGACACGTGGCGCGCGTACGGCAACCAGTACTGGCCCGCGCTGTACCTGATCGACGCGAACGGGAAAGTTGTCTATACGCGCTATGGCGAAGGCGGGTACGACAAGACCGAGGCCGCGATCCGCGGCGCGCTCGCGCAGGCCGGTGAAGGCGCGAAGGGCGCGACGCGCACGCAGTGACGGGCCGGCGTGCGGGCGTGGCGCTTGCCCGCGCATGCCTGCCCGTCGCGGGCGCTCACCCGTGCTTCGCGTCGGCCGCCGCGATCATCGCTTCCCCGATCGCGAGGCTGCCGTTCGCGACCAGCGCGTCGCCGGCGCCGCGGATATCGGCCTCGTCCTTGTTCTGCCCGAGCTTGCGCTTGCCGACGAGCCGCGTGATCTCAATCTGCAGCCCGACGATCGCCTGCAGCATCGCGTCGAGATAATCCGCCGGCGCGTCGCCCATCTTCCACGGCACCGGCTGCGACGCCTCATGCGTGCGCGTCAGCCGCGCGACCACGCCGCGCACGAACTTCGCGTCGTCGCGCACCGTGATGCGGCCGTGCGCATGCACGACCACGTAGTTCCACGTCGGCACCTGCCGGTGTGCGACATGCTTGCTCGGATACCAGGTCGGCGAGATATACGCGTCGCCCGCGCGGAAGATCACGAGCACCTCGTCGCCGTTCGCGACGTCCTGCCAGACCGGATTCGCGCGCGAGACGTGCGCATGCAGTTCGCCGAGCCCACCGTCGCCGGGCTGCAGCTCGAACGGGATGTGATTCGCGTCGAGCCCGCTCTTGCCGTGCGTGATCAGGCTGCCGAACGGATGCTGCACGATCAGCTCGCGCAGCGCGTCGGGGTTGGGTTCGTTGAAATCGGCGGGGACGTACATGGCGGCTCCACGGTCATGCGGGGGTGGGAATGGAACGGGCGCGGGCCCGTCATGCGCCGATTGTGGCGCCAAACTGGTTTATGCTGTAGAGCCGGTTTGAAACAATTTCAGCAGACCAGAATCATGGCAAGAACGGCCCGGAACGTCGACATCCCGTCGCTCGGCGCGCTCGATCGTGCAGCCGGCGACCTGAGCCGCCAGCTCGCGCAGGCGCTGCGCGACGCCGTGCGGCGCGGCGACGTCCACCCGGGCGACGCGCTGCCGTCCACACGGCTGCTCGCCGCGTCGCTGCAAGTGGCGCGCGGCACCGTCGTCGATGCGTATGCGCAGCTCATCGCCGAAGGCTTTCTCGAATCGCGCGGCGGCGCGGGCACGCGGGTCGCGAGCGCGCTCGCGCTCGCCGGGCCGCCTCCCGTCAACGCCCCCGAACCGCCTGCCCGGCGGCGCCCTCCCGCGCGCGCCGGCCTCCCCGAGCCGGCCGCCACCTTCGCGCGGATCGCCGGCGAATTCCGCCCGCTGCCAGCCATGCCGTTCGCGATTTCGGTGCCGATCGGCCTCACCGCGCCCGACGACATCTGGCGCCGGCTCGGCAACCGCCTGCGCGCGCGCGGCGCCGGCGCGCCGTCCGGCTATGCCGATCCGCAAGGCGCGCTGCCGCTGCGCGAGGCGATCGCCGACTACGTGCGCCGCTCGCGCTCGGTGCGCTGCCATGCCGACCAGGTCGTGATCACCAGCGGCACGCAGCAGGGGCTGCATCTCGCGAGCCAGGTGCTGCTCGGCGCAGGCGATCAGGCGTGGGTCGAGAATCCGGCCTATCGCGGCATCACCGCGCTGCTCGACAGCACCGGGCGGCGCGACGCGATGGTGCGGGTGCCGGTCGACGCCGACGGCATCGACGTCGATGCCGGCATCCGTCTCGCGCCGCATGCGCGGGTCGCGTTCGTCACGCCGTCGCATCAATATCCGCTCGGCATGCCGCTCAGCATGGCGCGGCGCAATGCGCTGCTCGCCTGGGCGCGTGGGCAACGCGCGTGGGTGGTCGAGGACGATTACGACAGCGAGCTGCGCTACGAAGGCCATCCGTTCCCGTCGCTGCAAGGGCTCGACCCCGACCGCGTGATCTACCTCGGCACGTTCAGCAAGATCCTGTTTCCGTCGCTGCGGCTCGGCTACGTGATCGCGCCCGACGATCTCGTGCCCGCGTTCTGCGGCGCCCGCGTGCTGATGGATCGCCATGTGCCGACCGCCGACCAGCACGTGCTGGCCGCGTTCATCGCGGAAGGCCACCTCGACCGCCACATCCGCCGCGTGCGCGGCGTGTATGCGGAACAGCGCACGCTGCTGATCGACACGCTCGGTGCGCGGCTGCCGCGCGAACGCGCGTGGGTGCAGCCGGGCGATCAGGGGATGCACGTCGTGCTGTGGCTCGCGGAAGGGATCGACGATCTCGACGTGGTCGAGCGCGCCGCGCAAGCCGGCGTCGCGGTGCGCGCGGTGTCGCCGATGTTCGCGCCCGGTACGGCCCGCCCGGGGCTCGTGCTCGGCTTCGGCGGGTTCGGCCGCGCGCAGATGGAAGCGGCCGCGCAGCGGCTCGCGGAGGTGGTCGCAATGGCCGCCGACGACGCCGTGCCGCGCTGACCGGACGGCTTCGAGCGCCGGCGGCGTGGCGCGATTCGTCGGGAGAATCGCGCCACGCCGCCCCGTAAAAGGTTGTCGGCGGGCAACAAACGTAATCGTCTGTAAATCCTGCAAGCAAACGGCTGTTTTGGCGGGCGTCGCCCGTGTGCCGTTTGCTAGGATCGCGCCTCTTCCATCCGCGCTCCTGTCGCCTTGAATCGCTTCGTGCCGCTTCTCCGACACGCGTGGCTCCGTTGCCGCGCCCGCGTCGTACCGTTCGCCGCCGCCTGCGGCGCCCGCCTCCGCGCGCTGGGCGCCGGCGTGCTGCATCGCCTGCGCCATCCGACGCGACGCGGCGTCGCGCTGACGCTCGCCGCGATCCCGGTGCTGGGCCTGCTGGTGCTGCTCGCGTTCGTCCCGTTCACGCCGAGCATCGGCGACATCCGCAAGGCGCGCATCGATCGTCCCGCGCGCGTGCTGTCCGCCGACGGCCAGCTGATCGCCGAGTTCCGGCCCGTCAACCGTGAATGGGTGCCGCTCAAGCAGATCTCGCCGCACATGGTCGACGCGCTGATCGCGACCGAGGACCACCGTTTCTACGCGCATCACGGC
The DNA here is from genome assembly GCF_002223055.1 of Burkholderia sp. HI2500. Lineage (NCBI taxonomy): Bacteria > Pseudomonadati > Pseudomonadota > Betaproteobacteria > Burkholderiales > Burkholderiaceae > Burkholderia > Burkholderia sp. HI2500. The sequence goes on along the minus strand of NZ_NKFL01000006.1, from coordinate 50,003 downwards.
ATCGACGTGCGCCGCACGCTCGCGGCCGGGCTGCACACGTTCTCGGGCGACCGCCAGGGCGGCTCGACGATCACGCAGCAGCTTGCACGCAACCTGTATCCGGATGAAGTCGGCCGCGCGCCGACGCTCACGCGCAAGGTGAAGGAGCTGATCACCGCGTTCAAGATCGAGTCGGTGTACAGCAAGGACGAGATTCTCGAGACCTACCTGAACACCGTGCCGTTCCTGTACAACGCGTACGGCGTCGAAATGGCCGCGCGCACCTACTTCGGCAAGTCGGCCGACCAGCTCGACATCGTCGAAAGCGCGACGCTCGTCGGGATGCTGAAGGGCAACAGCTACTACAACCCGGTGCTGAACCCGGAGCGCGCGGTACAGCGACGCAACATCGTGCTCGACCGGATGGCGCAGATGCACATGCTGACGCCGCAGCAGCTCGCGAAACTGCAGCGCCAGCCGCTGCGCGTCGACTTCGAGCCGCAATCCGGGCAGCCCGGCCTCGCCCCGCACTTCGCGGTGCAGTTGCGCAAATGGCTGATCGCGTGGGCCGATCGCAACAACTACGATCTGTACGCCGATGGACTCGTCGTGCGCACGACGCTCGACGCGCGACTGCAGGACATGGCGACGCAGGCGCTGACGCGGCAGACCGAACGGCTGCAGGCGATCGCCGACAGCGCGTGGCGCGGCCCGTCCGGCTGCGGGCTGCGCAACGACCTGTTCCGCGGCTTCATCCGCCAGACGCCCGACTATCGGCAAGCGCGCGACGCGGGGCTGACCGATGTCGTGGCGCTGAAGCGGCTCGGCGCCAATCGCGATTTCATGCGCGCGCTGTGCGAGCGCAAGACGCAGGTGCAGGCCGGCTTCGTCGCGATCGATCCGCGCAACGGCGCGATCCGTGCGTGGGTCGGCAGCCCCGATTTCGGCAGCGAGCCGTTCGATCACGTGTCGCAGGCGCGGCGCCAGCCCGGCTCGACGTTCAAGCCGTTCGTCTATGGCGCCGCGTTCGCGGACGGCATGCGGCCGGGCGATACGTTCATGGACCGCCCCGTGGCGATCCCGATCGACGGGCGCGCGGTCTGGCGCCCGACCGATGCCGAGCCGCCGACCGATGAGCCGATGACGCTGCGCGATGCGCTCGCGCTGTCACGCAACCGCATCACCGCGCAGGTGATGCAGCACGAAGGCGCCGCGAAGGTCGCGCAGCTCGCCCGCGCGATGGGCGTGCGCGAGAGTCCGCTCGACGCGGTGCCGTCGCTCGCGCTCGGCACGAGCCCCGTCACGCTGAAGGAGATGGTGTCCGCGTACGGCACGATCGCGAACCGCGGGGTATACGTCGCACCGCAGATGATCACGCGCATCGAGGACCGCGACGGCAAGGTGCTCGCCGTCTTCGGCAGCGCGCCGCCCGAACGTGCGTTGCCCGAGCCCGCCGCGCAGACGCTAGTGGACGTGATGCGCGATGTCGTCGATCGCGGCACCGGCGCCGACATCCGTTCGCGTTACGGCATTCGCGTCGACGTCGCCGGCAAGACGGGCACGACGCAGGACAACGCGGACGGCTGGTTCATCCTGATGCATCCGCAGCTCGTGGCCGGCGCGTGGGTCGGCTTCGACGACGGCAGCGTGACGCTGCGCAGCGACTACTGGGGCGCGGGCGCGCACAGCGCGCTGCCGATCGTCGGCAGTTTCTACGATGCGGCGCTGCGCGCGCGGGCGATCGATCCGCACGCGCAGTTCTCGCCGGATTTCCGGCCGCGCAGCGCGCCGGCGCCACGGCGGCGCACGCCGCATCCGGGCCTGTTCGACTGGCTGAAGTTCTTCCGCTGATCGGAGTGCCGGCGCGCCACGCCGGCCTCCACGACAACGGCTCGGCCTATCGAAGCGTCGTCGTCACGTGCCCGTCCGCGTACAGCCATACGGGCACGCCGTCGTCGCGCAATGCGGCGACCGGTTCGCCCACGCTCCAGCTCTGCGCGACCGCGACACGGCGGACGAACCACGGCATCAGCATCGCGTGTCCGTCGGCGGCATCGCGATCGTCGTCGAACAGCGCATCGTCACCGATGCGCGTGTAACGCGCCGGATGCAGCACGGTGCCGTCCGCGCGAAGCACCGTCGCACGCACGTCGTTGCCGCCCTCTTCCTCCACACACGCCAGCCAGCCGTGACCGGCGCCCCAGAACAGGCCGGCCACGTCGTCGTAGCGTCCCTGCACGAGCGTCGCGCCCGTCTCGAGATCGCAGATCGCGAGCTGCACCGGCTCGCCCGGCAGGACACCGATCGCGTAACGCGTGAACAGCTCGCCCGGCACGGCTTCGTCATCGGGCAACCACGGCAGCGCCCCCATGTTGACGAAGTCGAACGGCGTCAGCACGCGGCCCTGCCCGTCGACGATCGTGCAACGCCCGTCGTCGCGCCGCACGACATGGCGGATCGCGCCGAGCTCCGTCAGCATGTCCGTCCGTTCGTCGTCGGTCAGCCTGGCGACTTCCGCATAATGCGGCTCGACGACGACGCGGCCTTTCGCATCGACGAGGCCGACGTGACCGTTGCGCCGCGCGACGAAGGCGCCGCATTCGGACGACCATTCGAGCGCATCCCACTCGGGCTGCGCGCGCCATTGCCCGTCGCGCCCGATCAGCCCCCACCGTTCGCCCTCGGATACCGCCGCGACGGTGCCGTTCTCGAACTCGTGCGCATCGTCGAAACGCGGCGGAATCGCCCACGCACCGCGCGTGTCGACGAAGCCCCAGCGGCCGTCCAGGCTCGCGGACGCGACTCCGCCCGTGAAGTCGCCGAAATCGTCGAGCGACGGTTCGAGCACCCACGTGCCGTCCGTGCGCACGAGCCCGAACCGCTCACCGACGCGCACGCAGGCGACGTCGCCGCTGAAATCCCACACGGCGTCGAACGACGGTTCGCGCACGATCCGCATCTCGTCGCTGTCGCCATCACCGTCGCGGTCGACATCGCCATCGGCGAACAGCAGGCCGACCTTCCCGTCGCGCTCGGCCCACAGGAGCCGGTCGTCGCGCGCGCCGCTCGTCCACAGGTTCGTCCACTCGGGCGGCACGATCACGTGCCACGCATCGTTGGTTTCACGTCGCACACCCCACAGCCCGTTGCGTGCGCGAAAGCTGAACGTGCCGTAGCCGAGCCGGTCGCCGTGCACTTCGCCGGCATCGAACAGCTCGGCAAACGCCACGCCGCGCGGCGGCTGCTGACGAACGAAATAGTGATGCAACAGGCCGCCGAACCCGAAGCCCCACGCCCAGTCGCGCCAGTCGGGCGGCGACTCGATCTCGAGCGCATCGCGCACGCCGCGCACGTCGCGGAAATCCATGCAGTTCGCGACCTGCCACCACAGCCGCGTGCAGGCATCGCGTTCCTGGTCGATGTAGTCGTTCGGATCGCCGCCGTCGAGCCACGACAACTCGTCGAGATTCGCGGAAAACCGGGCTGCGCCGTGCGCGTCGCCGAGCGCATCGATCGATTCGCCGAGATGCCGCACGACCGCATCGAACTGGCGCGCGAGCGCCGGATCGTCGCCGGGCAGCGGATACGCGACGACGAACGACGCGAGCCGGCTGAGTCGCGCAAGCGCGGCGCGCGCGTCGCTGGTGAGATTCGGCGTGCCGGCATCGCCGAATACGCGCTGATCGGTGATCGCGTCGCCCGCGCCGCCGTCGGCGAGCAATACGCGCCATAGCAGCGGAAAGTGATTGTTGGATTCCGCCAGCGCGATCGTCCGCGCGTCGTCGCCGTCACCGGCCTGGAGATACAGCCATGATCGATTGCCCATTGGAAGGGTCGCCCTGGTTCTTGTTGTCGTCGTATTGCGTCGGTTCGCCCGCCATCAGCGTGCGGTGGATGCCTTCAGCAGCCGCAGGATCTCCGGCGTGTCGGCGGCGTCCGCCAGCACTTTCGCGGACGGCTTCACGCCGGCGTCGAGCAGGCGCTGCACGCCGTCGACACGGCGCGCAGTCACCTCGCCGTCGAGCAGCGCATCGTCATGCAGCACGTCCGGGTTCGCCTCCTTCGCGAGCAGCACGAAGACCGAAGCGGCCACGGGCGGATTCAATGCGTCCGGCAATGCGACGTCGGCGAGCCGGTACGGGTTGTTGTCATGGAGCTGCCAGCGCAGCACGCCGCGCGCCTGCAACTTGCCGAGCGCGGCGAGTGCCTCCGGTTCCGGCAGTTTCACGATTTCGGCGACGAGGTCGCTCGCGTGCTCTTCGCGGCCATCGCGCAGCGTGTCGGGCGGCGGCAGGCTCGGCACCAGCGCGTCGAGCACGAGTGCCTGCCGGCGCGCGCGATCGGGCGACGCCTGCGCGCCTGCGTCGGGCCGGATCTGCCGCAGCAACTGGCCGGCCACGCGCCAGCGATCGTCGCGGCCGAGTTCGTCACGCGGCACCTGATGCGCGCGCAACAGCATGCCGAGCCGGCGCCACATCGTATCGATTTCCTTGTCGTCGTTCGACATCAGGCCGTCGCCAACGATCTCGTCGAGCGCCTGGCCGCACACGAACGCGCGCTGCCGCACCGGATCGAGGTCGGCGAAATACGTGTGCGCGGCTTCCGGCAGCGCATCGAAGTCGGCCTGGCTCATGTCGGGCGGACGGTGGCCCGGGCACGGGCCCGCGCCGGCAATCTCCCGCCCCGCCACCGCCTTCACGGGCTCCGGCGGCGAATCGCCGCTGCGCGCGACCGGATACAGTTCCATGCCGTTGACCTGAAAACCCTGTATCGCCAACATCACGACGCCAGTCGTCGAATGCTTCGTCTCGAAGTTCTTGCCGGCAATCGATGTAACCTGATACGGCGCGCCGATCGGCAGCTTGATCAGTTCGCCGCCCGGCACGTCGAGCACGCAGGTGCCCGGCGGCGCCTTGTCGGGACCGTCGGTTTCCAGCTCGGCCTCGTGCGTCGGCGCCGTTTCGACACTCCACTGGCCGGCGTCGCGCACACGCAGCACGATCTCGCCGCCCACTTTCTCGACGCGCAGCGTCGCGGGTTTGCCGGCCGCCGGCGCGTAATCGCCGAGCAACGCATCACAGGCAGTGCCGGCCCGCGCGGACAGCGACGCGAGCAACAGCAGACAGAACAAGGGGGTACGCACGGCTGAAGCCTCTCTCTTCGAATTGTTTTGGGAATATCCGGCGCGACAGCGCACGGCGGCTGCGACACGACCAATCGCTACCGGACGCCAATATAGCGAACGCGGGCGACGCGTGCCAGCCGGCGCGGGCAATAACGGCGATGTGCAGGAAATGAAAAGGTATGGAGAGGCGTGTGCCGGCTCAGGCCACCCGGACGAAGCGGAGCCGCCGCGCGCCGCGCACCATCGTCGTCATCGCTCAACGAGGGGGGAGCCCGCATGACCCAGAGCGCAGTCGCGATCGCGAACCTGCTGCACCGCTACGCGGAATCGCTCGACGCCGGCGGCCTGCCGGGCGTCGTGAAGCTGTTCCGGCACAACGAGTCGCCGGCCGGTTGAAGCACCAGCCGGCGTAAAACGCAGCCGCGTTCAGCCCGCCGCGAGCGTGGCAGCCAGCACGTCGAACTCCGGCGCCCACGCCGCACGCCACGCAGCCTTCGTCGCGTCGTCCACCCACGCGCCGTCGATCCCGTTCAGCATGAACTGCTTCAGCTCGGCCACGGTGAACCCGAAATGGCTGAACATCAGTTCCCATGCCTCCGACGGATTGACCTTGTGCAGCGTCGGATCGTCGGTGTTCGGATGGATCTTCAGCCCGAGGCCCGGCATCTTGCGCATCGGGTGAAGTTCCGCCCATTGCTCCGGCGGCAGCGTACGCAGATAGTACGAATTCGTCGGCACGACGGTGAAGACGATCCCGCGCTCCGCATAGCGCGCGCACAGCTCCGGGTTGTCGACGATCGTGTAACCGTGATCGACGCGATCGACCTGCAACAGATCGACGGCCGTCTCGACGTTGCGCCACGGCATCCCGAACTCGCCCGCATGCGCGGTCGTGCGAAAGCCCGCCGCGCGCGCATTGCGGTACGCCTTCCAGAACAGCTCCGGCGGCCGGTCGTTCTCGCGATAGTCGATCCCGAGCCCCGCCACTTCATCCGCGCGGTTCGCCTTCATCCATTCGACGATCGCCACCGCTTCGTCGGGATCCTGCTCGCGGTCGATGCTCGGGATCAGGCGCGCGCCGATCCCGAAGTCGCGTGCGGCGTCGCGAATACCCGTCACGATCGCGGCCTGCGCATCCTCATACGCGATCCCCGACACGCGCACCGTACCCGTCGGATTCCAGAAGAATTCCGCATGCCGGACGTGGTGCGCGGCCGCATCCTCCAGATACTCGTAGGCGATCCGCCGCAGGTCGTCGGGCTGCGTGAGCAGATACCGGTCGAGCGCGCGCAGCACATGCAGCACGCCGACCGGCTTCTCGCCCCGCGCATAGAACGCGTCGATCTCCGCGCGCTCGATCGGCGCGCCGCTGCGCGCCGCGAGCGCGACGAACGTGTCGTGCCGCACCGCGCCGAGCAGGTGGCAATGCAGCTCGACCTTCGGCAGCGCGTGGAAGAAGGCCCGGTGGGCCGGCGTGATCTCGATGCCCGTGCGCGCGGCCGGGACGTTACCTGGTGTTGCCTTCATTGCAGTCTCGTTATGGGTAGTGCCGATGCGTCGCGAAAGCCGTCTCTCAGTGCGGCTTCACGACGGTCCAGAAGTAGTAGCCGAGCGGAAGCGCGAGCACGACGAGCCCCCACGACACGTCGCGCCAGCGGCCGGCCAGCAGCTTGACGAGCACGTAGCACAGCAGCCCGCCCGCGATGCCGGTGCCGAAGCTGTTCGACATCAGCGTGAGCAGCACCATCGACATCACGGGCAGCGCATCGGTGAAGTCGTCGAAATGCGTATGGCGGATCGTCGCGAACATCGACAGCCCGATCAGGATCAGCGCCGGCGCGGTCGCCTCTTTCGGGATCGCGAGCGCGACCGGCACGAACAGCAGCATCGCGGCGAACAGCACGGCCGCCGCCAGCGACGACAGCCCGCTGCGGCCGCCGGCCTCGACGCCTGCCGCCGATTCGATCAGCGCGGTCAGCGCGGGAATGCCGAACACGGGCCCGAGCGTCGCCGCGAGCGAATCGACGAGGAACGGCCGGTTGATGTTCGGCAGGTTGCCCTGCTCGTCGAGCAGGTTCGCCTTCGCGCCGACCGCGAGCGCGGTGCCGAGCGTCGAGAAGAATTCCGCCGCGAAGAACGCGAACAGGTACGGCGCGGCCGCGAGGCTCAACGCGCTGCCGATGTCGAGCTTGAACGCGATCGGCGCGATGCTGTGCGGCAGCGACACGAACGACGCGGGCAGATGCGTGACGCCGAGCGGCACGCCGGCCGCGGCTGCGACGAGGATCGCGATCAGGATCGCGCCGGGCACCTTGCGCGCCTGCAGCACGATCGCGACCGCGAGGCCGATCAGCGCAACGAGCGCACCCGGCCGCGAGAAATCGCCGAGCGCGAACGCGTTGGTCTTCGCGTTCGCGACGACCATCCCCGCGTTGCGCAGCCCGAGCATCGTCACGAACAGCCCGATCGACGCGCCGAGCCCGAGCTTGATCTGCACCGGAATCAGCCGCACCACGACGCCGCGTGCGCCGAGGATCGTCAGCAGGAAGAACAGCACGCCCGACACGCAGGCAATGCCGAGACCCGTCTGCCAGCCGACGTGCTCGGTCGTCGCGAGCGTCACGCCGATGATCACCGAGCCGCCGATGCCGGGGCCGACGAGGAACGGCAGGTTCGCGTAGAGCCCCATCAGCGTGGTGAACAGCACGAACACGATGATCGTCGCGGTCGTCGCCGCGCCGCGCTCCATGCCGCCCGTCGCGAGCAGCGACGGGATCACGACGAGCAGGTACGCGGCCGCGAGAAACGACGTGACGCCCGCGATCGTCTCCGTGCGCACGCTCGTGCCGCGCGCGGCGAGCGCGAAGCGGCGTTCGAGCCAGTTGGCCGGCGCGTGCGCCGGCATCGTGTCAGTCGCTGACATGGTGGTTCTCCTGTGATTCCGAATATTGTCCTGTGTCGATTCACGCGGCGCGGTCTTATACTGCCGCGTACCGCATCCCGACCGCTATTGCCCGATGTCGTCCGACCGCTCGTCGCTGCTGCCCGCGCTCACGCTGCGGCAGGTCCAGCACTTCGTCGTGCTTGCCCACGCACGCAGCTTCACGCAGGCCGCGCAGGCGCTGTCGCTCACGCAGCCCGCGCTCACCGCGTCGATCCGCCAGATCGAGTTCCTGCTCGGCGGGCGCCTGTTCGCGCGCTCCGCGCACCGGCTCACACTCACCTCCGCAGGCGTTGCCGTGCTGCCGCTCGCCGAACGCCTGCTCAACCAGGCGCGCGGCACCTTCGACGACATGACGCGGCTCATCGGCGAACGCATCCAGACCGTGCGCATCGCGTTCATCCCGTCGGTCGCGGGCCGCCTGCTGCCCGCGCTCAATGCGCTGCGCGACGCGCATCCGACCCTGCGCTTCACCCTCACCGACCTGCCCAACAGCGCGCTCGTCGAAGCCGTGCGCGACAGCGTCGCGGATCTCGGCATCGGCGTGCGCGAACCGGACAGCGACGACGGCACGCTGCGCTACCAGCAGCTCTTCGAGGACGAGATCGTGATCGTCGTGCGGCATGACGATCCGCTTGCCCGCGCGAAGAGCGTCACGTGGGCCAGGCTCGTCGATCGCGAGCTCGCGGTGTTCGTGCGCGGCAGCGTCAGCGAATCGCTGCATCGCACCGGCGGCGCCGAGAAGCTGCGCCTGAACGTCACGTACCGGATGGAATACACCGAGCCGCTCTACGCGCTTGCGCGCAACGGCCTCGCGACCGCCGTACTGCCGAGCCTCTACACGATGCATCTGCACGATCCCGAACTCGTCGCGCTGCGCGTCGACAAGCCGCGCGTCACGCGCGCGATCTCGCTGATCTCGCTCACCGGCGACGATCGCGGCCCGCACGTGCGCGCGTGCCGCGAATGGATTGCGAAGCACATCTGAATGCCTTCAGGGCAACTTCGCGATGCGCTCGACGAGCGCCGCGTAGAAGCGGTCCGCATCGACCTCGTTGATCCACGTCGCGTTCGCCGTACGGCCGCTGCGCCCGTTCCAGTCGACGACCGTCTCGCCGAGCGTCCACTGCCCGGTCGTCTCGACCGTCACGTTCACCTTGCGTCCGCCGAACAACGTCGGATCGACGAGATAGCCGACCGCGGTCGGGTCGTACATCGGCGCATCTTCGGCGCCGCGCCGCTTCTTGTTGTACGCGAGTTCGGCCTCCATGATGTCGGCGACGATCGCGCCGCAGCGATTGCCGAGCGCGCGGAACGGCGCGACGCGTGCCGGCGTGATCGGCGCTTTCACGGCGACATCGCGCGGCAGCACGACGATCGGCACGCCGCTGCCGAAGACGACTTCGGCCGCCTGCGGATCGACGTAGAGGTTGAATTCGGCGGCCGGCGTGATGTTGCCGCGCTCGAAGAACGCGCCGCCCATCAGCACGATCTCGCGCAGCGCGCCGCGAATCTGCGGCGCTTCGACCAACGCGGTCGCGAGGTTCGTCAGCGGGCCGAGCGCGCACAGCGTCACGCTGCCCGGCGCCGCGCGGCTCAGCGTATCGACGAGGTACGCCACCGCGTGACCGGCGGCAAGCGGTGCGCGCGGCTCGTGCAGCTCGACGCCTTCGAGCCCGGTCTTGCCGTGCACGTTCGCGGCCGTCACGAGGTCGCGCACGAGCGGACGCGGGCAGCCTGCGTAGACGGGCAGCGTCTTCGTGCGGCCGGCCCAGTCGCGAATGATCCGCGCATTGCGTTCAGTCAGGTCGAGCGGCACGTTGCCGGCGACGGCGGTCAGCGCGCGCACGTCGAGCTTGTCTTGCGCGCCCAGCGCGAACAGGATCGCGATGGCGTCGTCCTGCCCCGGGTCGGTATCGATGATCACCGTGCGGCGCCCGGCGGCGTCGCCGGCCGCGAACGCGCCCGTTTCCGGCAGCAGCGCGGTGCCGGCCAGCGCGGCGGACAGTTTCAGGAAGGTGCGGCGGGATGCGATCGGATGGGTCATGGTCGGGCGCTCAGAAAACATGCCGGACGCCGAGCGTCGCCATCATCTGGCGCGTGCCGGTCGACCGTGCGTACGCGAAGATCTGCGCATGGTCCGCGTCGCCGGCCGCCTGCTGCGCGATCACCGTCAGCGCGACGTCGGTGCGTTTCGACAGGAAGTAATCGGCCTGCAGGTTCACCTGGTGCCATTTCGGCCGCTTGTCGATCACGTCGTACTTGCCGTTCGTGAACGCATACGCGGCGCCGAGGAAGAGTTGCGGCGTCATCGTGTAGACGACGTTCACGCCGAGGTTCTGCAGGTGCAGGTGCGAATTGTCGAGGTAATCGTAGCGCACGTCGGTAAACATCGCCGCGAACTGCGCGCGGCCGATCGTGTAGAAGCCGCCCGTGCCCGCGATCCGCTGCCGGCTCGCGTAAGCCGCCGGCGACATCGCGCTCTTGCTGAAGATCAACAGCGGCGACGCATAGTCGTTCGCGATCGCGCCGTCCTGGTTCGTCGCGCTGTACGGATGGTTGTACTGCGCGTAGACCACGCTCCAGCGCAGCGGGCCCTGCTCGTAGCCGAGCCCGAAGCTGTATGCGCTGTTGTTCGCGAAGCCGGTCGCGTTGCTGAAGCCGTACAGCGCGGTGAATTTCAGGCCGTAGTAGACGGGGCTCACGTACTTCACCGAGTTCTGCACGCGGATGTCGTTGTAGCCGTTGTCGTTGTCGCCGATGTTCACGCCGTTGCTCGCGATGATCACCGGCCCGATGTAGTCGTGGATCGCATCGTACTGGCGGCCGAACGTCAGCGAGCCGTAGGTGCGGTCGGCGAGGCCGACGTAGGCCATCCGCCCGAACTCGCGGCCGTTCTGCGCGGCCGTGCCGGTCATCACGTTGAAGCCGTTCTCCAGCTGGAAGACCGCGGACAGCCCCTGCCCGAGATCCTCCTTGCCCTTCAGCCCCCAGCGCGGGTTCTGGTTCGTGCCGGACAGCGCCTGCCAGGCGTTCTTGCCGCCCTGGTTGGTCGCGAACCCGACACCGGCCGAGATGAGACCGTACAGCGTGATGCTGCTTTGCGCACAGGCATGCGTCGCGAAGGCGCCGAGCATCGCGAGCGGGGCGAGCTTGTAGAGAGTTTTCATCGGGTCGTGTGATCGGTGGTGGTCCAGGCGCGGCAGGGTTCCGCGAAACTGGCCTCGACTATACGAACCCGGATCGGATAATAAAAGTTTGCTTTTATTATGGTTCAATAAAACGGATTTATTCTCATCCGGATCGCTCCCGTGCCCGCCTCGCCGGCCGTCAATCCGCCGTGTCGCCGCCCTTCGGCAGCTTCGACCACGCTTTGCGCCCCGGCAACGGCGACCATGCCGGCCGCGTCTTGCGTGCGCTGTCGATCACGACCAGGTAGCGGCCCGCGATCGGCGTGATGTCGCGATCGCGACGCAGCACCCACAGCGACTTGCCGGCCTCGACGCGTGCCTGGTAGTCGTCGTCGAGCAGGCCGTGCTGGTCGAAGAACGTATTCAGCGAGGCGGGAATGCGCACGCACCCTTTCGAGTGCCGGATGCCCAGCAGCGCTTCGAGGCGATCGGGATCGGTCGCATGCATCTGGAAGCGCATCGGCGACACGCCGCCCTTGCCCCACCCACGCTCGCCGTCCACCCAGCCGAAGTCGTAGATGCGCATGTCGCGGTGCCCATAGCCGCGAATGCCGTTCTCGTTCGTCGTGCCTTCCGCGCGGAAATCCATGTTGTCCGGCGAGTGATGGAACACGCCGAGCGGCGTCAGGAAATGGTCGTACGTGCCCGGCAGCCCGGTGCCGACCGGCGATGCGCCAATCATCATCCACGCGTTGGCCGGCGTCGCGCGGAAGTAGATGAACAGCGCCTGGACGTTCGGCGCGCGGTCGACCATCGCGATGTATTCGCCGGCGAGGTCGCCGAGGTTCGCATCGACGAGCGCTTTCTGGAGACGCTCGCCGTACGCGCGTTGCTCACTTGCGGGCACGTTCAGGCGCCGCGTGACTTCCTGCGTGAAGCGCTTGCGCATGTCGATCGCGCGCGCCGTCGCATCTTTTGCCTCTTCGGCCGACAGGGGAGGATGCTGGCGCGGCGGTGTCGGTGCGGGTGGCTCGGCTTCGCTGGCGGCCGCAGCGGAAGCGGCCGATGCAGGTGCGGCGGCGGAAGCTGCGGAAGGTGCGGATGCGCCCGATGCATTCGCTGCGCCCGACGCCGGGCTGGCAGGCTCCACGGGATGCACGTGTGATGCGGCAGGCGCGGGCCTGGCCGCCGACGCACCCGACGATGCATGCGCCGCCGAAGCGGGATGCGCCCGAGAAGCTGCCGATGCGGGTGACTCGACTGATGAGGATGACGTAGCGACGGGCGCCGATGCGTCGGACGCCGCCAAGGCAGGCCGCTCGACGAGCATGGAGATCGGCAGTGCCGCGGCGATCCCGATACACGCAGCGGCGACACGGGCAAGGCAACGCGGCTTCGCAAATCGCCGCGTGAAGCTGAAAGGCATCATACGTTCGAAGCCATCGGCCGATCCGGCCGCCGCATGCTGCTGTTGCGGGCGGCGCATCTTCCGCGCAAGCCATCGACACGTCCGGCGCATCGTGTGCGCCCGGCGCCGACGCCTCTTCGCGGCGGAGCCGTTCGCTGTTGCAACGCGGTCGGTCCGATGGCGGCTAATGAGTCGTCAGGCCCTTCATTCTACGCGTCCGAGCAAGAATCGGCAGGGGCGAACGTCGCGGTTTTGCGCTTCGTCACGCTTTGTTTCAACTCGTTGCCGCTTGCTTGTTCGTTACGTGGCAGTCTGATTTATTGGGCGTGCGCGATCGATACAGGAAGCGGTGTGATTCGCCAAGGCACGACTGGGTCTTCAAATCAATTCGGATGCCAGATCACTCCAGATACGCGGTACATGCCGTAAGCGCGATGCAATCGCCATCGCATCACACGCACGCACGCACGCCGCACGAACCGTGCGACATGCGTGCGCAACCACCGGTTACTTCGAGATGGTTTCGAGCGCGATGCCCTTCGTGCGCGGCCCCATGAACCCGATCGCGGCCATCACGATCACCATCGCGCCCGCGATGAACGCGAACACGCCGAACGTGCCGAATCCCTTCAGCACCGCCGCGATCACGAACGACGAGAAGATCGCCGAGAAGCGGCTCCACGAATAGACGAAGCCGACGGCCCGTGCGCGGATCGACGTCGGGAACAGCTCGGCCTGATACGCGTGGAAGCTGTACGACATGATGTTGCTGGCGAGCGTGAGGCCGATGCCGAGCACGATCAGGAATGCACCCACCGTCGTCTGGCTGAACAGCAGCCCACAGACGACGATCGCCGCCGCCATCGCGACGATCACCGACTTGCGCTCGAAGCGGTCGGCGATCACGAGACCGATCAGCGGGCCGATCGGCGCGGCGAGCGCGATCACGCTCGAATACATCAGGCTCGACGTGATGGTGATGCCCTGCTTGATCAACAGCGTCGGCACCCAGTTCGCGAAGCCGTAGAAGCCGACCGTCTGGAACACGTTGAAGATCGTCATCATGATCGTGCGGCTGCGATATGGCTGCACCCACATGTCGCGGAAGCTGCCGCGCGGCGGCACGGGCTCGGCAGGCGCGGGCGGCGGCAGCGGCCGGCCGTATTCGGCTTCGACCTTCGCCTCGAGCGCACGCATGATGCGGTCAGCTTCTTCGACCCGGCCCTGCTGCGCGAGCCAGCGCGGGCTTTCCGGCAGTTCGCGGCGAATCCACCATACGAACAGCGCGCCGTGCGCGCCGATCAGCACGACCCAGCGCCAGCCGTCGAGGCCGAACGGGGCGTGCGGCACGAGCAGGTACGCGAGGAACGCGACCACCGGCACCGCGACGAACCCGACCGCCTGCTCGCACGCGAATGCGCGGCCGCGGATCTGCTTCGGGACGAGCTCGGAGATGTACGTGCCGATCGTCACCATCTCGACGCCGAGGCCGAGACCGACGACGAAGCGCCAGAAGTTCAGCCCGGCGGCGGTGTCCTGGAACGCCATCACGACGTTGGCGGCCGTGTACCACAGCAGTGACCACGTGAAGATCGCGCGGCGGCCGAAACGGTCGGCGAGGAAGCCGCACGCGATCGTGCCGATGAAGAGCCCGGAGAACAGCGCGGCGATGAAGCTCGCGACGCCCGTGGTGCCGAACAGGCCGTGCGTCGTTGCCGACAGGATTCCGCCTTTCACGAGGCCGGGGGCGACGTAGCCGCTATAGAGCAGGTCGTAGAGCTCGAAGAAGAAGCCGAGGCTCAGCAGGACGACGAGCTTCCAGACGGTGCGGGTGGGCGGCAGGCGATCCAGGCGGGCCGAAATGGAGCCGGGGTCGACGGGTGGGGATTGGGCAGGTGCCTGCGAAAGGCTGTCCGTTGAGGCCATCGTGGGCGCGTCTCCTGATCGTGTCGTGTTGTTGTCCGGCGACCCGCGAGCCGCCGTCGGGCGAATCGCTGCATTGTACCGGCAGGTCCGTCCGGTGCGAGCGCACCCCGGCCCCGATATCCCGAACGCGATGACGTGCAGCCCCCGGCCGCCGAACCGCTTCGGATACCCCATTTTTGCGTCAGATATTGTGTAACTTGCGTAACCGTCTGTCGGGTACGAGAAACGCGCCGGAACGGCTATCCGGCGTCACATCGCGGCGGCGCCGGCCCCACCGTCCGGGCCTGGTGCGCCGTTTCGCGCGGGCACGCACCACCGGAATCACCACAAACGGGGGACCCAATCGGTACAACCACGCGTTCCACACCCCGGTAACATGCTACCGGGCCAACCACCGGCTTCCGGGCGCCTTTCGGCGACCGGTATTGTCGGCAAATCGTAAGCATTCCATGTTCATACAACGACTATCCACCTACGCTCGGCGGATCGCCCTGATCGCGCTGCTGCAGTTCGCGGCGATCGCGACCGCGTCGGCGTTTCCGGCGGCCGCCTCGGCCCCGAACGCGAGCGGCGTCGGCGCGCCCGTCCCGGCCATCTCGCTGAACGACGCGGTCGCGCAGCTCAAGCAGATGCAGGCCGAACTCGACCGCATCAAGCAACAGACCTCGACCGCGTCCAACAGCAAGGAGCTGGACGGGCTCAGCGACTCGACGCAGGAGCTGAGCACCGATGTCGAGAAGCTGCAGAGCGATCTCGTGCCGCAGCGTGCGCAGATCCAGGGGCAGCTCGACGTGCTCGGCCCCGCGCCTGCGGAAGGCGCCGCGCCGGAAACGCCGGCCGTCGCGAAGCAACGGGCCACGCTGAACGCGCGCAAGACGCAGCTCGATGCAGCGCTGAAGCAGGCCGCCGACCAGAAGGCCAGCCTCACGAACCTGAACGAGCAGTTCGCGAAGCTGCATCGCGGCCTGCTGAAGAACCAGCTCGCGTTCCGTTCGGGCGGCATTTTCAGCGCGCAGTTCTGGCTGCCGCTGTTCCATCTTTCGCCGGACGACACCCAGCGGCTCGGGGATTTCGACGAAGAAATGCTCGACATGCTGCGCTCGTCGTGGGTGCCCGGGCAAAAGGCGATCACGGTGGTGCTGCTGGTTGCCGCGTTCGCGGCATGGTTGGGCGGCCGCCGGCTCATCGAGCGCGGGCTCGCGTGGTTCTGCGTGAACCGCCTGCCGGCCACGCGTTTGCGCCGCAGCGCGCTGGCGTTGTCGACCGCGCTGTCGACGCTGCTGGCAACCGCCATTGCCGTCCAGATCTTTTACCTCGCCGTCGCGCGCCATTACGACCTCACGCCGGCGCTGAACGATCTGTGGGACCAGTTCGCGAAGCTTGCCGCGACCTGCGCCCTGATCGCCGGACTCGGCCGTGCGCTGCTCTGCACGAAGCATCCGTCGTGGCGCCTGCCCGCGCTCGCCGATCCGGTCGCGCTCGCGATGAAGCCGTTCCCCGGCATCCTGGCCGCGCTGCTGCTGGTATCCGGCACGCTCGAATCGATCAACCGGATCGTCGACACCAGCCTGTCGGTCACGCTGTTCGGCCGCGGGATCGTGTCGCTCGTCGTCGCGGTGACGGTCGGTGCATCGTTGCTGCGCTCGAACCGCGCGCGCAGCGCGCTCGCGGCTGCCGGCGAAGCGCCCGAGCAGCGCTCGACGCTCGCCGGGCTGATCCATGCCGCCGTCACGCTCGCCATCATCGCGACCCTGATCGCGCTCCTGATCGGCTACATCACGGTCGCGCGCTTCATTACCTACGAGCTCGTGTGGTTCGAGATCGTGCTGGGCGCCACCTACATCCTGATCCAGTTGACGCGTGACGCGAGCGAAAGCCTGTTCTCGTCGAGCCTGACGACGGGCCAGCAGATCAAGCACCTGTTCGCACTCGAGGATCGTCACCTCGATCAGGCTCGCACGGTCCTGTCCGGCTTCGGCACGAGCCTGCTGATGCTGATCGCGGCCATCGCGCTGCTGACGGGCGGCTTCGGCACGACGCCGGGCGACCTGATGGACAGTGCAGTCGCGATGATCGGCAGCCAGCGGCTGCAGAGCCTGAACATCATGCCCGACCGGATCATGAACGCCGTGATCGGGTTCGCGATCGGCTTCTACCTGCTGCGCTCGCTGCGCCGCTGGCTCGACAGCGAGTTCATGCCCGCGCTCGGCATGGATACCGGGATGCGCGTGTCGCTGATCACGCTGTTCACCAACGTCGGCTACGTGCTGCTCGTGCTGATGACGCTCGGGCTGCTCGGCGTCCGGTGGAACAACCTCGCGTGGATCGTCAGTGCGTTGTCGGTGGGTATCGGTTTCGGCCTGCAGGAGATCGTGAAGAACTTCGTGTCGGGGCTGATCCTGTTGACCGAGCGCCCGGTGAAGGTGGGCGACATGATCAGCATCGCGGGCGTCGAAGGCGACATCCGCCGCATCAACGTGCGCGCGACCGAGATCCAGCTCAGCGATCGCTCGACCGTGATCGTGCCGAACTCGCAACTGATCTCGCAGAACCTGCGCAACGTGACGATGGGCAACAGCACGCAGGGCGTCGCGACGCTGGTGCTGACGTTCCCGCTGAACACCGATCCCGAGCAGGTGCGCGACCTGCTGCTCGAAGCCTATCGCTCGCATGCGGCGATTCTCGAGAAGCCGGCGCCGTCGGTCACGTTCAGCCAGCTCACGCCGGACGGCATCACGCTGAGCGTGACGGGCTACGTGTCGAGCCCGCGGATCGCCGGCTCGACGAAGAGCGACCTGCTGTTCGAGATCCTGAAGCAGTTGCGCGCGGCGGGCATCACGCTGTCGAGCCCGCAGATGCTGGTCGTGCAGAACATGCCGGCGGCGGAGCAGTGATTCACGTTCCGCGCCGCGCGCATTCACGCTAGGCGAGCTGTCCGCAGGCGGTGCGAAGGTTCGCGATATCGTCCCGCTCGCCTGCGGTTGGTTTGCCGGTATTCGGCCGGATGCCGATCAACCCGACGCATTCGTCAATGGCGGCAAGGGAATCCCGCCCTGCTCCAGGACGGCGATGGCCTTGCGAAGAAAGGCCAGCGGCTGATCGGTTCTCGTGCCGTACAAATCGACGATCCCGACTTCGACGACGGCTTCGACCAACGTCATGAATCTTTGCAACTCGCCCTCCGGCAGTGCCGATTCGATTCCTGCCGGAACGGGATCGCCTCTGCCGTTGAGTTCGAGCAAAGCTCCGCTGTACTCCCACTCGGGCAAGCTTCCGGCGACAGCGATGGAATCGAGATGAGCGAGAAGCGCGTCGATGGCCGCGTGCGAAAACCCGTTTGCGTCGCAATAGCGACGCAAACACGAAGACGCATAGACTTGCATCCCGACCGGCGACAACATCGCCAGTCTCTCGAGAAGCTCTTTTCCGTTCACGATCTCGGTACCATCAACCGGGGTCGGCTGATCCGTTTTGCCCGAGAAAGAGTCTGTCGACGTGTCGCCCATACGCGTTCCCGGCCGGTCATCGATTAATCACCCGCGCCAATCGCCCCAATCGACGCCTACGCGCACGATACCGTATTCCCCGCTCCAAACATAAAGGGCCGGCACCGCAACGCGGCAGCCGGCCCTTTCTCCTTCTACGCAGCGCCCTCCCGGGCGCCCCGCATCAAACGTCGAACTTCACGCCCTGCGCCAGCGGCAACTGACGGCTGTAGTTGATCGTGTTCGTCGCGCGGCGCATGTAAGCCTTCCACGCATCCGAACCCGACTCGCGGCCGCCGCCCGTTTCCTTCTCGCCGCCGAACGCGCCGCCGATCTCCGCGCCGCTCGTGCCGATGTTCACGTTGACGATCCCGCAGTCGCTGCCCGCTGCCGACATGAACTGCTCGGCCTCGCGCATGTCGTTCGTGAAGATCGCCGACGACAGGCCTTGCGGCACCGCGTTGTGCAGTTCGATCGCGTCGTCGAAGTTGTCGTAGACCATCACGTACAGGATCGGTGCGAACGTCTCGCGCTCGACCACCGCCGATTGCTTCGGCATCCGCACGATGGCCGGACGCACGTAGTACGCATCCGCGTGACCGACGTCGACGCGCTCGCCGCCCTTCACTTCGCCGCCCTGCTCGCGTGCATCGCCCAGCGCCTTCTGCATCGCATCGAACGACGCGCGATCGACCAGCGGACCGACCAGCGTGCCTTCTTCAAGCGGGTTGCCGACCTTCACCGACGCGTAGGCCTTCTCGATGCGCGGCAGCAGCTGCTCGACCAGGCTGCGATGCACGATCAGGCGGCGCAGCGTCGTGCAGCGCTGGCCGGCCGTGCCGACCGCAGCGAACGTGACCGCGCGCACCACGAGATCCAGATCGGCGCTCGGCGCGACGATCATCCCGTTGTTGCCGCCGAGTTCGAGGATGCCGCGCGCAAGACGCTGGCTCAGCACCTTCGCGACTTCCTGGCCCATCCGCACGCTGCCCGTCGCGCTCACGACCGGCACCTTCTTCGATGCCGTCAGCACCTCGCCGACATCGCGCATGCCGAGCACCAGCTGGCTCAGTTCCGCCGGCGCGACGCCCGGGTGGGTCTTCTCGAATTCGCGGATCGCCTTCTGCAGCAGCACGTGGCATGCGATCGCGGTCAGCGGCGTCTTCTCGGACGGCTTCCACACGACCGAATCGCCGCACACGAATGCGAGCGCCGCGTTCCATGCCCACACGGCGACCGGGAAGTTGAACGCCGAGATCACGCCGCACACGCCGATCGGGTGCCACGTTTCCATCATCCGGTGGCCCGGGCGCTCCGAGGCGATCGTGAGGCCGTAAAGCTGGCGCGACAGACCGACCGCGAAATCGCAGATGTCGATCATTTCCTGCACTTCGCCGAGGCCTTCCGACGTGATCTTGCCGGCTTCGAGCGTGACGAGGCGGCCGAGTTCGGCCTTGTGCTCGCGCAGCACGTTGCCGAACACGCGCACGAGTTCGCCGCGCACCGGTGCCGGCACCGTGCGCCACTTGAGGAATGCGTCGTGCGCGGCGTCGATCTTGCGCTCGGCGTCGGCGGGCGTGTCGACGGCCAGCGTCGCGAGCGTCGCGCCGTCGAGCGGCGAACGCGCGGTCAGCGCATTGCCTTTCCACTGGGCGAGATCGATGTCGAGCGCGGCAAGAATGTCGTTGAATTGCATCACTTCCTCTTCAGGGACAGATTGATCGGTGCGGCGGCAACGCCGCCCACGTGATTCGATTGGAGCGCGTTCGCGCGCCCTGTGCAAGCGGATGCGCCGCGCGGCAGGCCCGGTGCGCCGTCGGGCGCATCGCGCCGCGCCGCCGCCGGAAGCCCGCCGGACGGCGCGCTCCCGCCTCGCAGGGCACGATCCATGAAACACATTGTCGGTGGCCACAAGTCGGGCCGCTATTGATATTAACTCACGACTTCATTCCGAAAACGCAATACCTCGACGGATCGACCGGATGCGTTTGGGCGCCGACACGGGACGTTTCCAAAGCCCGTGGCGGGGCCATCGGACGCATCGCGGTACGACGCAAGTTGATGACAATCCCGCATCACCCTATTCGGAAATATCGTTTGCCGCCCGTGCACGGGGCACACACAATCGTTGCGACGTCGGGGTGCACCGCACCCGGCGCGCCGCCGGCCGCCATCACGGCTGCCGGACGACAGACGAAGGCGACACGCATCGCGGCCCGCTCACCCGGCCCGTTTCAGCACCGCATCACCGCTGCCGGCAACGCGTCGCGCTTCGTCACCGAAAATACAATCCCGGAGACAGCGCCCAGCGCCCGCCATGCATTCAGATGCCCGCCCCGATTCGCCCCGCCCCTCCGGCTCGCCGCCCGCGAAGCCGTCCCTCCACCGCGCGCTGCAGGCACGCCATCTGCGGATGATCGCCATCGGCGGCTCGATCGGCACGGGCCTGTTCGTCGCGTCCGGCGCGTCGATCTCGCAGGCCGGCCCCGGCGGAGCCATGCTCGCGTACATGGTGATCGGCCTGATGGTCTATTTCCTGATGACGAGCCTCGGCGAGATGGCCGCGTTCATGCCGGTGTCGGGCTCGTTCGCGACCTACGGCGCGAAGTTCGTCGACGAAGGCTTCGGCTTCGCGCTCGGCTGGAACTACTGGTACAGCTGGGCCGTGACATTGGCCGTGGAGCTCGTCGCCGGGCAGCTCGTGATGAACTACTGGTTCCCGCATGTACCGGGCGTCTGGTGGAGCGCGCTGTTCCTCACGCTGATCTTCGCGCTCAACGCGCTGTCGGTGCGCGGCTTCGGCGAAGCCGAATACTGGTTCGCGCTGATCAAGGTGCTGACGGTGCTCGCGTTCGTCGGCGTCGGCCTGCTGATGATCTTCGGGATCATGCAGGGCGGCCCGAGCGCGGGCTGGGGCAACTTCACGATCGGCGACGCGCCGTTCGCCGGCGGCTGGGCGACGATGCTCGGCGTCGCGATGATCGCGGGCTTCTCGTTCCAGGGCACCGAGATGATCGGGGTCGCCGCCGGCGAATCGGAAAACCCGCGCACGACGATCCCGCGTGCGGTGAGCCAGATCTTCTGGCGCATCCTGCTGTTCTACGTGCTGGCGATCTTCGTGATCGGCGTGCTGATTCCCTACACCGACCCGAGCCTGCTGAAGAGCGACGTGACCGACATCGGCGTGAGCCCGTTCACGCTCGTGTTCCGCCACGCGGGCCTCGCATTCGCCGCCGGCGTGATGAACGCGGTGATCCTGACGGCCGTGCTGTCGGCCGGCAACTCGGGCATGTATGCATCGACGCGAATGCTCTACAACCTCGCGGTCGAAGGCCGTGCGCCGAAGATCTTCGCGAAGCTGTCGCGCGGCGGCGTGCCGCGCAATGCGCTGTATGCGACGACGGCCGTCGGCGCCTTGTGCTTCCTCACGTCGCTGTATGGCGACAAGACCGTGTACCTGTGGCTGCTGAACACGTCGGGCATGGCCGGCTTCATCACGTGGCTCGGCATCGCGGTCAGCCACTACCGCTTCCGCAAGGGCTTCCTGAAGCAGGGCTACCGGCTCGACCAGTTGCCGTACCGGTCGAAGTGGTTCCCGTTCGGCCCGCTGTTCGCGTTCGCGCTGTGCGCGGTGATCGCGCTCGGCCAGGACTACCAGGCGTTCCTCTCCGACAAGATCGACTGGGTCGGCGTCGCCGCGACCTACATCGGCCTGCCGTTCTTCCTCGCGATCTGGCTCGGCTACGCGATCGTGCGCAAATGCCGTCTCGTGCGCTACGAAGACATGGAGATCGCTCCCTGGATCGAACGCAACGCGACGCCCGAGCCCGCCCGCCAAGCTGAAACCGGCTACGCGAGCTACGGCGCCCGTCCGGCCAACCCGACGCCGGGCGCCTGATCGCGCGGATCGGCCTGGATCAATCCGGATCGCACCGGCCGCCATGCGAGTGCGGCGGCCGGTGCCCAGACAACCCCTATTCGACGCGGCGCGCACGTTCAGGCAAGATCGACGCGCGCCGTCTGTTTTTCCGCCGTCAAGAGTCAACGAAATCGCATGCAGAACTTCTACGAAGCCACCGTTACCCGCCAGCCCTACCCGCAACTGACCGGCACGATCGACACGCAGGTCTGCATCGTCGGCGGCGGCCTCGCCGGCCTGTGCACGGCGCTCGGCCTCGTCGAGCGCGGCGTGCATGACGTCGTCGTGCTCGACAGCGAACGCGTCGGCTTCGGCGCATCGGGCCGCAACGGCGGCTTCGTCTTCGGCGGCTACAGCCTCGACAACGCCGACCTGCTGCGCACGCTCGGCCGCGACGAAGGGCGCCGGCTGTACCGGCTCACCGTCGACGCGGTCGACCTGATCCGCGCACGGATCGCGCGCTATGGCATCGACTGCGACATCGTCGACCAGGGCGTGATGCTCGCGAACTGGTTCGACGATCCGTCCCGGCTCGACAGCGTGCGCACGCTGATGAAGGACGAACTCGGCGTCGACTGGGAACCCGTTTCGACGGACGCGCTGCGCAAGCGGCTGAAGACGCAGCGCTACTACGGCGGCCTGTTCGAGCCGAACGCCTTCCACTTCCATCCGCTCAAGTACGTGCTCGGCGTCGCGGCGGCCGCGTCGCGCGGCGGTGCGCGGGTGTACGAACGCTCGGCCGCGCTCGGCATCGCGCGCGAAGGCGCCGGGTACGTCGTGCGCACGGCGCAGGGCACGGTGCGCGCGAAGGACGTCGTGTTCGCCGGCGGCGGCTACGCGCGCGGCGTGTCGCCGCGCATCGAGCGCGCGGTGCTGCCGATCGCGACCTACGTGATCGCGACCGAACCGCTCGGCGCGCGCCTGCCGGACGCGATCGACGCGCCGTACGCGATCTACGACACGCGTTTCGCGTTCGACTATTACCGTCCGCTGAAGGACACGCGCATCCTGTGGGGCGGCCGGATCTCCGTGCTCGACCGCGGCCCCGACGCGATCGCGCGCCTGCTGCGGCGCGACCTGCTGCGCGTGTATCCGCAACTGGAAGGCGTGAAGGTCGACTACGCGTGGGGCGGGCTGATGAGCTATGCGCGGCACAAGATGCCGCAGATCGGCCGCGACGCGGACGGCGTGTGGCACACGATCGCGTTCGGCGGCCACGGGATGGCGCCGACCACGGTGGCCGGCGAAGTGCTCGCGGCCACGCTGGCCGAAGGCCGGCCGGTGCCGGAAGGCTTCAACGCGTTCGGGCTCACGCGCACGTTCGGGCTGGCGGGCCTCGCTGCCGCCCAGCTCACGTACACGGCGTACCAGGCCCGCGACGCGCTCGCGTCCTGCCGCCGCTGAGCGGCGGCCACGGCGGCCGAAACCGCCCCGTCGATTAGAGCGGAAGGTCGGCCGGGCGGGAATTTCCCACATGCTAGAATGGCTTTTCCAAGCCGCCGAAGCCACAATAAAGCCACATGAAAGCAGGAAGCAAGGCCGCCACGTCCGACCCCCGCGCGCTTCCGTCCGATGCGCGGCGCAAATACGATCCCGAGCAAACCAAGCGCAACATCCTCGACGTCGCCACGCAGGAATTCTCTGCGATGGGCCTCGCCGGCGCACGCGTCGATGCCATCGCCGAGCGCACGAACACGACGAAGCGGATGCTCTACTACTACTTCGAAAGCAAGGAAGGCTTGTACGAAGCCGTGCTGGAGAAGGTGTACGGCGACATCCGCGCGCTCGAGCAGGAGCTGCACGTCGGCGACATGGAGCCGCGCGAGGGCATGCGCCGCCTCGTCGAATTCACGTTCGACTATCACGACAAGCATCGCGACTTCGTTCGCCTCGTGTCGATCGAGAACATCCACGGCGCGAAGTATCTCGAACAGCTCAAGTCGTTCAAGAACCGCAACGTCAGCATCATCAAGACGCTCGAGGAACTGGTCGAGCGCGGCGCGGCGAGCGGCGCGTTCCGCAAGGACATCGACGCATTCGACCTGCACCTGCTGATCAGCTCGTTCTGCTTCCACCGCGTGTCGAACCGTTACACGTTCGGCGCCGCATTCGGCCGCGATCCGTCGGCGCCGCGCCTGCGCGCGCGGCACCGCGACACGATCGCCGACGCCGTGCTGCGCTACGTCGCCGCGTAAGCGGCGGCGGCAGCCGGTTTCCCTGCCGGACTCAGGCCGGGCGCGCGACATCCGCGCCCGGCCTTCTCTCGTGGGTCAATCCGTCGGCGCGGTCGACGCCAGTGCGATCCTCGCCTTCTCTTCCGGGCTTCCCGCCACGTAGTACTTCTTCGCCCAGCTCGAATCGGGTGCAAGCGCGAGTCGCGCATGCGCGCCCGTGCCCCCGTCCGTGCCGTGCTGCTTCGCATGGATCGCCAGTGCCCGCGCGCGGTAGTGCTCGTACAGCCGCAGGAATTCCGCGAGATAGATCGCCGCGATCCGCTGATCACGGATCTCGAGCAGGTTCTCGTCGTTGAACTGCTCGGAATTGCGGCTCATGTTCGCCGAGCCCGTATAGACGACCGGATTCGCGCCCTCCGCATCGATCACGATGAACTTGTGATGGATCACGACGGGCGGAAAAGCCGGCGCCGGCTCCCCCGGAAACAACCGTAATTCCGGCTCGAAACCCTGCGGCACGGTGGCCGGCGAGAAATACTGGGCATCGATCACGTCGTGGTTGTCGCGGCTGCGGTGGTACAGCTCGAGGTTCGCGAGCGTGGCCGCATCGAGCGTCTGGCCGGCCTGCTGCCCGGCATCGGCCTTCGTCGCGCTGCCGACGTTGATCTTGTTCACCAGCCCGAACATCATCAGCCCGCGGTCACCGGCCGCGAAACACGCGTCGCGCAGCGCCGCGTCGGTCGGCATGAACAGGCAGAACGACACCGAATGCTTCGCGGCCGCGATCGCGGCGACGATCGTGTCGATCTCGGTGCGCTGCCCCGCCGGCTCCGGCGAAAACGCGAGCCGCACCTGCGCGCTGCCGATCGTCATCGGTGCCGACCAGCCCGGCGACAGCTTCGCCGTCTCCGCGATCGACGGATTCCCGGCCAGCGCATGCGCGCGATCGTTGTACAGCGCGGCGAGCGCGGGCGAATCGAATGCGTGCAGCACGTTCGCCTGCTCCGTGAGCCCTTCGGTCGTGAAATTCGCGGAACCGGTCAGCACGCGCGAGGGCGCCGCATTCGCCGACGCATCGGTCACGATGAACTTGTCGTGCATGATGTGCGTCTTGTCGCGCGGCGCGAGCGTCGCGAGACCCTGCAGCGCGTCGACGGCCGGCTGGTTCGGCGACGGCAGCGGCGGCTTGCCCTTGCGCGCCGTCGTGTGCGCGTCGTAGACGATCGCGAGCGACGCTTCGCCGTGCTGGCGTCCGAACGCTTCGAACGCGGGCAGCGCCCACAGCGTGTCGGTCAGGTGATAGACGGCCGACGCCGCGCGCGACGCGGGGTCGAGCATCTCCGCGAACACCTGCTCCATGTCGTTCGCGAGCCACGTGCGCAGCTTCAGCGCCTGCGCGGCGCTCGGCGCCGCATTCGGCGCGAGGCCCAGCGCCGCCACCTGCCTCGCGAAGGCCTGCGAGCTGACCACCGCACGGTTGAACCACGTGCCGATGCCGTCCTCGATGTGCGCGGGCAGCACCACGTCGCACACGCCGGCTTGGACGTCGAGCACCTGCAGGTTCGCCGGCGTGCCGACGACCGGATACACGTCGTAGCGGAACGCCGCACCGCGGTCCTGCGGATCGATGCGTGCATCCCACCACATGAATTTCTGGATCGGCGCCTGGTCGGTCGGCGCATCGCCCTGCGTGTGTGCGGCCGGGCCATCGAACGTCAGGCGGTTCGGCAGCCAGCTGTCCGGCGCGCGCGTCTTGCCGTCGGCCGACCAGAACCCCGGCGTGCGCCGGATCGCGAAGCCGAGGAAATCGGAACGCGACGCCGCATCGGGCCAGTCGAAGGCCAGCAGGACCAGGGTGGGGGAAAGATAGCTGCGCACGCTGACGGTCATTCGTTGCTCCCTGGCCTGGCGGCCGGTCGAGGTGAATGGGTCAGTCTTGACGGCAGTTCTTCCCTGCGGATGACGGTTCGATGAACCTTGTATGTCGGACGCGCGTCAGTCGCACACGAGCAGCTCGATCCCGCGCGCGGTCAGCGCGCGGCGCACGGCCTTGTCGGGCGCGCGCTCGGTCACGAGATAGCGGGCCGCCGCCGTGCCGTTGATCCGCACCGGCGTCACGCGGCCGAATTTCGAATGGTCGGCGACGATCATCGCGGTGCCGGCCGCCGCGATCATCCGGCTGCGCACCTCGGCCGCGAGCCGCGAGTAGTCGGTGCATTCGCCGTCGGGCGTGATGCCGCCGGCGCCGACGAACGCGAAATCGACGTGGTACTGCGCAAGCTGCTGGATCGTGTCGAGCCCGAAGGTGGCGTCCTCGTCGTCGGACAGCTCGCCGCCGAGCAGCGTCACGCGGTTGCCGTTGCGCCGCGCGAGCACGAACGCGGTGCGCCAGTCGTTCGTGTAGATCGACAGCCGGTGCCGGTCGGCGAGCGCGAGCGCGACCGCATGCGGCGTACTGCCCGAGTCGATCAGCACCGACGCATCATCGGGCACGAACTCGGCCGCGCGCCGCCCGATCGTGCGCTTCGCCTCCGCGTTCGCGGCTTCGCGCTCGGACAGGCTCGGCTCGCGGCGATCCGCGGCCAGCGCGCCGCCGTGCGTCATCACGAGCAGGCCGCGTGCGGCCAGTGCGTTCAGGTCGCGCCGCACGGTCTCGCGCGACACGTCGAGCGAGCGGACGAGTTCCGCGACCGACAATGCGCCCGACCGTCCGAGTTCCGACAGGATGAATTGATGACGTTGTTCCGCCAGCATCGCGTGTGCGCCCGAGGCGACTGGTAATGGGTAAGCCGACCATTGTATTACGGCCGTTTGACCGGCATTTGACTGCGGCGGGAAACGCGCCGGGCCGCGTTTCCCGAAAGCGAAATTCTGTATTGCCTGACGCGCGCGAATCGGCGCGGCGCCGGTTGCTACACTTTGCGCTTCGCCGAACGACCGACCAAGCAAAGGGGCTCGCGCCATGTATCGCAAAGGCAGTGTGATCGAAATCCAGTTTCCGCCCGAACGTCTCAACGACGCGGCCGGCGATCCGTACTGGATCGACCTGACGCTCGACGAGGCCCGCCGGCTCTACGAACAGCTCGCCGCGCGTTTCGCGACCGACGCACGCGCCAACCAGCCGCTCGACACGTTCTCGATCGACTGATCGCCGCGGCTTCACGCTCACTCCGCATCCCGGGGCGACGCCCCGCCTTCTCCCGGCACCGGCGGCCGCCTGCGCGGCACGCGGCATGAGTGCAGGATTCGACAAGACGCCCGCGTCGCTTCCCCCGATACTGGCCGACTTCACGATTCTGTCCGGCCGCGTCGCGGCCCGCCACGCATGCTGACCTCGCTCGTCGCCGCCGCTTTCGTCGCCCTCTGGTCCACCGGCTTCATCGTTGCGCGGGCAATCAAGCCCTACGCCGATCCCAACCTGTTCCTGCTCGCGCGCTTCGCGGGCACCGCCGCGCTGTTCGGCGCGGTCGCGCTCGTCTCGCGCGCGCCATGGCCGGCCCGGCGCGAATGGCCGCGCCACCTGATCGCGGGCGCGCTGCTGCAGGGCGTCTATCTCGGCGCGAGCTACTGGGCCGTCGCGCAAGGGCTGAACGCCGGCGTCATGGCGCTGCTCGGCGCACTGCAGCCGCTCGCCACCGCCGTGCTCGCCGTCCCGCTGTTCAACGAGCGCCTGCCGGCGCGCGGCTGGTTCGGGATGGCGCTCGGCCTCGCCGGCGTCGCGCTCGTGCTGGCGCCGAAGGTCACGGGCGGTGTCGCGCCGCCGCCGGGCGCCGCGCCCGCGTGGCTGGTCGTTGCCGTCTCGGTGCTCGCGGTCGGGTCGATCACCGCCGGCTCGCTGTACCAGAAAGGCAAGCTCGCGCAGAGCGACCTGCGCACGGCGGTGGCCATCCAGAACTTCGGTGCGGCCATCGTCGCGGCCATCTTCGTCGCGCTGCTGCACGAGACGCGCTGGATCGGCGCGCCGGCGCTGTGGGTGTCGCTCGTGTGGGGTGTCGTGTTCCTGTCCGGCGGCGCGGTCACGATGCTGATGTGGATGCTGCGGCGCGGCAACGCCGCACGCGCGACGTCGCTGCTGTTCCTCGCACCGCCGCTGGCCGCGCTGCAGGGCTACTGGCTGTTCGGCGAAACGCTCGCGGCGATCCAGCTCGCCGGCTTCGCGCTCGCGCTGGTGGGCGTCGTGCTCGCGCGGCGCTGACGCGGCCGACCGTGTGGGGGCGCCATGCGGCCGCGCCCACACCAGCCGCCACGCGCATCGAATACCGGCCGCGCGAACGCCCGTTCCGCGGCATCGTCGCACCCGCCCGGCGCACCGTGCACCACGGCGATGCGGCCCGTCTCGCCGAAGCAACGCGAAATCGCCGGATCGCACGCCTGGCGCGGCACCGCGCCGCGATTGCGCTTATGATGGGCGCCTTGATTTCGTTCCGGAACTCCTTTCATGACATCCGCCGATTACGCCAGCCGCCAACGCGCGATCATTGCCGAACTGAACGTCGCCCCGCACTTCGACGCCGAGGCCGAAATCGCCCGCCGCGTCGAGTTCCTCGCGCAATACCTTCGTTCAACCGGCCTGCGGACCTACGTGCTCGGCATCAGCGGCGGCGTCGATTCGTCGACGGCCGGCCGGCTCGCCCAGCTGTCGGTCGAAAAGCTGCGCGCCGGCGGCTACGATGCCCGCTTCATCGCGATGCGCTTGCCGAACGGCGTGCAGAACGACGAAGCCGATGCACAGCGCGCGCTCGCGTTCGTCCGTGCGGACGAGGAATTGACCGTCAACGTGAAGCCGGCCGCCGACGCGATGCTCGGCGCGCTGGTCGCGTCCGGCCATGCGTTCGAGACGCCGGCCCAGCAGGACTTTGTGCACGGCAACGTCAAGGCACGCGAGCGCATGATCGCGCAGTACGCGGTGGCCGGCGCGCGGCGCGGCATCGTGATCGGCACCGATCACGCGGCCGAGTCGCTGATGGGTTTCTTCACGAAGTTCGGTGACGGCGGCGCGGACATCCTGCCGCTCGCGGGGCTGAACAAGCGTCGCGTGCGCGCGGTGGCCCGTGCGCTCGGCGGCGACGAACTGATCGTGATGAAGGTGCCGACGGCCGACCTCGAGGAACTGCGCCCGCTGCGCCCCGACGAGCACGCGTACGGCGTCACCTACGACGAGATCGACGATTTCCTCGAAGGCAAGCCCGTCGCCGACCACGTGTACGAAACCGTGCTGCGCTTCTACGACGCGTCGCGCCACAAGCGCGCGCTGCCGTACACGATGTTCGACTGGCCGGCCGCGTAAGCCGGCCGCCCACGCAAAAAAACAACGCCGCGCGCACCGTCCTGGCTGCGCGCGGCGTATTACTGATGGGCACCGTTATGCGTGCCCGCCCGTCTTCGTCGCCTGCAGCGCACGAATCCGCATCCGCGCACCCGTATCGCTGACCGTCGCGTCGTACATCGCCGCGAGATCGCGCTTGAGCGCGGTGCGCGAGCCGCCGTCGAGATACACCATGTGCCCCGACGGATAGAAACGCGCGGACAGGTTCTGCCGCACCTTCTGATCCTCGAGCGGCATCTGCTGCAGGTCGATCACGGTCTGGTAGAACGGCGTGACGAAATCATAGAGGCCGTTCGCCGACAGCACCTTCAGGTCGACGTTCAACGCCATCACCGCCGCGAGGTCGCCGGCCGTGTAGAGGATCACGTTCCCTTGCGCATCGATGCCTTGCTGCGCGCCGGTCGGGTCGGTGTGATGGAAATCCCAGTTCTGGAACGCCTGGTCGTTCAGGTCGGTGAACGCGGAACTCGACGTGAACTTCAACTGCTCGTTCAGGTAACTGTTCCACATCGCCGTATAGACGCCCGTCACGGCCGTCATCGTCGGATCGTTGCCGCCGGAGTTCGGGTCGATCTTGCCGGCGATGCCCGACGAGATCCCGGTCACGCGGCCGTCGTACGAACCGAGCGCGAGCCCCTGTGCCTGGAGCAACGTCGTCAGGAACAGCGAATTGCCGCGCGCGTTGTAACCCGCAATGTCGAGCCCCCACGTCTGCAGCGTCGCCGTGTCGATGCCCGTGTATTGCGACAGCTTCTTCACGGCGGCGGGGTCGGCATGCGGCACGTTGCGCAATGCGGTCAGATAGTCGGTGCGCGCGAACTGCGCGACTTCCTCGACGAACGCGCCGAGATCGGTCGGTGCCGGCGTGACGCCGAGTTTCTTGTGATACCACGCATCGGCCGCGGCAGTCGGCAGCGCGCCGACCGGGTTGCCGGCCTGCCGGTAGTCGAGGATCGACGATTGCAGCGTGATGCCGTTCAGGTCGACGCCGTCCTCGTGCAGCTTGTACGCGAGCACGCAGCTGCGCGCGGTGCCATAGGATTCGCCGAACAGGTATTTCGGCGAATTCCAGCGGTTGTTTTTCGTCAGGTAGCGCTTGATGAACTGCTTCAGCGAATCCGCATCCTGATCGACGCCCCAGAAGTTGCGATTCTTGTTCGGCGCGACGGCTGCCGAATAGCCGGTGCCGACCGGGTTGATGAACACCAGGTCGCTGTGGTCGATCATGCTGTCCGGGTTGTCTTCCATCTGGTACGGCGCGGGCGGCGTGAACCCCGGCATCGACGTCTTGATGCGCTTCGGCGCGAACGAGCCCAGCAGCACGAACACCGACGACGAGCCCGGCCCGCCGTTATAGAAGAACGTCACGGGCCGCGTTTCTTCCTTCGCGCCGTCGGCCGTGAACGCGACGTAGAAGAGCTTCGCGGCCGGCTGCGAACTGCTCGGGTCGACCGTCACGAGGTGGCCGGCCGTCGCCGTGTACGCGATGCGCTTCCCGTCGATCAGGATCGTGTGATGCGTGATCGCGGCCGCCTCGGTCGTGTCGGTCACCGAGTCGTCGGGACCATTGCCGTACGCGACCGGATCGAAGAACGGCTGGTCGCGGCCGTGGCTCAGCGCGACCGGGTTGATGGTCGGCGGCACGCCATGCGAATTGTGGTCGCCGTGATGCAGCGGATACACGCCGCCGGAAGATGCGGAATCGATGCCCATCGTGCTGCTCCTGGAGGTGAGAAAAAGGCGCGGACAGGAAGCCCGCGCCATACGGAAAGACGTGTAACGCGGCCGTCAGCTCGACGGCTTGCGCGTCAGGATCGCGGCGAGCTGCGCGCCGTTCGGGCTGCCGAGGCCCGTGCACGCATCCCAGCCCTGCGCGGCCGCGTACGTACCGTTCGATCCTTGCGTGATGTCGCGCAGCGCACCCGGATTCTTGTAAAGCACCGGATTGATCCAGCCGGCAGTCGCACCGCCCGCCGCCGCACTCGCCGCCGCATTGATCCGTGCAATCAACGCGGCCCACAGCGGCGCGACCGCGCTCGTGCCGCCCATCACCGTGGCCGTGCCCGCGATCGACACTTCGTAGCCCGTCTGCGGCGACGCGTCGCCCGCCACATCCGGCACGCCCCGCTTCGCGAGCGGTGCGCTGCTGCCGTCGGCGCGCGTGAGCTTCAGCCCCTGCTGCCACGCCGGCAGGTCGAACAGCGTGCTGACGCCGCCCCCGCCCGCGCCGCCGCCGGCCGCCTCGTCGTTCCACGTGACCTCGCTGCGGATGCCCTGCCCGGGCAGCGCGTCGAGCTGCGTGCCGCCGCAGCCGAGCACGTACGGGCTCGATGCGGGGAAGTCGACATGATCGGCGCCGTCCTGCAGCCCGTCGCCCGAACCGCTGTCGCCCGATGCCGCGCACACCGTGATGCCCTGCGCGGCCGCCGCCTGCAGCACGCGGTTGAACGCCTGCGCGGACTGCGCCTGCCAGATCGCTTCCGGCCCGCCCCAGCTGATCGAGATCACCGACGGCTTGTTGGTCGTGTCGCTGACGGCCGCGTTGACGGCCTGGATGAAGCCCGCGTCGCTGTTCGGCGCGAAGTACACGGCAATCTTCGCGGCCGGCGCGATCGCGCCGGCGATCTCGATGTCGAGCGCGACTTCGCCGTCCGGGCCGCTCGGGTCGCCGGTGGGCGTGTTGCGGCCGGTGCCGACGTTCACGTCGACGAGCGTCGGCGGCGTCGTGATGCCGAGCCCGCGGAAATATTGCTGGATGTCGGCCGCGCGGTAGCCGCCGCCGAGCTCGATGATCGCGATGCATTGCCCGGCGCCGTCGCCGGCCGGGAAGCCGTACAGCGAGGCCAGCTGGATCGGGGTGAACGTGACGCCCGCCGCACCGCCGCGCGCGGGCTTGAACGGCGGTCGCAGCCGGAAGTGCGGCCGTGCCTGCGGGCGGCTGTCGAGGCCGAGCACGGCCGTGACGGCATCGCCGAGATCGTCGGGCAGCGCGATCGGGCCGGAGCGGCCGCGATACTGGCCGATCGACCGATGCTCGAAGCGCTCGAGCTTGACGCTGAACGCGGCTTCGAACTGCTGGATCGTGCCGGACAGCACGACGACGCTTTCAACGGGATCGACGCGATCGACCGTCAGCTGATGACGATGCGCGAAGTCCTCGGCCTTGCGAATATCGTCGGGATTGGCGGAAAAGCGTTGCGCGAAGGTGGCGCGCGACACCGGTTTCGCTTGCGCGTCGCCGGTGGCGAGCTGGTGAAGCAGCGTATCGAGTTGCCCTTCTTCCTGCCGCCGCAACATGATCGTGACGTGGATGCGTTCTGCCGGATCGCACGGGCCGAGGCACTTGGACTCGGCGACGATTCGGGGTTCACGGTCGGCGTGAAGATGCCTTGCCATGTTCAGACCCTCCTTGGTACCGCGTTGCACGGAACAGCCAGGAAATCGGACAGGGCCGGCGGGAGACGGTTCCGTTCGGTCGGTCGGGTTCGCGCAGCGCGAAGTAACAGGGAGTTTAGAACAGTCAGACGATTTGCGCGCACGCCCTTCTGCGACGGGGCGCACGCACGGGCCGGCGTTGCGCACGGCCTGCATCGAGTGCGGCGACGCGCCGCGCGACCTGCGCCGGCGCGCCGCCGCATCGGCACTCAGTCCATCGACAGGCGCAGCGCGAAGCCGATCAGTGCCGCGGAAAACGTCCAGCGCTGCACCGTCTGCGCGAGCGGATGCGCGCGCATCCACGCGGCGATCCGCGACGCGCCGAACACGCACGCGAGGTCGAAGCACACGCCGGCCGCCACCAGCAGTGCGCCCAGCTCGAACATCTGCAACACGACCGGCCCGGCCTCGGGACGCACGAACTGCGGCAGCAGCACCGAACAGAACAGCAGCGCCTTCGGGTTCAGCAGGTTGGTGAGCAGGCCCTTCACGAACGACTGGCGCAGCTCGCCCGCCGAGGCCGCCGCATCGCCGTCGCCGAGCGCGAACACGGGCGAGCGGAACACCTGGATCGCGACATAGGCGAGATAGAGCGCGCCGCCGTAGCGGATCACTTCGTACAGCCACGGTGCGCTGCGAATCAGCGCCGCGACGCCGCAGGCGGACAGCGTCACGTGCGCGGTGCGCGCGAGCGACAGGCCGGCCGCCGCCGCCATCCCCGGCCGCACGCCGCGGCCGATGCTGGTCTGCAGCACCAGCGCCATGTCGGGCCCCGGCACCGCGTAGATGGCCGCCAGCGCGGCGAGATAAATCAACAGCAAATGCGTGGAAATCATGGTCCGCCCCTGTCCTCTTACGACGATATATTGCCGCCAGAGGGCGAGGGATTATTGGCCATATTTGGTTCAGGATTGGCGATCCGTAGGGGAATCCGCCACAATCATGCAATCCATAAAAGGATTCCGCCAACATGACCGAACTCGACAAAACCGACCGCGCCATCCTTGCCGCGGTGCAGCGCGACGGCCGCCTGCCGATCGCGCGCCTCGCCGATTCCGTGGGTCTTTCCGAGACGCCTTGCGCGCGGCGCCTGAAGCGTCTCGAAAACGACGGCTACATCGAGCGCTACCGCGCGCAGTTGTCACGCCAGGCGCTCGGCTTCGGTGTCGTCGCATTCGTGCTCGTGCGGTTCGCGACGCACGATCGCAAGACCGCCGACCGCTTCGAGCGGGAAGTCCTTGGCATCGAGCGGATCCTGGCGTGCCACAACGTGGCGGGCACGGCCGACTATCTGCTGCAGGTCGTGGCGCGTGACCTCGACGACTACGGCACGTTCCTGCGCGAATCGCTGCGGATGCTGCCGGGCGTGACGTCGATCGAATCGGCACTGTCGCTGCGCGAGGTCAAGCACGACGCTGGGCTGCCGGTGCCGTGATGCCGGTGGTGGCCGCCACGCACAAGCCGATCCCGTCGCCCGGTTCGTCACGTCGACGCCGATCGATGTGGGCCGCGTCAGGCCGCGCCGCCGCAACACTCGTCCACATTGTTGAGGCCGGCAGCCTATGCGAAGTCGGGCGGCTGGTGCGCGCGTTCGAGATCCTCGAGAAACGCTTCCACGAGCGGATTGCCGCGCCCGTTGCGCGCGACGACCATGTGGAACGTCACGTCGTAGCGCAGCTGCTCCGGATTGAGCGGCGCGAGCAGGCCCTGCGCGACGTACGGCGCCGCGAAGTGCTGCGGCAGGTAGCCGAGGTGGTGGCCGGACAGGATCAGCAGCGCGACGGCCTCCATGTTGTCGGCGGTCGCGGTCACGCGGTCGGGCGTCGTCGACATCTGCGCTTCGGGCAGCGGATACGAGCGCCACGCCCATTCGAAGCCCGCGACATCGGCCGGCGTCAGCGCGCCGGCGCCGTCGAACAGCGGATGGCCGCGCCCGCAGTACGCGACCTGGCGCTCGATGAACAGCGGCGTGTAGTGCAGCGACGGCACCCGGTGCCAGAAGTAGCCGACCGCGATCTGGATCTCGTCGCTCAGCAGCTTCTCCTCGAGATCGCCCGGCGCGCGCACGGAAATCGAGAAACGCACAGCCTCGTCGCGGGTGCGGAACGCGGCGATCGCTTCGGCAATCCGCGCGTTCTGGCTCACAGGCGTATGGCCGATCAGGCCGATGTGCAATGTACCGACCAGCTGGCGGTCCATGTGCCGCGCGGCCATCCCGAATTCGTCAAGCGCGGCGAGCAGCTTGCGGCTCATCGCGTGAAACCGCTCGCCCTTCGGCGTGAGCCGGAAACCGCTACGGCCGCGCTCGCAGAGACGGTAGCCGAGCCGCGTCTCGAGCGACGAAAGCTGCGCGCTGATCGTCGACTGGCCGACGTTCAGCACGGCCTGCGCGGCCGAGACGCCGCCCGCGTCCGTGACCGCGAGAAATACGCGGATCAACCGCAGATCGAGGGTCGACAGATTCCCCAGCACGTTCATCCCCTTCCATACATCGATGAAAATCGATGTTTACGTCGATATCTTCGCATTCTTCTTTGCGGGCCGAGCGCGTAAAACTGTGCGTCAAGCCGCGTCGCATGATACGGCAACCCCACATCGGAAGAGACAGCCCCATGAACGACCACACTCATTTCCAGCCGCTCGGCGGCAATGAAATGCCGCGCTGCGGCGGCATCGCGACGATGATGCGCCTGCCGCACGTGGCGAGCGCCGAAGGCCTCGACGCCTGTTTCGTCGGCGTGCCGTTCGATCTCGGCACCTCCAACCGCACCGGCGCGCGCTTCGGCCCGCGCCAGATCCGTACCGAATCCGTGCTGCTGCGCCCGTACAACATGGCCACGCGCGCCGCACCGTTCGATTCGCTGCAGATCGCCGACATCGGCGACGTCGCGATCAATCCGTACAACCTGCACGATTCCATCGCGCGCATCGAAGCGGCGTACGACGCGATCCTCGAGCACGACTGCAAGCCGATCACGCTCGGCGGCGACCATACGATCGCGCTGCCGATCCTGCGCGCGATCCACCGCAAGCACGGCAAGGTTGCATTGATCCACGTCGATGCACACGCCGACGTGAACGACACGATGATGGGCGAAAAGATCGCGCACGGCACGCCGTTCCGCCGCGCGGTCGAGGAAGGCCTGCTGCACGGCGACAAGGTCACGCAGATCGGCCTGCGCGGCACCGGCTACGCCGCCGAGGATTTCGACTGGTGCCGCGAGCAGGGCTTCCGCGTCGTCCAGGCCGAGGAATGCTGGAACAAGTCGCTCGCGCCGCTGATGGAAGAAGTGCGCGCACGCGTCGGCGACACGCCCGTCTACATCAGCTTCGACATCGACGGCATCGATCCGGCGTACGCGCCGGGCACCGGCACGCCGGAAATCGCGGGCCTCACGGTGCCGCAGGCGCTCGAGATCATCCGCGGCGCGAAGGGGCTGAACATCGTCGGCTGCGATCTCGTCGAAGTCGCGCCGCCGTACGACCCGTTCGGCACCACGGCGCTGCTCGGCGCGAACCTCGCGTACGAGCTGCTGTGCGTGCTGCCGGGCGTCGCGTACCGCGACTGATCCTCGCGCCGCCACCTATTCCAAATCAGAGGATTCAGAGGAGCACACATAAAGATGGGGACTTCCGTCAAGCAACCCAAGCGGGCGGCGCTCGCGTCGTTCGTCGGCACCACGATCGAGTGGTACGACTTCTATAGCTACGCGACCGCCGCCGCCATCGTGTTCGGGCCGCTGTTCTTTCCCGGCGAAAACCGCTTCATCAGCCTGCTCGCGTCGTTCGGCTCGTTCGCGGTCGGCTTCTTCGCGCGGCCGCTCGGCGGCGTGATGTTCGGCTACCTCGGCGACCGCTTCGGCCGCAAGCGCTCGCTGCTCGCGACGCTGATGCTGATGGCCGTGTCGACGGTTGCGATCGGCCTGCTGCCGACCCATGCGCAAGCCGGTGTGATCGCACCGATCCTGCTCGTGCTGATGCGCGTGCTGCAAGGCATCGCGGTCGGCGGCGAATGGGGCGGCGCGGTGCTGCTCGCCGGCGAGCATGCGCCGGAAGGCAAGCGCACGTTCTTCGCATCGTTCGCGCAGCTCGGCAGCGCAAGCGGCCTGATCCTGTCGATGCTCGCGTTCGGCGCGATCAGCACGCTGTCGAAGGAAGACATGATGAGCTGGGGCTGGCGCGTGCCGTTCCTGGCGAGCTCCGTGCTGCTGATCGTCGGCTTCGTGATCCGCGCGAGCGTGTCGGAGTCGCCCGAGTTCGAGGAAGTCAAGAAGAGCGGCAACATCGCGCAAAAGCCGCTGCGCGAGGCGCTCAAGTACTGGCCGCTGCTGCTGCTCGCGATCGGTGCGAACGTGTACGGCATCGCCGGCGTGTATTTCAGCAACATCTTCATGATCAGCTACGCGACGCAGTTCCTGTCGCTCGACCGGTCGATGGTGCTGCATTGCATGACGATCGTCGCCGTGCTGCAGTTCGTCGTGCAGCTCGCGGCCGCGTTCCTCGCGCAGCGCTTCGGCACCACGCGCGTGCTGCTGATCACCGGCGCATGGGCCGCGATCGTCCCGTTCGTCATGCTGCCGCTCGTGCACATGGGCACGCCGCTGTCGATCACGGTCGGCGTCGGCCTCGCGACGCTCGCGGAATCCGGCTACTACTCGGTGGTCGCAGGCTTCGTCAGCGGCATCTTCGTCGCACGCATCCGCTACACGGCGATCTCGATCGCGTACCAGGTGTGCGGCGCGCTCGCCGGCGGCCTCACGCCGCTCGTCGCGACCATCATCGCGCAGAACACCGCGCCGCAATGGTGGCCGCTTGCGCTCCAGTACACGAGCGCCGCGATCCTGTCGTCGCTGTGCGTGTGGCTGATCTCGCGCCGCGTGAGCATCGACGATGCGGGCGCGGCGGACCGGAAGGAAACGCCGCTGCCGCGCGGCGCACGCACCGCGTAACCGCTCGCAACGGGCAGGCCCCTCGCCT
The DNA here is from genome assembly GCF_002223055.1 of Burkholderia sp. HI2500. Classification (NCBI taxonomy): domain Bacteria; kingdom Pseudomonadati; phylum Pseudomonadota; class Betaproteobacteria; order Burkholderiales; family Burkholderiaceae; genus Burkholderia; species Burkholderia sp. HI2500. The sequence continues at coordinate 12,177 of NZ_NKFL01000006.1, read as the reverse complement.
GCCCGTTTTTCGTTGCACGCCTCGTGCGGTGCGTCGCACCGCCCTCCGGTTCCACGCTATTCATCGCTTGCCACGCGGACGTCGCGGCAGGCCGGCGCACGCGGTCGCCCCGCCGAACCGCGCACGACCCAGGAGACAAGTCGTCATGACCCGCCCCGACACCCTCGATCTCGGTCGCACCGAATCGGCCGGCCTTGCGATCGAGCACCACTCGATCGACTACATTCCGGAACACGAGCGCCACGCGAAGCTCGCCAGCCAGGGGCCGTTCTGGTTCCTCGGCAACTTCCATTTCTTCACGATCTCGATCGGCTTCGTCGGGCCCGGCATGGGCCTGTCCGCCGGCTGGACGACGCTCGCGGGCGCGCTCGGGATCATGTTCGGCACGATCTTCATGGCGTTTCACGGCTCGCAGGGGCCCGAAATGGGGCTGCCGCAGATGATCCAGTCGCGCGCGCAGTTCGGCTATCGCGGCGTGATCGTCGCACTGCTCGCGACGTTGTTCGTGTTCGTCGGCTTCAATGTCGTCAACGTGTCGTTGATGGTCGACGGCGTGCACAACGTATTCGGGATCGATGGCGGCTTCGTCGCCGTCGCCGCCGTGACGACGGGCGCACTGCTCGCCATCTACGGCCACGACCTGATGCATCGGACTTTCACGTGGGCGCTGATCGCGACACTGCCGCTCTATGCGCTCGTGACACTCGCGCTCGCGTTCGGCCATGTGACGCCGGCACCCACCGCCGTCGCACCGGTTGCCGCGCCAGGCTTCAACTGGATCGCGTTCGCCACGCAATTCGCGATCGCCGCGAGCTACAACATTTCGTATGCCCCGTATGTGTCGGACTATTCGCGGTATCTGCCGAAACACACGCGCCGTGCGAAGCTGATCGCCGTGATCTTCGCCGGCGCGTCGCTGTCGGGCACCTGGATGATCGGCCTCGGCGCGTGGCTCGCGCAGAAGCTGCATGCGGCCGATGCGCTGGTCGCGATGAACGCCGTCGGCACGTCACTCATGCCGGGCCTCGGCAAGCTGATCGCGATCGTCTCAGTGGTCGGCTTCCTGCCGATCATCGCGCTCAACGCGTACAGCGCGATGCTGACCGTACTGACCGCCGCCGATTCGATCGTGCCGATCCGGCCGACGCGCCGCGCGCGCGTTGCATCGATCATCGCGATCAGCACGTTCGTGCTTGCCTGCGTATTCGCGATCCGCGGCAACGGCATCGCGCTGCTGCAGACGTTCCTGACGCTGATGCTCTACTTCCTCGTGCCGTGGACCGCCGTGAATCTCGTCGACTATTTCTTCGTGCGCCGCGGTCACTATGCGATCGCGCACTTCTTCATGCCGAACGGGCTCTACGGCGCGTGGCAACCGCGCGGCATCGTCGCCTACCTCGTCGGCTTCGCGGCGATGGTGCCGTTCTTCTACATCTTCGACGCCGAAGCAAACCGCGAGATTTTCGTCGGGCCGTTCGCTCGCATGCTCGGCGGCGTGGATATCGCGTGGCTCGTCGGCCTGGTCGTCGCGGGCGCTGCGTACTGGCTGCTGTCGCGGTCGCTCGACCTCGCACGCGAACGCCGCATCATTGCCGAGACGCCATCACCCGAGACGCTCGCGGGCCCCCTCGAACACGAGCGCGCATGATCCCGCACTGCCCGTGACGCCGGGCCAGCCCGTCACGGAATGAGTCACGCCGCCGGCCGCCCCGCCCGACCATCGAGCGCGGCGGCCGGCACGCAACCTGCGCGCGTTATTGCACCGCGTTGCGCAGCGTCTTCGCGGCGGCGACCATGTTCGTCAGCGCCGGAATCACCTCCGCCCACTGGCGCGTCTTCAGGCCGCAGTCCGGGTTCACCCACAGGCGTTCCGCCGGAATCCGCTCGGCCGCCTTCTTCATCAGGCCGACGATGTGCTCCTGCGTCGGGATGTTCGGCGAATGAATGTCGTACACGCCCGGCCCGATTTCGTTCGGATACTTGAAAGTGTCGAACGCGTCGAGCAGCTCCATGTCCGAGCGCGACGTCTCGATCGTGATCACGTCCGCATCCATGTCGGCGATCGACGCGATGATGTCGTTGAACTCCGAATAGCACATGTGCGTGTGGATCTGCGTATCGTCCCGCACGCCGTTCGCGGTGATGCGGAACGATTCGACCGCCCACTTCAGGTACTCGCCCCACTGCGCGCGGCGCAGCGGCAGCCCTTCGCGCAGCGCGGCCTCGTCGATCTGGATCACGCGCACGCCGGCCTTCTCGAGATCGAGCGCTTCTTCACGAATCGCCAGTGCGAGCTGGTAGCACGACACCGAGCGCGGCTGGTCGTCACGGACGAACGACCAGTTCAGGATCGTCACCGGGCCGGTCAGCATGCCCTTCATCGGCTTGTTCGTCAGCGACTGCGCGTACGTGATCCACTCGACCGTCATCGCCTTCGGGCGGCTGATGTCGCCGAACAGGATCGGCGGCTTCACGCAGCGCGAACCGTACGACTGCACCCAGCCGAACTGGCTGAACGCGTAGCCGTCGAGCTGTTCGCCGAAGTACTCGACCATGTCGTTGCGCTCGGCTTCGCCGTGCACGAGCACGTCGAGTTCGAGCGATTCCTGTTCGCGCACGCTGCGTTCGATCTCGGCCTGCATCGCCGCGCGGTAACCGGCTTCATCCAGCGCGCCGGCCTTGAACTGGCTGCGGGCCTGGCGGATTTCGCCGGTCTGCGGGAACGAGCCGATCGTCGTCGTCGGGAACGCCGGCAGGTTCAGGCGTGCCGACTGCTTCGGCGCGCGTTGCGGATAGGGGCTCGCGCGGTTGCCGAGCTGCGCGTCGATCCGGGCGATCGCGGCCTTCACCGCCGGGTTGTTCACGCGCGGCGACTGGCGGCGCGAATGAATCGCGGCGGCGTTCGCGGCCAGCGCGTCGGCCACCTTGTCGCGGCCTTCGTTCAGTGCGGTCGCGAGGACCTTCAGCTCGTCGAGCTTCTGCAGCGCGAATGCGAGCCATGAACGGATTTCCGCATCGAGCTTCTCTTCGCTCGCGAGATCGACCGGCACGTGCAGCAGCGAGCACGACGGTGCGAGCCACAGGCGATCGCCCAGTTGCTTCGCGAGCGGCTCGAGCCAGTCGAGCGTCGCGTTCAGGTCGGTCTTCCAGATGTTGCGGCCGTTGATCGCACCCACCGACAGCACGCGCCCGGCCGGCAGGTCACGCGCCAGCGCGTCGACTTCGTCGCGTGCGTTGATCGCATCGACATGCAGGCCGTCGACCGACAGCGAACGCGCGAGCGCCAGATTGCCTTGCAGTTGGCCAAAGTACGTCGCGAGCAGGACCTTGATGCGACGCGTTTCGAGCGCGGCGTAGGCGGTCTCGAAGGCTTGTTGCCACTCGGCGTCGAGTTCGGTGACGAGGATCGGCTCGTCGATCTGCACCCATTCGACGCCCTGCGCGGTCAGCGTGTCGAGCAGCGCGCCGTATACCGGCAGCAGCTTCGGCAGCAGCGCGAGGCGGTCGGAATCGTCCTTCGCCTTGCCGAGCCACAGATACGTGACGGGGCCGAGGATCACCGGCTTCGCGGCCACACCCTGCGCCTGCGCTTCCGCCAGTTGCTGGAGCAGGCGCGACGGGTCGAGCGAGAAGTTCGTGTCCGCATGGAATTCCGGCACGATGTAGTGGTAGTTCGTATCGAACCACTTCGTCATTTCACCGGCCGCGACGCCGCCGCAGCACGCGGCATGCGCTTCGGCCGACTCCACCGAACGGCCGCGCGCGACACGGAAATAGTTGTCGAGCACGTCGCCTTGGAAGCCCTGCACGCGCTTCGGCAGGTTGCCGAGCGTGAAGCTCATGTCCAGCACCTGATCGTAGAACGCGAAGTCGCCGATCGGCGCCAGGTCCAGGCCGCGCTGATCGTTCCAGTGACGCTGGCGCAGCTCGGCGCCAAGCGCCTTCAGCTCGTCGCGCGACGATTCGCCTTTCCAGTAGCGTTCGAGACCGAACTTGAGTTCGCGCTTCGCGCCGATGCGCGGAAAACCGAGGTTGTGTGTCGTGACCATGAGCTGCCGTCCAGAAGAGAAATTGAATGTCCGGGAGCCATGATAGGGATATCAAATCATGAAATAAAATGGCATTATTTCATTCATCCATTAAAGTTACTCATGCATTTGTTGCGCGAGCGATATCCATGCTGGAACGATTCCATCTCGTCGTCATTCGTGAGGTCGAGCGCCAGGGCTCGCTGACCGCGGCCGCCCATGCGCTGCACCTCACGCAATCGGCGCTCAGTCATACCGTCCGGAAAATCGAGCAGCAGCTCGGCACGCCGATCTGGGATCGGGAGGGTCACGGCCTGCGGCTCACGCAGGGCGGGCAGTATCTGCTGAAGCTGGCGCACCGGCTGCTGCCGCAGTTCGAGCTCGCCGAGGAGCGGATGAAGCAGTACGCGAAGGGCGAGCGCGGCACGCTGCGCATCGGGATGGAGTGCCACCCGTGCTACCAGTGGCTGCTGAAGGTCGTGTCGCCCTACCTGTCGCGCTGGCCCGACGTCGACGTCGACGTGAAGCAGCGCTTCCAGTTCGGCGGCATCGGCGCGCTGTTCGGCTATGACATCGACGTGCTCGTGACGCCCGATCCGCTGAACAAGCCGGGCCTGCGCTTCGACCCTGTGTTCGATTACGAGCAGGTGCTGGTGGTCGCCGATTCACACCGGTTCGCGAACGCCGACTACGTGACGCCCGAGCAGCTGACCGACGAGATCCTGATCACCTACCCGGTCGAAACCGACCGGCTCGACATCTACAACCAGTTCCTGACGCCGGCCGGCATCGTGCCGAGGCGACACAAGTCGATCGAAACGACCGACATCATGCTGCAGATGGTGGCGAGCGGGCGCGGCGTGGCCGCGCTGCCGAGATGGCTTGCCGACGAATACGCGGACCGGATGCCGGTCGTGCCGGTCAAGCTGGGCAAGAAGGGGATCGCGAAGCAGATCTTCCTCGGCATCCGCGAAGCAGATGCATCGATCGACTATCTGGCCGCGTTCGTCGCGCTGGCGCGCGAATCGACGTGGAGCGCACCGCGCATGCTGCGCTAGGCGCGATCCGTGGCAATGCGCGTCAGGCGGCGCGCATGCCGATTCGTTCGCCGCGCTCGACCCATGCGCCGAACAGCAGGCCGATCGTCGTCCACATGATCACCTGCATGCCGATGGCCGCCACGCGGAACTTCCACAGCAAGGCCGCCGGAAAATCGGCCGGCAACTCGCTGACCGACGGCAGCCCGATCTGCACGGCCGCGATGATCGCGACGAACACGAGCCCGGCGACGATCGACGCATTCCACTGCCCGAGCTTCGCCAGCAGATGGCGGCGCACGCTGACCGAGAACACCATCGTCGCGACCGAGATCGCGATCATCAGGAAGAACAACCCCGTGCGATAGCCGATCGTGTCGGGGTCGCCAACCGACGGCGGATTGGCCGGGTACTTGAGGTTCGGCACGATCACGAGCGCGACGAACGACGCCAGCGCAAGCCACGCAGCCAGCGGCCGGGCCGGGAGACGGCTGCCTCGGCCATACGCATACGCAAAGACGAGCGAGAACAGCCCGCCGAATGCCGCGCCGTAGGTCACGACGCCCGTCAGCAGACCGAGGCCGGCTTGCGTGTGGCGGCTGACCAGTTCGGGTTCCGGTGCTTCGCCTCGGGCGGCTTCGGTTTTTTCTTCGAAGGAGATTGCCTGATCGACTTGCGGTTCGCCGACGATTTTCGCGAAACCGAACGTGAGGAGGCCTGCGGCGATGCCTGCGAGCATCCCGCGCATGAGCAGCTTTCCGATCATCGTGAACTCCGCGTCAGTGGCAGGGGAAGCCGAGCAGATGGCGGCCGTCGTGGACGAACTCGTGGACATACATGCCCGGCACCAGCGACGTCGCCCCTTGTTCCGCACCGACGAAATACAGCGCGAGCAACAGGATCAGGCCGACGAACACGGCCCACGGCAACAGTTCGCGGACGGGGATGGGTGCCGGCACGACCGCCGGCTTCAGCACTGCTTCGCTCATGGATGCACCTCAGGGGAATCGCGCCCCGACAAATGTTGGATGGGTACGAAGGCAGGTCTGGCTTCCAGGATCATGGATCACCGGTTACAGTGGCGCGACCGCGCCGGGATTGCACCGGCTTCCGCGTTTCGTATCGGGCGAATTGTACGCGCGAACGTTCGCGTATTGAAGCGGCGACGGGTGATCGAATTCACTCGTCCCGGATCATCCGAAACACGACACGAACATGCCTGCCTCGCTGCGCCTGATCGCACACGCCTCGACCCGGGCAATGCGCACCGGTACGTTTCCCGACGACGACCCGCTCGACGCGCACGGGCTCGCCGACGCCGCGGCGCTGCACGACCGGTGGGCACGCGTGACCGGCGCGCTCGTGCTGTGCAGCCCGGCCCGCTGTGCGGTGCAGACCGCCGATGCGCTCGGCCTGCATGCCGACATCGATGACGCGCTGCGCGACATCGACTACGGAAACTGGCGCGGCAAGCGGCTGCACGACCTCGCGCGCGACCTGCCTGGCGAACTGGGCGCGTGGATCGGCGATCCTTCCGCGTCGCCGCACGGCGGCGAATCGTTCGATGCAGCGATGCGTCGCGTCGGCACATGGTTGAACGCGCTGCAACACGGCCGCGACATCGTCGCCATCACGCATGCGCCGATCGTTCGCGCGGCCGTCGCGCATGCGCTGCGGATGGACCCCGACGCGGCAACACGCATCGACGTCGCACCGCTGTCGTGCACGACATTCGCTGCGTCGCCGCACGGATGGACGTTGATCGCCGACGACGATCGGCGCGACACTGCGACCTGGCCGCCTGCCGTGTCGCGTTCGTGATATCGACCACGACACGAGCCGACGTGTCGCGTCGTATCGCAATTGCCCGGCGATGTTCACCTTACGTCGCTGTAAGACACCCCATTCGTTGTCCCAGCTGTCATCAAACTGACTGCTAGCCGAAGCTAGGATCGGTCGCGGTTCCCTTACGAGATACCGTCATGAATCAACCTGCTTCGTCTGCCCCGAGCAATTCGGGTTCCGTCGAGCGCACCAAGCAGCTCGGCTATGCCGTCTTCCTGCTGGTGCTCGCGATCGGCGCGATCTATATCGCCACGCACCTGATCGACGATCTGTCGCCGATGCGCGAAGGATCGCTGTTCCCGTACCTGATGCTCGGCGCCGCGCTGCTGATCGCGCTCGGCTTCGAATTCGTCAACGGTTTCCACGACACCGCGAACGCGGTGGCCACCGTGATCTATACGCACTCGCTGACACCGAACGTCGCGGTGATCTGGTCCGGCCTGTGGAACTTCCTCGGCGTGATGATCTCGAGCGGCGCCGTCGCGTTCGGCATCCTGCAGCTGCTGCCGGTCGAGCTGATCCTGCAGGTCGGCAGCGGCGCGGGCTTCGCGATGGTGTTCGCGCTGCTGATCGCCGCGATCGTATGGAACCTCGCGACCTGGTATTTCGGGTTGCCGTCGTCGAGCTCGCATACGCTGATCGGGTCGATCATCGGCGTCGGGCTGATGAACCAGCTGATGCACGGGCCGTCCGGCACGAGCGGCGTCGACTGGGGCCAGGCGCTCGGCGTCGGCAAGTCGCTACTGCTCTCGCCGCTCGTCGGCTTCCTGTGCGCGGCGCTGCTGCTGCTCGTGCTGAAAACCCTCGTGCGGATTCCGGAGCTGTACAAGGAGCCGCCGAAGGACCAGCCGCCGCCGTTCTGGATTCGTTGCCTGCTGATCCTGACCTGCACGGGCGTGTCGTTCGCGCACGGCTCGAACGACGGCCAGAAAGGGATGGGGCTCATCATGCTGATCCTGATCGGCACGGTGCCGACCGCCTATGCGCTGAACAAGGCCGTCACGCCGGCCGAGACGCAGACCTTCGTGGCAGTCGCGAACCAGGCAGCCGCGACGTTCGGGAAGTACACGAACGGCGTTGCACCGTCCGCGAACCCGCGCGCCGACGTCGAGCTTTACGTCCAGCATCGCGAACTGACGCCGGCCGTGATCCCCGCCGTACAGCAATTGTCGACGTCGCTCGCGACCGCCGTCGGTGCATCGGGCTCGATGGCGGCCGTGCCGCAACGTGACGTCGACAACGTGCGCAACACGATGTATCTGGTATCCGAAGCCATCCGCCTGATCGAGAAGTCCGGTCAGCCCGCATTCGCCGCCGACGACAAGCTCGCGATCGACAACTATCGCAAGCAGCTCGACCACGCGACCAAGTTCATTCCGACGTGGGTGAAGGTGGCGGTCGCGATCGCACTGGGCCTCGGCACGATGGTGGGCTGGAAGCGGATCGTCGTGACCGTCGGCGAGAAAATCGGCAAGCAGCATCTGACGTACGGACAGGGTGCATCGGCCGAACTCGTCGCGATGCTCACGATCGGCGCGGCCGACGTGTACGGATTGCCGGTGTCGACGACGCATGTGTTGTCGTCGGGCGTCGCGGGCACGATGGCGGCGAACGGATCGGGCTTGCAGTGGGGCACGGTGCGCAGCCTCGTGCTGGCGTGGGTGCTGACGCTGCCGGCGTCGATCGTGCTTGCCGGCGGGCTCTATTGGCTGTTCCGGTCGGTGGCGTAAGCGGTGATGCAGCGGGTGGCCGGACGGAGCCGGCTACCTGCTGGCGAATATTCGTTCCACGTCCCTCGTCGTCCCGTCTCTCCGTCTCTCCGTCTCTCCGTCTCTCCGTCTCTCCGTCTCTCCGTCTCTCCGTCTCTCCGTCTCTCCGTCTCTCCGTCTCTCCAATTCGACTCGTCGAGGCATTCGGTGCGCCCATGCCGTCGCGAATGCTCACCCTCTTCCTTTCCAGAATTGAAGCGCAAGATCTGGAGCGCGCCGGCGCATGGACATTTGTAGACTGGGCTCATCAACATTTACCGTGGACTCGACCGTGCGGACGACGTGCCCCAAGCATTCCGCACGACCGCATGGCGCCACATTGCTGACGAACCGAGGAATGCCCGTGAACATTGCCGACCTGCAACCTGCCGTCGATTCACTGGAAATTGCGCAACGCGTCGACGCGATCGACTGGATGACTGTCGATGCCGATCTCGATCGCTACGGATGCGCGCGCGTGCCGGGCCTGCTCTCGGCCAGCGAATGTACGACGCTCGCGTCACTCTATCCACACGATGCACTCTATCGCTCGCGCGTCGTGATGGCGCGGCACGGGTTCGGCCGCGGCGAATACAAGTATTTCGCGTATCCGCTCCCCGCGGTCATCGCCGAGTTGCGTGCGACGCTCTACCCGCATCTCGCGCCAATCGCCAATCGCTGGAACACGGCACTCGGGATCGACGTCCGCTATCCGGCAGGCCACGCGGCCTTCCTCGATCGCTGCCACGCAGCAGGACAGACGCGACCGACGCCGCTGATCCTGCAATACGGCGCCGACGACTACAACTGCCTCCATCAGGATCTGTATGGCGAGCACGTCTTTCCGCTCCAGGTCGCGATCCTGCTGTCGGCGCCCGGCCGCGATTTCACAGGTGGGGAGTTCGTGCTGACGGAACAGCGACCACGCATGCAATCGCGCGCGGAAGTGGTGCCGCTGACACAAGGCGACGCCGTCATCTTCGCCGTGCACGGCAGGCCGGTGCAGGGAACGCGCGGCGTCTATCGCGTCAACCTGCGCCACGGCGTCAGCCGGATTCGGAGCGGCCACCGCCACACGGTCGGCATCATCTTCCATGACGCGCAGTGACGGCGAGCGGGACATGCTGCGCATCCGACGTGTCAATCGCGCGTGATCGACCAGGGTTCTTCGCGAACGGGTATCACCAGGCGATCAGTTCAGGCAGCCACCATGGCAGATGACCTTTTCGTTTCTCGTCAGCCCGTCGCGGCGCGCTGGGCCCCTGTTTGGCGTGAGCGACAGAGCGCCCAGACGCTCACCTGTCGCAGCACACAGTCGACAGAAGGCCCGTCCTACCCGCGTGCCACATTTGCCCGCAGCCGGTCGCCCGCATCGGAGGCGAGCCGAGCATAGCCCGGCAACGTCAGCAATGCGAGTACGCCCGCTGCAACGAACGCCCAGCGAAAGTCGTCGAGTACGTAGTGCATGCCGGCCGCATCGCCCCGCACCAACGCCGCGAGTCGAAGCGACAACGCACCGAACGCGATGCCCATCCCGATCGTCATCTGCTGAGCAGCACTCCACAACGTGCTGGCCGCGCTTGTCTGCTGGGCCGGGATATCCGCATAGGCTAGCGTCGCGAGCGTCGTGAACTGCATCGACCGCGTCAGTCCATAGACGAATACGACGAACAGCGTGATCGCCAGTGGCGTCGATGCAGTCAGCCAGCCGCACGCGATCGTGAAGAGGCCGACTATCGTCACGTCGACGAGTGCGACGCGCCGGAAGCCGTAGCGGTCGAGAATCCACGACGTTCCCGCCTTCATCCCGAGATTGCCGAGCGCACTCGCGAGCAGCAGCAGGCCGGACTGGAACGGCGACAGCCCGAAACCGATCTGGAACAGCAGCGGCAGCAGGTACGGCACCGCATTGATGGCCATTCTCGTGATCGACCCGGTAATCACGGTCACCGAGAACGTCGGTACGTTCAATGTCGTGAAGTCGAGCAGCGGATGCGCGCAACGTTGCGCATGCCACCAGGCGGCGATGCCGAACAGCACGCTCGCGCCCACCAGGACGGCTGCGCGCGTAAAGTGGACGTCCTGCTGGCCGGCCGCTTCGGTGCCGATCAGCAGACAGGTCAGCGCGCCCCCGGCGAGCACGAAGCCGCCCCAGTCGAGCGGTCGTTGCTCGTCGGCCCGCGTGTTCCGGACGATCAGCCAGGTGCAGACTAGTGCGGCAATGCCGAACGGGACGTTCAGCAGGAAGATCCACCGCCATGACGCATAGGTCGTGATGAAGCCGCCGATCGGCGGCCCGACGACAGGCGCGACGATGCCTGGCCACGTGATCGTCGCGATCGCGCGCATCAGCTTCGCCTTCTCGGTGCTGCGAACGACGATCATGCGCCCGACCGGCACCATCATCGCCCCGCCGACGCCTTGCAGCAGGCGCGCAGCGGTGAATGTCACGACACCTTCGGACAACCCGCACAGCACCGACGCACCGGTAAAGACGACGATTGCACTGGCGAACACCGTGCGCGAGCCATAGCGGTCCGCGATCCAGCCGCTGATCGGGATGAACACTGCCAGCGCCAGCATATAGGCGGTCATCCCGAGGCTCAGCGCGTTCGGCCCGACATCGAACGAGCGCGCCATTTGCGGTAGCGCGGTCGCGATCACGGTCGTGTCGAGATACTCCATGAAGAACGTTGCGGCGACGAGATACGGCAAGAAGTCGGTCGTCTGACCACTTTGGGCAGGGCTATCAGTCATGAACGGTGCGGGAGACGGGATACGGCGAACCCCGACCGCCGGCGGTTGCCTGGAAGCACCGGGAATCGGGACGAATGGTGATATTACCCCGAAGGGCTTGCACCCCGCTCTGCAGGGCATGTCGCCCGAATGGACTTTATGCGCATAGATTTTTGTGATGATTTAGCGCTGTGTGCGTTGCGTGCTTCGATGATCATGTTGGCACAACGTGTCGAAGGACCAGTGGATGGTCTAGTGGGTTTTCGTCCAGACTCATCAATTTCAGGCAATTTTCGACAAACATCGCTCATCGTCGGCCATTTTTTGGCCATTTATGGATGGCTCAACGTTAGATGAGCACTCACTGCGTGTCGGTTGATGTAGAGAGCGCACCGGGAGATGTCGGTGGCACCGAGCTGTAGATCGCTCAAGACCAACCGAGGCGTCGCAGAGAGAAATTGCAGCTTTGATCGGAGATAGCAGCAATAGGCCAAGGGATCGCGGATGATACTGGCCGATTGGCGTGCCGGGAGCTGCGAGCGCTTCTAATTGGGGAGTAGGCGATGAGGAAACTCCAGCCAGGCCGTCCACTCCGCGCGCCCATGCATTTCCGCCGCGCCAATGCAAAAACCCCCGCCTTTCGGGCGGGGGTTTCTGGCTTAGGGAGCCTGACGATTACCTACTTTCACACGGGAATCCGCACTATCATCGGCGTAGAGTCGTTTCACGGTCCTGTTCGGGATGGGAAGGGGTGGGACCGACTCGCTATGGTCATCAGGCAAA